>NZ_JAUZVA010000005.1:0-402328 GCF_031844325.1 Curtobacterium sp. BRB10
CCAGATCAAGTAACACCCCGCACCACCACCATCGGCCCGGACCACGCAGCAGCGCGGTCCGGGCTGACCTGCGTTGTGCGTCAAGCGTCGAGCGGAACCGGGCGTACCTGGTGAGACCGCGCGTACCTGGTGGGTTCTTTCGACCAGGTACGCCCGTTCTTGCGAACCAACGCGCGCGTGATGGGAAAGAACGAGCGTCGTGTGCGGACGTCGGGCCGGCGGCCGCCGTCGTCACGGGCTGGGCGACACCTCACGCGGTCGCGTTCGCGTGAACCGTCGTTCAGCGCGAGCTCCGACCGGACCGCACCGCGCCACCGCGCCACCGCTCAGCCGCGCCGCCACCACCGGCGCGGCTTCGGCTCGAGCCGCGCATGCTCCGCAGCCCGCGCGGCCGAAGCCATGCGCACCTCGCGGCGCTCCCGCCAGGCGAGCACTTCGGCCTCGACGTCGCGCATCGGCGTCACGACCGGCGGGCCGCCGAGCAGCTGCCGCCGGGCCTCCTTCACCCGCGCGTTGAAGTCCACCAGGACGTCTCGGACGTCGGACTCCAGTGACAGCGCGTCGAGAGCGTCGTCGAGTTCGGCGTCCTCGGTGCGGAGCGCCAGGGCCGGCGGCGCGATGCCCCGGATGTCCTCACGCTCGATCTTCGACTTGATCCACCAGTCCGGATCGTGCTGCCCGTCGAGGCCCGGCAGCGGCTTGCCGTGGTAGGGGTTGCCCTCGAAGACCCCCCGGCGCTCGGCCTCCTCGATCTGGGCCCGGGCGTGGGCGGCGACGTCGGCGGCCTTGAGCAGCCGACGTTCCTCACGTTCCGACCGCACCTCGTCCGGATCGAGCGACCCCCGCTCGATCTCCTGGTCGACGAGTTGCTGGTAGCGGTAGCGGGCGGCCCTGCGGAGCCGGTCCATCCGTGCATCGACGTCGTTCATCGTCAGACCATGATGCCCCGCACCCCCGACGGGTCGTCCAGCCCGGTCAGGACTCCGACGCGACCTCTTCGATGGTCAGCGCGGCCTGGATGAGCGCCAGGTGCGACAGCCCCTGCGGGATGTTGCCCATGAAGTCCCCGTCGACGGCACTGAGCATCTCGCTGAACAGGCCGACGTCGTTCGCCTGCGCGACCATGTCGTCCATCAGCTGCTTCGCGTCGTCGATGCGTCCGACACACGCGAGCGCGGCCGCGAGCCAGAACGAGCACGCCACGAACGGCGACTCCTCGTCCTCCATGCCGGAGTACCGGTAGACGAGCGGCCCGTGCTGCAGCTGCTCCTCGATGGCCCGGATCGTGGACTCCATCCGCGGCCCGCGGTCGAACGCCGACATCGCGTGCAGCAGGATCGAGCAGTCGAGGGCATCGGTGCCCGGGTACATGACGTAGTGGCCGAGTTCCTCGTTCCACCCGTGCTCGGCGACCCAGTCCTCGATGAGCTCACGGTTCTCGATCCACTTCTCGCACGGTCCGTCGATCATCCCCGCGTCGTGCAGTTCGACGGCGGCGTCGAGCGCCTGCCAGCAGCCGATCTTGCTCGTCGTGTAGTGCTGCGCCTCCTGCAGCTCCCACATGCCCGAGTCTGCTTCCGGCCACCGGTGGCACGCGTCGTCGGCCAGCCCCTGCAGCACCGAAGCCGTCTTGCGGTCGAGCACGTTGCCGGCCCGGACGTACTGCCGCATGATCTCGAACACGTCGCCCCAGACCCCGAGCTGCAGCTGGTCGCCGGCTCGGTTGCCGATCGTGACCGGTCCGATGCCGTTCCAGCCCGGGACGTCGCGCTCCTCGACGGCGTCGCTCTTGGTCCCGTCGAGTCCGTAGAAGATCGGCATCGTCTCGTCGTGCTCGGCGATCGTGCGCATCACCCACGACACGGCGGCGTGGGTCTCCTCGCGCAGGCCGAAACGGGTGAGTGCGTGCACCGTGTACGCCAGGTCGCGCACCCAGGCGAACCGGTAGTCCCAGTTCTTCCCACCGGTGCGGTCCTCGGGCAGGCTCGTCGTCGGCGCCGCGGCGATGGCGCCGGTGGGGGCGAAGATCAGGAGCTTCAGGGCGAGGGCGCTGCGCTGGACGGCGTCCGACCACGGGCCGTCGTAGCTGAACTCCTTCGACCAGGTCGACCAGTTCTCGATCGTGCGGTCGACCCCTTCGAGGGTCCGCTCCGGCTCGGGCAGGAAGATCGGTTCGTCGTACGTGCCGACGATGGTCAGGATCGACTTCGAGCCCTCGGTCGTCGAGAACCGCCCCGAGAACCGGGCCCCGTCGTCGTGCACCGGTTCGAAGCCCTGCTCGACGATCGCGATGGTCACGCCGTCGACGCCGATCACCGTGCCGTTCGCGGTGTCGAGTCGGCGCGGTTCCGCGGTGTTCAGGATCGTGCCGGGCACGACCGCCCACTCCATCTCGACCGAACCGTCGACCCCCTGCACGCAGCGGCCGATCTCGGCCCACGGCAGGCGTCCGGCCACACCGGTGACCATGGCGTCGGTCACGGTGGCGGTGCCGGACGGGGTCGTCCAGGTCGTCACGAGCACGTTCGTGCCCGGCAGGTAGGCGCGGGACGCCTGCGCCTGGTCGTCCACCGGCCGCAGCGCGACGTGCCCGCCGTGCTCCGCGTCGAGGATGCTCGCGAACACCGGCGGTGAGTCCATCGACGGGATCGGCAGCCAGTCGATCCGGCCGTCGAGCGCGATGAGGGCGACCGTCCGCCCGTCGCCGATCGCGCCGTACGAACGGAGCGGGACGTACCCGTTGGTCCGTTCCTCGTTCTCGGTCGCGTCGGGGGTGTCTCGCGTGCGCTCGGTCATGCGTCCAGCCTGCCCCGGCCCCGGCGGCGACCATCAGGCGGACGTACCCCTCGTGGCGGACGCACCCCGGGCCTCCAGGCCGACACGCCCGCGCGACTTGCGCATCCCGGGCGTGTCGCACTAGCGTCGTCCTCCTGCCGATCGGCAGACCGCCCGTCCCGGGCACACCGGAAGGACCGCGCATGCGCGCCGTGCAGCACAACGAGGAACGCGTCGAGCTCCAGCTCGCCGCGACCGCCGTGCTGTCCGAGCAGCAGTGGTCCTCCAGCTATCCCGCGTAGGCACGCGACGTCCCACGACGCCCCGTGCCCACCCGGCCCGGGGCGTTCGTCATCTCCGCCTCCTTCCGTCCGCCACGACCGGCGACGACCAGGAGGCCCGGCGTACGACCGTCTCGGACCGTCACCTCGACCGTCACGAAAGCGAGACGACTCCATGAAGAAGATCAACGACCGATTGCTCAGCTGGGCCTCGATGCTCGAGGACAACACCGAGCAGCAGGCCCGCACGACCGCGCGCATGCCGTTCGTGTTCCCGCACCTGGCCCTCATGCCCGACGCGCACCTCGGCCTCGGGGCCACCGTCGGATCCGTCATCCCGACCCTCGGCGCGATCATGCCGGCGGCCGTCGGCGTGGACATCGGCTGCGGCATGATCGCGGTCCGGACGCAGTTCACCGCCGCGGACCTGCCCGGCGACCTGCAGGGGCTGCGCGAGCAGATCGAGCGCGCGATCCCGCTGTCGGCCGGAGCGTCGAACCGGAAGATCGTCGCGACCGCTGCGCCGCGCATCGCGGAGCTCGAGGCGATGGCCGAGACCGCCGGGTTCGACCCGGACGGTGTGCACGGCGGCTGGCGCAACCAGCTCGGCACGCTCGGTTCCGGCAACCACTTCATCGAGGTCTCCCTCGACGAGCAGGACCGGGTCTGGCTCTTCCTGCACTCCGGGTCGCGAGGCGTCGGCAACAAGATCGCGCAGCGCCACATCACGGTCGCCAAGCGGATGATGGAGCGCTGGTGGATCGAGTTGGCCGACCCCGACCTGGCCTACCTGGTCGAGGGCACGCCGGAGTTCGACCGGTACGTCGCCGAGCTGCGCTGGGCCCAGCACTTCGCCCTGCTCAACCGCGAGGAGATGATGGACCGCGTCGTCCGGCAGCTGTCCGAGGCCGTGGGCACGCCCGTCGACGAGCAGGAGCGGATCAACTGCCACCACAACTTCACGCAGCGTGAGACGCACTGGGGCAAGTCCGTGTGGGTCTCGCGCAAGGGGGCGATCCAGGCGAAGGCCGGGCAGCCCGGGCTGATCCCGGGGTCGATGGGCACGGCCTCGTACGTGGTCGAGGGACTCGGCAACAAGCCCTCGCTCGAGTCGTCCCCGCACGGTGCCGGCCGGCTGTTCTCGCGGAGCGCTGCCCGGCGGACCTTCACCCACGAGCAGCTGCGCGAGGCGATGGCCGGCATCGAGTACCGCGACACCGACGCGTTCCTCGACGAGATCCCGGCGGCGTACAAGCCGATCGACCAGGTGATGGCCGATGCGTCGGACCTGGTGTCCATCCGGCACACGCTGCGGCAGGTCGTCAACGTGAAGGGCGACTGAGACGCGTCCACCGACGAAGGGGAGGCCCGTGGCCGCGCGCCACGGGCCTCCCGTCCGGTGCGGGGCGGCACCACGGCCCGGCGCGGCCCGGACAGGACGGCTCACGTCGGGCACGCTTGACGAGATGAGCGACACGGCGGAGCACGCAGCACGGGAGACCGGACGACAGGTCCGGCGAGCAGCCGACAGCCGGTGGTTCGAGGTCACGGCGCGCGCCGGGTTCGTCGGCAGCGGCATCGTCCACCTGCTGATCGGGTACCTGGCGATCCTGCTCGGGATCGGCAACGCGTCCTCCGGCGGCGAGACGGACCAGTCCGGTGCGTTGCAGCAGATCGCCGCGGTCCCCGGCGGGGTGTTCCTGCTCTGGCTGATCGCCGTCGGCACGGCCGCACTCACCGTGCGCCTGATCGTCGAGGCGATCGTCGGCGGCCGTTCCGACACCACCCGGGGGTGGCTCGCCCGGCTGAAGGACGTCGCGAAGGCCGTGGTCTACGGCGTGATCGCGTACTCGGCCGCCTCGTACGCGCTCGGTGCCGGGTCGAGCTCGAGCAGCTCGTCGCAGAGTGCCGCGGCGAAGACCCTGGCGACGCCCGGCGGGGTGTTCGTGCTGCTCCTCGCCGGGGCGATCGCCGTCGCGGTCGGCATCGGCCTCGTGGTGATCGGCTGCCGCCGGTCGTTCCACAAGCAGATCACACGACCGTCGGGTCAGCTCGACCGTGTGGTCACCGTGCTCGGCGTCGTCGGGTACGTCGGCAAGGGGATCGCCGTGGTCATCGTGGGCGTGCTCATCGCCGTCGCGGGGCTGCAGAGCGACCCCGACCAGGCCACCGGCCTCGACGCCGCGTTCGACGCCGTGCGGAGCATGCCCGGTGGGGTGTTCGTCCTCGTCGCGATCGGCATCGGGTTCCTGGCCTTCGGCGTCTACAGCTTCTTCCGCGCGCGGTTCGCCCGCCTCTGACCCGCCCGGCGAGACGGCGGGACCGGCGGGACCGGCGCGGACCCTCGCGCCGCGCGCCGCCGCCGCGCCGCCACGCCTGAGCGAGCACGGACCGCTCCCGCGGTAGACGGGGTCGATGAGCACCAACGCCACGACCGGCCCCGCGACCGTCTTCGCCGACGCCCGAGCGGTCCTCGCCGAGAGCATCGTCTGGGACCCGTCGGCACAGCTGCTCCGGTGGGCGGACATCACCCTCGGCACCCTCAACACCGCCGAGGCCGACGGCACCGTGCGCTCGAGCGTGCCGCTACCGCCCCCGCTGGCGAGCTTCCAGCCCCGGGCCTCCGGCGGGTTCGTCGCGGCCCTCGGCGACACCGTCGTGGTGACGGACGAGCAGGGTTCCGTGGAGCGCGAGATCGCCCGCGTCACCCACAGCACCTCGGGCAACCGGTTCAACGAGGGCAAGTGCGACCCGTTCGGCCGGTTCCTGGTCGGCAGCATGAACGTGACGACCGGCGAACCCGACGCCGCGCTCTACTCGATCGAGGCCGACGGCACCACCCGGGTGCTCCGCGGCGGCTTCGGCGTGACGAACGGCATGGAGTGGTCGGAGGACGGCAGCACGATGTACGTCACCGACACCAGTGCCTCGACGGTCTTCCGCGGGTCGTACGGCCCGGACGGCGAGCTCGGCGAACTCGAGCCGTTCATCGTCGGCCAGCCGCACGACGGCCTGGTCCGCGACGACGAGGGCTGCTTCTGGAGCGCGGTCTACGGCGGCTCCCGCGTCGAGCGCTACGGGCCCGACGGCTCCCACCTGGAGACGGTCGAGCTCCCCGTCGCCAACCCGACGTCGGTGGCGTTCGGCGGGCCGGACATGTCGACGCTCTTCGTCGGGACGGCCCGCGAGAACCTCACCGAGCAGGACCTGGAGCAGGCACCGCGGTCCGGTGCGGTCTTCGCGGTCCCGACGACGGTGCACGGGTTCCCCGCGAACACCTTCAGCGGCTGAGCACGTCGTCACCGCCCGGGAGGACGGCGGCCGGGTATCCTGGGCGACCGCCCGACCGGAGGAGACCCACGTGGACGACGAACGCCAGGCACCCCGGCCGGACCCGGCCGGCGAGCTCGCCCAGGCCGAGGACGCCGACGTCACGGTGCAGGTCGACCGGGTCGCCGTCGACGGCACCTACGTCCGGGTGAGCTCGATCGGTGCGCCCGGCGCACGGGCCTTCGTGCTCGTCGCGGGGCTCGGCATCGCGTCGACCTACTACGAGCGGCTCGCCCCGCACCTCAACGAGAACGGCCCGGTGCACGCGCTCGACCTGCCGGGGTTCGCCGGCGTCCCGCGGTTCCGCGGGAAGGTCACGATCGAGCGCTACGCCGACGCGGTCGAGCGGGTCGTCGACGACCTCGGGCTCGAGGACCCCGTCCTGGTCGGGCACTCGATGGGGACCCAGGTCGTGACCGAGGTCGCCGCCCGCAGGCCCGGGATCTCCGACCTCGTGCTCATCAGCCCGGTCGTCGACTCCCGTGCGCGGACCGCCCGGCAGTCGGCCTTCCGCTTCCTGCGGTCGGCGCTGCACGAGCCGTCCGCCGTCCGCTGGCACGCCGTCACGGCGTACGCACTGTGCGGCTGGCACTGGTTCCGGAAGGTCCTGCCGCGGATGATCGCGTTCCCGATCGAGGAGCGCGCCGCCCACGTGCAGGCCCGCACCCTGATCGTCCGCGGCGAGCACGACGCGATGGTGCCGCGGGACTGGGTCCGTCGGCTGGCGCGGGTGTTCCCGTACGCGGTCCTCCGCGAGGTCGTCGACGGCGCGCACTCGGTCATGCACGCACAGGCCGACGCGGTCGCGCGGCTCGCGGTGGCGCACGTCGACCGCCGGATCCCCGACCGGGGCGTGTCGTCGCTGCAGCGGGTGCGCGACGACTCGACGTCGTCGGACCTGGCCCGGCTCGGCCCCGGTGACGCCTGGCTGCTGGTGAAGTCGCGGTTCATCGAGCTGTTCGGGATGGCTCGGAACGACGACGAGACGCTCGAGGCAGCCAAGTCCGCGCACGCCGTCGCGATGGCGGACGGCGACGACCTGCCGGTCGACCCGGCGGACCGCCGAGCGGTCGTCGACGAGGTCGCGCCGGAGTCGAAGTAGCGAGCGCGGCCGGAGCAGCGAGCACGGTCGGACCAGCGTCCGCCACGGTGTCCGGCTGACCGCCTGGAGGCCCGGCGCCGGTCCGACGGACCGGCACCGGGCCTCCAGGCGGTCGCGACCACCGCGACGGGTGAACGGTCAGGGCGTGATGCGGCCCGGCAGCATGTCGGGCGTCAGCGCGTTCGCCTCGGCGAGGACCGTGCGGGCCTCGTCGGTCTTGTCCCACACGTTCCAGAGCAGCACGCCCCGGACCGTGTCGTCGTCGTCCAGGTAGTAGACGACCCCGGTCACGGTGGGGTCCTGCCAGTCCTCGACCGTGCGCAGCTTCGAGCTGACCTGCCCCACGGCCTCGTACCCCATGTCGAAGACGTCGGAGTAGAACATCGGCGTGTGGTCGTAGGTCTCGTCGGCGTCGGCCAGGTTGCGGCCTGCCTGCCGACCCTGCTGCTGGGCGTTGTCGACGTGCTCCACCCGGCGGGTGCCGAGGATCCGGTCCGGGTACTCGGCGACGTCACCGGCGGCGAACACGGAGTCGTCGTCGGTGAGCAGGGTGGAGCTGACCACGATGCCGTCGCGGACGGTGAGTCCGGCGTCGGCGGCGAGCTGCGTCGCAGGTTCGATGCCGAGCCCGGCGACGACCGCGTCGGCCTCGACCACGGAGCCGTCGTCGAGCGTCAGCCGCACGCCGTCCGCCGTCTCGGTGCCCTCGGACACCCGGCGGCCGGTGCGGAGCTCGACGCCGTGGTCGACGAAGCGCTGCTGGAACGCCCGGGCCAGGTCCTCCGGGAACATCCGGCCGCCGACGACCTCGTCCGGGTCGACCAGTGTGACGCGCGCGCCGTTCTGCACGATGCCCGCCGTGATCTCCTGGCCGATGTACCCGCCGCCGACGACGGCGACGTGCGCCCCGGCGTCCGCGAGTTCGCGCAGCCGTCGGTAGTCCGACGCGCTGCGGTAGTCGAGCACGCGTGCCGACGGGGGCAGCCCCGGCAACCCGCGGGGCTTCCCGCCGGTCGCGAGCAGGAGCCGCTCGTAGCCGTGGGTCGCGCCGTCGGCCGTCGTGACGGTCTTCGCGGCACGGTCGATCGCGGTCACCGCGGCGCCCAGGACGAACTGTGCCCCGGTCTCCTCGGTGTGCAGGTCGACCTTGTCGTCCCAGCTGAAGTCCGGGTCGGTCCAGAGCTTCTTCGACAGCGCGGGCCGGGCGTACGGCCGGTCGACGTCCTCACTGAGGATGCCGATCGACCCGTCGGTGTCGAGCTCGCGGATGCCACGGGCAGCGGCGTCGGCGACCATCCCGCCGCCGACGATGAGGTAGCGGAAGTCGGTCATGACGCCTCCTGGCGGTGCTGTGGTGCCACGATCAGATCGTGGCGACCGAGCCGGAGTCGACCCGGTAGTTGGCGCCGTTCACGAAGCTGGCCAGGTCCGAGCACAGGAAGGCCACGACGTTCGCGACCTCTTCCGGCTCGCCGCGTCGCTTGAGCTCCATGTACGGCCGCTCCTCGTCGAGGAAGCTGCCGATGGCCTCGTCGAACGAGGTCCCGCGCTGCTTCGCCCGCTTGTCCATCATCGCGTCGGTCATCGGCGTGTGGATGAACGCGGGGGAGACCGTGTTCACCAGCAGACCCTCGGAGGCGTAGGAGCGGGACAGGCCCTTCGCGAACGAGAGCACCCCGGCCTTGGCGGCGCAGTAGGGCAGTTCGTCGTCGTACGGCTGCGAGGCGTCCTCGGACACCAGGTAGACGATGCGTCCCCAGCCGCCCTGTCGCAGGTCGCCGATGAACTCGCGGGTGATCCGCACCGGCCCCATCAGGTCGATGTCGATCGTCTCCGCCCACCCGGCCTCGTCGATCTCGTGGAACATGCCCTGGGCGCCGGTGACACCCGAGGACTGCACCAGGATGTCGATCTCGCCGACCGCTGCACGCACCTTCTCGTGCAGGCCGGCGAGGCTCTCGGCGCTCCGGACGTCGGCGGCGAAGGCGTGCAGCTTGCCGAGCGGCGCCTCGAGCTGGTCCGCACTGGTGTCCAGACGGCTCTGATCGATGTCGGTGACGACCACGGTCGCACCCTCCGCCAGGAGGATGCGTGCCGTGTTCCAGCCGATGCCGGAGTCGCCGCCGAAGACGAGTGCGGTCTTGCCCTGGATACCGAGGTCCACCCGGGCCCCTACGCGTGTGCCGACGCGTCGGCGACGGCGGGCGTGGTGGCGGAGGCCAGCGGGGTGCTGGGAGCGCGGTTCTCGGCGGAGACCATCCACGCGAGCTGCTCGAGGCGCTCGATGAAGCCGTGGAGCAGGTCCGCGGTCGTCGGGTCCTCGTCGTCGACCTCGTCGTGGACGTCGCGCATGGTGCCCGTCGCCTGGTACAGCCGGAGCGTGACCTGGTCGATGGCGTCGTGCGTGGTGATCTCGCCCGAGGGGAACGCGTCGAGGTGGCTGCCCGCGGAGACGGTCGCCGAGCGGCCGTCCGGCACGAGGTACAGCGCGCGCATGCGCTCGGCGGTGTCGTCGGCGAACTCACGGGCCGCGTCGACGATCTCGTCGAGCTGCAGGTGGAGGTCGCGGAAGTTGGTGCCCAGGATGTTCCAGTGGGCCTGCTTGCCCTGCAGGTGCAGGTCGATGAGGTCCACGAGGACCGCCTGGAGGTTCTTGGCCATCTTGTCCGAAGCGTGCATGGTTGTGGCTCCTTTCGCGTCGGTGTGACCGTTCCGGTCTACGCGGTGCCGCAGTGCACGTTCTCAGTGCGCTCGGAGGCAGCGTCCCCCGAGGCAGTCCGGCGCGGTGCTGCTCAGTGCGACGGCGCGGGGTCGACCTGGTCGACCGCGTCGCGCATCCGCTCCAGGAAGTCGGCGACGATCCGCGCCTCGGACGCGGGGAGCCCCTCGGCGATCGACATCATCCGGCGGTGCATCACGCCGAGTGTGGCGCGGACCTCGTCGTCGGTCTCGGTCGTCGGCGTGATGACGAGGGCCCGGCGGTCGGTGGGGTGCGGGTCGCGACGCACGTGGTTCGACTTGACCAGGCGGTCGATGAGGATGGTCGTCGAGGCCGACGAGATCTTGAGGTACGCGGCGAGGTCCTTCGGGCTCACGGTCGTGCCGGAGCGCTGCGCCTGCAGCAGGAAGCGCACGGCGAGCAGGTCGGTCTCGCCCATGCCCATCGAGTCACGGGTCCGGCGGCGCATGGCCGTCTCCGCGGATCGGTACCGGCGCAGGGCGTTCAGCACGGCGACCCCGCGTTGGGTCGCGTCGTCGTCCGGGAACCAGTACCCGGACGCCTCGGTGATCTCCTGCGTGGACATGGCGTTCAGGGTAACCCGTCTCGTATCTCGGCCGTCTAGCGAACTCCCGGGTTCTGCGGTGACCGATGCGTTCGCACCGTCCGACGCGTCCCCACCTGACGGACAGGAGGCCCGTGGCGGGGTCGCCACGGGCCTCCTGTCCGACTGTCGGTCGCGTTACGCGGCTGCCTGCTCGTCCGTGCCGGCTGCGGCCTCGGCGAGCGCGGTGAGCGCGCCCTGCACGAGCGTCGTGACCTCGGCGTCCTCGCGCGGGTGGGTCTCCGCGAAGCGGACGACCGACTGCGGGATGGCGACCTTGACGTCCTCCAGGACCTTCGCGCCGGCGATGCCGGCCGCCTTGCGGGCGTCGTCGTGCGCCCAGACGCCGCCGTACTGGCCGAACGCCGAGCCGATCACGGCGAGGGGCTTGCCGGACAGCGGTGAGGCGCCGAACGGACGCGAACCCCAGTCGAGCGCGTTCTTCAGGACGGCGGGGATGGTGCCGTTGTACTCGGGGGTGATCAGCAGGACGGCGTCCGAGGCGGCGACGGCGTCGCGGAAGGAGACGGCAGCGGCGGGCGGGGTGTCGCCGTCGATGTCCTCGTTGTAGAACGGCAGGTCGACGATGCCGTCGAAGGTGTGCAGCTCGATGCCCTCCGGCGCGTGGTGCGCGGCGGCCTCGGCGAGCTTGCGGTTGATGGAGTCGGCGCGCAGGCTGCCGACGAGGACGAGGACGTTCGTCATGGAGCTCCTTCTGTTGCGGGATGCTGTTGCTGGACGGAAAGGTGTCAGCGACAACCAATGCGATCGTACGGGGCGCTATTCCCAGCCCCCTGGGTACGGTGGCGACGTGACCACGCTTCGGACCCCGGCCAGCACGCCACGAACCACCGACCCGACCTGGTGGCGCGATGCCGTCGTCTACCAGGTCTACCCGCGCAGCTTCGCCGACACCGACGGCGACGGACTCGGTGACGTCGCGGGCATCACGAGCCGGGTGCCGTACCTGGCGTCGCTCGGCGTCGACGCGCTGTGGCTCTCCCCGTTCTTCCCGTCGCCGCTCGCCGACGGGGGCTACGACGTCGCCGACTACCGTGCCGTCGACCCGAAGCTCGGGTCCCTCGACGACCTGGACGCGCTGGTCCGGGCCGCCCACGAGCACGACCTGAAGGTCATCGTCGACATCGTGCCGAACCACACCTCCGACCAGCACGAGTGGTTCCGGGCCGCACTGGCGTCCGCGCCGGGGTCGGCCGAGCGTGCGCGGTACGTGTTCCGTGAGGGCTCCGGTGCCTCCGGGGAACTGCCGCCCAGCGACTGGGTGTCGAACTTCGGCGGCAGCGCGTGGACCCGGGTGCCCGACGGGCAGTGGTACCTGCACCTGTTCGCACCCGAGCAGCCCGACCTGGACTGGTCGAACCCCGAGGTCCGCGCCGACTTCGAGGACACGCTGCGCTTCTGGTCGGACCGCGGCGTCGACGGGTTCCGGGTGGACGTCGCGCACGGGCTGGCGAAGGACCTGTCGACCCCGTACCGGCCGTCGAACGAGCAGGACCTCCCGCTCGACGGCTCCGACCCGCTGTACGACCGCGACGAGGTGCACGAGATCTTCGCCACCTGGCGTCGGGTGCTCGACGAGTACGAGCCGCCCCGTGCCGCGGTCGCCGAGGCCTGGGCCCCTGCACCGCGCCGTGTCCTGTACGCCCGGCCGACGGAGCTCGGGCAGGCCTTCAACTTCGACCTGCTCGAGGCCCCGTTCGAGCCGGACGCCTTCCGTCAGATCATCGAGCGGAACCTGGCCGCCGCGGAGCAGTCGGGTGCCTCGAGCACCTGGGTGCTGTCGAACCACGACGTCGTGCGGCACCCCACCCGGTACGGCCTGCCGGACGGCACCGACACCGACGCCTGGCTCATGACGGACGGCACGACGCCGGAGCTCGACCGTGCACGGGGGCTCCGTCGGGCACGCGCGGCGACGCTGCTGGTGCTGGCACTGCCGGGGTCCTCGTACGTCTACCAGGGCGAGGAGCTCGGGCTGCACGAGGCCGCCGCGATCCCGCGCGACCTGCTGCAGGACCCGAAGTGGCTCCGCACCGGGCACACCGTGAAGGGCCGGGACGGCTGCCGCGTGCCGATCCCGTGGACGCGCTCCGGGCCGTCGTTCGGCTTCGGGGACGTCGCACCGCACCTGCCCCAGCCGCAGGACTTCGGGGAGTCGTCGGTCGAGGCCGAGGACGGCGATCCCGGGTCGACCCTGTCGCTGTACCGCCGGGCGTTGGCCGCACGGCGTCGGCTGCAGCAGGGGGAGGCGCTGACGTGGCTGGAGTCCGGCTCGGAGGTCGTGGCGTTCGCCCGGCACGACGGCTGGCGGTCGGTCACGAACTTCGGCACCGCGCCGGTGCCGCTGCCTGCCGGGACGGTCGTCGTCGCGTCCGGGTCGCTCGACGAGGTCGCGGCGGGGCTGCTGCCTGGTGAGACGACGGTGTGGCTGGCCTGAGCGTTCCGCTTGCGTCGTTCTTCCTCCACAGCCCGGAGGCCCGTGGGGGCGTTCCACAGATCGTCCCGCCGCCGCCCGGGGGTGACGTCCCGGTCGCGAGCATCGGGGCATGACAGATCCCACTGCACCTGCACCAGCACCAGCTCCAGCCAAGGCCCCAGCTCCTTCCCGCGACCGGCGGTCGTTCCGGTCGCGGGCCGTCCGCCGCCTCGCTGCGGCCTGCGCCACGCTGACCGCGATCGGTGTGCTCGCGGCGCCCGCGGTCCTGCCGTCCGGGTCGAGTGCGGCAGCCCTCGACTTCCCGTACGTCAACCAGTTCTCCAGTGCGTCCGGCGGCGCCCTGCACGGGGACGCCACGGTGTCGGGCGGCCGACTGCGGCTCACCGACGACGTCCGGAACCAGGCGGGAGCGTGGTCGACGAACGACACGTTCCCGTCGGACACCGGTCTCGAGATCGAGTTCACGTACGCGATGCACACCGAGAAGGACGACCCCGGGGCGGACGGGCTGCTGCTGTACCTGGCCGACGGCGCCGCGGCGCAGGGCGTCGGGTCCTTCGGCGCCGGGCTCGGGTACGCCTGCCGGAAAGAGGCCACCGAGGGCGGCGGCCGGGCGTGCGACCTGCCGGGGGTCCCCGGGGGTTTCGCGGCCGTCGCGATCGACCACTACGGCAACTTCTCGTCACGCATCAACGGGTCCGGTCCCGGAGCACAGCCCGACCACGTGGTGGTCCGGGGCTCGGGCAACGGGACCGAGGGCTACCGGTACGTCGCCGGAGCCGCGGCACCGGGTGGCACCGTGACGGCCGGTTCCACGCCCCGCACGGTCCGCATCACCCTGCTGCCCGACGACGACGGCGGGCTCGCGGTCACCGTCCGGCTGCAGGTCGGCTCGACCATGCGCACCGTGCTCGACTCGGTCCCGCTGCACGGCGACGGCCAGGCCTCGCTGCCGAGCACGCTGCGCCTCGGGTTCGCCGGGGCCACCGGCAGCCACGTCGACAAGCACGAGGTCGACGCGCTCCGGGTCTGGAAGCCGGCGGACCTGTCCGTCGAGCACGACCTGCCCGCGACCGCGACGGCGGGCGAACCGCTCCGCTACACCGTGACGGCGCGGAACCCCGGCCCGAACGCCGCCGACCCGAGCCCGCTGCAGGTCGACGTCCCCGACGGCATCGAGGACGTCACCTGGACCTGCGCGGCTGCGGACGGCTCCACCTGCGTCACCGGGTCGGGCACCGGTGACGTCGCGACCGACCTGTCGTTGCCCCGAGGGGGTTCTGCCGTCGTCACGATCGAGGGCCGGGTGGCCGAGGGCACGTCCGGAGCGCTGGAGAGCACGGCGACCATCGCCCCGCCGACCTCGTTGTCCGACACGAACGAGGCCGACAACGCCTCCCGGGCGACCACCACCGTGGCGGCACCGGTGATCACCGCCGACGTCGAGACGGACAAGTCGGTGTCGCCGTCGACCGTACGGCCCGGTGACGAGGTCGAGTACCTCGTGACGGCGAGGAACCGGGGGCCGTCGGTGGCGCAGCAGGTCGGGGCGGTCGACGACCTGCCCCAGGCCATGCGGTTCGTGGGCTCCGACGACGGGTGCACGGCCGAGGGGCAGCGGGTGACGTGCAGCTCGGACGTGGCGCTCGAGGTCGGGGAAACCCTGGACTTCCGGATCCGCGCCGAGCTCGACCCCGCGTACCAGGGGGACGGCTCCGACGTGGTGAACGTGGCGACGGCGACCTCGCCGACCGACCCGGACGGCGGCGACCCGTCGACCGGCGTGGCGATCGTCGTCGGCCCGGACGACGGGGGGCCCGCGCCGAGCCCCGCGCCGACGAGCGACCCCGTGCCGACGAGCGACCCCGTGCCGACGACGGGGCCGGCGCCGGACGACGGTGACGCCGGCGGGGACGGCTCCGCAGGCGACGACGGTCCTGGCGTCGACGACGGCGGAGCCGGTGACCCCGCAACCGACCGTCGGGCCGCGGCCCCCGTCGGGGCCCTGGCCTACACCGGCGCCGAAGGGCTCGGCCTCGCCGCCGCGCTCGCCGCCCTGGCCGCCGCCGTCGGATCCGGGTGCTGGTGGCTCGCCCGACGCCGTGCTCGCCGGGACGCGCCGACCGACGGCCCCCAGCAGCCCTGACACCGCCGGGACGGCACCGGACGGTGGTGTCGTCCCGGCGCACGGGTGTGGACGTCCACAGGGGACGAGTCCGCTCCGGTCGGGCGTCCACCCCACCGGCGGTAGGATCGGATCCACGATCCGCATGCCCGAAAGAGGTCTCGTGTCCGACACCGTGGACGACGCCACCACCGTGGAAGACGCGACCCAGCGCGCGCGGTACTGGCCGATCCCGATCCTCCGGGCGGTCCCCGCAGCGGTCGTCGCGATGGTGATCACCTTCTCGACCAACCACGCCGCGGGGTACGGGCTCCTGCTGTTCGGCGGCTTCGCCCTGGTCGAGGGCCTCGTGCTCCTGTTCGCCGGCCTCTCGCGACTGCCCCTCGACGGCCGTTCGCGTCGCACGACCCTGCTGCAGGCCGTCATCACCCTGCTGGCCGCGGTCGCCGCGTTCGCGTGCAACGGGTTCGGGCTGCCGGCCTTCATCACGGTCATCGTCGCCTTCGCGGTGCTGACCGGAGCCCTCGAGCTGTCGCAGGGGCTCCGGGCCCGGCGTCGCTCGCCCTTCGCTCGCGACTGGACCACGATCGGCGGCCTCACGCTGCTGCTCGCGGTCGCGTTCCTCCTCACGCCGCCGGACTACTCCCAGCAGCTCGGTGGCGTGGAGCAGGTCACCGGCACCCTCGACGCCTCGATCGTGCTCGTCGGCCTGCTCGGCGCGTACCTCGCCATCACGGCCGTCTTCCACGTGATCGCCGGCCTCTCGCACAAGTGGGGCACGGCCACGCCGGCCGTCGCCCCGGACGGAGCACCACACGCATGACCACCCCCAGCCGTCGTGACCGTCTGCGCCCGGTCGAGCTCCTCGGGATCTCCGCGATCGTCGCGGTGTTCACCGGGCTCGTCGTGCTGTTCTCGACGCGGGAACTGCAGCTGGCCGTGATCTTCCTCGGTGTCGCGTTCATCGTGGTCGTCGTCGTGCTCGCCATGCTGCAGCTCGCCTCGTCGAGCGAGCAGGACGACAACGACATGCTCGGCGGGCACAAGACGCCGGGCGAGGGCGACGGCGACGACTTCCACTGACGGCTGACGGCTGACGGCTGGCGGTCGCGGCAGCGGTGACCGCATCCTGACGACGGACACGCCCGAGATCACGAATCCGGAACGGTCCTGTCAGGATCGCGGGTCCTACCGACACCTCTGGGTGAAGGAGGTGGGATGTGGACGTGACGACCGGCACCGACACGGACGAAGGACTCGTCCGTGCAATGGCGCAGGGAGACACCGGCGCGCTCGCCCGGGCGTTCGACCGGTACGCCGCCACCCTCACCCGCTACGCGTGGGCGCTGGTCGACGACCGGTCCGACGTCGAGGAGATCGTGCAGGACGCATTCCTGACGCTCTGGCAGCGCGCCGCGACCCTCGAGCTGCCGGCGGACACGGTGCTGCCGTGGCTGCTCGTCGTGTGCCGCAACCACGCCTTCAACACCGGGCGCAAGCAGGCCCGGCGCCGCACGGTTGAGCTGCCGGAGCACCTCGCCTCGCCCGCCGACCACGACGAGGCCCGTGAGACCCTGCGCTGGGTCCGGGCCGAGATCGCCGCGCTCCCCGACCTCGACCGCCGCATCTGCGAGCTCTGCCTGCTCGAGGGCCACTCGTACGCCGAGGCCGCCGAACTCCTCGGACTCACGGTCGGCGCGGTCACCCAGCGGGTGTCCCGCAACCGTCGACGACTCAAGAAGGTGGTGATGCACGATGAACACTGAGCCTCCGCAGGGCGACGACCTGCAGCGCATGCTCGTCTCGATGAAGCAGAACGTCCTCGAACGTGCCACCCCGCGTCCGAAGCGTCGTCGTGTCCGACCCGGTATCGCGCTCGGCATCGTCGGTCTGCTGGCCGTCGGCACCGCGACGGGCGCGGTCGCCCTGACGCTCTCGCAGCAGAACACCGACCCGGTCGCCGCTCCCACCCAGACCCAGCAGGCCGAGCCCTCGCCGTCCGCGACGACGCCGAGCTCCGCCCCGATCACGGGTGCCCCGATCCCGAAGCCCACCCCGACCCCGACCCCGGCCCCGCCGACGCCGCCCGCGTCTGACGTCCGACTCCCCGGCGACTGCTACCTCCTGGTGCCCGACGACGACTACGACCGCTTCTTCGGGGCAGCGCGGCACGAGTCGATGATCATCGCGCCCGGCGGGGACCGCGAACCGGACGGGAACGACCGCATCCAGGGACTGCGTGGCGAACACGAGGTCCTGAGCTGCACCTGGCAGAACGAGGGCGTCGAAGCGAACCTGACCCTGGCCGTCGGCCACGTCGCGGACTTCGGGCCCGGTATGTCGGAGGACATGGTCGAGCGCCGCGGCGGCACGTGCACGGACCGGCTCGGTGGACGGCTCTGCCAGAGCGCCGGACTGTCCGGTGGCGGCGGCACGCTCACGACGACCCGGTTCGAGCGGGACGACATCGTCATCGCGATCAACCAGACCGACTTCCCGACAGACGGCCTGCTCGACGCCGTCGTCGGGGAGATCTGGGGGGACTGACGGCCGGGAGGCGCGTGGCGGACCCGCGCCGCGCCTCCCGTCCGCCGGTGGAGACCCCGACGGATCGTGAGCAGAAATGGTCGCCTCGCGCACCGTGACGCGACCGTTCCTGCTCACGAAGCGAAGCGCGCAGCGCGGCGCACCGAAGCGCGCCCCGCATCACCCCACCCGAGCCGCCACGATGTCGCGCGCCAGCGTCCGGACCGCACGGCTCGGCTCGGGGGACGTCCGGACCGCCAGGCCGATGCGGAGCGGCTCGACCGGATCCCGCAGCTCGAGCACCGCCCCGTCGTACCGCACCCCCGAGTCCGGGACGACCCCGACGCCGAGCCCGGCCGAGGCGAACCGGATCACGGCGGGCATGTCGTTCATCTCCGCGACGATGCGCCGACGGATGCCGAGCCGCTCGAGTGCTCCGTCGAGGATGATCCGGTTGCCGAACCCGTGCGCCGTGTCGACGAACGGCTCGTCGGCGAGTTCGGCGAGCGACACCGACGACCGGCCGGACAGCGGGTGGTCCGACGCGGTGAACACCCGGAACGGCATCTCCCGCAGCGGCTCCACGACGACGCCGGCTGGCACGGTGGGCAGGCCCGTGTAGGCGATGTCGAGCCGCCCGGCGACCAGGTCCTGCACGAGGCCGGTCGTCCCCGACGGTGAGGTCATCAGCTCCACGGCGACGAGCGGGTGCTGCCGTCGGAACCGCTGCAGCACGCCCGTCAGGTCGACGATGTCCATGCTCGTGAAGATGCCGAGCCGCACCCGGCCGCGCAGGTCGGCGTCGTCGGCGGTGGCCAGGTCGCGCATCCGGTCGAGCGCATCGAGCACCGCGCGGGCGTGGGGGAGCAGGTCCTCGCCCGCGGGCGTCAGGACGAGCCGTCGGCTGGTGCGGTCGAAGAGCCGCACCCCGAAGCTCCGCTCGAGCGAGGCGATGCCCGCGGACACCGTGGACTGCGCGGCCCAGAGCCGTTCCGCCGCCCGGGTGACGCTGCCCTCGGCCGCGACGGTGACGAACTGTTCGAGCAGCCGGGTCTCCATCGTCCGAGTATCGAGCAGATCGATGGTGCACATCAAGCGCATCCGTTGGACTCGATGCTCTCTGGGCACGATCATCGGAGCATGTCAACCGTGACCGACACCCCGACGAGCACCGTCCCCGCCACCACCGCCGCTCCCGCATCCGCGAGCGACCGTGTCGTCGCCCCGCGCGGGCGCCGCGTCCACACCCGTCGGCGCCACGGTTTCGGGTTCTGGGCCGTCGCCTTCGCGTTCCTCGCGGTGATGGCCTTCGCGACCGTCCCCGCACCCCTCTACGTCATCTACCAGGCCCGCGACGGCTTCCCGACGTTCACCACGACGGTGATCTTCGCGGCGTACGGGGTGGGGGTCGTCGGGTCGCTGTACCTGGCGGGACACCTCAGCGACGTGCACGGACGCCGTCCGCTCATCCTGGTGTCGATCGCCCTCGAGCTCGTCGCAGCCGTGCTGTTCCTGCTCTGGAACGACGTCACCGGTCTCATCGTCGCCCGGCTCGTGACCGGCCTCGGCGTCGGGACGCTGACGGCGACCGCGACGGCGCACCTCGGCGAGCTCCGGGTCCGTGCGACCGGGTCGAGCGACTCCGCGAAGGGCGCGAGCGTCGCCGCCGGAGCTGTGAACCTCGGTGGGCTGTCACTCGGCGCCCTGGTCGGTGGAGCGCTCGCCGAGTTCGTCGGGCAGCCCCTCATGGTCCCCTACGTGGTGTTCGTCATCGCGCTGGCGGTCGCGTTCGTGCTCGTGCTGGCCGCACCGGAGACGGTCGACCGCCCCGAGCAGCCCGTGGCCTACCGCCCGCAGCGCATGCAGGCTCCCGAGGGGCAGGGTGCCGCGTTCTGGGCCGCCGGTGCAGCGGCGTTCGCCGCGCTCGCCGTGCAGGGCCTCTTCACCTCGGTCGCGCCGAGCTTCCTCGGAACCACGTTCCACGTCACCGACCGCCTGGCCGCCGGAGCCACGACCTTCGGGGTCTTCGCCGCGAGCGCGCTGTCGCAGATCGTCTTCGCCCGACTGTGGCAGCGTGCGCAGATCCGGCTCGGCATGCTGCTCCTGGTCGTCGGACTGGTCGTCCTCGCCGTCGCCGCGGTCCTGCTGCAGGTCGCCGGGTTCATCGGCGGCGGGGTCGTCGCGGGAGCCGGCGTCGGCCTGCTGTTCCGCGCCGCGATCGGCAGCGCCGCAGCACTGGTCGGCCCGGAGCGTCGGGGCGGCGTGCTCGCCGCCACGTTCCTCATCGCCTACGCCGGGCTCACCGTGCCGGTCGTGGCCGTCGGGGCGGCGCTGCTGGTGATCCCGACGCTCCCCGTCCTCATCGGGTACGTGGTGCTCGTCGCCGTCCTGGCCGTCGTCGCCGGTACCCGGCTGGCCGCGCGCGCCTGACGCGTGGCGGGCCTCCCGTCCGCCCGTCGCATCCCGGAGCCGGGTTCCGGACACCGACCCACGCGATCGCGCGGTGCCGTGTCCGGAACCCGGTTCCGTCGTGCGGTCGCACTCCCGGCATACTGGGCGCGTGCCCCGGAACCGCAACCGTCCCGTGATCACCGGCGTCGCGGCCGTGGTGGCCGCCGGTCTCCTCGCCGGCGGGTTGTTCCTGACGGCGCGGCAGGGCGCGGACGACCCGACCATCGGTGCCGGCGCGGCCTCACGGATGCCCAGCGACGCGCCGATCGCCTCCGGCGACGGCACCGTCACGATCACCCGCACCGGGCCGGACCTGCCCGGCGGCGCCGCCCTCGCACGGTGCGACTCCACGACCCAGGCGGCCGTCGCCCAGTACGACACCGAGGCGCTGGGCCGCGTCACCCTGCAGTGCGGCACCGCTGCCCAGGGCTACGAGCACATCCGGGTGCGGCACACCGCCGACTGGCGGGACGTCGTCACCGGGCACGGCTCCCGCGACTGGGACGACGCCATGCTCACCGCGGTGCAGACGGCGCTCGAGGACCCGCGCCCCGGGTTCCCGCTCGACGCCGGTGACGGCAAGGTCTGCTACGCCGCACCCGTCCGGTTCGACGACGGTTCACGCCCCGACGACGAGCCCTGGGTCAAGGTGATCGTCTCGGCCACCACCGACCGGGTGATCACGGCGTACCCCACGCGCACCGACGACTGCTGACCCGCCACCCGCGGACACCCGTTCTGCGACAGACCACGCGTCGATCACCTGGTGGATCGTCGCGAAGCCGGAGCGACCCCGGCCGCACACGTCCGAGCGCGCGTCCCTACGCGTGCACCTCGTACTCGTGCCGCCGGTGCGACACCGGCTCCAACTGGAACGTCGAGTGCTCCACCGGCACGTCGAAGTGCTCCGCCACGCACCGCTGCAGCTCGTCGAGGATCGCCGGGGCGTGCGCCGTCGAGAAGCAGTGGTCGTCGACGACCACGTGCGCGGTCAGGTTCGGCACCCCGGTCGCCACCAGGGTCGCGTGCAGGTCGTGCACCGCGATGACGTGGTCGAGCTCGAGGATGTGCCCACGCACGTCGTCGAGGTCCAGGCCCGGTGGCGTCGACTCGAGCAGCACGTTCGCGGTCTCGCGCAGCAGCCGGATCGCCCGGGGCAGGATGAGCAGGCCGATCAGGATCGCGGCGACGGAGTCCGCGCGCTCCCACCCGGTCAGCATCAGCACGATCGCGGCGATGATGACGGCGACCGAGCCGAGGGTGTCGTTGAGGACCTCGAGCCGGGCGGCGCGCGAGGTGAACCCCTCGCCCGAGGCCCGCAGCAGCACCGCGTAGGCCACCAGGTTGCCGACGAGTCCGACGATGCCGAAGACGAGCAGCGGCCCGGAGTGGATCTCCTCCGGCACGAACAGCCGCTGCACCGCCGAGATGATCACGTAGACCCCGACGGCGAGCAGGATCGCGGCCTGCGCGGTGGCCCCGAGGACCTCGGCCCGCTGGAAGCCCCAGGTGCGCTGTGCCGTCGGCGTCCGGCGGGCGAGCCGTGTCGCGACGAGCCCGATGCCGAGTCCGCCGGTGTCGACGACCATGTGCCCGGCGTCGACGAGCAGCGCGAGCGAACCGGTGACCACGGCGCCGACGACCTCGGCGAGCAGGATGCCCGCCGAGATGCAGAACGCGATGAGCAGGGCGCGCTCCGAGGCGTGCCCGACGCCGTGCCCGTGGTCGTGTCCCATGTGCGACATCGTAGGGATCAGCACTGACGACATGCCAGGATCGAACCGTGAGCCGGTCGCCCTACGAGCTGTCCGCACCACCCGAGGTGCTGGCCCGGCTGCACCCCAGGCTCCGCACGTACTTCGGCCCCGTCCCGGCCGGTCACGTCGGCCGCGGCGAGGGCGTCTTCGGCGTCGTCGGCACGCCGCGTCGGTGGCTCTGGCCGGTGCTCGCGGTGTTCGCCCGCGATTCCGTCGTGTTCCCGGTCTGGGAGCGGGACGTCCCGTTCACGGTCGAGAACCGGCCGGCTCGCGTCCGCCGCGGATCGGGACCCAGCCTGGAGGCCCGCCCCGCCGTCCGCGCGCACCGCACCTTCCACTTCCGTTCCGGGGCCCGGACGATGGTGGACGCCATCACCGCCGAACCCGACGGCCTGGTCGACCACCTGGGTCGCCACGGGCGCGTCAGCGCCCGGCTCCGGGCGCAGGTCGACGCGGACGGTCCCGACGCGGGCGCCCTGCGCCTGGTCTCCACGCATGTGACGTTCCGTGTGCTGGGACGTGATCTGCGCCTCCCGGCCGCCCTGAGCCCGCGTGTGACGCTCGTGGAACGATTCGATGACGAAGCGGACGTGCAGCGCGTGTCCCTGGTGCTCGCGGCGCCGGTGCTCGGCACGCTGTACCGGTACGAGGGGGCGTTCCGGTACGAGATCGCGCCGGACACAGAACGGGGATGAGATGAGCGACCAGAAGGGCCGCGTCGTGATCGCGGGAGCGAGCGGCTTCGTGGGGCGGTACCTGCGGGACGCCTTCACGCAAGAGGGGTACCAGGTCGTCACCATCGGCCGGACCGGCGACGCCGTGTGGGGCAACACCATGCGCATCCGGGAACTCGTGGACGGCGCCGCCATGGTCGTGAACATGGCGGGCAAGAGCGTCAACTGCCGCTACGGACGACGCAACCGCGCCGAGATCATGCGCTCCCGGGTGGACACCACGCTCGAGCTCGCCGAGGCCATCCGCACCGCCGAGCACCCGCCGCCGCTGTGGCTGAACGCCTCGACCGCGACGATCTACCGGCACGCTGACGACCGACAACAGGACGAACTGACCGGCGAGATCGGCGAGGGGTTCTCGGTCTCCGTGGCCCGCGCGTGGGAGGACGCCTTCTTCGGCGCCGACCTGCCCGGCACCCGCCGTGTGGCGCTCCGGATGGCGATCGTGTTCGGCGACGGCAGCGCGCTGCTGCCGCTCCTGCGGCTCGCGCAGGCCGGCCTCGGCGGGCCGCAGTACGACGGCCCGTGGGTGCCGACGCGCTCCCGGCTCCGCGCCGGCACGTACCACCACCACCGGCCCACCCACGGTCGGCAGCGCTTCAGCTGGGTGCACATCGCCGACGTCCTCGGGTCGATCCGGTTCCTCCGCGACCACCCGGAGATCGAGGGGCCGGTGAACATCTCGAGCCCGAACCCGTCCGACAACCGCACCGTGATGGCGACCATCCGCGACGCCGTCGGACGCCGGTTCGGGGTGCCGACCTGGCGGTGGATGCTCGAACTCGGGTCGTTCGCGATCCGCACCGAGACCGAACTCGTGCTGAAGAGCCGGTGGGTGGTGCCGACCCGGTTGACCCAGGCGGGCTACGAGTTCCGGTACCCGCACCTGCGTGGGGCGCTCGCCGGGATCATCGCGGAGCGTCGCCAGCACCGGGGCTGAGTGCCGGGTCGAGATCGCGCGGACTGCCGCTCGCGATCGGTCCGGGCGGCACGTCGTGCGACCTCGGCGACACGACTGCGGCGGCGGCCGCGGTGGCCGGCCGCGGCCCGCGGTCCCGCGCCGGACGTGACGACCACAGCACGGCGGCCACGACGACGGCGCCGGCGAGCACCTCGACCAGGTCGGGCACCTCGCCGAAGGCCGCCCACGACGCGAGCACCCCGACCACGGGCACGAGCATCGAGAACGGCGCGACCGTGCTCGAGGGGTAGGTCGCCAGCAGTCGCGACCAGATGCCGTAGCCCACCAGGGTCGCGACGACCACGATGTAGAGCAGGCCGAGGTCGGCCGGCAGTGCCGCCGCCGTGAACGCGGAGCCGAGCGCGGTCCCGATGCGGTCCGGGCCCTCGACCACGAGCGACAGCACGGCCATCGGCACGGGTGGCACGACCGACCACCACAGGGTCAGGTGCAGCGGGTTCGCGGCCCCCGCCCGTCGGGTCGCGACGTTGCCGATCGCCCACCCGAGCGCACCGCACAGCGCGAGCACGACGGGCAGCAGCGCGGCGGTCTGCGACCGGTGCAGGGCGATCGCGCCCAGGGCGGCCACGGCGACGGTGACCCCGACGACCTGCCGGCCGGTCAGCCGCTCGCGCAGGAACACCCCGGCCAGCACCACCGTGAACGGCGCGGAGGCCTGCAGCACGAGCGAGGCCAACCCCGACGGCATCCCGGACGCCATGCTGAGGTACAGGAACGAGAACTGCAGCACACCGAGCCCGAGGCCGACGAGCAGCAGTCGCCCGAACGGGATCCGCGGTCGCGGCACGAACAGCAGCGTCGGGACCGCCAGGATCGTGAACCGCAGCGCTGCGAGCAGGAACGGGGGGAAGTGCTCGAGCGCGAGCGCCGTCGCGGGGAAGTTCAGTCCCCAGACCACGGCGACGACGACGGCGAGGAGGCGGTCTCGAGTGGTCATGCTCCCCATCGTCCTGGGCTCGACGTTGTAGGTCCATCGAAACCTTCACGATCCACGATGTAGGGTCCCTGCATGGTCGACTTCGACGTGCAGCTGCTGGCGGTCCTGCGGGAGCTCGCCGAGCGCGGCAGCGTCACGGCTGTCGCCGAGGCCACCCACCGCACGCCGAGCGCCGTCTCCCAGCAGCTGCAGACGCTGCAGCGGCAGGTCGGCGTCCCGCTGGTCGAACGCGTCGGGCGCGGCGTCCGGTTGACCCCGCACGGCGTCGTGCTCGCGGGGCTGGCGTCCGGGGTCGCGACCGCGATCGCGCGGGTGGACGCCGCCTGGCAGGAACACCTCGGCGGCACGACCGGACCGGTGTCCCTGGCGATCTTCCCGTCCGCGGCGGAACTGCTGCTGCCCGGCGTGCTCACCCGGATGCAGGCGCACCCGGGCATCGCGCTGACCCTGGTCGACGTGGACGTCAGCGAAGGGGAGTTCGCACCGCTCGCGGCCGACCACGACGTGGTCGTCGGGCACCGGTCGGACGGCGTCCGCCCGGCGGACCAGGGATCGGTCGACACCGTGCCGCTGCTCCGCGAACCCCTCGACGTCGCCCTGCCGCCCGGGCACGCCCTGGCAGGCCGCGCACGCGTGGGCATCGACGAGGTCGTCGGGGAACGGTGGATCGGCGTGCCAGAGGGGTACCCGATCGACCGGGTGCTGCACGCGATGGCCGCGGCGACGGACACCCCGCCGAGCGTCGCGTTCCGCACGATCCACCTGCCGGTGATCGAGAACCTGGTGGCGGCCGGTCACGGCATCGCACTCGTCCCGCGGTACACGTCGGGGACGCGGGCCGCCGGGCGCTTCCACCTGGCGGAGCTCGCCGACGTCCGTGCCGGACGCCGCATCGAGGCGCTGGTCCGCCCCGACCGTGCCGTCCGTCCCGTGGTGCGCACCGTCCTGGAGGCGCTGGTCGCCGTGGCCCTGGACGTCACCACCTGAGACGGTGGCGCCCACTGCCGGGCGCACGCCGTGCCTCCAGGCCGCGCGTCAGCGCCCCTGGAACGTCAGCGCACCTGGAACGTCAGCGCACCTGGAACGTCAGCGCACCTGGAACGTCAGCGCACCTGGAACGTCAGCGCACCTGGAACGGCGTGCCGAGCGGCAGGAGCTCCGCGAGGGCCGTGATGTCGTCGTTGTGCATGCGGATGCAGCCGTGCGAGGCGGCGGTGCCGATGCTCGACGTGTCGTCCGTGCCGTGCAGGCCGATCTGCCCGGGGCCACCGCCGAACGAGTTGAGCACGTCCGAGAACGCGGTCGTGCCGTACGCGTAGGGGCCGTAGCCCTCGTTGGTCGGCGCGAGCAGCTCGGTCAGGGCGTACCGGCCCGTCGGCGTCGGGGTACCGCCGGTGCCGGTGGCGACGGGGTACCTGTCGACGACCTTGCCGGCCTTGTACAGGTCGAGGGTCTTCGTCGAGCGGGTGACGACGACCGCGTACGGGTCCTCGGACAGGGTGACGGCACTGGTCGGCACCCAGCCCGTGCTGCCGTTCGGGCGCTGTGCGAGCTGTACCTCGGCCCAACCGTCCTGCTGGTCGACGACCCGGAAGACGAGCGGGGCACCGGACGCCTGCGGGTTCACGAGGGTCTGCGTCGCCGTGCCGCCCGCGCTCGCGCTGACCGGGACGGACGCGCCGGTGACGGCGGCGACCGTGGTGCTGGCCGGAGCGTCGACCGCGTCGACCGGTGCTGCCGACCGGGTCGGCTCCGGCGTCGTCGTCGGGGTCGGCGTCGGTAACGCGACGGACCGGGTCGGTGTCGGTGCGGGCGCGGCTGACAGGGGACCGAGCGCGACGAACGCGACGGCCCCCGCGCAGACGACGGCCACGGCGGCGGCGATCACAGTCGCACGCCGCCGTGGCTCGGTCGGGAGGATCGGCAAGATCAGCCCGTGAAGTTCGCCGTTCCGGGCACCGGGACGGCGACCGGTGCCGTGCCCGGGTCACCGGCAGCGGCCGGGTCGGCGATGAAGGAGCCGTCGGCCGAAGCGGTCTGGCTCGACGACCGGCCTTCGAGCGTGGCGGTGTACGCGCCGGCGCTCACGGCACCCTCGGGCAGGACCACCACGACGACGACGTCGCCCTCATCGTCCGCCACCGAAGCGTTGGTGCGGATCGAGTAGGTCTCGCCGCCCTGCGTGACGGTCGCGTCGACGGACTCGTTCGGGGCGAAGCCCGCACCGATCACCTGGAATCCGGTGAGGGTCTGCGAAACGCGCACGGACGTGGGCGCGTCGGCGGTCGCGGTGGGCTGCGGCGTGAAGTACGTCGTGGTGTCGTCGATGCGCAGCGCGGAGATCGAACCGCTGGCGTCGGCGGCGAGGGCCTGGCCGTTCGCCTCGAGCGGGGCGGCGAGGCTCTGCAGCTCGCTGCTGGGCAGCGCGCTCGGTGCCGGGGTGCCGTCGACGGTCGGGGCCGGGGTGGGCCCGTCGGTCGGAGCGGGCGTCTCGGTCGGCTCGGTCGTCGGCGGTGCCGTGGTGTCGGCGGCGACGTCGATGCCGACGTAGACGACGTACCCGACGACCTGCGCGTCGGCGGCCTCGAGGTCGGCGGTGAGCTCCGTCGTCGACTCGACCTCGCCGGTCGCGGGGTCGATCCAGTTGCTGGTGCCGTCGACGACGCCGACGCCGTCACCGGTCTCAGGTGCGTCCGTGGCGAAGACGACGGTCTGCGCGCTGGTGTCGCCGCCCTCCTGGACCGCGAGACCGAAGCTCGTCGCCCCGGTGGTCGTCATGCTGATGCCGGCGGCGAGGGCGGGGACGCTGCTCGCGGGCACGGGGGCGTTGAGGCCGCGGACCAGGCCGACGGCCTCGCCCTCGGAGACGGACAACCCGTCCTCGTCGAGCGTGGCGTGGTCGGTGATCGAACCGCCGCCGTCCAGGTCGGTCACGGACGCCCAGTACCACTGGTCGGTCAGCGGGAAGGTGCCGGTCGGCGCGGCGGTGAAGTCGTCGGCCGAATCGGTCCAGGTGACGATGGCCGAAGCAGCGGTGTTCGTCACGAGGGCGGTCGAGACCGTCGGGACGAGGGCGGCGGAGACGCCGAGCACGGTGGCGCCGACGGCGGCCGCGGTGATGCGAGAACGAAGCACGGTGTGGAGATCCATCCGGTCGGTGGACAGGGTGCATCCACTGCGACGCCCCCCGTGCTGAGATGTACTCAGCACCACGAACCTATCGAACTGCTCAGGAATCCGCACCCCCCCCAGGGCGCGGACCCGATGACGGACCGACGACTTCCGGCCGTCGGTCCGTCGTGCCCGTCGTGCTCAGACGTCGAGGTGGTCGACCAGCTCGTCGGCCAGGCCCGTGTAGGTCCCCGGCGTCAGGTTCGTCAGCCGGGCCTTCGCGCCGTCGGAGATGTCCAGACGGTTCACGAACACGATGAGGTCCTGCTGGCTCACCCGCTTGCCCCGCGTGAGCTCCTTGAGCATCGCGTAGGGGTCCTCGATGTTCGACTGCCCGGCGGTGACCTCGGCGCGGATGACCGTCTGGATCGCCTCGGCGAGGACCTCCCAGTTGTGGTCGAGGTCGTCGGCGAGCTTGGCCTCGTTCACGGCGATCTCGCCCAGCCCGCGGCGCAGGTTGTCGAGCGCGAGCAGCGAGTGCCCGAACGCGACGCCGATGTTCCGCTGCGTGGTGGAGTCGGTCAGGTCGCGCTGCAGGCGGCTCGTCACGAGGGTCTCGGACAGCGTCGAGAAGAGCGCCGACGAGATCTCGAGGTTCGCCTCGGCGTTCTCGAACTTGATCGGGTTGATCTTGTGCGGCATCGTCGACGACCCGGTGGCACCCGCGACGGGGATCTGCGTGAAGTACCCCATCGAGATGTAGGTCCACACGTCGGTGGCCAGGTTGTGCAGGATCCGGTTGGCGTGACGCACCCGGTCGTAGAGCTCGGCCTGCCAGTCGTGCGACTCGATCTGCGTGGTGAGCGGGTTCCACGTCAGGCCGAGGCCCTCGACGAACTCGCGGGACAGCGCGGGCCAGTCGGCCTCGGGGTCCGCGGCGAGGTGTGCCGAGAACGTGCCGGTCGCGCCGGAGAACTTGCCGAGGTACTCGCCGCCCTCGATCTGGGCGAGCACGCGCTCGAGCCGGTAGACGACGACCGCGAGCTCCTTGCCGAGCGTCGTCGGGGTGGCCGGCTGCCCGTGGGTGTGCGAGAGCATCGGCACGCTCTTCAGCTCGACGGCGAGCGTCCGGAGCTTCTCGAGCACGGCACGGAAGCCGGGGAGCCAGACCTGGTCGACGGTGTCCCGCACGGTGAGGGCGTAGGACAGGTTGTTGACGTCTTCGCTGGTGGCGGCGAAGTGGGTGAGCTCGGCGATCGCGTCGAGGCCGAGCTCGGACAGGCGGCGGCGCACGAAGTACTCGACGGCCTTGACGTCGTGACGGGTCGTCGCCTCGATCTCGGCGAGCTCCGCGATCTGGTCCTGGCCGAAGGTCGAGGCGATCGCGCGCAGTGCTGCCTTGTCGTCGACGCTGAGCGGCGAGGTGGTGAACATCGCGTGGTCGGTCAGGAAGATGAGCCACTCGACCTCGACCACGATGCGCGCGCGGTTGAGGCCGGCCTCGGAGAGGTGCTCGCCCACCGTGTGCACGATCGGGTAGTAGCGCCCGTCGAGCGGGCTGATCGGCTGCGGGGGAAGGGGGGTCATGGGGCTCCCTGACGGACTGCCGGCTCGAGCTGGTGGAAGAGCGCCCGGCAGGCCCGTTCGACGGTCGAGAGTACTCGGTCGAACTCGTGCCGGTCCGCGTAGTACGGGTCCGGCACGTCGGCCTGCTGGGGCCAGGCGGCGTCGTACCGCAACAGGAGCGTCACCTTGGCGGAGTCGTCCATGGTCGGGGCCCACGAACGCAGGATGCGCTCGTGGGAGCGGTCGAGTGCGACCACCAGGTCGAGGTCCGGGAACCGGTCCGGGTCGAACTGACGGGCGCGATGCCTGCTGCCATCGTATCCGCGCGCCGCCAGGGCTGCGATCGTGCGTTCGTCGGCGGGTTCGCCGACGTGCCAGTCGCCCGTGCCGGCCGACTCCACCTGGAACCGGTCGGCCAGACCGGCGTCCGCGGCGATCTGCGCGAACACGACACCGGCCATGGGGGAGCGGCAGATGTTGCCGCTGCAGACGAACGAGACGCGGAACGGGGCGTCGACGTCCTGGGTCATGAGCACATCATGACGCAGGGCGCCGGTCCTCCGCGAGGTCCGCCGGGGTCACGCCCGCTGGCGGTTGAGCACCGGGCGGGCGAAGAGCCCGATCAGCCAGGCGAAGACCGCGAGCACGAAGGCGCCGACGATGCCCCAGCCGAAGGAGTCGACCTCGAGCCCGAAGCCGAACGCCTCGGAGATGCCCGCGACGATGAGCAGCAGGACGGCGTTCACGACGAACGAGATGAGCCCGAGCGTGAGGATGTAGATCGGGAACGCCACGATCCGGATGAGCGTGCCGATCACCGCGTTCACGAGCCCGAACACGAACGCCACGAGCAGGAAGGTGAGGACGGTCGCAGTGGTCCCGCCGTCACCGAACGGCGTCACGGAGACGCCGCTGACGATGAGCGTGGTGAGCCAGAGCGCGAGGGCGTTGACGACGAGGCGGACGAGGAATCGCATGCGCCCATGATGCCCTCGCTTCCCCTCGTGGGTGCCGTGGGCCTGCCGGTAGCCTGGACCCGTGAGCGAGCAGCGTGTGCACATCCGGCCCGAGGTGGCCGTCCTCCCCGCGTACAAGCAGGGGCGACAGGCGTCCGACTCCGCCTTCAAGCTCTCGAGCAACGAGAACCCGTTCCCGCCGCTCCCCGGGGTCGTCGAGGCCGTGCAGGCCCAGACCTCGTACAACCGGTACCCCGACGCCACCGCCCTGGCCCTGCGCGCCGTGCTGGCCAACCGCTTCGGGCTGACCGCCGAGCAGGTGCACGTCGCCCCGGGCAGTGTCGCGATCCTGCACGAGCTCGCCCGCGCGACCTCGGGCCCGGGCGACGAGATCGTCTACGCGTGGCGCTCGTTCGAGGCGTACCCCGGGGTCGTCACGGTCGCCGGCGCCACGAGCGTGCAGGTGCCGAACCGCGCGGACGGCGGGCACGACCTCGACGCCATGGCCGCCGCCGTCACCGAGCGCACCCGCATGGTGCTCGTCTGCTCGCCGAACAACCCGACGGGGCCGACCGTGACCGCTGCGGAGTTCGACGCGTTCATGGCCGCGGTGCCGCAGTCGGTGCTGGTCGTGCTCGACGAGGCATACGCGGAGTTCGTCACCGACGAGGCCGCCGTGCACGGCCACCCGCTGCTCGCCGCGCACCCGAACCTCGTGGTCCTCCGCACCTTCTCGAAGGCGTACGGACTCGCCGGCCTCCGGATCGGCTACGCGCTCGGTCCGGACTACGTGCTCGACGCCGTCCGTGCCTGCGCGATCCCACTGTCCGTGACCGCGCAGGGACAGGCAGCGGCGCTCGCCAGCCTGGAACGCGAGGACGAACTGCTCGAACGCGTGACCGAGATCGCGACCCTGCGCGACCGGATCGTCGTCGAGCTCCGGGCCCAGGGCTGGGACGTCCCCGACGCGCAGGGCAACTTCCTCTGGCTGCCGACGGGCGAGCGGACCGTCGCCGCGGCGGCGGCGTTCGAGGACGCCGGCATCATCGTCCGGGCCTTCCCGCCAGAGGGCATCCGCATCTCGATCGGCGAGCACGAAGCTGTGGAAACGCTCCTCCAAACAGCCCGCTCACTTGTGGGGGACCTCCAGGTGGCCGACTAGTGCCTGGCGCTACGCTGACCGGCATGTCATTCCGCGCCGCGGCTCCCGCGACGACCACCGTCCGGCTCCTCGACCCCCAGGGTCGGTTCGTGGAGACCGACGAGAACGCCGAGTTCGCAGCCGCCGCGCGGGCGATCCCGGACGAGACCCTGCTGGCGATGCACCGCCGCATGGTGCTCACCCGTCGGTTCGACCACGCCGGCCACAACCTCCAGCGCACCGGCCAGCTCGGCCTGTGGGTGCCCAGCCACGGGCAAGAGGCGGCACAGACCGGCTCGGCCTTCGCCCTGCGCGCCCAGGACCACGTGTTCCCGTCCTACCGTGAGCACGCCGTCACCATGCACCGCGGCGTCGAGCCGATGGAGATCATCGCGATGTACCGCGGGCAGACCCACGGCGGGTGGGACCCGGACCAGCGCGGCAACACGCACATCTCCACCCTGGTGATCGGCTCGCAGACCCTGCACGCCACCGGGTACGCGCTCGGCCAGAAGCTCGACGGCGACGTCGGCACGGGCGACCCGGACCGCGACGCCTGCTCCATCGTCTACTTCGGCGACGGTGCGACGAGCCAGGGCGACGTGAACGAGGCGTACGTGTTCTCGGCGTCCACCGGGGCACCGGTCGTCTTCTTCCTGCAGAACAACCACTGGGCGATCTCGGTGCCGGTGTCGGTGCAGTCCCCCACGCCGCTCGTCGACCGCCCGCGCGGCTTCGGGATCCCGAGCGTCCTGATCGACGGCAACGACATCCTCGCGTCCTACACCGCCTCCGTCGTCGCGACCGAGCACGCGCGCAGCGGCCAGGGGCCGGCCTTCATCGAGGCCGACACCTACCGCATCGGCGCGCACACCAGCTCCGACGACCCGAGCCGGTACCGTGCCGACGGCGAGCTCGAGGAGTGGGTCCTGCGCGACCCGATCGTCCGGTCCGAGGCGTACCTGCGCTCGAAGGGCGCCACGGACGAGCAGTTCGCCGCGTTCGACGAAGAGGGCGAGGACATCGCCGCCGACGTCCGACGTCGCACGGTCGCCCTGACCGCACCGTCCGTCGACGTGATGTTCGACAACGTGTACCGCGAACCGCACCCGCGGATCGCCGAGCAGAAGGCCTGGCTCACCCAGTACGAGGCCGGCTTCGAAGGGGGCGCCCACGCATGAGCACCACCGAGCAGCTCTTCGACTACACCCTGCGCTCCCACCCGGGCGCCGGCGAGGTCCCGAGCGACCCCACCCCGACCCTGCCGATGGCCAAGGCCCTCAACGCCGGACTCGCCGCGGCCATGGAAGCGGACGACAAGGTCCTGCTGATGGGCGAGGACATCGGCCAGCTGGGCGGCGTGTTCCGCATCACCGAGGGCCTGCAGGACCGCTTCGGCGCCGAGCGCGTGCGGGACACCCCGCTCGCCGAGGCCGGCATCATCGGCACCGCGATCGGTCTCGCGCTGCGCGGCTACCGCCCGGTCGTCGAGATCCAGTTCGACGGCTTCGTGTGGCCCGGCTTCGACCAGATCACCTCGCAGCTCGCCAAGATGGCGAATCGGCTGCCGGCGCACATGTCGCTGCCCGTCGTGATCCGCATCCCCTACGGCGGCCACATCGGCGCCGTGGAGCACCACCAGGAATCCCCCGAGGCGTACTTCGCGCACACCCCGGGCCTGCGGGTCGTCAGCCCGAGCACCCCGAACGACGCCTACTGGATGATCCAGGAAGCCATCGCGTCGAAGGACCCGGTGATCTTCCTCGAGCCGAAGTCCCGCTACTGGCCCAAGGGCCAGGTGGACCTCGTCGACGGCCACGTCCCGATGCACACGACCCGCGTCGCCCGCACCGGCACCGAGGTCACCCTGGTCGGGCACGGCGCGATGGTCGCCACCCTGATGCAGGCCGCCGAGCTCGCCGAGTCCGAGGGCACGAGCTGCGAGGTCATCGACCTCCGCTCGATCTCGCCCATCGACTGGGAGCCGATCCTCACCTCGGTCCGCAAGACCGGTCGCCTGGTCATCGCGCAGGAGGCCTCCGGCTTCGTCAGCGTCGGCAGCGAGATCGCCGCCACGGTCGCCGAGAAGGCGTTCTACACGATGCAGGCGCCGCCACTGCGGGTGTCCGGGTTCGACGTGCCGTTCCCGGTCTCGAAGTTGGAGCACCTGCACCTGCCGGACGCCGACCGCATCCTCGAGGCCGTCGACCGCGCCCTCGCCTACTGACCCGTCCGACCGAGGACCCGTCCGACCGAGCTCGACCAGATCCACGAAGGAGCCATAGTGGCCGCCGCCGAATTCCCCCTGCCCGACGTGGGTGAAGGTCTCACCGAGGCCGAGATCGTGCAGTGGCGCGTCGCGATCGGGGACGAGATCGCCGTCGACCAGGTGCTCGTCGAGATCGAGACCGCGAAGTCGCTCGTCGAGCTGCCCTCGCCGTTCGCCGGCACCGTCACGGGTCTGCTCGTGTCCGAGGGTGACACGGTCGAGGTCGGCAAGCCGATCATCCGCGTCGACTCGGACGCCTCGGTCGCGTCCGGTGCGGCCCTCACGCCGCCTGCTGAGCAGCCTGGAGGCGCGGCGCCCGTCGCCGAGACCGCACCCGTCTCGCCGGTGGTCGCGGCCACCCCGCCAGCACCCGCAGCGCCGTCGGCGCCGGTCGCGCAGACCCCGCCCGCTCCGGCACGCGCTGCTGCCCCCGCTCCGGTCGCGCCTGCCCCGGCTGCGGCGCCGGTCCAGCCGGTCGCCGTCGACGCCTCCGTCCAGGGCACCGACGAGTCCTCCGGCGCCGTCCTCGTCGGCTACGGCTCGGCGACCTCGTCGCCCTCCCGTCGCAAGCCGGGCGCCCGCCGGGCCGCAGCGCTCGCGGCCGAGGCGAGTCGCGCCTCCAGTGTGGACACCGCCGCGGCGGCCGAAGCATCCGTCGACCCGGGTGAGGAGAGCACCGCCGAGGCGATCTCCGCGCTCGGGTCGGGGTCCGGTCGCAAGCAGAGCGCCGCGACCAACGTGCTGGCGAAGCCGCCGATCCGGAAGCTCGCGAAGGACCTCGGCGTCGAACTGACCGAGATCGTCGCGACCGGTCTGGCCGGCGAGGTCACCCGCGACGACGTCATCCGGCACGCGAAGCAGGCCAGCGTCTTCCGGAACATCGAGACGCCCGAGTGGGGCGAGGTCCGCAGCGAGACGATCCCGGTCAAGGGTGTCCGCAAGGCCATCGCCACCGCGATGACGACGTCCGCGTTCACGGCACCCCACGTGTCGCTGTTCGTCGACGTCGACGCGACCCACACGATGGAGTTCGTCAAGCGGCTCAAGGCCTCGCCGACGTTCGCCGGCGTCAAGGTCTCACCGCTGCTGATCGTCGCGAAGGCCGTCATCTGGGCCGTCCGCCGCAACCGCTCGGTGAACTCGACCTGGACCGACCGCGAGATCATCGTCCACCACTTCGTGAACCTCGGCATCGCCGCGGCGACCCCGCGCGGGCTCATCGTGCCGAACATCAAGGACGCGCAGGACATGTCGCTGCTCGAGCTGGCACAGGCGCTCGAGGAGCTCACCCTGACCGCCCGCGACGGCAAGACCACGCCGAAGCAGATGGCGAACGGCACGGTGTCGATCACGAACATCGGTGTGTTCGGCATGGACACCGGGACCCCGATCCTCAACCCGGGCGAGGTCGCGATCGTCGCCATGGGCACGATCAAGCCGAAGCCGTGGGTCGTCGACGGCGAGGTCCGCTCACGCATGGTGACGACCATCGGTGCCTCGTTCGACCACCGGGTCGTCGACGGTGACGTGGCGTCCCGCTTCGTGCACGACGTCGCCTCGGTGCTCGAGGAGCCCGCGCTCCTGCTCGACTGAGCGCCGGTCAGGGGCTGTCTCGGCGGTCGTTCCGCTTCGTGAGCGGAAATGGTCGAGTTGCTCCGAGCGACTCGACCATTCCTGCTCACCATCTGCGGGCTTCCGCAAACGTCGCGTGGTGTTCACACGGATGTCGGGGGTCGGCGGCATGATCGGTGCATGGTCCACCAGCTCCTGACCCCCTCGCAGGAGATCCGAACGGATCGCCTCCTGCTCGCCCCGCTGACCCCGGCCGACATCGACGACGTGCATGCGCTCTTCTCGGACGCCCGCACGTGGCAGCACCTGCCCACGGGTCGGCACGTGGCGCGGAGCTCGAGCGTGGACATGGTGCAGCGCAAGATCGGCGGTCGTGCGCGCCACGGCCTCGGGTCCTGGGCGGTCCGCAGCGCCTTCGACCACGCCTTCGTCGGTGTCGGTGGGGTCGACATGACCGCCGGTGGGGTCTGGAACCTCGGCTACCGACTGGCGCCCGCGGCATGGGGGCAGGGCTTCGCGTCCGAGATCGCCCTGGCTGCCGTCCGTGCCGCCGCCGACACTGCTCCTGGCGTCCCGGTGACCGGCCGGGTGCTCACGAACAACCCTGCTTCTGCAGCCGTGCTGCGTCGTGCGGGGCTGTCACTGGTGTGGCAGGGGGCTCCGGCCGCGCAGAACCGTGCGGCCGCCGGCGTCGACGGGCAGGTCTGGACCGATCGGCTGCTCTCCGACGAGCAGTTCGCCTGGCTCGTCGCCAACGCCTGAGCACCGTCTCCGCCCTTCGACACCGCGCACGTTGGTCTTCCCGGCCTGACTCGCTACTGTGATGGGAACTGGTCATGTCCGCGCATGACCACCGCCCAGGACCAGCAACGGAGCACGAGGGACGCATGACGAGCCGCATCACCGAGGGTGCCGAACCGAAGCACCAGCAGTTGCGGCGCATCCTGCTGGACCTCGTCACCACGCGCCTGGCTCCCGGTGCCGCGATCCCGTCCGAACGTCAGCTCATCGCCGAGTACGGCGTCTCGCGGATCACCGTGCGTGAAGCCCTCGGGCAGCTGGTCAACGAGGGCTACCTGGAGCGCGTCCGCGGCAAGGGCACCTTCGTGGCACACCGGCCCGTGCAGTCGACGCTGCACCTCGCCTCGTTCACCGAGGAGATGCGGGCGATGGGACACGAGCCGACAACCGTGGTGCTCGTGCGCGAGGAACGCGTGCCGCCGGCCGACACCGCCGCGGCCCTGCGGATCGAGCCGGACGTGCCGGCCTTCCACGTGAAGCGCCTGCGGATGGCCGACGGTGCCCCGGTGTCGATCGACGACGCCTGGCTCGTTGCCGATGCGTTCCCGGGCCTGCTCGACCACGACCTGTCCGGGTCGGTGTACTCGATCATCGCCACGGAGTACGGCACCCCGATCGACCGCGCGCAGCAGACCGTCGCGGCGAACCCGGCGGCCGACGACGTCGCGACGTTGCTCGGGACGAAGACCGGCGCGCCGGTGCTCGAGTTCGACCGGGTGTCGTACGCCGGGGAACGACCCGTGGAGCACACCCGCAGCTGGTACCGCTCGGACCGCTACCGCGTGCAGATGGAGGTCACCGCGACCCCCGCGGTCGCGTAGCCGCCGAGCAACGCGAAAGCGACCGTGTCCTGCGGTTGTTCTGCAGCACGCGGTCGCTCTCGAAGGGGGAAGTGGCCTCAGACCTCGAAGAGGATGTCGCCGTCGAGCACCGTGGTGCCGACCGTCCCCTGGTCGACGCTGTCCGGCGTCGAGCCGAGCACGACGACCGGGCAGATCGGCGAGTACCCGGCGGCCGAGATCACCGAGGGGGTGAACCGGACGACGGGGTCACCGGCGGTGACGGTGTCGCCCTCGGTCGCGAGGAGCTCGAAGCCTTCGCCCGACAGCTTCACGGTGTCGATGCCGACGTGCACCAGGACGTCGGTGCCGGCGGCGCCCTGCAGGGCGAACGCGTGGGGGTGCAGCTTGACGATGATGCCGTCGACCGGGGCCACCGCGGTGACCGCGCCATCGACGCCCGTCGGGTCGACCGCGACGCCGGCACCGACCAGCTGCCCGGCGAACACCGGGTCGGGCACGTCGGCGAGGGCGACGACCGGGCCGCCGAACGGCGTACGGACGACGGTCACAGTTCGTCCTGGATGTCCTGGGCGAGGTTGTCGGCGACCGTGCCGACGATGACCTGCCAGCCGGTGCCGCCGCCGATCACGGCCTGGGCTCCGGCTGCCTGCAGGGCGGCCTTGTCGACCAGGTCCCCGTCCTCGACCTCGACGCGGAGGCGCGTGATGCAGCCCTCGACCTCTTCGATGTTCTCGGCACCGCCGAGTGCGGCGATGATGTCGGCTGCCTTGATGTCGGCCATCGTTTCCTCCTCGTTAAGGGTTTGCGTCGCGGGTTGACACCGGACCGCTCGCGGATCAGACTACGGAACTGGTTATGACCGGACAGGACCGGACCTGGCGACACCGCCGAGGTTACCTGCGCTGGCTGCACGACTCAACTCACCCCGACAGCTCCACCCAATGACGAGAGGACCTCCGATGAGCGCCACCACTGCCACGGATGTGCCGGAGAAGAAGAAGCCGAAGAAGCAGTCACGGCTGTTCGCGCAGGCCCAGCGCCTCGGACGGAGCCTGCTCCTGCCGATCGCGGTCATGCCCGCAGCGGGCATCCTGAACCGCATCGGCCAGCCGGACCTCCTCGGCGCGATCCCCGGCTTCGAGACCGGCGCGGGGGTCATCTCGGCCGCCGGCCAGGCGATCTTCACCTGGCTCCCGCTGCTGTTCGCGGTGGGCATCGCGATCGGGTGGGCCAAGAAGTCGGACGGCACCACCGCGCTCGCGGCGGTCGTCGGCTACATGGTCATGTACGAGGTGTTCGCCGTGATGTCGCCGGTCGTCCTGGCGGGGGTCAAGAACGCCAACGGCGAGCAGGCCACGATCAACTACGGCGTGCTCGGCGGCATCGTGATGGGGCTCGTCTCCGCTGTGATGTGGGAGAGGTTCCACCGCACGAAGATGCCCGACTTCCTCGGGTTCTTCTCGGGTCGCCGCCTCGTCCCGATCCTCACCGCTGCTGCCGGTCTCGTCATCGCCGTCGCGATGTCCTTCGTGTACCGCTACTTCGACATCGCGCTGACGGCAGCCGGCACCGCGGTCGCCGACAACGCCGTGATCGGCGGCGGCATCTTCGGGTTCGCGAACCGCATGCTCATCCCGATCGGGCTGCACCAGCTGCTCAACTTCTTCCCGTGGTTCCAGCTCGGCAGTTTCACCAACGCGGCCGGCGACCTCGTGCACGGTGACATCCCGCGCTTCCTCGCGGGCGATCCGACCGCCGGCATCTTCCAGACCGGCTTCTTCCCGATCATGATGTTCGCGCTGCCCGCCGGTGCCCTGGCGATCTGGCGCAACGCCAAGCCGCAGAACCGCAAGCTCGTCGGCGGCATCATGATCTCCGCCGCACTGACCTCGTTCGTCACGGGCATCACCGAGCCGCTCGAGTACTCGTTCATGTTCGTGGCGTTCCCGCTGTACATCATCCACGCGGTGCTCACGGGTACCTCGCTCGCGCTGGTGAACGCCCTCGGGATCCACGACGGGTTCTCGTTCTCGGCCGGTGCGATCGACTACGTGCTGAACTTCGGCAAGGCGGACGGAGCGATCTGGCTCATCCCGATCGGCCTGGGCTACGCGGTCGTCTACTACTTCCTGTTCAGTTTCGTGATCAAGAAGTGGAACCTCCGCACGCCCGGGCGTGAAGAGGACACGATCGCCGAGAACACGATCGACGCGGCCACCAAGCCGTAGACGCGAGCGTCTCCGAACGGGAGGCCCGGTGCCAGCTGGCACCGGGCCTCCCGTCCGTCTCCCGGTCGCGCTGAGAGCCCTCATAGCGGTTTTGACAATCGTTATCAGTAGGCGTTAGCGTCGTGCCATGCACAACCGCCTCCTCGCCCTCCCGCTCGTCGCCGGTGCCGCCGCGCTCGCCCTGACCGGGTGCGCCACCTCGTCCGCCTCGGGGGAGGCCAGCGGTGACGGCACGATCAACGTCGTCGCCTCCACGAACGTCTACGGCTCGATCGTCAAGACCATCGGTGGCGACGCCGTCACCGTGACGAGCATCCTGAGCGACCCGTCGCAGGACCCGCACTCGTTCGAGTCGAGCGCCCGCACGCAGCTCTCCGTGTCGAAGGCCGACCTGCTCATCGAGAACGGTGGCGGCTACGACGACTTCATGACGACGCTCGCGAACGCCTCGGACACCACGGCCGACACGATCAACGTCGTGAAGCTCTCCGGCCTCGACGAGGGCGGGAGTGCCGAGTTCAACGAGCACGTCTTCTACAGCTACCCGACGATGGTGAAGCTGGTCGAGGCGGTCACGAAGGACCTCAGCGCGCTCGACGAGAGCGGCAAGGACGCCTTCGAGAAGAACGCCGCCACGCTCACCACCGAGCTCGAGGACCTCGAGTCCCAGACCGCCGCCGTCAAGAAGCAGGACTCCGGCGACAAGGTCGCGTACACCGAGCCGGTGCCCGGGTACCTGTTCGACGCGATGGGGCTCGAGAACGAGACCCCGCCGGACTTCTCCGAGGCCATCGAGGAAGGCGACGACGTCCCGCCGGCGGCCCTCCGCGACACCCTCGCGCTGTTCACCGGCAAGCGCGTGCAGCTGCTCGCCTACAACAACCAGGCGTCGAGCCCCGAGACCGAACAGGTCCAGAAGGCGGCCGAGCAGAACGACATCCCCGTCGTCGGTGTCACGGAGACGCTCCCCGAGGGGCAGGATTACGTCTCGTGGCAGCAGGCGAACATCGACGCGGTGAAGGCAGCGCTCCAGAAGTGACGACCTCGACCGCAGCAGCGGCGACCCCCGGCCCGGCGACCACCACGGTGGACGACCGGGCTGCGGCTCGTCCGGTCCTCGCGCTCCGCGACGCCGGGTTGTCCTACGGCGCCCGGAAGCTCTGGGCAGGCCTCGACCTCGACCTCGCGCCGGGGGAGTTCGTCGCGGTCCTCGGCCCGAACGGCGCCGGCAAGACCTCACTGCTCCGTACCGTCCTCGGGCAGCAGCGGTTGACGAGCGGCACGATGTCGTTCCTCGGGCAGCCGGTGCACCGCGGCCACCGGAAGATCGGCTACATCCCGCAGCAGCGGTTGATGGAGGCGGGCACGCCCCTGCGCGCGCGCGACATGGTCGCCCAGGGCGTGACCGGGCACCGGTGGGGCATCCGACGGGCCTCGAAGGCCGACCGGATGCGGATCGACCGCGTGCTCGACGAGGTCGGAGCCACCGCCTTCGCGGACGCCCCCGTCGCCGAGCTCTCCGGCGGCGAGCAGCAGCGCACCCGCGTCGGCCAGGCCATCGCCGCCGACCCCGCCCTGCTGCTGTGCGACGAACCGCTCATCTCGCTCGACCTGCGGCACCAGCGCGGGATCACCGAGCTCATCGACCGTGAGCGCCGGCAGCGCGAGGCCGCCGTGCTCTTCGTGACCCACGACGTGAACCCGATCCTCGACGTCGTCGACCGGGTGCTCTACATCGCCGGGGGCAGGTTCCGGATCGGTTCGCCGGACGAGGTCCTGCGCGCAGACGTGCTGAGCGACCTGTACGGCACGCCCGTCGACGTCGTCCGCACCATGGGACGCATCGTCATCGTCGGCGCGAACGAGGCCCACGAGCACCACCCGGGCGAGGTCGACCCGCACGCCGACCAGCCGGACGAAGGGCGCATCTGATGGACCTGCTGTCGACCGTCTTCTCGTTCCAGGACTACGGCGAGCTCCTCGTGCTCGTGCAGAACTCGATCTGGGCCGGCGCGGTGCTCGGCATCGTCGGCGGGCTCATCGGCCCGTTCGTCGTCGCCCGGAACATGCCGTTCGCCGTGCACGGCATCTCGGAGCTCTCGTTCGCCGGGGCCAGCGCCTCGCTGCTGCTCGGGGTGAACGTCGTCTCCGGCTCACTCGTCGGGTCGGTGATCGCCGCCCTGCTCATCGGCGTCCTCGGGTCACGTGCCCGGGAACGCAACTCGATCATCGCCGTCCTCATGCCGTTCGGCCTCGGGCTCGGCATCCTCTGCCTGGCGCTCTACAAGGGCCGGGCGGCCAACAAGTTCGGGTTGCTCACGGGGCAGATCGTCTCGGTCGACAACCCGCAGCTGACGTTCCTGATCGTGGTCGCCGCGATCGTCGTGGCCACGCTGCTCCTCATCTGGCGCCCGCTGATGTTCGCCTCGGTCGACCCCGACGTGGCCGCGGCCGCGGGGATCCCGGTGCGGACCCTCGCGATCGTGTTCATGCTCGTGCTCGGACTGGCCACCGCCGTGTCGGTGCAGATCGTCGGTGCGTTGCTCGTGCTGTCCCTGCTCGTCACCCCGGCGGCCGCGGCCCTGCGGCTCAGCTCGCACCCGGTCGTCGTGCCGGTGCTGTCGACGGTGTTCGCGGTGACGTCGGTCGTCGGTGGCATCCTGCTCGCACTGGGCGGCGGCCTGCCGATCAGCCCGTACGTGACGACGATCTCGTTCGCGATCTGGGTGGTCTGCCGGATCATCGGGTCGCGACGCGACGGGCGGGGACGCAACCGCGTCGCCGGCCGGGCCCAGCGTGGCGGGGGCGAGCCGGGCCTCCAGGCGGGGACGACGTCGACAGCCGGTCGGAAGGAAGAGGTGTCAGCATGAACGCCGTGCAGAAGACCAAGCGGAACACGTGGCAGCGCGAAGCGGTGCGTGGCGCCCTCGACTCCACCGAGGGGTTCGTCAGCGCGCAGGCGCTGCACCAGCACCTGCGGGACGAGGGCTCGACCATCGGTCTGGCCACGGTCTACCGGGCGCTCGCCGACCTGGCCACCGAGGGCGACGCCGACTCGCTGCAGCAGGACGGCGAATCGCTGTACCGGGCGTGCACGACGGACGCGCACCACCACCACCTGATCTGCCGCAACTGCGGCCGGACCGTCGAGATCGAGGCAGACCCGGTGGAGCAGTGGGCGCAGGACGTCGCCGCCGCCAACGGGTTCACCAACGCCAGCCACGTCGTCGACATCTTCGGCGAGTGCGCCGTCTGCACGGCAGCCCGCGCGACCGCCACCACCGACGAGTAACCTGCCCCGCATGCACGTCATCCTGGTCCCCGGGTTCTGGCTCGACGCGAGCGCGTGGGACGACGTCGCGCCCGTGCTCCGCGAAGCCGGGCACTCGGTGCAGGCGGTGACCCGTGACGGCGACACGCTCGACGAGCAGGTCGCCGCGCTGGTCGCGGTCCTGGACGACGTCGCGTCGGCCGACGAACCCGTCGTCCTCGCCGGTCACTCGGGTGCCGGGCCGATCGCGTACATGGCTGCCGACCAGCGCCCGTCCCTCGTCGCGCACCTGCTCTACGTCGACACGTTCCCGGGGCCCGAGGGCGGGTGCGTGAACGACGAGCTGCCCGTGGTCGACGGGGTCGTGCCGCTGCCGTCGTGGGACATCTGGGAACCCGCCACCGTCCGGGGCATGACGCCCGAGATCCGGCAGGACGTCGAGCACCGGGCGATCCCCGAGCCGGCCTCGGTGCCGTCGGACCGGTTCCACTACGCCGACCCGGCACGGCACACGATCCCCGCGACGATCATCACCTGCGAGATCCCCGCCGCCGAGCTGCTGGCGATGGTGGCGGACCACCAGGCCTGGGCGGCCGAGCTCGTAGCGACCGAGGAGCTCTCCATCGTCGGGCTCGAGACCGGCCACTGGCCGATGTTCACGGCGCCGCAGCAGCTCGGCGAGCTGATGGTGCAGGCGCTCGCGCCCAAGCCGACGCAGGCGCCGTAGGCACCGCGCTGGCGCGACCACGCGGGTGCGTGAGCGGCCCCGTCCGGCGGCCACGCGCCTCCAGGCCTGGAGGCGCGGCTTGCGACACGCCCGGTCCTCGCGTAACGTGGACCCCTGGTTCTCCGCGTCCGCGCGGCGGACCCGTTGTTCCAAGCCCTCCGACCGTCGCGAACGCCGCGGTCGCGCGGTGTCCGGCTCTCCTTCGACAGGGGATGCGGACCTGGGCGGTGTGCACAACCCCCTCGCACGGTCACTCCGGTGGCACTGCGCGTGCGCACCAGGCAAGTGAACTTGGGTGCGGCCGTCCGGTCGCACGGTACTCAGGAGGAAACCATGGCAGCAGTGTGCCAGGTGACCGGCGCCGTTCCCGGCTTCGGTCACAACATCTCGCACTCGCACCGCCGGACGAAGCGTCGCTTCGACCCGAACGTGCAGAAGAAGACGTACTACGTGCCCTCGCTTCGTCGTAACGTCACGCTCACGCTCAGCGCGAAGGGCATCAAGGTGATCGACGCACGTGGCATCGAGTCCGTCGTCAAGGATCTCCTCGCCCGTGGGGAGAAGATCTGATGGCGAAAAAGGGTCAGGACATCCGTCCGATCATCAAGCTCCGCTCGACGGCGGGCACCGGGTTCACCTACGTGACCAAGAAGAACCGTCGGAACAACCCCGACCGACTCGTGCTCAAGAAGTACGACCCGGTGATCCGCAAGCACGTCGACTTCCGTGAGGAGCGCTAAGCATGGCGAAGAAGAGCAAGATCGCGAAGAACAACCAGCGTGCCGTCATCATCGCGCGCTACGCCGAGCGTCGTCTCGAGCTGAAGAAGGCCCTCGTGGACCCGAACGGCACCGACGAGTCGCGTGAGGCCGCCCGCGTGGGTCTGCAGAAGCTGCCCCGCGACGCATCGCCCATCCGCTACCGCAACCGCGACGCCATCGACGGCCGCCCCCGTGGCCACCTCGGTGAGTTCGGCATCAGCCGTGTCCGTTTCCGTGACATGGCCCACCGCGGCGAGCTCCCCGGCATCACGAAGAGCTCCTGGTAAGCACTCGCAGTACACGACGCCCCGTCACCTCCTCGTGGCGGGGCGTTCGCTGTGTACGGGGTACATGCGAGCCGTCATTCGTCACATCTGCCCCTCCAGCACCCCCTCGGAGCCCCGACAACCCCGGAAATCCGGGCGAGTCGGCGGTTTTCACCCCCGGCGGCTGGTAGGTTCAACTCCGGTTCCGCCGGGCCCTCGGCCCACTGGCACCGTGGCACGGGGCACCCGCTCCGGGCGCCGGACGACACGTGCGTCCGACCGATACTGCAAGAAGTCCGAGGAGGACATCCATGGCTGACAAGTCACTGAACCGCACCGAGCTCGTCGCTGCCGTCGCCGCTGAGTCCGGCCAGAGCCAGGCCACCGTCAACGGCGTCGTCGACGCGCTCTTCAGCGTCGTCTCGTCGTCCGTCGCCGACGGCACGAAGGTCACGATCCCCGGTTGGATCGCCTTCGAGAAGACGCACCGCGCCGCCCGCACCGGCCGCAACCCGCAGACGGGTGACGCCATCGAGATCGCCGCGAGCGACTCGGTCAAGGTCAGCGCCGGCTCGAAGCTCAAGGCTGCGGTCAAGTAAGACCGTTCCGCGCATCGGGAGGGACGGCTTCGGCCGTCCCTTTCGTCGTTCCCGGGGCGCGTGCGTGGACGTGTGCTCGGTCGGGCGCGCGTTCGTTCGCCCGGTGCGCGCGTCCTGCCTGGAGGCCCGTGCCGGTTTGCACAGATCGGCTCGCCCCGTCCGTCGGCCGGGTGGGCACCGCCTAGGCTTGACGGGTGAATCGGATCGCGCGCATCGCCGGTCCCGCCGTGCTCCTGCTCGTCGGGTTCGTGGCGCTGCTCACGGCACTCGTCATCGGTGGGGGTGCGAACCCGGCACTCATCGCCGACCCGGGGCCCGTCGTGCGCTTCGGGCTGCCGATCGCCCGGCTCGTCGTCGACCTGTCCGCGGCCACCACGATCGGTGGGCTCGCCCTGGCGACCATCGGGCTCTCGCGTTCGGGCCCCGAGTGGAACCGCGCGCTCGACGTCGCCGCCGCGGCGAGTGGTGTCTGGACGGTCGCGTCGGCCGTCGCCACGTTCTGCACGTTCCTCAGCGTCGCCGGTTCGCGCATCAGCATCGACGAGCAGTTCGGGCAGTCGATGGGGGTCTTCCTCACCGGCACCGAACTCGGGCTCGCCTGGCTCGTGACCGTCCTCGTCGCCGCGGCCGTCACGGTGCTCTGCTTCGCCGTCCGTTCGCGGGGCATGGTCGCCCTGACCGCCGGCGTCTCGATGATCGGCCTCATCCCGCTCGCGCAGCAGGGCCACGCCGCCGGTACCGCCAGCCACGACGCCGCCGTGACGGCACTGGGGCTGCACCTGGTCGGTGCGGCGCTGTGGGTCGGTGGGCTCGTCATGCTCGTGCTGCTGCGCGGGGTGCTGCCCGGCGACCGGCTGGCCGCGGTCGTGGCCCGGTACTCGAGCATCGCCCTCGGCTGCTTCGTGCTCGTCGCCGTCTCGGGCACGGCGTCGGCGCAGATCCGCGTCGGGGCACTGTCGAACCTGTTCACCCCGTACGGCACGCTCGTCCTGGTGAAGATCGGCGCGATCGTCGCCATCGGGGTCCTCGGCGCGGTGCAGCGCCGTCGGGCCATCCGTGCGCTGACCACCTCGCCCGGTGGGCAGCGGCCCTTCTGGACCCTCATCGTCGTCGAGCTCGCGGTGATGGGTGTGGCGTCGGGGTTCGCGGCGGCGCTCGGGCGGACCGCCACCCCGGTCGACCAGATCGCCCTGAGCAAGACCACCGACCCGAGCCCGGCGGAGCTCCTGACCGATGACCTGCTGCCCCACGCGCCCGGTGCGTGGGGCTGGCTGACCCAGTGGAACATCGACCTGTTCTGGGTGATGGCCGCCGTGCTCCTCGCCGCGACGTACGCGGCCGGCGTCGTGCGCCTGCGGCGGAGCGGCGTGCGGTGGCCGGTGCGACGGTCGGTCGCCGCAGCCCTGGGGATCGTGTCCCTGGTGGTCGCGACCTCGGGATCGCTGCACCAGTACGACCGGTTCCTCGTCTCGGCGAACGTCGGTGCCCACGTGCTGCTCGGCCTGGTGGTCCCCGCCCTGGTCTGGGCGGCGGCGCCCGTCGCCCTGATCCGCGCCGCCGTGCACCCTCGGAGCGACGACAGCACGGGTGTGCGGGAGTGGACCGACGTCATCGTCGAGCACCCCTCCGTGCGGTACCTGGCCCAGCCGTTCCCCGCGTTCCTGCTCGCGGCGGCCCTGTGGTGGGCCTTCTTCGCCACCGACGCCGTCCGGTGGTCGGTGAGCGACCCCACCGGCCGCACCGTCAGCGACGCCGTGTTCCTGTTGGTCGGGCTGCTGGCCGTCCCGACGCTCTGCACACCGATCCCCGCCGGGCACTGCCGTCCCACCACGGCCGCCGCGGCCGTCCGGATCGTCGGGGCCGTGGTGATCGCCGCGGGCACCGTTTCGCTCGGCTTCGCGATGCGCGGGCCGCTCGGGCTGCTGCAGGCCTCGTGGTTCGGCGCGATGGGTCGGACGTGGGGGCCGGACCCGCTCGTCGACCAGGCACGGGCCGGGCTCGTGCTGATCGTCGCCGGGGTGCTGCTCCTGGTGACCGTGGTCGTGGTGGTGCTCGTGCGGCTGCGGCGTGACGGGGCAGACCCGGTCGACGCGGCAGGTCCCGGTGCCGGGGCTGCCGTCGGGGCCGCCGCCGGCGCGACCGTCCTCGCCGAGCCCGCTGCCCAGGACGACCAGGGCGACCTGGACTTCGACGACGGCAGCGACGACCTCGAACCCTCGCCCGGGGCGGACGTCCGATGAGCATCGAGCTGAGCGACGAACAGCGCGCCGTCTTCGAGTACATCGAGCACACCCGTGACCACGTGTTCATCACCGGCCGGGCCGGGACGGGCAAGTCCACGCTGCTCAACCACCTGTCGTGGAACACCGAGAAGCAGGTCGTCATCTGCGCCCCGACGGGGGTCGCTGCGCTCAACGTCGGCGGCCAGACGATCCACTCCCTGTTCCGGCTGCCGATCGGGCTCATCGCCGACGCCGAGCTGCGACAGGGCCCGGACACCCGCAAGCTCCTCAACACGATCGACACCCTGGTCATCGACGAGGTCTCGATGGTCAACGCCGACCTGCTCGACGGCATGGACCGGTCGCTCCGCAAGGCCCGCGGTCGACAGTTCGAGCCGTTCGGCGGCGTCCAGGTCGTGATGTTCGGCGACCCGTACCAGCTGCCCCCGGTGCCGGGCGACGCCGACGAGCGCGCCTACTTCACCGACCACTACCGGTCGATGTGGTTCTTCGACGCCAAGGTGTGGCTTGAGGCCGAGCTCAACATCATCGAGCTCGCCACGGTGCACCGGCAGCGCGACGACGCCTTCGCCGCGATGCTCACCGCGGTTCGGCACGGTCGGGTCACCGCGGACATCGCCGAGCAGCTGAACACCGCCGGGGCCCGTCCGGCTCCGGACGACGCCATCACCCTGGCGACCCGCAACGACACGGTCGCCCGGATCAACAAGGCGGCCCTCGAGCGGCTGCCCGGCAAGGTGAAGACCGCCAAGGCCGACGTGAACGGCGACTTCGGCGGACGGAACTTCCCGGCCGACGAAGCCCTCGAGCTGAAGCCCGGTGCGCACGTGATGTTCCTGCGCAACGACGCCGACCAGCGCTGGGTGAACGGCACCCTGGGCATCGTGACGGCCATCCGCGACACGGTGTGGGTCGACGTCGACGGTGAGTCGTTCGAGGTCCAGCCGTCGGTGTGGGAGAAGTTCAAGTACTCGTACGACGCGGACAAGAAGGAACTCAAGAAGGACACCGTCGGGGAGTTCCAGCAGTTCCCGCTCCGGCTCGCCTGGGCAGTGACCATCCACAAGTCGCAGGGCAGCACCTACGACCGAGCCGTGGTCGACCTCGGCAACCGGGTGTTCAGCGCCGGCCAGACGTACGTGGCGCTGTCGCGGCTGACCTCGCTCGAGGGGCTCTTCCTCACCCGGCCGCTCCGGCCGCAGGACATCATCGTCGACCTGGACGTCCGGCGCTTCATGTCCGAGGCGCCCCGCATCGTCGCCACCGAGCTCGAGGCCCCGAAGAAGCAGTCCGGCGCCGACTCCGCCGCCGACTGACGCGTCCGACCTGCGGTTGGCCGACGCCGTCGTCCGAGCGGGTTCCACCCGTTCCGCGTGGCGCGGTTCGAGCGGTCACGACACCCCGTCGCCCCTGCCTCGAGCGGTCGCGACCTGTCGCTCCGAGGCGCCTCGGCCGACGGTTCGTGACCGGCCGGCGGACCTGAGCGGGGAGTCGTGACCGGCCGGCACCCGCCGGACGACGCAACCGCCCCCCAACGCCGCCCCCGCCCCACGCCCGCACACAACGACGACGCCCGCCTGCCGGAGCGGCAGACGGGCATCGGGAGTGCGAACGAGCGGGTGCGTCAGGCGCGCGCCGCACGCAGCGCGCGGAGGTTCTCCTTGTCGGCACCGATCGCGGTGAGGAGCAGGAGCACGCCGACGATCGCGTGGAACACGTTGTCCGTGGTGTTCAGGGCGAAGACGTTGGCCGAGGTGTCGACGAAGACGAAGCCGTACACCGCGAAGACGACGAGCAGGGCGCCGACGAGCAGGTTGCCGTTCCGCGATCCGATGGTGTTGCCGAGTCCGGTGATCAGCAGCACCACGGCGAGCAGTACCCACACCAGGCAGAGCGCCGGGTTCACGCCGAACGCGTTCCACAGCATGCCGCCCTGGCGGTTGAAGAAGCCGGGGTCGCCGTCGGCGGCGAAGAAGAAGCCGAGGACGCCCCAGAGTGCGAGGACGCTGCCGGCCGTGAGTGCGAGACCCCGGTTCGGCGAGGCGATGATGCCCGGTTCCTTGATGGCCACTTCGGTTTCCTCCTCGTACACTGCCGACGCGACGTGCGTCGGTCCCGCGTGGTGCGACGGCCCGGCGGGGATCACCGATCCCCTCGTCTCAGCGCGCTGTGCACGGCCGACGGGGGTGCGGCTCCCAGCCTCCGGCCGGTGCTCCAACGGTATCGTGTCGGGCCCCGACCGACCCAATCGCAGCGCCGCCGCCAGTCGTGCGACGAGCCCGACGACGACCACCCCGAGGAGGACCAGCCCGGTGACCTTGACACCCGAGCGCAGTGCATCCGAGTCGCGCGGACCGTGGGTCTCGCGGCGGGGGCGGTGGGCTGCGCTGGCGGCTCTGGGGTTCGTGATCGTGCCTCTCGTCTACGGGGTCGCGGTGCTGACCCCGGTCGGTCAGAAAGCGGAGGACGCCGCACTCGGCGGGGTCCGGGAGTCCGACCTGTTCAGCTCGGACACTGCGCTCAACGTCATCTCGGTGCCGGTGATCCTGTTGCTCGTCGTCGTGATCGTCGCCGTGGCGTTCGCCAGACGGCGGCTCTCGGTGGGGCTCGGCGCGGGGGTCGTGGTGCTCGCGTCGGCGGCCACCTCGACGCTCGTCAAGCGTATCGCCGTGCGCCCGGAGATCGCTCAGTCGACGACGCCGAACTCCTTCCCCTCGGGGCACGCGACGATCGCGCTGGCGGCGCTGTTCGCCGTCCTGATGGTCACGCCTCGTCGGTTCCGCCCGCTGGTGACCATCGTCGGTGCCGGGTACGCGGTCTTCGTGGCGAACCAGACCGTGGTCTACGGCTGGCACCGGGTCAGCGACATCATCGGGGCCTGCGCGATCGCGATGTTCTGGCTCGGGATCGTCCGCGCGGTCGGACCACGGGTCGACCGGGGGCTCCGGGGCGACCGTGACGGCAGGCGGGGGCCGCGGCGGGTGGTGAGCGTCGTGCTCCTCGTCGCGACCGGGGTCACGCTGGCGATCGGTGTCGCGGCGCTCGTGGTCGGCCTGACCGGCGCCGGCGCGTACGACCACGCCGCGATCCTGGTGGCGGGGCGGTTGGCGTCCAGCGCGAGCGTCCTCGCGGTCGTGACGACGGTGTGGTTCCTCGACGGGATGCACCACGCCGCACGCACCGACCCGGCCACGCTGCCCGCCGCCGGCTGATCCGGGCAGCCGAGCCGGGCCTCCCGGCCGCCCGACAGGGCTGACCGCCCGGTCGAACGACCGGCGCGAGCCTGGCGGGAATGCCCCGCCGTGCGCTACGTTGTACCGAGCAAGTCGATGCAAACGCATCGAAATCGCGAAAGGCGGCGCATCATGCAGTTCGGCATCTTCACGGTCAGTGACGTCACGACCGACCCCACGACCGGCACCACGCCGGACGACACCCAGCGCGTCCGCGACATCCTGACGATCGCCGAGCACGCCGACCAGGCCGGGCTCGACGTCTTCGCGACCGGTGAGCACCACAACCCGCCGTTCGTGGCCTCGTCGCCGACGACGTTGCTCGCCTACCTGGCGGCGAAGACGAAGGACATCACCCTGTCCACGTCGACGACCTTGATCACCACGAACGACCCGGTGCGCATCGCCGAGGAGTACGCGATGCTCCAGGTGGTCTCCGACGGCCGCATGGACCTGATGATGGGTCGCGGCAACACCGGCCCGGTCTACCCGTGGTTCGGTCAGGACATCCGCCAGGGCGTCAACCTGGCGATCGAGAACTACGCGCTCGTCCGCCAGCTGTGGGAGAACGACGTCGTCGACTGGCAGGGCAAGTTCCGCACGCCGCTGCAGGGCTTCACCTCGACCCCGCGTCCGCTCGACGGGGTCCCGCCGTTCGTCTGGCACGGCTCGATCCGCACGCCGGAGATCGCCGAGCAGGCCGCCTACTACGGTGACGGCTTCTTCCACAACAACATCTTCTGGCCGATCCAGCACACCGAGCAGATGGTCGGCCTGTACCGCCAGCGCTTCGAGCACTACGGGCACGGCCGTGCCGACCAGGCGATCGTCGGGCTCGGCGGGCAGTTCTTCGCGCGGAAGAACTCGCAGGACGCGATCAACGAGTTCCGGCCCTACTTCGACAACGCCCCGGTCTACGGTCACGGCCCCTCGATGGAGGACTTCACCGCCCAGACCCCGCTCACCGTCGGCTCGCCGCAGCAGGTCATCGACCGGTACGCGGCGATGAAGGACCACGTCGGCCACTACCAGCGCCAGCTGTTCCTCATCGACCACGCCGGTCTGCCGCTCAAGACGGTGCTCGAGCAGATCGACATCCTGGCGACGGACATCGTGCCGGAGCTGCGCAAGCTGAACGACGAGGGACGCCCCGCCGACGTGCCGTCGGACCCGCCGTCGCACGCGGCACGTGCCGCTGCCGCGATGGCGGCCGGCACGGTCGGCAGCGACCACGTAGCCGCCGAGGACGAGTGGACGGGCGCGTCCGTCTGACGCACGCGTCCTGAGCAGGAACGGTCGGGTCCCGTGAGGCGACCCGACCCCTGCTGCTCACCATGTGCGGTGGGCGTGACCGACGGACGGACGGGAGGCCCGGTGCCAGCTGGCACCGGGCCTCCCGTCCGTCTCGGCGCGCGTCCTCGGGCCCGCGTCGCGACAGCGACAGTCCTGCGGACGGCGCTCCCGTCAGCCCCGCGGAAGCGACAGGTGTTCGCCGATCATCCGCGGGATGCTGTCGCTCTCGCGACATGGGCTGGGGCGGCGGGCTCCGCGGCGGGGCGGGCCGGCACGAGCTTGAGGCCGACGACGCACCCGACGATGCCGGCGATGAACAGCAGGCGCAGGACGGTGACGGGCTCCGCGCCGGTGGCCATGCCCCACAGCACCGTGAGGGCGGCGCCGGTTCCGGTCCACACCGCGTACGCCGTGCTGATCGGGATGTGCTTGAGGACGTAGCCGAACGCGACCAGGCTGATCACGATCGTGACGGCGAACACGATGGTCGGTCGGGGCTGGGTGAAACCGTCGCTCTCGCCGAGGGCGGTGGCCCAGACGGTCTCGAGCGCGGCGCTGACGAACAGGACGATCCACGCCACGTCAGCTCACCACCTTGAGGCCGATGACGCACGCCACCAGGCCGACGACCAAGGCGAGGCGTGCGAAGGACGCGGCCTCCTGCCGGCGCAGGATCGCGACGACCACGGTCAGGGACGCCCCGATGCCGACCCAGACCGCGTAGGCGGTGCCGACCGGGATGCTCTTCATCGCGAACGCCAGCCCCACCATGCTCAGGGCCATCCCGGCGACGAACACGATCGAGGGGACGACCTTCTTGAAGCCGTTCGAGGCGCTGAGGGCGGTGGCCCACACGGCCTCGAGCACGCCGCTGAGCACGAGGATTGCCCACGCCATGACGATGTCCTTTCCTGCGGAGTTGTTCGAGGTCTTTGTCGTACGACTGTGCGACAACGACCTCGACGGTAGCACGAGTTCGTACGGCTGTGCGAGTATGGCGTCGTGGCCAGGAGCATGGACGTCGACGAACGCCGCCGCACAGTGTCCGAGGCGGCGTGCCGGGTGCTCACCCGCGACGGCCTCGGAGCGCTGAGCGTGCGGAACGTCGCCGCCGAGGCGGGGCTGCCGCCGAGCACGGTCCGCTACACGTTCCCGACGCAGGCGAGCGTCCGCGAGCACACCATCGCCCTCGTGTTCGACCGGACGCGGGAGCGCATCGACGCCATCCCGGCTGACCTGACACCGACCCGACGGGCACGCCGGATCGTGCTCGAGCTATTGCCCCTCGACGAGGAACGGGTCATCGAGCTCGAGGTCTACCTGGCACTCGGCAACGCCGCGCTCACCGACGTCGCGCTCCGGCCGACGCTCGACCGGACCGTCGCGGCGATGCGGACGTGGTGCGAGGAGGTCCTCGGGTTGCTCGGTGTGCCGGCGGACGACCGGGAGTACGAGGCCTGCCGTCTGCACGCGCTCCTGGACGGGCTCGCGATGCAGGTCGTCCGACTGGCTCCGGGGGAGTCCGGCGACTGGGCGATCGACGTGCTCGACCGACACCTGGACGGCGTCACCGCCGGCTGAGCGCACTGCCCCCTCGCACCGTGCGAGGGGGGCGTACGGGTCGTGCGAGGTTCCGTACTCGGTGTGAGGCTCGCGACCCTGCACCGAGTACAGAACCTCGCACCGAACGATCCATCGGCCGTCCCCTCGCACCGTGCGAGGGGGCGCGCGCAGCCCCGGGTAGGACGCGTCACCTATCCTGTCCCGGTGACGACGACCACGCGGCCGCCGCAGCGCACCCGGAGCCTCACCGGCCCCGGCCTGGTGCTGCTCGCCGTCGTCGTCCTGCTGGGCATCCGGCTGTTCTCGCCGAGCATCGGGTCGACCGGGCTGCCGGACGTCGTGCAGGACTTCCTCACGCTGGCGATCAGCGTCGTCGTCGAGTCCCTGCCGTTCGTGGTGCTCGGCATCGTGCTGTCGATCGTCGTCGAGGTCTGGGTGCCGGTCGGCGCGCTCGAGAAGGTCCTGCCGCAGAACGCCTTCGGCCGGCGCGCCGTGATCTCCCTGATCGGCATGCTGTTCCCGGTGTGCGAGTGCGGCAACGTCCCGCTCGCCCGCGGCCTGATGATGCGCGGGTTCACGCCGGCCGAAGCCGTCACGTTCCTGGTCGCCGCCCCGATCCTCAACCCGCTCGTCATCATCAGCACCGCGCAGGCGTTCGGCTGGTCCGGGTGGATCCTGCCGGTACGCATCGTCGGCGGGTTCGTCATCGCGAACCTCGTCGGCTGGATCGTCGCCGCGCACCGCCGTCCGGCCGACCTGCTGCTCCCCGCCTTCGAGGCCCGGTGCCGTGCGGCCGTCGGAGCGCCCCGCGGCCTGCACCGCTGGCGGCAGAGCGCCGCGCAGTTCGGCGGCGAGACGGCGACGATGATGCCGGCGCTGTTCGTCGGCGCCGGCCTCGCCGCGGCGATCCAGGTCGCCGTGCCCCGTTCGACCCTGGTGGCCGTCGGCTCGAACCCCGTGCTGTCCGTCGCGGCGATGATGCTGCTGGCGATGACGGTGTCGCTCTGCTCGAACGTCGACGCCTTCTTCGCGCTGTCGTTCGCGTCGACGTTCCTGCCGGGGTCGATCACGGCCTTCCTGATCATCGGGCCGATCATCGACGTCAAGATGATCGCCCTGCTGCGCACGACGTTCCGGGTCCGCTTCCTGGTGCTGCTGTCCGTCGTGTGCGTCCTGTTCGCCGGAGCCGTCGGGTTGGTGATGAATGTCCTCGTCTGATGCACGCGGCAACGCGGCCGCCTACCTGGGTCTCGGGTCGGTGCTGGCCGCGGCCCTCTGCACGCTGTGGCTCGCGCTGGTCGGGCACCTCGACCTGTACATCAACCCGCGCTACTCGGTGTTCACGGTCGTGCTCGCCGCCGTCGGGGTGCCCGCGTCGATCGCCGGGCTGGTGGCCACGGCCCGCGGGTACGGCCACACGCACGGCGACGAAGCGGACGAACACCACGCCGACGAGCACGACGCCGACGGCGATGCCCACCGGCACGACGCCGACGCCGAAGCCCACCAGCCGCGCCCCGGGCGCGGTCGCGTCGTCCGCCTCGCCCTCGGCGGAGCCGCCGCCGTCGTCACGATCGGTGTCACCGTCGCCATGCTCGTCCTGCCCCCGACGACCCTGTCCGCCCGGACCGCCCAGCAGCGGAGTGTGGACTCCGCGACCCTGTCCAACGCGACCGGCTCGGAGTCGGCGGTGCAGCTGCTCGGCAGCGAGGGCGTCGACACGTCGGAGTACGGCGTCAAGGACTGGGCCGCGCTGATCCGGCAGACCACGGACACGACGGCCCTGGTCGGGAAGCAGGTCGAACTGACCGGCTTCGTGGTGCCGGGCGACGACGGGTCCTTCACCCTCACCCGCTTCGTGATCAGCTGCTGCGCCGTGGACGCGCAACCGGTCGGCCTCGGTGTCGTCACCGGCGACGGCGACGGGACCGTCCCCGACGAGGGGCAGTGGGTCACCGTCCGCGGAGCCCTGGCCGCCAACCCGGACCAGTCCGCCGACGCCCGCATCGTCGTCAAGGCCGCGGAGATCACCGACATCGCGCAGCCCGAGGACCCGTATGAGTTCTGAGCGTCACGGTGACCAGCGCCCCGGGGACCAGCTCCGCGGAGGTCAGCTCCGCGAGCGCCGCCCCGTCGCACACCGCTTCCACCGCCGGTACGTCGCTGTCGTGGTCGTCCTCGCCGTGGTTGCCGCGCTCGCCGCGGTCGTCGGCTCGCAGCAAGGTCCGCGGCTCCGGGACGTGTCCTACGACGCGACCGGGCTCGTCACCAGGCCGGCCCAGCGGGTCATCCTGACGGCGAACCAGGCGCTGCAGAAGGTCGACGCCGCCGACGTCCGGGTCAGCCCGGCCGCGGCGCACACCGTGACCTCGAGCGGCAACACGATCGCGGTCGAGTTCGCCGGGCCCCTGGCGTACGACCGCGAGTACACCGTGACGGTCGCGGGCGTGCGGGCACCCGGGCAGCGCGCCACGTCCGACCTGACGGCGGCGATCCGCACCGGCAGCACCGACGTGCTCGCACTCGTCCCGGGGCAGGCCGGGGCGAAGGACCGCATCGTCCGGCGATCCCTCGACGCCGGCGGCGCCACGACGGTCTACGAGGGCACGGCGATCTCGGAGTACGCCCGGCTCGGCCGATCCCTGGTGGTCGTGAGCGGCACGGACGCCAGCTCGTCCGTCGACATCGTGGCGCTGAGCGGCGGCGTGCAGGACGCCGACGCCCCCGTCGAACACCTCACCCTGCCGACCGCCGAGGGCCGCGTCACCGCGCTCCACGTCGCCGACGACGGTGCCTCGTTCGGGTTCGAGTACGCCGACACCTCGACCGGGCAGTCCCGGAACACCGGCCTGTACGCGGTCGACATGACGGGCACCCACATGCCCACGGCGATCGCGGCGAACGGCAAGCCGAAGACCGGTGCCGTGCCGATGACGGTCGGGCAGTGGGCCTACGTACCGCGCACCGAGAGCGCGCTGGTCCGGACGGGCAGCGACGACCTGGTGCTCGTCGACATGAGCGGGCGGGCCGACCCGGTCCGGCTCGGCAGCGCCACCTACCTGCACGGCTTCGTCGGCACCGGCACCACGGCCGTCGTCGAGACGGGCACCGGCATCGAGCGGCTGGACCTGACCGACGGGTCGAAGTCGGCGCTGCAGGCGCCCGCCGCGAGCACCGATGCGGCCGTCCTCGGCCGCATCGCCCAGCTGTCCGACGACACGTACCTGCGGGTGCTGGGGGACGTGCGGTCGGACGGCACCATCGCTGCACGGATCGTGCGCGTGGACGGGGGACGGGCCTCCCGGCTGCCGGTGACGATCCCGGACGACGCGAGCGTCACCGCGGTCTGCCCGTCCCCGAACAGCCAGTTCGTCGCGGTCGCGACGAAGTCGGCGGCCGGCGAGCTCGTGAGCATCGTCGACGCGGCCTCCGGTGCGCTCGAGGCGAGCATCGACGCGGGCTCCGTCGACTGGTGCGGCGCGCTGCCGTCCGGTGACGAGGTCGGCTGACGGTCCGACGGACAGGCAGGCAGAACGACGGGAGGCCCGGTACCAGCTGGTACCGGGCCTCCCGTCTCGCAAGTGGTGACGACTACGCCAGCGTGGCCGCGTCGATCACGAAGCGGTAGCGCACGTCCGAGGACAGCACGCGCTCGTAGGCCTCGTTGATCTGGTCGGCGCTGATGAGCTCGGTCTCCGGCAGGATCCCGTGCTCGGCGCAGAAGTCGAGCATCTCCTGGGTCTCCTGGATGCCGCCGATGGCGGAGCCAGCCCAGCTGAGCCGACGCGGGATGAGCGCGAAGGCCGGGACCTCGAGCGGCTCGGACGGAGCGCCCACGTTGACGAGCGTGCCGTCGACCTTGAGCAGGCCGAGGTAGGCGCCCATCGGGATCTTCGCCGAGACGGTGTTGATGATGAGCTCGAAGGAGTTCGCGAGCTTCTCGAACGTCTCCGGGTCCTTCGTCGCGTAGTGGGCCTTCGCGCCGTAGCGGAGCGAGTCCTCCTGCTTCGAGGTGGTCTGCGACAGGACGGTGACCTCGGCGCCGAGCGCGACGGCGATCTTGACGGCCATGTGGCCGAGCCCGCCCATGCCGACGACGGCGACCTTGGTGCCCGGGCCGGCGTTCCAGTGGTGCAGCGGCGAGTAGGTGGTGATGCCGGCGCAGAGCAGCGGCGCGACCTTCTCGATGTCGAGCGACTCGGGGACCCGGAGGACGAAGTCCTCGTTCACCACGACGGCCTGCGAGTAGCCGCCCTGGGTGATCGAGCCGTCGGCCGGGTCGACGCCCGCGTAGGTCTGGATGTTGCCCTTGAGGCAGTACTGCTCCTGGCCGGCGACGCAGTTCTCGCACTCGCCGCAGGAGTTCACCATGCAGCCGACGCCGACGCGGTCGCCGACCTGGTGCTTGGTGACGTTCTCACCGACGGCGGAGACGTGTCCGACTATCTCGTGGCCGACGACCTGCGGGTACTGGATGGGGCCCCACTCGCCGCGGACGGTGTGGATGTCCGAGTGGCAGATGCCGGCGTAGGCGATGTCGATCTCGACGTCGTTCGGGCCGACGTCACGACGGGTGATGGTGGTCTTGACGAGCGGCTCGGTCGCTGACGGTGCCGCGTACGCGTTGACGGTGCGCAATGATCTCCTCGTGGGGTGGTTCGTCGCGGGCCGGTTCCGGCCCGGAACCAGTCTGCGCGCAGGCGAGGCCGGGTGGGAGGTACAACCAGGACACCCCTGTGCCCGCGGACGGGCGCGTCGCGGCGGCTGCCCGGCGCGTCGACGCGGCACTGCGCCGCCGCGTTGCTCGCGTCGTCCTGTTCGCTCAGACGAGCCGGGCCAACCGCTGGCCCGCGATCGTCGCGAAGCGCAGCGGGTCGGCGAGGGCGTCGTCGGGCTCGCCGGTGGTCTGCGTCGCGAGCACGGTGAGCGATGCGGCGGCTGCGTAGTCGTCGAGCGGGGCCTCGATCGCGCCGGCGACGAGCATCGAACGGGCGCCGGGAGCGTGCGCCGCGGTCAGGTCGCGGACCACCGAGGGCACCTTGCCGACGGCGCTCTGCCCGTCGAAGCACCCTTCGCCGCTGATCACCACATCGGCTCCGTCGAGCAGTGCCGGGAGCCCGAGGACCTCGGCGACGGCCGCGGCCCCGCCGGCGAGCGTGGCGCCCCACACCAGCAGACCGAACCCGACACCGCCGGCGGCTCCGGCGCCCGGGGTGTCCGGGTCGACGTCGGGGAAACGCGCGGCCCAGGTGGCGAGCCGGTCGTCGACGGACGCCACCCGGTCGGGCGTGATGCCCTTCTGCGGGCCGAAGACAGCGGCGGCACCGGTCGGACCGAGCAGTGGAGAGGTCACGTCGGTGAGCACGGTGACGCCGAGCGGGGGGAGTTCCCGGAGGCCGTCGGTGCCGGCTCCGTCACTGTCGAGTCCGAGCGCTTCGAGCACCGGACGCCCGCCGTCGGTGGACGCGCTGCCTCCGACGCCGAGCACGAGCTCCGTGGCACCGGCGTCGAGCGCGGCGGCGATCGCCTCGCCGAACCCGCGGCTCGTCGCCGTGTCCGGCATCGGTGCGTCGAGCAGGGGGAGGCCGCTCGTCGCCGCGAGCTCCACGACCGCGCGGCCGTCGGGCAGCCGCAGCCAGTGGGTGTCGACCGGCGTGCCGCCCGGTCCGGTGACGGTGACGGGGACCCGGACGGCTCCGGGGACGGCGGTCGCGAAGGCGTCGAGCGTGCCCTCGCCGCCGTCGGCCATCGGGACGAGAACCACGTCGTCGTCGGGCCGCTCGGTCAGCCAGCCGTCGCGGACCGCCGCAGCGATCGACGCCGCCGTCGCGGTGCCCTTGAACGAGTCCGGAGCCACGATGATGCGCACGGCTCCCACCGTAGCGGCCCGTCGCGAGACGCCGTCGTGCGGTGGACCCGTCGGTGCGTCAGGTCGCGGGCACCGGCTCCGGCAGGGCGAAGCGCGGGTGCGGCACGCCACCCGTCGCGAGGTCCGCGAGCATCTCGCCGAGCAGCGGCGCGAACTTGAAGCCGTGCCCGGAGAACCCCGTCGCCACGGTCAGCGGCCCGACCCGGTCGATGACGAAGTCCTCGTCGGGGGAGTTGTCGTACAGGCAGCTGATGAACTCAGGCTTCGTCGCGTCGACCCCCGGCACGTACCGCGCGACGTACGCCTGCAGTCGCTCGGCCTCGGCCGGCACGGGCACGAAGTCCCGGTGGTCCGGGTCGACGACGGGCCCGGTGCCGTGGAACCCGACCTTCACGCCCTCACCCGGCGTCAGCAGCCCGTACACGTCGTCGCCGTCGGCCCAGTGCACGAAGCTCGGCCAGGCCGCGTCCGGCAGGTGGCTGGGGAAGTGGGCCGGCTGCTCCTGGGTGACGCGGATGGCCGGGAGGCCCGCCCCGCGTCCGGCGAGCAGCTCGCCGACCAGCGTGGGCGCCCACGAGCCCACCGCGGCCACCACGGACGCGGTACGGACCGCGCTGCCGTCGGACAGCGTCACGGTGACGTCGTCACCGTGGTCCTCGAGCCCGGTGACCCGGGTCTCGAAGCGCAGGTCCGCGAGTCCGGTCGCTTCGGCCAACGTGAGGAACACCTCGATCGTCCGGTCGGAGCGGATGCGACCGGCCGACGGGTGGGTCAGCACGTGCCCCTCGAACGCGATGCCGGGCCAGCGCGCCGCCGCCTGGTCCGGCGAGAGCGACTCGTGGGAGATCCCCGCGCCGGTGAGGGCGGCGGCGATCGCGTCGACGACCTCGGGTCGACCGTGGTCGACGGCACCCGTACGGACGATGAGTTCCTCGCCGGCGGCAGCCTCGAGTGCTCCCCACAGTTCGAGCGCCCGCGTGGTCAGCGCGACGTACTCCGGGTCGGCGTAGCCCTGCCGGAAGATCCGGGTCGCACCGTGCGAGGAACCGAGGTGATGGCCGCGCGCGTGCTGTTCCACGAGCAGGACGCGCTCGCCGCGGGCGGTGAGCGCGTACGCGGTCGCGGCACCGACGACCCCGCCACCGATGACGACCACGGGTGCCACGTGTTCGGGGGAACCGGGAGAGGAGGACATGCGGCGAGCGTACGTCCGACGGAGCGAGTGACGGGAATCGAACCCGCGCTACCAGCTTGGGAAGCTGGAGTTCTACCATTGAACTACACTCGCGCGCCCCGCAGAACGGGACTCGGCAAGCCTAGCGGATTCTCGCCTGGAAGCCAGCCGACCGCGCACCGTACGCCGTCTCGCGGCCGCGTGTCGCGCCTCCCGAGTCTCCGCTGTGAGGGTGCGAGCCTGACGGACAGGTGTCGTCCCCGTGTGTACCGTCCAGGGAGTTCCAGCCCCGAACCGAGGAGGACCCGGATGGTCAGGCATCCCCTCATCGACGACGTGGTCGGCTCGGCGATCGTGGTCGAGTCCGCCTCGCCCGTCGTGTGGCTGACCGACGCGCTCGCCTCGCTGCTCCGTCGGTCGGCGGACGCCGGACGGACGGTCGTGCTCCGCACCGGCCGGGCCGCAGCGATCACCCCGGCACTCCGGCACGCGCTCGGCGCGTACGGCGCCGCGTGGGCGGTGTCGGACTTCGACGGCACACTGCGTGACGGCCGGACCGGCGTCGCCGCATCGGACATCGAGGACTTCGTGCACCGCGGCCCCGAACTCGTGGGCACGCCGTCACCCGAGCACCCGGTCTCGGCCGACTCGGTGCGACAGATCAGCATCGACCTGACCCTCCGCCACCACCCCGGCCGTGCCGTCGACATGGGCTCCGCGATCGAGGCGCTGTGCCACACCGTGGGCACCTGCCCGACCCGGTGGGGCACCGCCGAACCGCTCACCGTGCCGTGGGACCGCTGGGTCGTCACGCAGTACGCGAAGCACGAGGCGCCCGGCATCTCCACCTCGTACGCCGTCGGCGAGGGGTTCTCCGCGACGATGACCGCGCACCTGGTCGGCGGGGTCGTCGTCGAGACGATGTCCGCCGTGCTCACCGTGCCCGAGGAGAACACCGACCCGGGCCTGGCCAACCGCATGTTCGACGCCGTGCAGCGGGTCGCCGACCAGGTCGTCCCCGTGTTCGGCGTGGTCATGCAGCGCCGCGGCGACGCGGACCACCTGGTGCGGGCCGTCTCGCACGGCGAACCGTCACCGCTCGCCGTCGTCGTGGGCCCCGAGGCCGCCGGCTTCCTGGACCGCGACGGCGTCTGGCCGCCACCGCGCACCACGACAGCGACCTTCGCAGCCGGCTCCGGATCGGCCGCCCGTCCGGACGCCGACGCCGCTGACGACGGCGGCATGATCGTCCGCTTCGAGGACGGCTGGGAGGCGCTCGAGTCGTTCCTGGACCGCATCGACGAGGACCGCTTCCTGCAGCTGGTCGGTGGCGCACCGCTCGACCCCGCGCACGACGAGGGCACGCTCGACGGGCACGTCCGCGACGACCGGATGGTGGGCGGTCAGGGTGCCGCGTGACGTCACCATCCTCTGCCGCCAGCCGGTGGAGACGCGCGAGGTGGCGGAGGCGCTCCTGCTGCACGACGAGACCTGGGGTGTCCGGGCGCTCGACGACGGCCCGATGATGCAGGTCTGCCGGGACGCCACCCACCCGGTGATCACCGTGCTCGGCGTGCGCCGGGTGGACTCCTCCGACGAGGTCGAGCGGATCCTGCCGGACGCCCCGACCCTGGCGACCCCGCTGTGGTGGGTCGACACCGTGACGCCAGCCGGCCCCGACGGGGAATCGGGGATCTCGGCCGCGCTCGAGGCCGCGATGGACCTCGACGCGGTCTGCATCGTCCACGGGGACTGACCCGGGTCGTGCCAGCCGTGCGGCCGGTGCCGCGCGTCAGTCCCGCTTGCTCATCGCCGCCAGACGCTCGTTGTAGGCCTTGAGGTCGGCGTCACCGTCGCGGTCGGCCTTGCGGTCCAGGCGCTTCGCGTCGCGCTTGTCCGAGCGCATCCAGTTCCGGACGACGAGCAGGGCCACGAACACCATCGGGAGCTCCGATGCACCCCAGGCGATGCCGCCGCCGGTGTGCTGGTCGTCGAGCAGCGCGGCGTCGTTCGTCTGCCCCAGTGCGTGGAACCAGTCGATCGCGAACACCGACTGCGACGTCATGACAGCGACCCCGAAGAACGCGTGGAACGCCAGGGTGGCAAGCAGCGTGATGATGAGCATCGGGTACGGCGGTCGCTGCGGGCCCGGGTCGACGCCGACGAAGACCCAGAAGAACAGGTAGCCGCTCAGGACGAAGTGGATGATCATCGCGACGTGCCACTCGTGCGACTGCATCGCGGCCTGGTACGCCGGCGTGAAGTAGAACACCACGAGGGACCCGGCGAAGATGATCCCCGCGACGGCGGGCTTGCCGAGGAACTGCATCCAGCGGGAGTGCACGAAGAGCATGAGCCACTCGCGGGCGCCGCGTGAGCCGTCGTTCCGGACCGGCAGGGTGCGGAGCGCGAGGAGCACCGGGCCGCCGAGCACGAGCGGCAGCGGGACGAACATCATCAGCAGCATGTGCTGGAGCATGTGCGACGAGAAGTGGATCATGCCGTAGACCGCGGGGCCGGCCGACGTCGTCCAGATGAACAGGGCGCAGCCGAGCAGCCAGGCGATGGTGCGACCGACGGGCCAGGCGTCGCCGCGCTTCCGGAGCTTGCGCACCGCCAGCAGGTACCAGACGGCCCCGACGACGGCCAGGCCGAGCCACACCCAGTCGATGTGCCACTGGGTCAGGTAGGTCTGCGTGGTCTGCGCCGGCGGGAACGGGAACCCGATCAGGCCGGAGCGGGTGTCCTCGCCCGTCGCCGGGGTCTGCGGGATCGGCGGCTGCGAACGGGACACGGCGACCGAGACACCGATGGCCACGGCCATGAACACGATCTCGGCCAGGGCGAACCGGGTGAACAGGCGGCGGTCGAGCGGAGCGCGGAGGAGCCCTGGCACGAGCTTCCGGCGCTGCACGATCCCCGCGACGCCGAGCAGCACGAGGATGAGCGCCTTGACGGTGATGAGCCAGCCGTACGAGGTCGTGACCAGGTCGAGCGGGCCGGTCAGTCGGAGCGACGCGTTGACGATGCCGGAGAACGCGACGGCTCCGAACGACCAGCCGGCGAGCGTCGAGTACCGGGCGATCACGCGTCCGGTCGCGCCCCTGGTGCGGGTGCGGAGCAGGACCACGGCGACCAGGCCGCCGGCCCACACGCACACCCCGACCAGGTGGATGGCGAGCGAGTTCACCGCGTTCGCGTGCTCGAGCGACCCGGCGGCGTGCCCGGACAGCGCCAGGGGGAGCAGGGCGAACAGGCCGATCACGGTGGCGAACGCCAGGGTCGTCACCCGGGTGGCGAAGGCGGCGACCACCGTGGCGACCAGGATCGCGGCAGCCGACACCACGAGCGCCTGGCCGATCTCGACCTGGAACGCGAAGAGCATGAAGTTGCGGGCGAACACCGGGCTGGTGAGCGGGACACCGAGGGTGTTCGCGCCGGTCAGGACGATGCTCACCGCGGCGGCCAGGAACCAGACGGCGCCGGTCGCAGCAGCCCACCGGGTCGCACGGTGCTGCACGCTCGACAGGGCGCCGTGGTCCTTCTTCTGCGCGGGGAGCGCGAACGCGGCGACGATGAGGAGCCCGATGGTCAGCGCCGCCATCGTGTCGTGCACGACGCGGGCGATCGGCAGGCCGTACTCGACGACCTCGCCGGCGGACACCAGCTGCTGACTCGCGCTGAAGGCCCCGGTGACGGTCAGCCCGAGGATCGAGCACGCGACGGCCAGCGGGATCGCGATGACGAGGACCGTCGCGACGGTGGACGAGCGCCCGGTGGTGGGGGCGGCGTCCGGCGCTGACCCGGTGGGCTGGGTTTCGGGTGACGTGACGGTCATGACCGTCCAATGGTAGGCGTGTCGGCTGGACGGCGGCCCCTCGGATGCGCCCTCAGACCCGCCGTTCCCAGATGCCCTCGCAGCCGACGCCGACGAACCCGACGGCCTCGTTCACGTCGAGCATGTGGCGGTTCTCCTCCGCGTTGAACGTGATGACCGAGGGGCGCCCCGGGAACCGCCGCTCGAGTTCCTGGATCCCGACGACCTTGAGCAGCCAGCCGAGCCGGTGGCCGCGGTGCTCCCGGAGCACCAGGGTGTCCCACTGCTGTGCCGGCCGTGCCGGGTCGTCCGGCACGGACAGCTGCGTGAAACCGGCCAGGGTGGTCGTCGGCAGGTGCTCGACGGCCACGGTGAGCAGGGTGCGCGGTGCCCGGGCGAGCTCGTCCTCGTGCTCCCGGAGCCGTTCGGCGGTCCAGACGTCCTCGGGCTCCTCCATGTCCCCGGCGGGCGCGTCGGTGCTCATCCGGGTCTCGAGCAGGGCGATGCCGTCGAGCCACTGCTCCGGTGTGCGACCCGTCCAGGCGTGCACGCGGTACTCCGGGCCGGCGGCAGCGGACGCCCGCTCGTGCAGTCCGCGCACCAGGGATGCATCGGCGGGCAGCGGGAGCCGGCTGATCCGGTTGACCTGGCCGAAGTGCCAGCCGCGGGCGGTCAGGAACCGCACCCCGGCCTCGTCCTCCGGCACGGCGCCGAACCCCGTCGGTGCCTGCACGTACCCGGGCCCCGACGCGGGACCGACCTGCCGCGAGACCGCGTAGGTCTTCCACTGCGTGCGGCCGTCAGCACGGGCCATCGCCTCCAGGTGGTCGGCGAGCAGCGTGCCGACGCCGCGGCGCTGGTGCTCGGGCACGACGCCGACCGACAGCCAGCAGTTGGTGGTGCCGGGCTCCTGCTTCGTGTCGTACGAGCCGGCACCGACCACGGTGCCGCGGTCATCGCGCGCGACGACGAGTCGGCTCGGCGCTCCCGGCTCGCGGCACAGCGGCAGGTACTCCTCCGGGGTCCAGGCCAACTCGTGCAGCCCGTGCACGGCTGCTCCGGCCCCGTCGGACACCGCGAGCCACTCGGCGAAGGTCGCGACGGTGGACGGGTCGTCGTCCATCGAGGTGGGCACCGTGATCTCGTCGACGGTGTACGTGGTCATCACTGCTCCGAACGCCGCCCGCCCGGGTGGTGGGCAGCCTGGCAGCATACCGGCGCGACGCCCGCTGCCGCTAGGCTTCGTCCGTGCTGCTCTCCGACCGCGACATCACCGCCCAGCTCGCTGCAGGCCGGATCGGCCTCGACCCGTACGACGCCTCGCTCGTGCAGCCGTCGAGCATCGACGTCCGGCTGGACAAGTTCTTCCGGCTGTTCGACAACCACAAGTACCCGCACATCGACCCCGCGGTGGACCAGCCCGACCTGACCCGCCTGGTCGAGACCGACCCGGACGAGGCGTTCGTGCTGCACCCGGGCGAGTTCGTCCTCGGCTCCACGTTCGAGGTCGTGACGCTGCCCGACGACATCGCCGCACGGCTCGAGGGCAAGAGCTCGCTCGGTCGCCTCGGCCTCCTGACCCACTCGACCGCGGGCTTCATCGACCCCGGGTTCTCCGGGCACGTGACGCTCGAGCTGTCGAACGTGGCGACGCTGCCCATCAAGTTGTGGCCGGGGATGAAGATCGGACAGCTGTGCTTCTTCCAGCTGTCGAGCCCGGCCGAGAAGCCCTACGGTTCCGCCGAGTACCAGTCCCGGTACCAGGGCCAGCGCGGCCCGACCGCGTCGCGCTCGGCGCTGAACTTCCACCGGGCGGACGTCTCCGACCACCGCTGAGCGTGTGCCGCTCCGGCGGCAGGCGAAATGTTGGATGCTGTGTATCGTTGCAGCATGTCCGCTGTTCCCCAACGGTCCGCCCAGCCACTGTCGGCCGCGGTGCTCATCCGCGACGCCCGTGAGCGCGCCGAACTGACCCAGGTCCAGCTCGCCCAGCGTGCCGGCGTCACGCAGAGCGTCATCAGCACGTACGAGAACGGTCGGCGCGAACCATCGCTCGCGGCGCTGCAACGCATGCTCCACGCCGCGGGCTTCACGACCAGCATCGACCTGCAGCCCGTCGAGGAACCACCGCCCCTGCGGGACCGCGTCACCGCCGCGCGGCAGGAGCTCATCGCGATCGTCGAGCGCTTCGGCGGGCACCGTCCTCGACTCTTCGGCAGCGTCGCTCGGGGCGAGGACGGCCCGGGCAGCGACGTCGACCTGATGATCGACCTCGACCCGGGGCTCGGGATCTTCGCGCTCATGCGGATCCAGGACGCGGCCGAACGACTCCTCGGTGTCCGCGTCGACGTGGTCGATGCGGCGGGGATGAGCCGCGAGGTCGTCCGGACCGCGGTGCCCCTGTGACCCGCGGGTCGACCACCCGTCGCGACGTCCGCGATCGTCTCGACGACGTCATCGCGGCCTGTGCCGCGATCCTGCGCTACGTCGACGACCGCCGGTTGCCCGAGGACCTCGTGCACGACGCCGTCCGGATGCGCCTGGTCGAGATCGGTGAGGTCGTCCGCGTGCTCCCCGCGGCGGTCACCGCGGGCGAGCCGAGCATCCCGTGGTCGCGGGTCTCGGACCTGGGTGAGCGACTCACCCGGCGGTACTTCGACACCACGCGAGCCGTCGTGTTCGGCACCGCGCGAACGGACGTGCCGCTCCTGGCCGAGGCGGCTCGGCGGCTGCGCGCCGCTCAGCCGTAGACCGGACCACAGGGCGGACGGGAGGCACGGCCACGACGTGCACCGAGCCTCCCGTCCGCCCTGTGGCCGGCCTCAGGACGACGCAGGACGGCCCCGTCTCGCCGAGGCGAGACGGGGCCGTCCGTGGTGCTGGGGAGATCAGCCCTTCTTGGCGAGCTCCTCGAGGGTGTCGTTGCCCTTGTAGGCCTCGACGGCGTTGTCCTTGGTGACCAGGACCGGCGTGAGCTCGATCGCGGGGACCGTCTTCTTGCCGTTGTAGTTGTTCGTCTTGTCCATCGTCGTGTCGGGCTTGTCGCCCTTCGACAGCGTGGAGACGAGGTCGACGGCCGCCTGGGCCTCCTTCGACGTGTCCTTGAAGATCGTCGAGTACTGCGTGCCCTTCATGATGAGCGGGATGGACGCGGTCTCCGAGTCCTGGCCCGTCACGACGGGGTTGTCCTTGCCGGCGGCCTTGGTCGCGGTGAGGATCGCACGGGCGAGGGTGTCGTTCGGCGACAGGACGCCGTCGAGCTCGGTGTCACCCGTGTAGTACTGCGAGAGCAGGTCGGTCATGCGCGACTGGGCCTTCTGCGCGAGCCAGCCCTGCGTGACGACCTTCTGGAAGGTGGTCTGACCGGAGACGACCTTGATCGTGCCGTCGTCGATCTTCGGCTGCAGGACGTCCATCGCACCGTTGAAGAACACGGTCGCGTTGGCGTCGTCCGGCGAACCGGCGAAGAGCTCGACGTTGTACGGCTTGTCGCCCTTCTTCTCCTCGAGGCCCTTGAGCAGCGCCTCGGCCTGGAGCTGGCCGACCTTGAAGTTGTTGAACGCCACGTAGTAGTCGACGTTCTTCGTGTTCAGGATGTTGCGGTCCCAGGCGATGACGACGGCGCCACGGTCCTTGGCGGACTTCACCTGCGCGGTCAGCTGCGAACCGTCGGCGGCACCGATGATGACGGCCTTGGCGCCCTTGGTGATCATGCCCGAGATCTGCGACTGCTGGTCGGGGACCGGGTTGCCGGCGTTGGCGTACTGGATGTCGGCCTTGAAGCCGGCGTCCTCGATCGACTTCTTGAACGCGGCGCCCGCGAGGACCCAGTTCTGCGAGGTCTTGGCCGGCAGGGCGACGCCGATGAGGTCGCCCTTCTTGATGCTGCTGGTGCTGCCGGCGTCGTCGGACGAGCCGCGTGCCGAGCAGCCGCTGAGGGCGAGGCCCGCGATGAGCGCCAGGCTGAGGCCGGCGACGATCTTCTTGCGCATGTGATTGCTTTCTCTTCGTTGAGGAGGTGTGGGGCCGGAGCCCCGCTGTGGGGAGGGGTGGACTAGGGGAGGGTGATCTTGTCCGGCTGGTCCTCGATGGACCGCGGCTGCTGGGCGGCCACCGTGTTCTGCTCGGTGTCCTTCCGCTGGAACTGCCGCATCATGCCCCCGATGAGCGACGGACGTCCCTGCGACTTCGAGTAGACGTCGAAGGCGACGGCGACGAGCAGGACCAGGCCGCGGATGATCTGCACCTGGTTGGACTCGAGGCCCATGAGCTGCAGACCGTTCGACAGCAGCGCCATCACGAGACCACCGATGATCGAGCCGGAGATCGTGCCGACACCACCGGCGACCGCCGCGCCACCGACGAACACGGCGGCGATCGCGTCGAGCTCCCAGCCGGTGCCGTCCGCGGGGCCCGAGGCGCCGGAGTAGGCGACGAACACCATGCCGGCGATCGCGGCGAGGACGGACATGTTCATCATGACGAAGAAGTTGACCCGCCGCGCCGAGACGCCGGACAGGACGGCTGCGTTGGCGTTGCCACCGACGGCGTAGACCTGGCGACCGAAGATCGTGTTCTTCGTGACGAAGCCGTAGACGATGGTCAGGATGCCGAGGATGATCGCGACGATCGGGACCGAGGTGCCGACCGGACCGGCGCCGAACAGGTACGTGGCGACGAGCGTGACGGCGACCAGGATGCCGGTGCGGACGATCGAGACCCACAGCGGCGGGACCTCGGCCTGCATCTTCCGACGGCGGGCACGGCCCCGGGCCTCGATGATGATGAGCGCGAGGACTGTGACGAGGCCGATGAGCAGCGTGCCGTTGCTGAAGCCGAAGTCGGGGCCGAAGTCACCGAGGAAGCCGGCGCCGATCGGGGTGAAGGCATCCGGGACGGGGACCGACGTCGAGTTGCCGATGATCTGGTTCACACCACGGAAGATGAGCTGACCGGCCAGCGTCACGATGAAGGCCGGGACCTTCACGAACGCGACCCAGAAGCCCTGCCACGCACCGATCAGGGCACCGCACGCGAGACCCAGGATGATGGCGGCCCACACCGGGAAGTCCCACACGGCCATGGACTGCGCCACGACGATGCCGACGACCGCTGCGACCGAACCCACCGACAGGTCGATGTGCCCCGCGATGATGACCATGACCATGCCGAGCGCCAGGATCAGGATGTAGGAGTACTGCAGGAACAGGTTGATGACGTTGGTCGGCTCGAGGATGAGCCCGTTCGTCGTGACCGAGAAGAAGATCAGCAGCACGATGAGCGCGATGATCATGCCGTACTGGCCGATGCTGTTGCCCTTGCCGAAGAGCAGTTTCAGGTTGTTCATGAGGCGGTGGCGCCCTTCCGCGCGGAGGTCATGCTGCGCATGAGCGATTCGGGATCGGCCTGGTCGGCCGGGAGGTCAGCGGTGATCTGGCCCTCGAAGATGGTGTAGATCCGGTCGGAGAGACCGAGGAGTTCGGGGAGCTCGGACGAGATGAGGATGATGCCCTTCCCCTCGGCGGCGAGCTGCTGGATGATCCCGTAGATCTCGAACTTGGCGCCCACGTCGATGCCGCGGGTGGGCTCGTCGAGGATCAGGATGTCCGGGTCGGTGAACATCCACTTGGACAGGACGACCTTCTGCTGGTTGCCACCGGACAGCTTGCCGACGTTGTCCTCGACGCTCGGCACCTTCGTGCGGAGCATCTTGCGGTACTTCTCGGCGACCGAGTACTCCTCGAGCGAGTCGACGACACCGAGCTTCGAGATCTTCTGCAGGTCGGCGGCGACCGTCGAGCGCTTCACGGTGTCGAGCAGGTTCAGGCCGAGCGCCTTGCGGTCCTCGGAGACGTAGCCGAGGCCGTTCTCGATCGCCTGCTGGACGTTCGTGACCTTGATCTCGCGGCCGTCCTTGATGATCTGGCCGTCGAGCCAGGTGCCGTACGAGCGACCGAACAGGCTCATCGCGAGCTCGGTGCGTCCGGCGCCCATCAGGCCGGCGAAGCCGACGATCTCACCGCGGCGGACGTGGAAGTTCGAGGCCTTGCAGACCAGCCGCGAGGAGTCGAGCGGGTGCTGCACGGTCCAGTTGCGGACCTCGAAGAAGGTCTCGCCGATCTTCGGGGTGCGGTCGGGGAAGCGCGACTCGAGCGAGCGGCCGACCATGCCGCGGATGATGCGGTCCTCGTTGACGCCGTCCGCCTTGACGTTGAGCGTCTCGATGGCCTTGCCGTCGCGGATGATCGTGATCTCGTCGGCGATCTGCTCGATCTCGTTGAGCTTGTGGCTGATGATGATGCTCGCGATGCCCTTGGCCTTCAGCCCGACGATCAGGTCGAGCAGGTGCTGCGAGTCGTTCTCGTTGAGCGCGGCGGTCGGCTCGTCGAGGATCAGGAGCTTGACGTCCTTGTGCAGGGCCTTCGCGATCTCGACGAGCTGCTGCTTGCCGACACCGAGGTTCTTGATCTGCGTGTCCGGGTCGTCGGCCAGGCCGACGCGGGCGAGCAGGTCCTGCGCACGCAGCTGCGCGGCGGTCCAGTCGATGCGCCCGAAGCGGCCCGGCTCGTTGCCGAGGAACAGGTTCTCGGTGATCGAGAGCTCCGGGATGAGTGCCAGCTCCTGGTGGATGATGACGATGCCGGCCTGCTCGGACTGCTTGATGTTCGAGAAGCGGACTTCTTCGCCCTCGTAGACGATCTCGCCGCTGTAGGTGCCGTACGGGTAGACGCCCGACAGGACCTTCATCAGGGTCGACTTGCCGGCGCCGTTCTCGCCGCAGATCGCGTGGATCTCGCCGGCGCGGACGCTGAGGGAGACGTCGGACAGCGCCTTCACACCAGGGAACTCCTTGGTGATCGAGCGCATCTCGAGGATCGTCTCGGGTGCGGTGATCGACCGGGTCTCGAGGCCGGTGTCGATCGGGGTTGACGCCACAGTGCATCTCCTTCTGCCGCTGCGATGCGGCAGTTGTTCGGGTGGTTCTGCTGCGGCAGCGAATGGGCGCAGGTGGCCTGCGTGGACTTCGTTGTCGCGTCCGGTGTCCTGCTGGTGTGACGCTCATGTGAACGGTCACATCGGCTGGACGGAGGCAATTTACGCACAGCCTCGGTGCGGCTGTCAATTCGGTTTGGTCGCGTTTTCGTAACGGCGTGCGTGATCCGGAGGGAACGTCCCCCGGGTTGGGGCCAGGGGCCCCGGAACCGGGCGCTTCGTTGCGTGGATCCGCATGCGCGGACGGGAGGCCCGTGGCGGGACCGCCACGGGCCTCCCGTCCGTTCGATGGCCGCGTCCGTGGCCGCGCTCGCCTTGTCGGAGCGCGCGTACCTGGCGCTTCCAGGCGTACCGGGTCGGACGTTCGTGGCAGGTACGCCCGTTCCTGGCAGGTACTCGGGTCGGGCGCGGCCCGAGGTGCGTCAGCGTGGGCGGGGCGCGCTGGTGGAGGCGCGCACGACCAGCTGCGGGACGATGTCGATCGGGCGGAGCAGCTCGCCCTCACTCGGCAGCAGCAGGTCCACACAGCGACGCCCGAGCTCGGCGAAGTCGACCTGCACCGTGGTGAGCGGCGGCCAGAAGTGCTTCGCCTCCGGGATGTCGTCGTAGCCGACCACGGACAGGTCGCCCGGGACGTCGAGCCCGTACGAGCGCGCTGCGTGCATCACGCCGAGCGCCATCTGGTCGTTCGAACAGAAGATCGCGGTGCAGTCCCGCCACCGCAGCAGCTCGCGGCCGGCGTGGTAGCCGAAGTCGGCGGTCCAGTCGCCCAGGATCGGCGGGGCGACGGCCATGTCGCGGTCGGACATCTCGCGTAGGAACCCCTGCATGCGGGCATCGGCCTCGATCCAGTCCTGCGGCCCCGCGATGTGTCGGACGTACTCGTGCCCCAGGTCGAGCAGGTGCGCGGTCGCGAGTCGTGCGCCCTCCATCTGGTCCACCCACAGGGCCGTCGGGTCCTCGCCGACGCTGGCGCGCATGGTGACGTAGGGGGTGCGGATCCCGAGCTCCGCGATCAGGTCGAAGACCCGCTGCTGGGGCGCGATGACGACGATGCCCTCGACGTCGAGGTCGAGCAGGTGCCCGAGTCCTTCCCGAACGGCGGCGTCGGTCGCCTCGGCGATGTTCGCCGTCGTGACCGAGTAGCCGCGGAGCATCGCGGCGTCCTCGATCGCCTGCAGTGCCACGGCGGGGCCGTAGTGGGCGCGGCGGGCGGTCAGGACGCCGATCGTGTGGGTCCGGCTCGTGACCAGGGCGCGTGCAGCCCGGTTCGGCCGGTACTGCAGCTGCTCCATGGCCGCCAGGACCTTGTCGCGTGTCTCGGCCCGGATCGCGTCCGAGTTGTTCAGCACCCGCGAGACGGTCTGGTGCGAGACGCCCGCGATCCGTGCGACGTCACGGATGCTGGGCGAACGCGGTTGCTGTGTCCGCGATGACGCCATTGCTGCTCGTTTCCGCCCGGGTGTCGTGGCACATCGATGTGCACGTTCACATTCCGGGCCAGATCATTATGCACGTCCGGCGGATCGACGCCACCTGTGCGTCGATCCGCCGTCCGCTCAGAGCCAGTTGCGCTTGCGGAAGATCGCCCAGAGCACGCCCATCAGCAGGAGCATGCCGAGGATCGCGACCGGGTACCCGTAGTGCCAGTGCAGCTCGGGCATGTGGTCGAAGTTCATCCCGTAGACACCGGCGATCAGGCCGGGCGCGAACAGGATCGCCGCCCACGACGAGATCTTCTTGACCTCCTCGCCCTGGCGGTGGGCTGCCCGGGCGAGTTGCCGGCTCTCCTCGCCCTGGGCCAGGCTCGCGCTGGTCATCCGGCGCATCGCCTCGTTCTGCTCCTGCGACACCAGGGTGGCGTGCAGGGTCAGGGCGTTCTCGAGCAGGGCCCGGAACGAGTCGACGCGCTCGGTGACCCGGAGCGCGTGGTCGTGCACGTTGCGGAGCCGGTGCTGCACGTCGTCGTCGACGCCGTACTTGTCGGCGCCGCGGAGCAGCCCGGTCACCATCGCCGGCACCGGGGTGGTGGCCCGCTGGAACGCCAGGACCTCACTGAGCAGCTGGTAGATGCGCTTCGAGACCCCGGCGTCGACCTGTCCGGCGAACAGCTGGTCCTCGATGGCGTCGATCTGTTCCTGCAGCACCTGGACGACTGGGCCGTAGCCGTCCACGACCTCGTCGAGCACGGCCGCGGTCACCGCCTCGGACCCCTTGGCCAGGAACTCCGGGTCCGCCTCGACCTGTGCCCGCAGCGCCGCCAGGTCGGGTCGAGCGGCGTGCCGGACGCTCACCACGAAGTGGTCGCCGACGAACAGGTGCACCTCGCCGAACTCCACGGTGCCCGAGGCCGGGTCGAACCAGGCCGGACGGAGCACCAGGAACAGGGTGTCGCCGTAGCGCTCGAGCTTGGCACGCTGGTGTCCCTTGCGGGCGTCCTCGACGGCGTTCTCGTGCAGGTCGAACTCGGCGGCGACGGCCTCGAGCTCGTGCGGGTCGGGCCGGAGCAGCCCGATCCACGTCAGGTCGCCACGAGCCTGGCGCGACAGGGTCGACGGAGACTCCACGCGGCGTCCCCGGACGTAGATCGCGTTGTCGATCAGTGCCATGTGCGTGCTCCTTCGGTGGGGAGCAGACGGGCGCGATGGCGCCCCGGAGGCGATCCGGGGCGGGGCAGGGTCAGCGAACGGGCGCGACGACCGACACGGGCGGCCGGCCCGATCGAGGATGGTCACCCGACATCGCGCCTCACCTGCCCTTCTCGTCTCGTCGTGGCGACGCCCAGAGCGCTGCCGACGGTCGAGCGTACGCCTGCGGCGTGGGGTCGGACAACCCGTGGCGCCTGGCGCAGGAACGTCAGCGCGTGACGTGCAGCCCGGCGGTCTCGAGCTCGGCGAGCTGCCACCCGAGCCACGGGCTCCAGGCGAACGGCGCGCCGGCGACGGCCTGCCTGAGAGAGTCCTCGGACACCCATGCCCACTCGGCGACCTCGTCGTCCGCGGGCGCCGGGGTGTCGTCGGTCACCGCGCGGAAGACGGGGCAGACCTCGTTCTCCACGATGCCGGAGGCGTCGACCGCGCGGTACCGGAACTCCGGCAGCACGACCTCGACGTCGCGCACCGTGATGCCGAGCTCGCGGGAGGCCCGACGGGCGATGGCGTCCTCGAAGGACTCGTCCGGCCCGGGGTGGCCGCAGAAGGTGTTCGTCCACACCCCCGGCCAGGTCTTCTTCGACAGTGCTCGTCGGGTCACTAGGACGTCACCGTCGGTGTTCCGGACGTGGCACGAGAACGCCAGGTGCAGGGGCGTGTGGGCTGTGTGCACCGTGAACTTGTCCGCCGTCCCGATCGGGGTACGGTCGTCGGCCAGGAGCACCACGGATTCAGGGAAAGCGTTCATCTGTGTCGATAGGTTAGGCCAATGAGCGAGGAAGCGACCACCGTGCCGCACATCGACCTCGCGCTCGTCGACGACTGCCTCGAGCGCTTCTTCGCCGTGTCGTCGGCACGCGCCGAGCGCTACGGCCGACCGTCGGAAGAACTGTGGCGCGTGCTCCGCAAGGCGAGCATGGGCGGCAAGCGCTTCCGGCCCCGCATGGTCATGACCGCGTACGCCGGCATGGGCGGCACCGACGTGCACGCCGCCGCCAACGTCGCCGCGGCCTACGAACTCCTGCACACCGCACTCGTGGTGCACGACGACGTCATCGACCGCGACTGGTCGCGCCGTGGGCAGCCGAACGTCGCCGGGTCCTTCCGGGACAACGGGACGACGGGCGGCCTGCCGCTGCCGACCGCCGAGCACCGGGGGATGAGTGCCGCCGTGATCGCCGGTGACCTGGCCCTCGCCGGTGCGCCCCGCTTCATCGAGGCCGCGGGCGTCGACGGCACCCGGCGCGAGCGGCTGCTCGAGCTGCTCGACGAGGCCGTGTTCGCCAGCGCCGCCGGCGAGATGACCGACGTCGACCTGGCCCTCGGCGTGATGCCGACGGTGGACGAGGTCCTGGCGATGGAGCGGGCGAAGACGAGCGTGTACTCGTTCGAGGCCCCGCTGCAGTCCGGTGCCGTCCTGGCCGGCGCCGACGAGGAGATCGTCACCGCCCTCGGGGCCTTCGGCCGAGAGATCGGCATCGCCTACCAGATCGTCGACGACCTGCTGGGGGTCTTCGGCGACGAGACCATGACCGGCAAGACCGTGCTGGGCGACCTGCGCGAGGGCAAGCGCACGATGCTCATCGCGTACGCGGCGACCACGGACTGCTGGCCCGACCTCGAGCCGTACCTGGGTGATCCGGACCTGACCGAGGCCCGTGCTGACGAGGTCCGTGCGACCCTGGTCTCCTGCGGTGCGCGCGGCGCCGCGGAAGCACGCGTCGCCGACCACACCGCACTCGCCCGGGCCGAGCTCGCCCGGCTGCCGTACGACCTCGCCGACCGCCTGGAGGCCCTCGTGACCGAACTCGTGGAGCGCGCCCGGTGACCCACAGCACCACCACGGCGACCGGATCCCGTCCGGCTCGCCTCCAGCTCTACGACGCCACGGCCGAGGCCGCGTCGGGGGTCGTCATCGACCGGTACTCCACGTCGTTCGGCCTGGCGAGCCGCATGCTCGCCCGCGACACGCGCGAGCACATCCGGAACGTCTACGCCCTGGTCCGCGTCGCGGACGAGGTCGTCGACGGCCCCGCGACCGAGGCCGGGCTCGACCGCGAGCTCGCCCGCACGGTGCTCGACGAGCTCGAGGCCGACACCGAACGCGCCATCGCACTCGGCTTCTCGGTGAACCCGGTCGTCCACGCCTTCGCCCGCACCGCCCGTGCCACCGGCTTCGGCGCCGAGCTCACCGCACCGTTCTTCGCGTCGATGCGCATGGACCTCGACCGCACCGAGCACGACGACGCCTCGTTCGACGCGTACGTGTACGGCTCCGCCGAGGTCGTCGGCCTGATGTGCCTGCGTGCGTTCGTGTACCGGGCTGGTCGTCCGACGTTCGACCAGGCCGAACTCGTCGCCGGCGCGCGTGCGCTCGGTGCCGCGTTCCAGAAGGTGAACTTCCTGCGAGACCTGCATGCCGACTTCGAGGTGCTCGGTCGCTCGTACTTCCCGGGCGTCGACATCCGGTCGTTCGACGAGGCCACGAAGGACCGCTTGGTCGCTGACGTGCAGGCCGACCTCGACCACGCCGCACGGACGATCCGGCTGCTGCCGGCCGACGCCCGCAACGCGGTCGGACTCGCACACGCGCTGTTCCAGGAACTCAACGACCGACTCGCGCGCACGCCGGCGAGCCGCCTCGTCACGACGCGCGTGCGCGTCCCCAACCCGGTGAAGGTGCGCCTCGCCGCGCAGGTCCTCGCCGGACGCGCACCGCTCCGGTCGCGCGTCACCACCCACCGGCCGGGAGGCTCCTCATGACCCCGCCACGCGCCTCCCGACCGACGACGGTCGCCACCACCACCCGGCGCAAGGTGCCCGCGCGTCGTGCCGTCGTCATCGGCGGCGGCATCAGCGGCCTGGCGGCCGCCGCGCTGCTCGCACGCGACGGCTTCTCGGTGACGGTGCTCGAGCAGCGCACGCAGCTCGGCGGCCGTGCCGGCTCGTGGGAGCAGGACGGGTTCCGGTTCGACACCGGGCCGTCGTGGTACCTCATGCCCGAGGTCTTCGACCACTTCTTCCAGCTGCTCGGGACGTCGGCCGAGGCCGAACTCGACCTGGTGAAGCTCGACCCCGGCTACCGCGTGTACAGCGAGGGCCACGACGAGCCGATCGACCTGCGAGCCGACGCCGAGGCCAACATCGCGCTGTTCGAGTCCATCGAGCCCGGTGCCGGCGAGCGGATGCGGAAGTACCTCGCGTCGGCCGAGGACACCTACACGATGGCCGTGCGCCGGTTCCTGTACACGAGCTTCCAGGACCTCACGAAGCTCGCCGCACCCGACGTCCTGCGTCGTCTGCCCAAGCTCGCGCGCCTGCTGCTCGAGCCGCTCTCCACCTTCGCCGAGACCGCCGTGCGCGACCGTCGCCTCTGGCAGATCCTCGGCTACCCGGCGGTGTTCCTCGGTACGAGCCCGTACGCGGCACCGAGCATGTACCACCTGATGAGCCACCTCGACCTGGCCGACGGCGTGCTCTACCCGAAGGGCGGCATCACCGAGGTGATCTCCGCCGTCGAGCGTGTCGCCCGGGCCGAGGGCGCGAAGATCATCGCCGGCGCGAAAGTCGAACGGATCGTGGTCGAGGACGGCGTCGCCACCGGGGTCGTCCACCGCGACCGCGACGGTGTGCAGCACACGGCCCCCGCCGACCTCGTGGTCAGCGCCGCCGACATGCAGCACACCGAGATGCAGCTGCTCGAGCGTGAGCACCGCACCCACGGCGCCGACCACTGGAAGAAGCGCGACCCGGGCCCGAGCGCGGTGCTCGTGTACCTCGGCATCGACGGTCCGACGCCGGGCCTGCTGCACCACACCCTGGTGTTCACCGCGGACTGGAAGGCGAACTTCGGCGCGATCTTCGGGGACGACCGGCACGTGCCGGACCCCGCCTCGATCTACGTCTGCGCCCCCTCCGAGACCGACCCGAGCGTCTCCCCGCCCGGCACCAGCAACCTGTTCATCCTGGTGCCCCTGCCCGCCGACCTGTCGATCGGCAAGGGCGGCATCGACGGTGCCGGTGACTACCAGGTCGAGCAGATCGCCGACCGTGCCATCGACGTGCTGGCCGAGCGCGCCGGGGTGCCGGACCTGCGCGACCGCATCCGGGTCCGACGCACCATCGGACCGCGCGACTTCGCCGACGACCTGAACGCCTGGAACGGCTCGATGCTCGGTCCGGCGCACACCCTCAAGCAGAGCGCGTTCTTCCGCGAGAAGAACGCGTCGAAGAAGGTCGAGGGGCTGTACTACGTCGGTGCCTCGACGATCCCTGGCATCGGTCTGCCGATGTGCCTGATCAGCGCCGAGGTCCTGCTCAAGCGCATCCACGGCGACCGGAGCACCGAGCCGCTGCCGACGCCCCTCGGGGCCCCGCGGGACCGGACCGAGCAAGCCTGATGCCCGGGGTCTACCTCGCCGGCCTGGTGGTGTCCCTGGTCGGCATGACCGTGCTGGACGCCCGCTTCCGGCTGTTCTTCTGGCGGGCTCCGTGGCGGGCGGCGGCCGTGATGGTCGTCGGTGTCGCGTTCTTCATGGTGTGGGACGTCGCCGGTGTCGCCGCCGGCATCTTCTTCATCGGCCCGCAGGACCTGCTCACCGGAGTGCTCCTGGCGCCCGAGGTCCCGCTCGAGGAACTCTTCTTCCTGCTGCTGCTCTGCTACTCGACGATGGACCTGGTCGGCTTCGTCCGGCCCCTCGTGCAGCGGGCGACCGATCGGCGGCGCGCGTGAACGGCACCGGAGCGTACGCGCTCCTGGCCCTGCCGTTCTTCGGCGTCACGGCCGTCGTGGCCGTGGTCGCCGGGGTCGTCGCCGCTCGCCGGGCCCGTGCGGCGGGTCGACGGCCTACGGTCGGGCGACGGGTCGCGGTGCTCACGTCCGTGATCGCGGGCATCGCGCTGCTGGTGATGACGATGGTGTTCGACAACGTCATCGTCACGCTGCGGATCGTCGCCTACGACCCCTCGCTCATCAGCGGTGCGAAGATCGGTGCCATCCCGGTCGAGGACCTCGCCTACGCGATGTCCGCCATCGTGCTGCTGCCCAGCCTGTGGGTCCTGTTCGACCGGACCGGCGCACGCGACCGGACCGGCGCGCGCCCCGCGCCCGACCCGACCCCAGCACCAGCAGAGCCAGCACCAGCAGAGGACATGAAGTGAACGCCAGCACCGCCTCCAGGCCGTCGACCGTGCGTGCCCTGTTCGTGTCGTCGCGGCCGATCAGCTGGGTGAACACCGCCTACCCGTTCGGCGCCGCGTACCTGCTCGGCAGCGGGGTCGGGCTCGAGGGCGGCGGCGGGTTCTCGCTCGTCGCGTTCCTGGTCGGCGTCGTGTACTTCCTGGTGCCCTACAACCTGGCGATGTACGGCATCAACGACGTCTTCGACTACGAGTCCGACCTGCGCAACCCGCGGAAGGGCGGTGTCGAGGGCGCCCTGCTCGACAAGAGCGTCCACCGCACCACGCTGTGGGCCGTCGTCATCACGAACGTCCCCTTCCTCGTCGCGCTCGTGGTGCTCGGCGCGGTCAGCGGCAACGGGCCGTGGTCGTGGCTCGTCCTGGCGATCAGCGTGTTCGCGGTCATCGCGTACTCTGCCCCGGGCCTGCGGTTCAAGGAGAAGCCGTTCCTCGACTCGCTCACGTCGAGTACCCACTTCGTGTCGCCGGCGGTCTACGGTCTCGCCCTGGCGGGCCCGCACTGGACCGCGGAACTCGTCGCCGTGTGCATCGCGTTCTTCCTGTGGGGCGTGGCCTCGCACGCGTTCGGCGCCGTGCAGGACGTCCTGGCCGACCGGGCCGGTGGCATCGGCTCCGTCGCGACCGTCATCGGCGCACGCGCCACCGTCCGCCTGGCCTTCGTCGCCTACCTGGTCGCCGGGGTCGCGCTGCTGTTCTCGGCGTTCCCCGGTCCGATCGCCGCGATCGTCGTCATCCCGTACGCGCTCAACGTGCTGCCGTGGTGGAACATCACCGACCAGGGTGCCGAGGCCGCGAACGCCGGGTGGAAGCGCTTCCTCTGGATCAACTACCTGGCGGGCTTCCTCGTCACGATGGCGCTCATCGCGTACGCCTTCACGCACTGAGGCCGGCGACGGCCCTCGACCGCCCGCCCACCCGTCGTCGCCGCCGCCTGACAGACTGGACGCACGCACCGCGGCGTCCGTGGTGCGTCACCAACCACGACGGCAGTCACGAAGGAGTGCGCGCATGAGCGTCCGGATCATCCACGTCGGTCTCGGAGGGTGGGGCGGCAACTGGGCCCGCACCGCCATCCCGGAGGTGTCGGAAGTGCAGGTGGTCGGGATCGTCGACCCGTCGGCGCCGACGCTCGAGGCCGTGCGGACCGACCTCGGGCTCCCGGCCTCCGCTGCGTTCGGGTCCCTGACCGAGGCACTCGCCGCGGTCGACGCCGACGCCGTCGTCATCACCGCCCCGGCCGTGACGCACGTGCCGCTCGCGCTCGAGGCCCTCGACGCCGGCAAGCACGTCCTGGTCGAGAAGCCGTTCGCCAACACCACCGACGAGGCCGTCACCGCGGTCCGTCGCGCCGAGGAGCTCGGCCTGGTGCTGCAGGTCAGCCAGAACTACCGCTGGTACCCGGCACCGCGGGTGGTGCAGGAGATGCTCGAGGCGGACGTCGTCGGCGAGGTCTCCGCGATCAACGTCGACTTCCGGCAGTGGGACAACGACCAGCCCGCCGAGACGTACCCGCACTACCGGTTCCCGCACGCGATGATCAACGACATGGCGATCCACCACTTCGACCTGCTCCGGATGATCACCGGACAAGAGGCCGTCCGCGTCTTCGCCAAGGCCAGCTACCCCGCCTACAGCAAGTACCAGGACGAAGCGGTCGCCTCGATGATCATCGAGCTCGACGGCGGCACGGTCGTCAACTACCGCGGCAGCTGGCTGAGCCGCGGCCCGCGCACCGCCTGGGCCGGCGAGTGGAGCATCGAGGGCGAGGACGGCGAGCTCTGGTTCACGAGCCGCGACGGTGAGCCGAACGCGGTCGACGGCGACCGGGTCACCGTCCGCCGCACGCAGGACGACGTCGCCGAGTCGGTCGAGCTCCCCGTGCTCGCGCACACGGACCGCCAGGGCGGGCTGCAGGCGTTCGCGCGATCGGTGCAGGGCGGCCCCGCCCCGGAGACGAGCGGGCGCGACAACCTGCGGAGCCTCGCGCTGATGGAGGCTGCCGGCCGCTCCGCGGCGTCCGGCCTGCCCGAGGACGTCGTCGTCCCGTCCTGACCGCGACCACCCACGGCCTGGAGGTGCGGGGCGGGCCCGCACCGCGCCTCCAGGCCGGCTCGGGTCGCGTCCACCGCCGCCAAGGCGACAGTGCGCTGCGGAACGTCCGCGGCACCCTGTCGCGTTCGTGCACCAGACCCGGTGGGGTCCGCCTCATCTGTCGCTTCCGCGCGTCAGGCGGCGCCAGCCGCCCGCCGCGCCTGCGCGACGGCACTCCGCACACCGAGCGACCAGCCCGGTCCGTGGCCGGGCAGCACGTGCTTCGCCTCGGTGTCCGCGAGCCGGTCCAGCGACGCGACCGCCGTGTCGACGTCGGACGTCGCCGCCGGTGCCACGATCCGGGGTCCGATCCCGCCCGTGTACGGGTCGAAGGTGACGAGCGCATCCCCGGCGATCACGGCGTCGCGGTCGGCGAAGTGCAGTGCCACGTGCCCGTCGGTGTGCCCCGGGGTCTCGATGATCCATGGGTTGCCCGGCACGTCGGCGCGGTTCTCCAGCGGTTCGGTGTCCGTGATGCCGTCGACGGTGACCGCTCCGGCCAGGAGCATCCGGCCCAGCGGGCGCAGACCGCCCGGGTGGAGCGCGACGAACCCGGCACGGTTCGTCTGCGGCCGGTACGAGTACGGGTGCGCGGCGAGGTGCCGGTCGCCCGGGTGGACGAACACCGGCGTGCCCCAGTCGCGGTGCATCCGTGCGGCGGTACCGACGTGGTCGAAGTGCCCGTGCGTGAGCAGGAGCCCCTCGACCTGGTCGGGCGTGTACCCGAGGTCGTGCACGGCGAGCTGCAGGTGCGGCCACGCGGCGGGCAACCCCGCATCGACGACGAGCAACCGATCGCCGGTTTCGACGAGGTAGGTGTTGGTGTGTGCGATCTCGAGGCGGTGGATCCCCTCGGCGGCGTCCCGGAAGAGCATGTGCGGCACGGTAGACGCGGCCTGCTGGGCACGATCCCGGGTGGGACGTGTACGAAATGGGGAATGGCCAAGGACAGTCTGCCCGAGCTCGAACTCGCCAACGTGCGCACCCGCGAAGGCATCACGGACACCGTGACGGAGCTGAAGCGACGCGCGGACCTGCCCGCCCGCACCCGTCTCGCGGTCGCCAAGACGAAGCAGCGGTGGCACCGTGACCCCACGCCCCTGGTGGCGATGGGCATCACCGGGCTGACCGGTGTCGCGGCGATCGTCCTCGGCATCGCGCTGCGGAACCGCCCCGCCGGGCACCTGGCCGCGCCGCCGGCGAACTCGGCGTTCACCGCGCTGCTGCCGTTCGGTGCGCGCGGCGACGCCCCCTCGGCGAAGGAGCAGGCCCAGGCAGGCCGGAAGGGCCGGAAGGCGCGGGCCAAGGCGGCCGAGGAAGCCCTCGAGCAGGACCCGGCGCACCGCGCCCGCGTGAAGCAGCAGGTCGGCATCGCGGCGGTGCAGCGACGGGCCGACAAGAACCGCAAGCAGGCGGTCAAGCGGTCGAAGCAGGCCGCGAAGCGGGCGAACACGGCGCGGAAGGGCTGAGACGATGACCGACGCACAGCAGAAGCCGGATCCGGACGACGCCCGGAAGCCGGACAACCCCACCGACCTCAAGAAGCCGACGCTCGTCTACACGCTGAAGAAGACGCTGCGCGAGTTCACGAGTGACCAGTGCACCGACCTGGCGGCGAGCCTGACCTACTACTCGGTGCTCGCGCTGTTCCCCGGGCTGCTGGCGGTCGTGTCGATCCTCGGCCTGGTGTCCGACCCGAAGAAGACGATCGACACACTGCTCGACATCATCGGCAACATCGGGTCGCAGCAGGTCGTCGAACTGATCCGGGATCCGGTCGAGGGGCTCGTCCGCTCGCCCGCTGCTCCCATCACGTTCATCGTCGGCATCGTCGGTGCGCTCTGGTCGGCCTCCGGCTACGTCGGCGCCTTCGGTCGCGCGATGAACCGGATCTACAACGTCCGCGAGGGCCGCCCGATCTGGAAGCTCCGCCCGACCATGCTCGGCGTGACCGTCACCACGGTCGTCCTGCTCGTGGTCGGTCTGCTGGTGCTGGTGAGCGCGCCGCTCGCCCGCAGCTTCGGCGACGTCATCGGCCTCGGCGACGTGGCCGTCACCGTCCTGTCGATCGTGCAGTGGCCGATCCTGCTCGTCATCGCGATCATCGTCGTCGCCGTGCTCTACTACTGGTCGCCGAACGTCAAGCAGCCGAAGTTCACCTGGGTCAGCGGCGGGTCGATCCTGGCGCTCCTCATCTGGATCATCGCGAGCGTCGGCTTCGGGTTCTACGTCGGGAACTTCTCGAACTACAACGCCACGTACGGCTCGCTCGGTGGGGTCATCGTGTTCCTGCTGTGGATCTGGATCACGAACAACGCGCTGCTCTTCGGCGCCGAGTTCGACGCCGAGATCGAGCGGGGCCGCGAGCTGCAGGCCGGCATCCGCGCGGAGGAGGACATCCAGCTCCCCGAGCGCGACACCCGCCAGATCGAGAAGCAGGACGAGAAGCGTGCGCAAGACGTGCTGGAGGGCATCCGCATCCGCCAGGGCGTCGACAACGACTGACGGTCGGTCCCCGGGTCGGGGCGCTACCGTGCGAGCGTGCCGTCCTTCCTCGAGGGGCTCCCGTTCCGGTGGCTCGTCCTCGCGCTCTTCCTGGTCGTGTTCTGCCGCGCGCAGGCCACGTACTGGGTCGCGCGGCTCGCGGTGGCGGGTGCGTCCCGCTCGCGGTGGGGTGGCTGGTTGCGCTCGCCAGCCGTCCGTCGCGGTTCGGCGTTGCTCGACCGCTGGGGGTTGCCCGTCGTGACGGTGAGCTTCGTCGTGGTCGGCCTGCAGACGGTGATGAACGCCGCAGCCGGGCTGGCGCGGGTCGCCTGGTGGCGGTACACGATCGCGATGGTGCCGGGCTGCGTCGCGTGGGCGCTCCTGTACGCGACCGTCGGGCTCGCGGTGTTCTGGGCCGTGGTCGCGGCGTTCGCCGGCTCGCCGTGGGGCGTCGCGGCGATCGGAGGACTCGTGGTCGCCGCCGTCGTCGCGCTGACGGTCCTGCGTCGTCGCCGTCACCGCTCAGGAGGCCCGGCCCGGCTTCCGTAGGCTGGCCCACGTGACGACAGACCAGCTCCAGAACCGTCCGGTCGCCCTGGTGACCGGAGCCACCCGCGGCATCGGCCGCGCGATCGCCGCCGACCTCGGCCGCACCCACCACGTGCTCGTGGGCGGCCGGACCGCCGACGCCGTGGACGCCCTCGTCGCGGAGCTGCCGAGTGCTGCGCCGTTCGTCGGTGACCTGGGCGCGGGCGAGGTCCCGGCGCTGCCCGAGCGGCTCGACGTGCTCGTGCACTCGGCCGGCGTCGAGCAGGGCACCACCGTCGCCGACACCCCGCGAGCGGTGTGGGAGCAGGTCTTCGCGACGAACGTGTTCGCGGTCGCCGAGCTCACCCGGGCGGCGCTGCCGGCACTGCGGGTGGCGCGAGGCATCGTCGTACCGATCAACAGCGGGTCCGGGTTCCACTCCGGCCCCGGCGGTGGCGTGTACGCGGCGTCGAAGTTCGCGCTGCGGGCCTTCGCCGACGCCCTGCGCGAAGAAGAACGGGCGAACGGCGTGCGGGTGTCGAGCGTGCACCCGGGCCGGACCGACTCGGACATGCAGCGGCAACTCGTGGCGAAGCTCGGTGAGTCCTACGACACCGCCTACTACCTGGCGCCGGAGGACGTGGCCGCCGCAGTCCGCACGGTCGTCGACCTGCCGGAGCGCGGCACCGTCGAGTCGCTCGCGATCCGACCGACCCGACGGCGCTGACGCCGGCTCCCGGCTACCGGTCACCGCAGCTCGATCCGCTCGTCGAGCGCCAGCCGCTCCAGGAACGTCTCGTCGTGGCTCACCACGACGAGTGCTCCTCGGTAGGCCCGCAGCGCGTCGACGAGCTGGTCGACGCTCGTCAGGTCGAGGTCGTTCGTCGGTTCGTCGAGCACGAGCAGCTGCGGCGGCGGGTCGGCGAGCACCAGGGCCGCCAGCGCCACCCGGAACCGCTCCCCGCCGGACAGGTCCCCGGCCGGGCGGTCGACGGTGTCCCCGCGCACCAGGAACTTCGCCAGCCGGTTGCGGACCTCGGCGACGGGGACGTGCGGGGCGTCCCGGCGCACGTTGTCGAGCACCGTGGCGGTGTCGTCCAGGCTGTCCTTCCGTTGCGGCAGGTACGCGATCCGGTCGACGTGGGCGACGGCCGCGGTCTCGGGCAGCGGGTGCTCCCGGGCAGCGGAGTCGCCGACGAGCTGTTCGAGCAGGGTGGACTTGCCGACGCCGTTGTCCCCGGTGACGGCGATCCGTTCCGGCCCCTGCACGATCACGTCCCGTCCACGCACCGTGACGGTCGCGATCCGCCGTGACGCCGGCACGTCCGGGTCGGGCAGGGTGACGTGGATCGACTCGTCGTCCCGCAGGCGGAGCTCGGCCTCGCGCTTGGCGGCGAGCGCGGCGGCTTCGTCGTCCGCGTACCCGACGCGCAGTCGGCCGGCGGTCTCCTGTGCTTTCTTCCGCTGCTCGTTCGCCAGGATCTTCGGCATCGAGCGGCCCGCCTTCGCACCGGCCTTCGCACGACGCGCGATCTTCGTCTCCGCCTCGATGCGCTGCCGCTTCTCGGTGCGGTGCCGCTGCTCGGCGACGCGGACCTCGCGTTCGACGGCCGCCTGCTGCACGGCCAGGTGCTCCTCGAACGCGCTGAACGTCCCGCCGAAGACCGTCACCGACCCGGCGCGGAGCTCCACGGTCTCGTCGACGTGCTCGAGGAGCTCCCGGTCGTGGCTGACGAGCACGAGCGTGCCGCGCCAGTCGTCGACCAGGTCGCGGAGCAGCCCGCGGGCCCGGCGGTCCAGGTTGTTCGTCGGCTCGTCCAGGAACACGATCGGCCGGGCGCGCAACCGCACCCCGGCGACGGCGACGAGCACCGACTGCCCGCCGGACAGCGTCGACACCGGCCGGTCGAGGTCGTCGCCGTCGATCCCGACCCGGTCGAGCACGGCGGCGGCCCGTTCCTCGAGGTCCCAGTCGTCGCCGACTGCCTCCAGCTGTGCGGCCGTGGCGTCGCCGGCCAGGACGGCCCGGAGCGCGGTGAGTGTGGGCCGGACGCCGAGCAGGTCGGCGACGGTGTCGTCGGCACCCGTCGCCAGGCGCTGCGGCAGGTGGTCGACGGGACCCGACGTCGCGATGCTGCCCGACGTGGGGTGGAGCCGGCCGGTCGCGAGCCGGACCAGCGTGGACTTGCCGGCCCCGTTCCTCCCGACCAGGCCGGTCCGGCCATGTCCGAAGGCGGCGGTGAGGTGGTCGAGCGCGACGGTGCCGTCGGGCCAGGCGAAGGTGACGTCGTGCAGGACGACGGACGGACTGGTGGGCATGGGGGTGTCTCCCGGTGTCGATGCTGGGCGCACGACACCGAGGCCACCGCGGTGCGGTGGAGCGCCCGACGGGGCGCGCGATCACGGTGTCAGCGCGTGGGCTGAGCGGTACCGGTGATCGACAGCAATCCGTCTGCTTCCGTCGGGGGACCCCCGTGTCCGCCATCCGTTCCGCCGGTCGGTCTCCCGCCCCGGCGGCCCCGCGATGACGACGAGGTGACCTCCACGGTAATCCCGTGACGCGGGCACCCGCAAGGGATGACAGGCTGGGGGCATGCCGGAGAACCTGTTGCCGACCCCGTCGTCGAACCCCGAGACCCTGCTGCCCGCCGAGCCGGACGTGACCGCCGCGATCGAGGCGGACGCCCCCGTCGCCAGCGTGGTGGTGTCCTACCCGTCGTCGAGCCTGGCGTGGGCGCTGCTCGCCGACGAGGCGTGGGCGCGCGGCGCGACCCTCGAGTCCTACGCGTACGCCCGTGTCGGGTACCACCGTGGGCTCGATGCCCTGCGCAAGGCCGGCTGGCGCGGTGTCGGTCCGGTGCCGTGGTCGCACGAACCGAACAGAGGCGTGCTGCGGGCGCTGTTCGCCCTGCGCCGTGCCGCCGAGGCGATCGACGAGCCCGGCGAGCCGGAGCGCCTGACCGACTTCCTGAACGCGAGCGACCCCGAAGCCCTACGGGCCCTGTCCGCCGGCGCGTAGGTCCCGCACGCGGAACACCGGTGTCCGCACTGCACGCCGCGGGATGCGGGTGTGCAACGTGCGGACACCGGTGGCTTGCGGGGCCGCCGCCCGCCTAGCCCAGCAGCACGCTCCAACTGAACGCCTGCGGCCAGAGCTGGTGCTCCGGCAACACGTCGAGCCCGCACGCCCGGCTGCCGAGTCCGTGCTGCGCGGCGTCGAGGTACAGGTACAGGTGGTCGGACGTCGGCAGCTCGTACGGGTGCTCGGCACGGTCGATCTGCTGCGCGGTCCACGGCGACAGCGTGAACCCCGCACGGTGCGACCCCACCGTGGTCACGGTGAACGGCCCGACGGACAGCTCCCGCAGGTCGGGCCGGTGCCCGGCCTCCTGCGGCCGCGAGTACGCCACCCCGAGCGATCGCACCGGCGCGGTGAACCGGCCGACACGGGCAGCGTGCGAGGAATCGGCGTACGACTCCAGCGGTCCGGTCCCGAACCAGGTGGCGTCCGCATCGGCCAACGATGCCGGCAGGTCGAACCGCACCCCGATCCGCGGCCAGGTGACGTCCCAGGCGCCGAACGGCACGGCGTCGGTCTGCAGCACGAGCCCGTCGGACGTCAGGGTCCAGCGGTGCGTGACCTCCAGCCCCCACCCGCTGTTCGCCGCCGCGACGCGGACACGCTGCTCCAGACCGGAGTCGGTGCGTGACACCGACACCAGCCGGTGCGTCAGCCGGTCCAGCCCGCGATCGCGCCAGCGCGTCGCCGACGGGGGAGCGCTCGGGTCGCCGACTCCGTGCGTGAGCACCGGGTCCGCGGTCTCGTAGCCGCCCTGTGACGCCAGGCTGTCGTTGTCCGTGGGCGCTCGCCAGAGCTCCAGGCGGGGCCCGGCGACCTCGTGGTCCTTCCAGGACACCAGGTCACCGCGGGCGTTGAACGTTCCCTCGCCCAGGTGGTCGCCGTCCCACCCCTGCCGGGAGGCCCGTGGTGCGTCCGCCGCGCGCGCCGCGACGAGCCGCTGGGTGCGTGCGACGACGTGGCCGGTGTCCGCCCACGCGGTCGGCCCCGCCAGTTCCACGGTCAGGTCGAACCAGAGCTCGTCGCCTGGTGCGAGTTCGGACGTGACCGCGTCGAGCACCTCCGAGGGCACCGGGACCGTCGCCGACTCCCGAGCGGCGACGATGCCCGCGGCCAGGCGCCCCGAGGCCTCGACGACGCCGTTCCGCGACAGGGTCCAGCACAGCCGGAGCCCGGCGGTCGAAGCCGAGTGGTACCGGTTCTCGACCAGCACCGTCGTGTCCGAGACCGCCAGGCGGATCGGGGCCACGACGGCGGCGAACTCGGCGAGCCCCGGCGTCGGGGTGTCGTCGGGCAGCACCAGGCCGTCCATCACGAAGTTGCCGTCGTGCACGACCTCGCCGAAGTCGCCGCCGTACGCGTAGTAGTCCTCGCCCGTGGGCGTCTTCGCGAGCAGGCCGTGGTCCCGCCACTCCCACACGAACCCGCCGTGCAGCCGTGGGTACCGGTCGACCAGGGCCTCGTACTCGGCGATCTGCCCGGGGCCGTTGCCCATCGCGTGCACGTACTCGCAGTGGATGAACGGCTTCGACCGCTGCCGAGCGGCCTCGGCCGGGCCGCAGCCGAGCAGGGGCGTCGGGGTGCCGCCGCCGATCGACTCGGTCTCCTGCAGCGTCGGGTACATCCGCGAGTAGACGTCCGTGTAGTCGCCCGTGTAGTCGCCCTCGTAGTGCACGGGGCGCTCGGCGTCGCGGTCGTGCACCCACTGCGACATCGCCGCGAGGTTCCGGCCGGTGCCGGACTCGTTGCCGAGCGACCACATCACGATCGACGCGTGGTTCTTGTCGCGCTCGACGGTGCGGGCGATGCGGTCGAGGTAGGCCTCGGCCCACGCCGGGTCGTCCGAGGGGTTGCCCACCCAGTCGGTGAACAGGAACCCGTGGGTCTCCAGGTCGCACTCCAGGATCACCCAGAACCCGAGCTCGTCGGCCAGGTCGAGCACGCGGGGGTGTGGCGGGTAGTGCGAGGTGCGGATCGCGTTGACGTTGTTCCGCTTCATCAGCGCCATGTCGGCGCGGGCGTGCGCCTCGTCGAACACCCGGCCGCGCACGGGGTGGGTCTCGTGCCGGTTCACGCCGTGGAACACCACGCGCTCACCGTTCACCAGGAACCGGTCGCCGACGATCGACACGGTGCGGAACCCGAGCCGGAGCGAGACGGTCTCGCCGCCCGAGCCGCCCGAAGCGCCCGAAGCGCCCGAGCCGCCCGAAGCGCCCGAGCCGCCGGCCGCGCCGGCCGCCGCGGCGCCGGTCGACAGCGTCGCGTCGTACAGCTTCGGCAGTTCGGCGCTCCACGGTTCGACACCCTCGACCTCGATCGGCGCGACGTCGTCCGCCGTGGCCCAGGTCACGTCGACGCCCAGGTCGGGCACCGCGAACCGCACCGGGAACACCGCGTCGAGCGTCGGGAACGTGATCGTGCCGGTCCCCGTCTCCGGCCGTCCCGACGCCGCGGTGCCCGCCGAGGCAGCCGTGCCGAGCGTCGCCCGCCATCCAGCGCGCACGAACACGTCGTCGATCGGCGCCGTGGGCCGGGCGAGCAGGGTGACGTCACGGAAGATCACGGGCAGCCACCACTGGTCCTGGTCCTCCAGGTAGGACGCCGCGGACCACTGGTGCACCCGCACCGCGAGCTCGTTCGCCCCCGGGCGCACCAGTTCGGTGACGTCGAACTCGGTCGCCAGGCGCGAGCCCGTCGACCACCCCACGAGTGTCCCGTTCAGCCACACCCGGAAGTGCGACTCGACCCCGTCGAACCGCAGCAGCACCCGGGCGGCACCGTCGAACGACGACGGCAGCTCGAACGTGCGGCGGTGGTCGCCGGTCGGGTTCTCCTCCGGCGGGTGCGGCGGGTCGATCGGGAACGGGTACTGCAGGTTCGTGTAGCTCGGCGCCCCGTGGCCGTGCAGCACCCAGTGCGACGGCACCGGGAGCTCGCCCCAGGCCGGGTCGTCGTCCTCCCCACCCTCGGTCGCGAAGTCCTCGGAGACCGAGGCGACGGGCGACCACCGGAACCGCCAGTCCCCGTTCAGCGACAGGGACGGGGCGTCGGTGTGCAGCCAGGCACGGGGTGCCAGCCGCGAGTCGGAGCCGGGTGCGGTGGACGAGAGTGCGGAGTGGGTCAACCCTTGACCGATCCTTCCGTGAGGCCTCCACGCCAGAAGCGCTGGAGGACGATGATGGCGATGACGAGCGGGATGACCGAGACGAGCACCCCGCCGGTGGTGAGCTGGTAGAACTCCGGCAGGCGGTCGACCTGCGAGCGCCAGTTGTTCAGCCCCAGTGTTATCGGGTACAGCTTCTGGTCTGCCAGCATGATGAGGGGCAGGAAGAAGTTGTTCCAGATCCCGACCACCTGGAACAGGAACACGGTGACGAGCGCCGGGGTCATCTGCCGGAGCACCACGGTGTGGAAGATCCGCAGTTCACCGGCCCCGTCGATGCGTGCCTGCTCGAGGAGCGCCGTGTCCACCGACGCCGCGGCGTACACCCGGCACAGGAACAGGCCGAACGGCGAGACGAGGCTCGGGATGAGCACACTCCAGTACGTGTCCGTCAGGCCCATCGACGAGAACAGCAGGAACAGCGGCAGCGCCGTCGCGGTCCCCGGCACGAGCACACCGCCGAGGATCGTGCCGAACACGAACTGGCGCCCCCGGAAGTCGTACTTCGCCAGCGCGTACCCGCCGGCCGCGGCGAAGTAGGTCGCCAGGACGGCACCGACGCCGGAGTACAGGATGCTGTTCGCGATCCACCGGACGAAGATGCCGCCGTCGTAGGTGAACACCTGCTGCAGGTTGCTCCAGAGCGCGAACTCGCCGCCGAACCAGAACCCGTTCGTCGAGAACAGTGCGCCCGTGGTCTTCGTCGCGGCGATGACGACCCAGTACAGCGGGACGATGAAGTACAGCGCGACGACGACGAGGATCCCCGTGACGACGATCTGCGACCGGGGGGACCGGTCGAGCTTGCGGCGCTGGTGCGCACTGATCGACGTGGTGTCGACCGGGACCGCGGTCTTCGCCGTGGCCGGCGCTTCGATGGCTTCGCTGGTCATGCGTCCGCCCCCTTCGTTCCGTTCTGCAGACCGGACCTGGCCTGGAGGCCCGGTGCGGCTTGGGAAGTACCCGTGCTGCCCGCCGCAGCGCGCGTCTGGAGCGCGGCCCGCGCCTCCTGGCCGTCCCGCTTCGCCCGCTTGCGGCGATCTCGCTCGTCCTTCGGCGGACGGTTCGTCAGCGCGAGGAACGTGAACGACAGGATGAACGCGGCCAGGGCGATGATGACCGCCTGCGCACTCGCGACGCCGTACTCGTTGAACGCGAACGCGTTCGTGTAGGCGGCGTAGTTCGGCGTGTACTCGGTGTCGATCGCGGGGGCGACCGTGGACAGGATCTGCGGCTCCGCGAAGAGCTGCAGGGTGCCGATGATCGAGAACACCGTCGTGAGCACCAGGGCCGGTGCGATGAGCGGGATCTGGATCCGCCACGCGACCTGGAACGCGTTCGCGCCGTCCACCTTGGCGGCCTCGTAGACCTCGCCGGGGATGGACTTCAGCTGCGCCACGATGATCAGCATGTTGTAGCCGGTGTACGTCCACGTGACGATGTTCGCGATCGACCACAGCACGCTGTTCGCGCCGAGGAAGTCCGGCTGCAACCCCATCGACTGCAGCAGCGACACGATGGGCGACAGGCCGGGCACGTACAGGAACGACCACAGGATCGTGGCGATGACGCCGGGGACGCCGTACGGCATGAAGTAGATCGCCCGGAAGAAGCCCGGCCAGCGGGCGCTCGCCGACTCGAGCAGCAGCGCGAGGATCGTGCAGGCGATGATCATCACCGGGACCTGGACGATGCCGAAGAGCAGCATGCGGCCGATCGAGGCGACGAACCCGCTGTCCTGCAGGGCGATCGCGTAGTTGTCGAACCCGGCGAACCGGCCGACGACGCCGTCCTCACCGAACAGGCCCTCGCGGTCGACGGTGGTGAACGACTGGAACAGTGCGCTGATGATCGGGATCACGAACGTCAGCAGGAACAGGGCCAGGAACGGGGCGAGCAGGATCCACGGGGCACGCTTCTGCGCGCTCGTGGCCTTCGTGCTCGTACGGAAGGCGGGACTGCCGCCCGCCGGACGACCGGCGGACCGTGGGGTGGTGGTCTGCTGGGTCATCGTGCCGTCCTGACGCTGAGGCCCTTGTCCTTGAAGGACTGGACGATCTCCCGCTGTGCGAGCTCCACCGCGTCACTGAGCTTCAGGCCCGAGGTGAGTTTGCGGCGGAACTGGTTCTGCAGGCTGGTGAAGGCCGACTGGGTCACCGGGGACCAGGACCAGTCGATGTTCTGTTCCTTCGAGGCCGGCACGAAGACGTCCTCGTTGTAGTTCTGGCCGGAGAACCACTCCGACGGCTTCTCGCGCTGCGCCCCGATGTAGTCGACGGCGGGCGACCAGCCGATGCCGCAGTACTTGATCATCGCGTCGATGCCCTCCTTCGAGGTGGTCATCCACGTGATGAACTCGAGCGCCTCCTTCGGGTGCTTCGCGTTCGCCAGCACCGCGGCCGTCGAACCGCCGATGGCGCTCGAGCCGAAGCCGTCGGCGCCCCACTTCTGCATCGGGGCGACCTTCCACTTGCCCTCGCCGCCCTGCACCGACTCGATCAGCGCGTCACCCCAGCTCGCACTGGTGACCGCGGCGATCTTGCCGCTCGCGGCCGCGGCGTACCACCCGGGGGAGTACGCACCGGCACTCGTGTCGACGAGCTCGTCGTCGATCACACCGTCGAAGAAGTCGGCGACCATCAGGGTCTTGTCGTCGGTCATGTCGACGACCCACTCGTCGCCGTCGACCGTGAACCAGCGCGCGCCGGCCTGCTGTGCGTACGCGGCGAACGGTGAGGCGTCGGCGACCGGGAACACCTCGAGGTAGTTCTGCTTGCCGGTGCTCCGGACCTTGTCGGCCAGGTCGCGCCACTCGTCCCACGTCGTCGGGGGTTCGCCGCCGGCCTGCTCGAGGATCGCGGTCTGGTAGTAGAACCCCATGGGGCCGGTGTCCTGCGGGATGCCGTAGATGCCGTCGACGAACGACACCTGCGCCCATGCGGCCTCGTCGTACTTCGACTCGAAGTCCTTCGCGCCGTACCGGGCCAGGTCGACCAGGCCGTTCGCGAGCATGAACTCGGGGATCTGCCGGAGCTCGACCTGCCCGATGTCCGGGCCGCCGCCGGCCGCGAGCGCGGAGTACATCTTCTGGTACCCGCCGCTGTTGCCGCCGGGGATCCAGTTCGCGGTCACCTGGATGTCCGGGTGCGTCTCGTTCCAGACGTCGCAGACCTTCTGCAGGTCCTTGAGCCAGGCCCAGTAGGTGAGCCGGACGGTCTCACCCGAGGCAGCGGCGGGCACGAGGGCCGCCTTGTTGACGTTGGTCGAGCCCGGGACCGCACAGCCGGCGAGGAGTCCCGCCGCCGCGGTCCCGAGGCCGAAGCCCAACAGGTGTCGTCTCGTGATGGGTCGTGGTCGTGGCGCCATTGCCGCACTCCGTTCGTCGTTGATCGGGGTTGTCCACACCCAACCACAGAACCGAACGCCGGTGTGGTTTCGTGGCCGACTCGTTGCCGTGTCCGAGCCGGCCCGGGGTCGCCTGGGTGTTCCCTCCCGACTGCGGACGAGCGCAGGTCGACGGGTGGAGTGTTGTCGCACGTGAGAGCGCCGGGGCTCATCGGCTCCGGCATCCGTCCGAGAGGAGCTGCCATGACGTCGACCAACGCGACGAGCGAACTGCACCGGATCCTGGGAGAGCGGCTGGAGGGCGGAGGCACCTGGGCCTGGGCGTACGCCGACGTCTCGGGCAACGTCGAGGACCCACGACGGCAGGCGGCACTCCGACTGCGCGGGATCGAGGAGACCCTCCGTGCGCAGGGCGCGTCCGACGCGGTCGTCGACCTGGTCGCCGCCGAGTTCGAGCAGGAGCCGGGCGTCCCGTCGCCGGTCGCGCGCTACGTCCTGGTGCACGACGACGTCGTGGTGCTGAGCGAGGTCCTGCCCGGGCACCTGCACGGACCGGAGTCCGTGGGGGTCGGTGCCGTGCCGGACCTGGTGCCGCTCGTCGCCCACCGCCCGGTCGACCTGCCGTTCCTGGTGGTCCACGCCGGCAAGGAGGGCGGGGCGTTCCGTGCCTACCGCCTCGGGCACGCGCCGGTCGCGGGGAACACGTCCGAGCAGCAGGTCCAGGGTCGCAACGACACCCTGCACTACGCGAAGGCCGGCACCGGGTGGAAGCAGCCGCACTGGCAGCAGCACACCGAGGAGATCTGGAAGCAGAACTCGTCGGAGACCGCGGCCGCCGTCGACGAGACCGTACGGACGATCCGCCCCGGTCTGGTCGTCGTCGCCGGTGACGTCACCGCGCGCGAGCTGCTGGTGAAGGCGTTCTCGGCCGAGACCCGGGCGCTCGTCTCGGTCTTCCCCGGTGATCCCCGCGTGGACGCGGCAGCGAAGCAGGCGTTCGTCGAGCACGTCGAGACCGCGCTCGCCCGTGTCGTCGCCACTCGTCGCCACGACCTCGAGGATGCGCTCCGCACCCACGTCGGCCGCGGCGACAACCAGGTCGTGACCGGTCTCGGGCCGGTCGTCGAGGCGCTGCAGCAGGCCCAGGGCGCCACGATCGCGCTCGACGCGGTGGCCGTCGGGGACCGGACGCTGCTCGCGCTGGCGGGGGCGCCCTGGGTCGCGACCGCGCCGGAGCAGGCCGTCGGTGTGCCGGTCATCGCCGCCGTCCCCGCCGTGTGCGCGCTCGTCCGTGCGGCGGTGCTGACGGATGCGGAGCTCGTGCTCGTCAACGCCGCGTCCCTGCCCGCAGGAGCCCCCGCGGCCGCGCTGCTCCGCTGGCCGGTCGGTCCGGTGGTCCCCGCGTGAGCCGGAGTGCGAGCTGACCTGGTGGAAACGGGCGTACCTGGTCGAAACGGGCGTACCTGGTCGGTTCTTCCGACCGGGTACGCCCGTTCCGGCAAGGCATCGCACGTGTCCTGGGAAGGAACGAACGGGGCGAGGAGTCAGTCGTGCGAGCGGTCGCGGCTGGGCACCAGCGGGACCGCCAGCAGCGGGAGCACCGCCACGATGCCGAACGACGCCGCGAAGCCGAGCGCACCGACCAGGGCGCCGATGCCCGGACCGACGGCGCTCGCCGCGATGAACTGCCCGGTGTTCTGCGCCCCGAGTGCCCGGCCCGACCAGAACGGTCCCGCCGCCTCGGCGACCGACGTGTAGGCCAGCCCGTTGTCCGCGACCGTCACACTCGTCGCGAGCACCAGGAACACCGCACCCCCGGCCAGGTGCGTCGCGTCGACGACCGCGAGCACCGCCATCACCACCGCGGCGCTCACCGCGACGATGCGCAGGGGCCCGACGCGCGATCCGGCACGGTCGCTCCAGCCACCGACCAGGATCCGGCCGATCGCCCCGACGAACTGCGCGGCGCCGACGAGCAGCCCGGCCGCCGGTGTCGACCAGCCGAGGCCCACGAGCCAGACCAGCCCGTACGTCGACAGGGTGAACTGCGGCACGACGAGCAGGACCGAGACCGCGTGCACCCGCCACAGGAAGCCGCTCGACCGGTAGGGGTTGGCGGTCATCGTCGTCGCGACCGTGGCCCGGGCCGGGCCGGGCGTGGCGGGTCGGTGATCCCGATCGCGCAGCAGACGGCGAGCACCGCGCACAGCACGATCGGCAGGACCAGGGCCGCGCGGATCCCGGACCCCTCGGCGAGCTGCGGCACCGTGACCGCCGCGAGCGTCACCCCGAGCGGTTGCGACATCTGCCGGATGCCCATCGCGAGTCCCCGGCGCTCCTTCGGGAACCACCCCACCACGACCCGGCCGCTCGCGGCGTTCGTCGAGGCACTCGTCATGCCGGCGGCCAGGAACGCCGACCCGAGCAGCACCGGGTCGCCCGCAGCCAGCCATGCAGCGACCACGGCCAGCGTGGTGAGCACGAGGCCGCCGGCGATGACGACGCGCTCGCCGAACCGGTCGGTGATCGCACCCCAGGCGATGAGCGTCAGGACCATGCCGAACGTCGGAGCAGCGGCGAGCAGCCCGGCGGCCGGCAGGGACGTACCGCGGCTGAGCAGGTGGGGGATGAGGAGCGCCGGCGCGGACACGACGAGCGTCCCCGCCGCCTGGGCCGCGACCCCGAGGGCGAGCATCGTCCAGGCGCGGGCGGAGACCGGCGGCGTCGTGGTCGATCTCGGCGGGGCGTCGGTCGTGGGCATGGGTCGTCTCGGCCGTTCGTCGTCGTTCCATCGCGGAACTGTTTGGTATACCAGAACGGTATACCATTCCCGCCGTCACGCCGCTAGGCTTGTCCGCCGTGACCGACACGACCGACGCCGCGCCCGTGTCGCAGACGGCCCAGCTCTACGACAACCTGCGCGCAGCCATCCTGACCCTCGACATCGCACCGGGGGAGCGCATCTCGGAGCGCGGGCTCGAGGCACGGTTCCACGCTTCGCGCACGCCGGTCCGCGCCGCACTGTCGCGGCTCGAGCGCGAGGGACTCATCCTGCACGAGGGCCGCTCGTGGACGGTCACCCCGATCGACCTCGACGAGATCGCCTCGCTCGCCGAACTCCGCGGCATCCTCGAGCCCGCTGCCGTCCGGTTGGCCGTCCAGCGCGCCACCCCGGAGCAGCTGGCCGAGGTCCGCGGCCACCTCGACGCGCTCCGTCCCACCCCCGACCAGCAAGCCGGCATCCGCATGGGGTCGACGTTCCACCTCGACCTCGCCGCGCTCGGTGGCAACCGGTTCGTCACCGACGCCATCGCTGATGCCCTGACGCGGCTCGAGCGCACGCGCTGGATCGAGGTCCGCACGCCCGAGGCCCGCGACGCCGCCTGGGACGAGCACAGCGCCATCATCGACGCCGTGTGCGACGGTGACGCCGACCGCGCAGCGGAACTCGTGGCCGCCCACGTGGCCGGCACGAACGACCGGCTCCTCAGCTGGATCGCGCAGGAGCGCCGACGCCTGCGCGGGGCGGGCATGACGATCGTGGGCGCGACCGAGGGCTGAGTGCCCGCGGACGTGAGCGGTCTGCGGGCGTGGCCCGGGCCTCCTGGCCGTGTCCGGGGGAGGCCGGGCGCGAGCCGCTAGCGCAGGTCCGTCGTCTCCTGCGGTGCGTCGGCGTCGTCGAACGTGCTGATCGAACCCGTGTGTTCGAGCAGTGCGTCGCGCACCTCGGCCTCGTCGTGGCTCGCGCGGAGTGCGAGCTTGCTCCCGGAACGTGTCGACTGCGACATGTCGTGTCCTTCCCCTGCGTGTGGGCAACCTGTTCTGTGCGGGCACGCGGCCCGCTGGTGCGCTTCCTCACGGGACGTACTGAGGTCGGAACAGTGTCGCGCGGCCCGCGCTCTCCCGCAAGCGTCCCCGGTGCCCCGTGGAGGACTCCCGGCACAGGGCATGCCTAGGATGGTCCGGCCGCACAGCGCGAGGCGCGGCACCAGCGGACGTCGAAGGGGAGGCACGGGTTGGCCGACCAGCGCACCGCACCTCCCACGGTCTACGACGTCGCCTCGGCGGCCGGCGTCTCCATCGCCACCGTCTCGCGCGTGCTCCGCACGCCCGACGCCGTCCGTGAGGGCACCCGGGACCGCGTGCAGGCGGCGATCCGGAGCCTCGGCTACGTCCCGTCCGGCAACGCCCGGGCCCTCGCCGGCAAGCGCACCGGCGTCGTCGGGCTCCTGCTGCCCGGATTCGACGTGGTGCCCGACGAGCGCCCGGACCTGGTCACCGACGGCGGCGTCCGCGTGGTCGACGACCGGCGCCACGTGACGCAGCCGTTCTCGTCCAACCTGTACTTCGACGAGGTCCTGCGCGGTGCCGAGACCGAGGCCTGGCAGCGGGGGCTCGCGCTCATGGTCGCCGCCGGGCGGGGATCGTCGCGCGACGTCATCGTGAACGACGTCGCCGGCCGGGTCGACGGGCTCGCAGTGCTGGCGCAGACCGTGCCCGACGACCTGCTCGAGCACGTCGCCCGCCGCATCCCCGTCGTGGTGCTCGCCGACGACCGGCGCTCGCACGGGTTCGACTCCGTGAGCGTGGACAACGCCGCGGGCATGCGGACCCTGGCGTCGCACGTGATCGGGCGGCTGGGGATCCGGTCCCTCGCGTACGTCGCGGGCCCGATCGACTCGCCCGACGACATGGAGCGCTCGGCGGGCTTCCGCGCGGCGCTGGCCGACCACGGGGTGCCGGCCTCGGCGGTGCGCACCGTGCACGGCGACTTCGGGCGGGCTCGTGCGCGGGAGCTCGCGGTGTCGCTGCTGGCCGACGACGTCCCGCGCGCCGTCGTCTGCTCGAACGACCAGTCCGCGCTCGGGGTGCTCGACGCCGCCGCTGCCAGGGGGCTCCGCGTGCCCGAGGACCTCGTCGTGACCGGGTTCGACGGCATCGACGCCGGGCGGTTCTCGGCGCCGCGCCTGACGACCGTGCACCAGCCGATGGGGGCCCTCGGGCGTGCCGCCGTCCAGGCGATCGTCGACCGACTGGAGCGCCGCGAGGGGCCGCCGCGCGCCGTGCGCCTGCCCGTCGAGGTGCTGCTGCGCGAGAGCTGCCCGCCCGCGCTGTAGGCGTGCGGCGGCTCGCACCGTGCGAGGGGCGTGTGGTGCGAGCTTCCGTGTTCGGTGCGAGCCTCGCGACCTCGCACCACGGACGGAACCTCGCACCACGCGCGACGACCCTCGCACCGTGCGGCGCCCCGCGCCGACGACACCTCGCACCGTGCCGCCCCGCGAAACAACACCCGCGCTTGCACGCTGCGATGTAAGCGCATACATTGAGCAGGTACCGAATCGACATGGAGGTCGACCGAGCAATGACGCTTCCCCCACAGCGCACGCGCGGCACGCGCGACCCAGGCCCCCGCCGCCGAGGCCGCCTCGTCGCGGCCATCGCCGGCCTCGCCGCAGTGGCCCTCGTGGCCACCGGCTGCAGCATCCAGGTCCGATCCGAACCCGATCCCACCATCGGCAAGGACACGATGCTCATCAACGCGGACCGCGGCAACCCGCTGTTCGACCGCAACTTCAACCCGTACATCGCGAACGCCCGCACGGCCTCCAAGTGGATGTACGAGCCCCTCATCGAGGTGAACCCCCTCGACGGCAAGCGCAACCCGTGGCTCGCCAGCGCGTGGAGCCAGCCCGACGCGAAGACCATCGACATGACGATCCGATCGGGCGTCGAGTGGTCCGACGGTTCGCCGTTCAGCGCGAAGGACGTCGTCTTCACCTTCGACCTGCTCAAGAAGTTCCCCGCCATGGACGTCAAGGGCGCCTGGCAGCACATCAAGAGCATCGAGCAGGACGGCGACCACGTCGTCTTCCACCTCAAGAGCGAGGACGTCCCGAGCCTGACGATCATCGGGCAGACGTACATCCTCGGCGAGGACCACTGGGGCGGCGTGAAGGACCCGACGACCTGGCGCGACCCGAACCCGGTCGGCACCGGGCCGTTCGTCCTCGGCAACTACACCGACCAGCAGTACTCGATGGACAAGAACCCGAAGTACTGGCAAGCGGACAAGATCGCCATCAAGCACCTCATCCTGCCGGCGACGAACACGCAGCTCGACACCGTCACCCGCGGCTACGACTGGGCGTACTCGTTCATCTCCGACGTCAAGGGCACCTGGGGTGCCGCGTCGAAGACGAACGAGTGGTGGTTCCCGGCCGGCGGTGTGATCGGCCTCATCCCGAACCTCACGAAGGCGCCGTACAACGACGTCAACGTCCGCCGGGGCATCTCGCTCGCGCTGGACCGTGACGCCATCGCCGAGACCGCGTCCGAGGGCAACCTGTCGGCGGCGGGTCAGACCGGCCTGATCCTGCCGAACCAGGAGCGCTACCGCAACCCGGACATCCCCGACAAGGGCATGATCACGCAGGACACGAAGGCGGCGCTCGCCAGCCTTGAGAAGTCCGGCTACACGGTGCAGGGTGGCAAGGTCGTCAAGGACGGCAAGCAGCTCGCCATCACGATCATGACCGCGAACGGGTACTCCGACTGGCTCCGCGCCGCGCAGGAGGTCCGCCGCGAACTCACCGCCATCGGCATCAAGGTGACGATCCAGGCGCCGCAGCCCGCCGGGTACCAGCAGAACATCAACAACGGCACGTTCGACATGGCGATGGGCGGCATGGGCAACGGTGACGTCTACCAGGCGTTCAACTCCCTGCTCAGCAGCGAGTTCTACCAGCCCGTCGGCAAGTCGACCGTGAACAACTACGAGCGGTACAAGAACGCCGACACCCAGAAGCTCCTCGACGAGTACAAGGCGACGACGGACACCGCGAAGCAGCAGGAGATCCTCGACCAGCTGCAGCAGACCGTCTACGACGAGCTCCCCGTCATCGGCATGTACTACGGCGGGCTCTGGGGCCTGTTCAACACCGGCAAGTTCGTCGGCTGGCCCAGCGCGAAGGACCCCTACATGGCACCGCAGAACTACGACTCGGCACCGCTGCTCATCTTCACCAAGCTCCGTCTGCGCGACAGCGCCGCCGGCGAGCAGATCCTGCAGGAGCAGGACGGCGCGCAGCAGGAGGACCAGAAGTGAAGTACATCCTCCAGAAACTCGTCCTCTTCGTCCTGACCCTCTGGGCCGCGGTCACGCTGAACTTCGTGCTCCCGCGCCTGATGCCCGGCAGCCCGGCCGACGCCGCGCTCGCGAAGCTCAGCCAGAACGGCCCGGTCACCGACGCCACCAAGAAGGCCATCGAGGCCCAGCTCGGGGTGCCGACCGGCAACCTCTGGGACCAGTACGTCAGCTACCTGCACCAGGTCATCACCCTCGACTTCGGCACGAGCTACACGTTCTACCCGCAGCCCGTCGGTGACCTCGTGTCGAAGGCCCTGCCCTACACGCTGATCCTGGTCGGGGTCGTCACGATCCTGGCGTTCGTCCTCGGCACCCTGATCGGTGTCGCGGCGGCGTGGAAGCGCGGCACCTGGCTCGACTCGCTCCCCACCCTGTCGGGCAGCTTCATGTCGACGTTCCCGTACTTCTGGACCGCCCTGTTGCTGCTGTTCTTCCTCGGCTACGTGCTGCACTGGTTCCCGACCACGGGCGCCTACTCCGCCACGACGACCCCGGGTCTGAACGGTGCGTTCGTCGGCGACGCCCTGCAGCACGCGGTGCTGCCGGCGGTCACGATCCTGGTGACGAGCCTCGGCGGCTGGATCATCGGCATGCGCAACGCGATGATCAACACCCTCGGTGACGACTACGTGACCTTCGCCGAGGCCAACGGCCTCCGCGGACGAACCGTCGCCATCCGCTACGCGGCCCGCAACGCGATCCTGCCGAACCTGACCGGCTTCGGTCTGGCGCTCGGTGGCGTGGTCGGTGGTTCCGTCCTGGTCGAGCAGGTCTTCGGCTACCCAGGCATCGGCTACCTGCTGTTCAACGCCGTGATCGGGCAGGACTACCCGCTCATGCAGGCCCTCTTCCTGATGATCACCGTGTCGGTGCTCATCGCCAACTTCATCGTGGACGTCATGTACGGCGTCTTGGACCCGAGGACGCGTCGATGACCAACAACACCACGAAGGCGGCGTGCTGCGCCCACATCGAGCACCCGGGGGCACGTCGATGACCAACACCACCACCCCGGACGCCACAGTCGCAGTCCGCACGCAAGAAGAAGAACAGCACGCCCCGAGCAAGCTCCGCGCCGCGGCCCGCCAGTTCGGCGTCGTCTGGTCGAACAAGAAGGCCCGGATCGGCATCATCATCCTCGGCGTCTTCGTGTTCGTCGCGCTCTTCGCCCCGCTCCTGGCCCCGTACGGCGCCAGCCAGAACGGCTTCGCCCGGTCCGCCGACGCGACGCCCGACCACTGGATGGGCACCACCGCCGCCGGCGAGGACGTCCTGTCCCAGATCATCTACGGCGCACGGATCTCGGTCATGGTCGGCGCGGTCGCGGGCATCCTGTCCACGCTCGTCGCCGTCGCGATCGGCCTCAGCTGGGGATACGTCCGCGGCTGGATCGCCGAGGTCATCGGGTTCATCGTCAACCTGTTCCTCGTCATCCCGGGTCTGCCCCTGATGATCGTCATCGCTGCGTACCTGCAGAACGGCGGCATCGCGGTGATCATCGCGGTCATCGTCGTGACCGGATGGGCGTGGGGCGCTCGCGTGCTCCGCTCGCAGACGCAGTCGCTGCGCGGTCGGGACTTCGTCACCGCCGCCCAGTTCTCCGGCGACGGCGCGACCCGCATCGTCTTCCGCGAGATCCTGCCGAACATGACGAGCCTCATCGTCGGCAGCTTCTTCGGGGCCGCCACCAGCGCGATCCTCGCCGAGGCGGGCCTCGAGTTCCTCGGGCTCGGCGACTCGTCGATCGTCAGCTGGGGCACGATCCTCTACTGGGCCCAGAACTCGAACGCGCTCCTCACCGGGCAGTGGATCCTGCTGTTCGCGCCGGGTCTCTGCATCGCGCTGCTCGCGATGAGCCTCACCCTGATCAACTTCGGCGTCGACGCCGTGTCCAACCCGCGGCTGCGCGAGGGCGCGCGGCCCCGTAAGGAGAAGCGCGCATGAGCGGCTCGCCAGAAACGCACCCCGCAGACGGCCTGGAGGCGCCCACCGGCGCCGCCACGCGCCTCCCCTCCGACGCCACGAGCGCCACGCAGGATGTCCTGCTCGACGTCCGCGACCTGTCGGTCGTCTACGAGTCGGCCGGCCAGACGGCCGTCCAGGCCGTCGACCACGTGTCGTTCCAGCTCAGGAAGGGTGAGTTCGTCGGCCTGGTCGGCGAGTCCGGTTCGGGCAAGTCGACGCTCGGCTACGCGCTGACCCGGCTGCAGAAGCCGCCGGCACGGACGAACGGCGGCAGCATCGTCTTCGCGGGGAAGGACATCCGCGACCTCGACGACGAAGCCCTGCGCCAGCAGCGGCAGGGTGGCTTCGCGATGGTGCTGCAGTCCGGCATGAACGCGCTCAACCCGGTGCGCACCATCCGGAACCACTTCATCGACGTCTTCAAGGCACACGGCCACGTGCCGCGCGACCGCTGGGACGCGCGGATGAAGGAGCTCATCGAGAAGGTGAAGCTGCCGGCCTCGATGCTCGCCCGGTTCCCCGGGGAGCTCTCCGGCGGCATGCGGCAGCGCGTCTCCATCGCCCTGGCGCTCTCGCTCGAACCGCAGCTCATGGTGTTCGACGAGCCGACGACGGCGCTCGACGTCCTGGTGCAGCACGCGGTGATGGACACGATCATCGAGCTCCAGCGCACCGAGGGCTTCACGGCGATCCTGATCAGCCACGACCTCGGCATCGTCCTCGAGGCCACCGAGCGCGTCCTCGTCATGCACGAGGGTCGCATCGTCGAGGACGGCGGCTCCCGCGAGATCCTCCGCGACCCGCAGGACGAGTACACGCAGATGCTCCTGTCGCACTACGCCGACCCGCGCGCCGAGGTCGTCTCGCTCCCCGGGTTCCCGGATCGATCGCTCCGCGACCCGTCGTCCACCCGGCAGGAGACCACCAGCTCGTTCAGCACCGTCGGGTCCCGCGAGCGCAGTGCCGCCCGCAACCCGATCGTCGTCGACCACATCGTGAAGACCTACCCGGCACCCCGCCGCGGCGAGCAGCCGGTGCAGGCCGTGCGCGACGTGTCGTTCACCCTGGAGCCCGGGCAGTCGCTCGCCCTGGTCGGCCAGTCCGGTTCGGGCAAGTCGACCATCGCGAAGCTGCTCACCGGCGTCGAGAAGCCGACCACCGGCACCGTCCGGTTCGGCGACCTCGACGTCGCCCGCCTCGGCAAGCGCGGCCTGCGAGACCTGCGCTCCGAGGTCCAGATGGTGTTCCAGGACCCGTACTCGGCGCTCAACCCGCTGCACACGGTCGAGTACACGCTGTCCCGGCCGATCGCGAACTACACCGGCCTGACCGGCCGTGATGCCCGGCGCCGGGTGCTCGAGCTGCTCGAGACGGTGGGGCTCACCCCCGTGGAGCAGTTCGCGCAGAAGCTCCCGCACCAGCTCTCCGGCGGGCAGCGGCAGCGCGTGGTGATCGCCAGGGCGCTCGCGAGCGACCCGCAGGTGATCATCGCCGACGAACCGGTCTCGATGCTCGACGTGACGCTGCGTGCCGGTGTGCTCGCGCTGCTCGAGGACCTCCGCGAGCAGTGGGGCGTCTCGCTCCTCTACATCACGCACGACCTGCTGAGTGCGCGGCTCATCACGGACGACATCATGGTGCTCCACGAGGGCGCCGTCGTCGAACGCGGTCACACGGCCCAGGTGCTGCAGGATCCGCAGGACCCGTACACGATCGCCCTCCTCGACGCCGTGCCGAACCCGCGGCGCACGCTCGTGGAAGGACGACCATGACCACCCTGCACGACTTCCCGACGGTCCCGCCGTTCGGGCACCTGCCCACCCCGGACGGCGTCGACGTCGTCGGGATCGACGTCCCGGTCGGGCGGCTGACGGCCTACCGGATCGTGCCCGAGGGGGTGTCGAAGGGCACCGTGCTCATCGTCCCCGGCTACACCGGCTCGAAGGAGGACTGGCGGACCTTCCTGCCCGTCCTCCGCGACGCCGGGTGGACCGCGGTCGCGATCAGCCGGCGGGGTCAGGCCGACTCGGCCGCGCCGACCGAGCCGCGGGACTACTCCCTCGTCGAAGAAGCCGCCGACGTCGTCCGGGTCGCGCGCCTGCTCGACGACGGCGCCCCCGTGCACCTGGTCGGGCACTCGCTCGGCGGTGTGATCGTCCGGGCCGCCGCGCTCCAGGACCCGACGGCGTTCCGCGACGTCGTGCAGTTCTGCTCCGGGCCGCACGGCTGGCCGTACCGCAAGGTCGCCGAGTTGACGATCCTGCACGACACCGGCGGGAACCTCCGGCAGCTGTTCGACTCGACGAACCCGCTCTGGGCGGGCCGGCGCGACGAGGAGCTGCCCGACGACGTCCGGATGGTGCGCGACCGCTTCGACGCGACGAGCCCGCTCAGCGTCGTCGCCGGTGGCCACATCCTCGAGGACCACACCGACGCCTCCGACGCCCTGCGCGCCACGGGCCTGCCGGTCCTCGTCGCCCACGGCGAGTGGGACAACGCCTGGCCGATCCCGTGGCAGCGGGCGATGGCCGAGCAGACCGGTGCCGAGTACGTCGTCATCCCCGCGAGCTACCACGGCCCCCAGGTCGAGAACCCGCTCGGGACGGTCGCCGTCTTCGACGCATTCCTGAGCCAGCACTGACCTGAGCCAGCACTGACTCGAACAAGCACTGACTCGAACAAGCACTGAAAGGCACCATCATCTCCACGCTGCAGTTCCCCGACGGCTTCCTCTGGGGTGCCGCCACCGCCGCCCACCAGATCGAGGGCAACAACGTCAACAGCAACTGGTGGGTGCACGAGCACGAGCCGGACACCACCATCGTCGAGCCGTCGGGCGACGCGGCGGACAGCTACCACCGGTACCGCGAGGACATCCGCATCGCGGCCGAGCTCGGCCTGAACTCGTACCGGTTCAGCATCGAGTGGGCCCGCATCGAGCCCGAGCGCGGGTTCGTCAGCCGTGCCGAGGTCGATCACTACCGCCGCATGGTCGACGCCTGCCACGAGTTCGGCATCGAGCCGATCGTCACCCTCATGCACTTCACCGTGCCGCGCTGGTTCGAACGCGACGGCTTCTGGCGGGCACCCGACGCCGCCGACCTGTTCGCCCGCTACACCGAGGCCGCGCTCCCCGTGGTGCAGGACGGTGTCCGCTACGTGTGCACGATCAACGAGCCGAACATCGCGGCGATGCTCGCCGGCGGCGAGGACGCGGCCAACCTGGTGGCCTTCGGCCTGCCGAACCCGGACCTTGGGGTCGCCGACGCCCTGCTTGCCAGCCACAGGCGGTCGCGCGAGGTCCTGTCACAGGTGTCGGGCCTCCGGTCGGGGTGGACCATCGCGACGCAGGCATTCAAGTCGTCCGGCGAGCCCGGGGCGGACGCCATGCTCCGCGAGTACGGGTACCCGCGCGACGACTGGTACCTCGAGCAGGCCGCCGGCGACGACTTCCTGGGGGTGCAGGCCTACACCCGCACGTTCATCGGTCCGGACGGGCCCCTGCCCGTGTCGGACGACGTCGAGACGACCCTGACCGGCTGGGAGTTCTACCCCGAGGCTTCGGCCGACGGGCTCCGCAGCGCCTGGGAGCTGTCCGGCGGCGTCCCGCTGATGATCACCGAGAACGGCATCGCCACCGCCGACGACTCCCGCCGGCAGGCGTACACCCAGGGTGCCCTCGAGGGCATCCACCGCTGCATCGAGGACGGCATCGAGGTCCTGGGCTACCAGCACTGGTCGCTCCTGGACAACTACGAGTGGGCCTCGGGCTTCCGCCCGACGTTCGGGTTGGTCGCGTGGGACCGCGAGACCTTCGAGCGCACGCCGAAGGACTCCGCCCGCTGGTACGGGCGGGTCGCGCGGGCGAACGCCATCGAGCAGGTCACCGTCTAGGACGGTCGACCCCGCAGGCGCGCGGCGGACGGGAGGCCCTGCTCCCGTCCGCCGCGCTTCTGCGCGCCCGGCACATGACCGGGGCACGGGCCGTGGTGCGGGCCGCGGTCAGGCCGCGGCGAGCAGGTCGGCGACGGCCGCCTCGCGGAGCAGCTCCGCGCGGTCCGCGGCGGTCGAGCCCTCGTCGTCGACGGCGTCCCGGTCGACGTCGAGCGACAGCACGACCCGGACCGTGTCGAGGTCGCCGGAGTCGACGGCCGCGATCAGCAGCGTCGCACCCCGTGACCCGCGCGCCCTGGTGTCCGCACCCGCGGTGGCGAGGGCACGCACGATCGCGGCGTGCCCACCCCACGCAGCGCGGACGATCGGGGTGTTGCCGTCGCCGTCACGGGCCTCCAGGTCGGCACCCGCTGCGACCAGCACGTCGACCGCCCGTCGCGCGTCGCGGTCGATCGCCAGCGTCAGCGGCGTCCGCCCCTCGGTGTCCTCCAGCTGCAGGGTCGCGCCGCGGCGCAGGAGTTCCTCGAGCATCTCGGGGTGGTCGAACCACGCGGCGGCGTGCAGCGGGGCGAAGCCCCAGCGGGGGTCGACGTCGTCGACGTCGCTCGCGTCGTCGGCCAGGTGCAGTCCGCCGAGGTCGCCGGAGGCCGCTGCCCGCACCACCTCGGTCGTCCACTCGACCCAGCCGTCCGGTACCGGGCCGTGCCAGCCGCGTGCCGGGCGCGCCTCGAGGCCGGCGTACACGCTCTCGGCGACGCTCCGGATCGCCACCCGGACGCCCCGGAACCGGATCGCGACCTCGCCGACGGGGGAGATCAGCAGGCGGAGCTCCCAGGCGTCGTGCTCGTTCAGGTACTCGAGCTCGCCCCGGGCGACGTGCGCGTCACCGGCGAGCAGTGCTGCGGCGTCGATGCCCGGCGGGTCGATGACGGCCTCCCGGAGTCGGAGCGACACCCTGGCGTGGTTCCAGCGGCGCCACAGGCCGTCCGAGGTGTCGAGGACCTCGTCGTTGCGCACCACGATGTCTGCGTGCACGACGACCGGGTCGGGCACACCGTGCCCCGGCAGGTCGACGGGTGTCGTCACGTCGTCCTCGTCGGCGTCCGGGTCGACGACGGCGTCGGCGGACTCCACGACCCAGCGTTCGACCCGTGAGTCGGTCCACTTGACGGTCAGGAGCGCGGCGACCGTGGGTGGGGCGTCCTCGAGCAACCGGGTCACGTGTTCGCGCTGGCCGTCGAAGTCCTCGAGGGAGACGTAGCCAACGGAGGGCCAGTTCACTCGACTCCATCGCACGGGACGACACTACCGGCGTCCGGCTGCCGGGCGGGGGCGCGAACCCCTGGCACTCATGATCATCACGCTTGATATTTCGTACCGGTATATCGTATGGTGGTCGGGCAGCGGAGGTCCCGCCGCGCCTGATCCGGAAGCGCACCCATGACCCCCAGTCCCACCCTCCCGACGGCGTTCATCGCCCCGGCAGCCGTCGTGTCGCCCTCGGCGGCCGTCGCTCCCGGGGCCCGCATCTGGAACGACTCCCACGTCGAGGCGCACGCGTCCGTCGGCAGTGAGACCCTCGTCGGTCGCGGCGTCACGATCGGAGCCGGGGTCCGCATCGGTGCTCGCTGCAAGGTCCAGAACGGGGCTCTCGTCTACGGACCGGCGGTCGTCGGCGACGGAGTCTTCATCGGACCCGGTGCCGTCCTCACCAACGACAACACTCCGCGGGCGATCAACCCGGACGGCTCCGTGCAGGACGCCGACGACTGGCGGCCCACGGCCGTCGTCGTCGAGCACGGTGCGTCGATCGGGGCCGGGGCGCTCTGCGTCGCCCCCATCCGCATCGGCCGGTGGGCGATGGTCGCGGCCGGCGCCGTCGTCGTCCACGACGTCCCGGACCACGCGCTCGTCGCCGGGGTCCCCGCGCGCCGCATCGGCTGGGTGAGCCGGACCGGCCGACGGCTGGCGCAGGTCGACGACCGCACGCTGGTCTGCACCGAGACCGGTGACCGCTTCCTCCACTCCGAGACCACCGACACGATCGAGGCGATCCGTTGACCACCACACTCGAACTCATCCCCGCGGCGAAGCCCCTCATCGGCCTCGAAGAACGCCGCGCCGTCGATGCCGTCCTCGAAGGGGGTGGTCTCGCGCAGGGCCCCGAGGTCGCCGCCTTCGAGCGCGAGTTCGGCGACGTCCTCGTCGCCGGAGCCTCGGTCACCGCGGTCAACAGCGGCACCGCTGCACTGCACCTGGCGCTCGTCGCGCTCGGCATCGGTCCGGGTGACGAGGTCATCGTGCCGTCGTTCACCTTCGCCGCCACGGCCAATGCCGTCCGACTCGTCGGCGCCGAGCCGGTGTTCGTCGACATCGATCCCCTGACCTACTGCGTCGACCCGGTCGCCGTCCGCGCTGCGGTCACCCCGGCGACCCGGGCGGTCATGCCGGTGCACCTCTACGGACACCCGGCCGACATGACCGCGATCGCGCGCATCGCCGAGGAGCACGACCTGCTCGTGGTCGAGGACGCTGCGCAGGCGCACGGAGCCCGGTGGGCGGGCACGCGCGTCGGCAGTTCGTCCGACGCCGCGGCGTTCAGCCTCTACCCCACCAAGAACATGACCGCCGGCGAAGGGGGCATGGTCTCGACCCGCGACGCCGCGGTCGACCGCATGCTCCGGCTGCTGCGCAATCAGGGCATGGAGCAGCGCTACGCGAACGAGGTCATCGGCTTCAACGCGCGGATGACCGACATCCACGCCGCGATCGGGCGCGTGCAGCTCCGCAAGGTCCTGGGGTGGACCGCGCAGCGGCAGGCGAACGCCGCCTACTTCAGCCGCGAGCTCGACGGCGTGGTGACGCCGACGACCGATCCGCGGGCAGAGCACGTCTTCCACCAGTACGTCGTACGGGTGCCCTCGGACCGCGACGGCTTCGCGGCCGCCCTCCGCTCCGAGTTCGGGATCGGCTCCGGCGTCTACTACCCGACCCCCGTGCACCGGCTCCCGTCGTTCGGGCACGACCTCGACCTGCCCGAGACGGAGCGTGCGGCGTCCGAGGTCCTCGCGCTGCCGGTGTACCCGACCCTCACGCTCTCGCAGCTCGACCGGGTCGTCGAGGCCGTCAACACCCTCGCCGGGGCCGGACGATGAGCGGCGTGCTGCGGGCCGGGGTGATCGGCCTCGGGATGATGGGGCGGCACCACGCCCGGGTCCTCCGGTCGCTCGAGGGGGTCGAACTCGTCGGCGTCGCCGATGCCCTCGGTGACCAGCGCGACGTCGCCCAGGGCGTGCCGGTCGTCCGGTCGGTCGGGGAGCTCATCGCGCTCGGCCTCGACACCGCGGTCGTCGCGGTGCCCACGGCGCACCACGAGACCGTCGGTCTGGAACTCGCCGCGGCGGGGGTGCACGCCCTGATCGAGAAGCCCGTCGCGGTCGACGGTCCGGCTGCGGCGCGCCTCGTGGGCGCGTTCGACCGCGCCGGACTCGTCGGCGCGGTGGGGCACATCGAGCGCTACAACCCGGCGTTGCAGGCACTGCGGCAGCGGCTCGACGCCGGCGAGCTGGGCGACGTCTACCAGATCGTCACGCGTCGACAGGGGCCCTTCCCTGCACGGATCGCGGACGTCGGCGTCGTGAAGGACCTCGCCACGCACGACATCGACTCGACGTCGTGGATCGCCCGGTCACCGTTCGTCCACGTCGGTGCGCTCGCGGGGACCAAGAGCGGGCGCCCCCACGAAGACCTCGTCACCGTCACCGGTCGCCTGGCCGACGGCACGCTGACCTCGCACCTCGTGAACTGGCTCACCCCGTACAAGGAGCGCCTGTTGATCGTCACCGGTGACCGCGGCACGTTCGTCGCCGACACCCTCACCGCCGACCTGACCTTCCACGAGAACGGCACCGTCCAGACCGAGTGGGACCAGGTCGCCGCGTTCCGGGGTGTGTCCGAGGGGGCCAGCACCCGGTTCGCCATCAGCAAGCGCGAGCCGCTCCTGGTCGAGCACGAGGCGTTCCGCGACGCCGTGCTCGGGCGGCCGTCGGACATCGTCACCCTCCGCGACGGCCTCCGGACGGTGCTCGTCGCCGAGGCCGTCCTCGAGTCCTCGCGGATCCAGCAGACCGTGCAGCTCGGTACGGACGCCGAAGGAGCAGCAGCATGAACGTCGTCGTCGTCGGTCTCGGCAAGATCGGGCTCCCGCTCGCCGTCCAGTACGCACGGTCCGGTGCCCGCGTCACGGGTCTCGACGTCGCGAGCGGGGTGGTCGACGCGGTGAACGCCGCGACCGAGCCGTTCCCCGGCGAGCACGGGCTCGCCGACGGCCTGCGTGAGGTCGTCCCCGCGGGGCGGCTCCGTGCGACCACGGACGCCGCGACAGCGATCCCCGGCGCCGACGTCGTCGTGGTCGTCGTGCCCCTCTTCGTGGACGCCGACGGCATCCCCGACTTCGGCTGGATGGACGCAGCCACCGACACGATCGGCGACCACCTGCGACCCGGCACCCTGGTCGCGTACGAGACGACGCTGCCGGTCGGCACGACCCGCGGTCGCTGGGCACCCCGGCTCGAGGCCCGCTCCGGACTCCTCGAGGGGCAGGACTTCCACGTCGTCTTCTCGCCGGAGCGGGTCCTGACCGGCCGGGTGTTCGCCGACCTCCGGCGCTACCCGAAGCTCGTCGGTGGTCTCTCCGACCAGGGCTCGGCGCGCGGCCGGGCGTTCTACGAAGCGGTGCTGCAGTTCGACGAGCGCGACGACCTCGGCCGGCCGAACGGCGTCTGGGACCTCCACACCGCCGAGGCCGCCGAGCTCGCGAAGCTCGCCGAGACCACCTACCGCGACGTCAACATCGCGCTCGCGAACGAGTTCGCCCGGTTCGCCGAACGGCAGTCCATCGACATCGCCGCGGTCATCGACGCGTGCAACTCCCAGTCGTACAGCCACATCCACCGTCCCGGGATCGCGGTCGGCGGTCACTGCATCCCGGTGTACCCGCGGCTGTACCTCTGGAACGACCCGGAAGCCACGGTCGTCCGTGCCGCTCGTGCCAGGAACGCCGCGATGCCGGCCCACGCGGTCGACCTCCTCGGGCGCCTGCACGGGGACCTGCGGGGCCAGCGGGTCGTCGTCCTCGGTGCCGCCTACCGTGGCGGCGTGAAGGAGACCGCGTTCTCCGGGGTCTTCGGCACCGTCGACGCGCTCCGGGCGCACGGCGCAGTGGTGACCGTGTCCGACCCCCTGTACTCCGACGTCGAACTCCGCGGTCTCGGCTTCGAGCCCCACGCCGACGGTGAACCGGTGGACGCGGCGGTCGTGCAGGCCGACCACGCCGAGTACGCGACGTGGGACGAGTCCCGGCTCCCCGGCGTCCGCACGGTCGTCGACGGACGACGGGTCCTCGACGTCGAACGGTGGGCATCCACCACGGTGACCGCGATCGGTGCGCCGCCCGTGGTCCCCGTGGCCTGACGCCGTGCGGTCCTCGCCACGACGGGGGCTCCCGGCGATCGCGACGATCCTCGTCGGCACGGTCCTCGGCCAGGGTCTGGTCGTGGCGATCTCACCGCTGCTGACGCGGCTCTACACCCCGGCGGACTTCGGCACGCTCGCGGTCGTCACAGCGGTCGCGAGCATCCTCGGAGCCGGTGCGACGCTCGGCACCGACCGTGCACTGGTCGTCGCGCACGACCGGGCGACGACCAGCGCGCTGGTCGCACTCGGTCTGTTCTCGACGCTGATCGTCGGCGTCGGCACCGCCGGGGTCGCCTGGGTCCTCCGCGGCGACGCGGCACGGTGGTTCACCGCACCGGCCCTCGAGGACCTGTGGTGGACGGTCCCCGTGACGGTCGTCGCGGTGGGGGCGCAACGGATCGCCTCCGCCGTGCTCGCGCGGCGGCAGCAGCACCGGTCCATCGCCGTGCGCAACGCCTGCCAGGGCATCGGCCAGTCCGTCTGGAACGTGGCGATGGCCGCGGCGGGTCCGGTCGGGTTGGTGGGCGGCCTGGCGGTGGGCCGGATCGCGGCCGTGCTCGGGATGGTCCGGTTCCGGCGAGGCGACGCCGAGCGGACCACCCCTCGGTCGCTCACGGCCGCCGCCCGTCACCACCGGCGGTTCCTCGTCATCACGCCGTGGTCCTCGATGCTGAACGTCGTCGGCCAGCAGGCGCCCGGCTTGCTCATCGCGGCGCTGCACGGCAGCGTCGCCGCAGGCTTCGTCGCCCTCACGATGCGGGTGCTCGGTGCTCCGGTCGGCATGGTCGCCGACGCCACCGCGCAGTACGCCGCCGGGGCGTTCGGACTCCGCATCCGGTCGGGTGATCCGGTGCGCCGGCTCGTCCTGCGGCTCGTCGTGCGTCTCGCCACCGCGGGTGCGGTCGCGGTACTCGTCGTCGTGCTGCTCGGACCCGCCGTGTTCTCGAACGTGTTCGGTGCGGAGTGGGCGGTCTCCGGCACCTACGCGCAGGTCCTCGTCCCGGCGTTCGCGGTCCAGGTCGCCGCATCGCCGGTCACGCAGGTGCTGTCGATGCTGCAGCGGCAGGGTGCGCAGCTGACGTGGGACGCATCGCGTCTCGTGGTGTGCGCCGCCGCGGTGCTCGTGCCCTCCGTGCTCGGGGCCCCGATGCCGGTCGTGCTCGTCGCGCTCGCCTCGGCGATGACCGTCTCCTACGCGGCGGTCCTGCTGCTCGTGGTGCGAGCGACCCGCCAGCACGACGAGATGCTCGGTGTGGTGCCGTGAGCGGACCGGTCCGCTGGAATGCAACATGTAGATAACTCGCGCGGGGACCGGGCCGCCCCGTAGTTTCGCTGCATGGCCCCTCGACCCCGCCCGTTCGACATCGTCCATGTCTCGAGCGCCCACCCGTGGACCGACAACCGAGTGCACCTCCGTGCTGCGGCGAGCGCGGCGCGTGCCGGGTACCGCACGGCGTTGGTCGCCGTCGCTGCCGCCGGTGCCGGCCCTGAAACGGACTGGCACCTCCCCGACCCCGAGACGGGGGTCTACGTCCGACGCATCCCGGCCCGGCATCGCGGGCGACGGGTCCTGGTGTCCTCGGTGCAGGTCATCGGGGCGGCACTCTCGTCACGGGCGCCGATCGTGCACCTGCACGACCCCGAACTGCTCTGGGCGCTCCCGCTCCTGCGGGTGCTGCACCGGACGGTGGTGTACGACGCCCACGAAGACCTGCCGGAGCAGGTGCGGGGCAAGGAGTACCTCGGCCCCGTCGCCCGCCGTGGCAGCACGGTGGCGGCGCACGCCGCAGTGGCCCTGGCACGCCGGTCACGCACCGTGGTGGCCGCGACGCCGACCATCGCACGCCGCTTCCGCGCCGACCGGACCGTCCTGGTCCGGAACGTCCCACGGCTCCGTACCCAGGACACCGACGCCCCGCCAGCCGCTGCTCGTGGTCAGGTGGCCGTCTACCTCGGCTCGATGAGCCGCGACCGGGGGATCGACGTCCTGACCGGGGTCGCGGCGTCACCCGGGCTCCCGGACGGCTGGCGCGTGGTCACCGCCGGTCCGATCGACTCGGCGGTCGACCGCGGTGCGTTCGACGCACTGGTCGACACCGGGCGCATCGACCACCGGGGCGTCCTGGCCCCGCACGCGGCCCGCGACCTGTTGGTGACCGCCCGCGTCGGGCTCCTCCCACTCCTGCCGACACCCGCCTACGCGGCGTCGATCCCCACCAAGCTGTTCGAGTACCTGGCGGCCGGACTGGCGGTCGTCGCGACCGACGTCCCGCTCTGGCGCGAGCTGCTCGACGGCGCCGACTGCGCGACGTGGGTGCCACCGGGTGACCCGGAATCCGTCGTGGCCGCGCTCCGCCGGTACGACAGCGATCCTGAGCTGCTGCGGCGGCACGCCGAAGCCGGCCGCGCCCTGGTGCTCGAACGCTTCCGGTGGGACCACGAAGAGCACGTCCTGCTCGACCTGTACCGGTCGCTGTCCGGCGCTCCGCCGATGCCGGAAGCCGTCGGGCGGTGACGCCGCTCCCGACACCCCGGTCGGTCGTCAGCCGACGGGGTGCGCTGTTCGGCGCGGCCGGAGCGATCCCCGCAGCGCTGCTCGCCACCGGAACCCGGTCGGCCGCCGCGTCCGGACGCTCGACTCCCGCGCCGGCGGACACGGCCCGGATGGTGACCGACGCCGGGGTCGCCCGGTTGCAGGACGCCGTCGCGGCCACCGACGCGGGTGCCGTGCTCGTCGTGACCCGGCACTGGGTGTTGTCCGAGCCGCTGCGGATCGACCGCGCGATGACGATCCGGTTCGTCGGCGGATCGCTCTCCACCACGCGCGACATCGACGTGCTCGTCGTCGGTGCGTCGGACGTCACCATCATCGACGCGGTCCTCCGTGGTTCCGGGTCGGACCACTCCGGGCTCGGTCGGGGGATCCACGTCGTCGGCACCGTCACACGGCCGTTCCACGACGTGCGGATCCTCGGCGCGGACATCCGCGACTTCTCCCACGACGGTGTCCTCCTCGACCACTGCGCCGCGTTCACCGTCGCGGACAGCGTCATCGCCGACGTCGGCTACGCAGGAGTGCTCATGTTCTCGTGCACCGACGGCACGGTGCGCGGCAACCGCATCGCCCGGGTGACCCAGCCTGCGCCCTACCTGAACTCGTACGGCATCGAAGCCGTCCGCGCGACCACCACCGGGCTCCTCGGCGCACCGCGTTCGGCCCGGGTCGTCATCGCGGACAACCACGTCTCCGACGTCCCCGCGTGGGAGGGCATCGACACCCACGGCGGGCAGTCCATCGCGATCCTCCGCAACCTCGTGGAGAACTGCCGGGTGGGGATCGCCGTCGTCCCCTCGAAGGACGAGTCGAACGCCGGCGCCACGAAGTACGCGCCCCTCGACTGCTCGGTCATCGACAACGTCGTCCGCCGGACGACGTCCGGCCCCGGGTCCGGCATCGTCATCCGCGGCGCGGGCGAGACCGTCGGTGACCCCGCCGAACGGGCGAACGGCATCGTCCTCCGCAACACGGTGTCGGGGTACGGGGACGGTGACCGCGACGGGGCCGTCCTCGTCTACCTGACGCGGCATCTGATCGTCGCGCACAACCACTGCCCGGGTGGAGTCCGTCGCGGGCTCTCCCTGTACCACTCGAACGACGGCATCACGCTTGTCGGCAACCGGATCGCGGGGCTGCGGCGACAGGGCACGGCCACATCGGTCGCGATCGACGTCCGCGCCACCGAGAACCGCGGGCACCTGGTGGGGAACCGGTACGAGGGCAGTGTCGAGAGCGGTGCCGTCTACGGGGTGCTGTGCCGTCAGACGGCCAACGACCTGGTGCTCGTGGACAACGACTGGGCCGCGACGACGACCGCGGTCGTGGCGGGTGCCGGCGCGGTGCTCCGGGTCCGCGAGGGCTGAGCTGCCCGACGCCCGGGCACCTTCCGCCGGTCGGTCCGGCCAGCGGTCCGTGCACGTGCTGCAGCATCACGGCGCCCAGTGCCCTGCCCCGGCAGCGCGCGGAGCAGCATCGATGCCGGCCCCTGTGACAGCGCGGGTGCGGGTGCTTCGCCCGCCAGCGCCGAGCGGCGGCCGGCCCGGGATCGTGCTCGCAGCCGGTCGTCGCCCAGGATGGTGGGGCGCCGTCTGGGCGCGGCCCGCTCCCAGCCACTGCGCGGGGCGATCAGCAGGATCAGCGTCCCCATCAGCAGCCCGTGCGAGAGCATCGCCGTGAAGATGGAGGTGTTGGACAGCATGATGCTCGGCATCACCACCGCCATCGCCGCGACCCGCATCGGGAGCCCCCGGCTCGCACCGTCCAGGAACCGAAGCCAGACGAACAGTGCAGCCGCCGCGACGAAGATCCCGATCCAGCCCAGGTTCGCGAACCCGTCGGCGAACAGGTTGGCGTTCGCGTAGCCCACCGACCCGGGCACCAGGTAGTCGGAGATCCGTTTCGGCGGCGGCAGGTCGTACGGGTACTCGATCCAGGGGCTGAGGAACGAGTACCCGTAGCGTGCGATGGGGTTGTCGGAGAAGTAGTCGACGTAGACCGAGGACAGCAGCCCCGGCGTCAGCATGAAGCGACGGGTGAACACCGACGTCCAGGTGATGCCGCCCTGCACCTCGTCGGCGACCGCGGAGACGATCATGATCGCGAGGGGCGCAGTGAGGAAGGCGAGCGACCGCGCCGGTTTCGTACCCCGGAACAGCACGGCCATGCCGAGGACGGCGATGAACGAGAACAGGACCGCCTTGAACCCGGTGCTCGAGTACAGCAGGAACTGCCCGGCGAGGGCGAGGACCACCATGGACGGGCGCCGACGGAAGATGCCCCGCGCGAGGACCAGCGGGTTGATCACGTACGCCTGACCGGTCAGCAGGTACCCGAGGGCGCCGCCGGTCCCGACGTCTGCCGAGTAGTCGGCACGCACCTCGTAGATGTCGTCGAGCGCCAGGAAACGAATGTGGATGCCGACCGTCCCCGCCATCAGGCCGTACGTGACGAGGGAGTAGAGGCCGCACACCAGCCATGTGAGCGTGCCACGGTCGATCCGTCGCGCACTGATGACCAGCACGTCGTCCGCCCGCTCGACCCGGGTTGCCGGAGCAGTCGCGCCGCTCGGAGTGGCGAGGCTGACCAGTGCGAAGGCCGTCCCGACCGCGGCACTCAGCGCGATCGCCGTGGCGGTGGACACGTACCCGGTCGAGATGCTCATGATCATCGTCGGGCTGACGCACACGACGAAGATCGTCCAGAGCACGACGTGCGACGGGCGGACGAGCACCCGGGGGAGCGTGAGGGCCACCCCGGTCGTCAGCACGACGACGACGAGCAGTGCCTGCCAGGTTGCGGGGACGTAGCCGTACCCCAGGTACGAGAAGATCGGCGCGACGAGGTTCGCCGAGATCCAGTTCATCGTGAGGCCGAGGAGTCCGACCGCGATGAACACGCCGATCACCCGTCCCACCGGACGGGCGAGCTCGCCGCGGTCGATCGTCGCCCGCGTCACGGGGTTGCCGTCGGCGTCGGTCGTGCTGCGCGGACGCCGGGCAGGAGGTCGTCGTACATCGCGACCAGACGCTCGGCCTCCGGCGCCCAGCTGAACCGTGCGGCGGCCCGCCGGGCCTCGGCCCCGTGTCGCTCGAGGAGCGCGGGGTCGTCCGCGTACCGGCGGATCGCCTCCGCGATGGCAGTGGGATCGTCGGCCGGAACGAAGGTCACGCACTCGACACCGCGCAACAGGTGCCGCCACAGAGGCACGTCGGTGGCGATGACCGCGAGTCCGGCCGCGAGGTACTCGAACAGCTTCGTCGGGAAGATCTGGTCGGTGACGGGCGTCCGGCGGAACGGGACCACGCCGATCCGAGCCCGCAGGAGCAGGTCGCGCGCTTCCAGCGGGCCGACGACGCCACCGTGCACAGCCCGGCCGGTGGCCTCGGCGGCACGCAACCGCTCCGTCGACGTCGCCCGGTCGATCGACCCGACCATCCCGATCCGCCATCCCGCCGGGAACGACGGTTCCTCGACGACGGACGCGAGCACGTCGATCCCGCGGTCGTGACTCAGGACCCCGACGTGCGCGACCAGGGCGGGCCGCGCCTCCAGGCCGACCTGGGCGTCGTCCTCTGGACGCGCGAAGGGGAAGTTGTGGATCGCGATCCGGCGCGGCGCCGGGAACCGGCGTCCGGTCCACTCGGTGGCGGTGACCACCCGGTTCGCGGTCCCGGCCACGCGGAGCAGCCCGTGCGAGAGCAACGCGAACACGGCACGCTGCCGGTGGGTCAGGTAGTCCTTGCCCCAGACCTGGTCGGGCAGGTCCTCGTGCGCGTCGTAGACGACGGTGCGACCGGCCAGCCGGAGCACCGGGATGGTCCAGATGAGCTCGGGATCGTGCAGGTGCACCACGCGGGCGCGCGACCGCAGCGCGAGGGTGAGCGCCTGCGTCGTCGACACGACCATGCGCCGGACCCGGGAACGCCGGGGGATCCGGACCACCTCGACGGACGTGGGAGGCGCGTCGAGGTCGGATTCGACCGCGATGAGCCGGACGCGGTAGCCGGCGTCGGCGGCGGCCCTGGCTTCCCGCAGGTGGACGCGGTTGTCGACCCAGGGGTGGGCGCTGGAGACGTGGACGATGTCGGGGAGCATGCTCGGGGTTCCTCGGACGGGACAGGACAGGACGGGGGAGGGGAGGGTCAGGCGGCGACGGTGTCGTCGAGGACGCCGGCCAGGACGCCGGCCAGCCGGCGGTAGTCGTGCTCGCGGACGACGTGGTCGCGGCCGCGGGCACCCATGGCCTCGCGTTCGGCGGCGGGCATCGTCGCGAGCGCGAGGATGCCCTCGGCGATCGCCTCGGGGTCGTCCGGCCGGACGTGCAGGCCGCTGGCCGAGGCGGCCACGGGTTCGAGCGTGACGGGTGCTCCGACGAGCAACGGGCGGCCGAGCAGCATGTACTCGTACTGCTTGTTCATCGAGACGCCGTGTCGGTAGAGCGGGAGGTCGTGCATGTTGACGACCAGGCAGTCCGCCCGGCGTCCGATGCGGCGGGCATCGTCCTGCGGCACCCGTCCGTCCCAGATCACGTCGGCGCCGGCCGGGAGGCGCGACGCGCGTTCCCGGAGCGCGCTGACGTCCGATCCGTCCCCGACCATGCGGAGCACCAGACGTGGGCCGCCGCGCGCGGCGGCCCGGCGGGCGGCGAGGTCGAAGCCGTCGAGGACGGCTTCGAGCGCGTTCGCCGGCCCCATCGAGCCGATGTAGGTGACCGTGAAGCGGTCGTCATCGGGCGCGGGCGCGGGCGCGGGTGCGGAGTCGGGTTCGTCGGCGGGCTCTTCGGGTGTGTCGGGTTCGTCGGGTGCGTCGGCTTGGTCGGCTCGCTCGTCGAGCGCGACACCGTTCGGGACCCAGGTGAAGGGCGTGGGCTGACCGCGGTCGGCGTAGTACCGGCCGACGCCCTCGAGCGGGGAGACGATGTGCGCTGCCCGACGGACGACGGTCCGTTCCAGCCGTCGGAGCAGCCGGACCACCGTGTGCCGTTCGGTCATGCCCGCCAGCCCGAGGGCTGACTCCGGCCAGAGGTCGCGCGGTTCGAAGACGAACGGCACGTCCATCCGTCGTGCGAGCACCGAGGCGCCCCACGCGGCCAGGGGATGGAAGGATCCACCGATCACGACGTCCGGTCGGGGGAGCCCTCGGAGTGAAGCAGGTCGGAGCAGCAGCGCGGTGAACAAGCCGATGTCGGCGATGCGACGGACCGCTCGGCGGGCTCCAGCGCCACGGTGGTCGACTCCGCGGAGCCAGCAGAACTCGTACCCGTCGCCCGTCCAGCGCTCGCGCAGCGTCGTCCCGTGCAGGTGGGAGCGGCCGGAGGGGTGGTCCGTGCCGGCGGCGATGACCACCGTGCGCCAACCGTGCTCGGTCAGACCCGCGGCGAGGTGCTGGTGTCGGGTCGCGCGGCCGTCCCGCTCGCGGTGGTGCGCGTAGTGGTTGACGATCCAGACGGTCCTCACCGGGAACGACCCGTCATCGCAGCGGTGCCCTCGAAGACGTCGGAGCTGACGTGACCCGGCGCGGCAATCCCTTCGCGGCGGAGCACGATGACGACCGTGCGGAGCAGGATGCGCAGATCCAGGCCGAGCGTCACCGTGTCGACGTACTCGACGTCGGACCGCAGTCGCTCGGGCCACGGGAGCGCGTTGCGGCCGCGCACCTGGGCGAGACCGGTCAGACCGGGCAGGACGTCGTGTCGGCGTGACTCCTCGGCGGTGTACAGCTCGAGGTAGCGGCAGAGGGTCGGGCGGGGGCCGACGAAGCTCATGTCGCCCCGCAGGATGTTCCAGAGGCTGGGGAGCTCGTCGAGGCTCGTCGACCGCAGGAAGGAACCGAACGGCGTGAGCCGGTCGCTGTCGCTGACGAGCCCCGCCACGGGGTCCGGCTCGAGCATCGTCCGGAACTTCAGGATGGTGAACGTCTTGCCGTGCAGCCCGGGGCGGGGCTGCCGGAACAGCACCGGACGACCGAGCCGAGCCGCGACCAGGACGGCGACGACGGCGAGCACCGGAGCGAGTGCGAGGAGCGCGAGCGAAGCGCCGATGATGTCGGAGAAGCGCTTCGCACGGAGGGTGCGTCTGCGGCTTGGGGATCGCATGGGTCGGGTCCTCGTCATCGTTCGGCAGTGCGGGTGCTCGTGTACTCCGAGCGGTAGTACGCGCTTCGGGATGCCTTGTGCTTGGTCTTGGTGAGGACGACGCCGTCGACCTGCTGGCCGACGCGCGCCAGCGCCTCGATCGCGAGTCGCACGTCGGACCGTTTCGTCTGGTTGGCGGCGGTGACGAGCAGCGTCGTGGACACGAGCGTGCTGACGAGCGCGGAGTCGGTGACGGCGAGGACCGGTGGCGTGTCGACCAGGACGACGTCGTGGTCGGCGGCCAGCTCGGCGAGGACGCGCGCCATCGCCTCGGACCCGATCAGTTCGCTCGGGTTCGGGGGGATCGTGCCGGCGGGCAGGACCGAGAGGCCGTCCAGCCCCCAGTCCTGCAGGACGTCGACGAGTTCGACGCGACCGACGAGCAGGTCGGTGAGCCCGACGGCGCCCTCGACGTTCATGACGGCAGCGACGTTCGGGCGGCGGAGGTCGGCGTCGACGATGACCGTCCGCATGCCGCTCTTGCTCAGAGCGATCCCGAGGTTGGCGGTGGTGGTCGTCTTGCCCTCGGACGGACGCGCACTGGTGACGGCGATGGTCGGTGCCCCACTGGTCCGCAGGAACTGGATGTTCGTCCGGAGGCTGCGGAACGCCTCCGACCGCGCCGAGTTCACCTCGTCTCGGATGATCAGCGGGTGCCGGGCGGCATCGGCGTCGAATGCGATGTCACCGACCAGCGGGACGTCGCCGTCGAGGTCCTCGCCGGAGCGGACGCGCGTGTCGACCGCAGCGCGGAGCAACGCGAGGGCCGCGCCCACTGCCAGACCACCGAACAGGCCGAGGGTGAGGTCTGCGGCCTTCCTCGGGGCGACGGGGCTCAGCGGACGGGTCGCGGGGGTCACCTCCTCCAGTCTGACGGACGGCGCCCGGTCGGCGCCGGCCGGCTCGATCTGCTGCACCACCGCTGCGAGGCTCTTGCCGATCCGTTCGGCGATCCTGGCCGCGGCGTCGGCGGACCCGTCCTGCACGGCGATCCGGATGATCACGGTGCCGGTGTCGACCGATGTCGTGACTCGGGAGGCGAGTGCCGCCGGGGTGGTGTCGAGGCCGAGCTCGTCGATGACGCCCTGCAGCACCCGGGGGGAGGTCGCGAGCTGCGTGTAGGACTTGATCTTCTGCTGCGCCGCGTTCGATCCCTGCGCGATCTCGCCCGCGGAAGCCGAGGTGTCGCCGGCAACGGACACGTAGTAGGAGGTCGACGCTTCGTACGTGGGCGGGGTGACGCTCGTGATGACGATCGATACGCCAGCTCCGAGGAGCGTTGCACCGGCGATGATCCACCAGCCCGAGAGGAGGGCGCGGATGACGGCGAGGTAGTTCAAGAGGAGCCTCCGGTCGGGATGTGGCACCAGTGTAAAACATCACATCTGAAAGAACAATACGGCGTGTAGGAGGGGACGGGAAGACTGCTCCCGTCCCCTCCTCGGTGCCGTCGGCGGTCGGACTCAGCCGGCTGGCGTGATGGTGTTCCCCTTCCCCTGGTCGTCGACCTCGGGCGCCTCCCCGTTGTAGGTGAGGGTGTTGTTCGAGCCGCTGAAGAAGACCTTCTTGGTCGACGACACGGTGATGGTGGCGTTGCTGGCCTCGACGGTGATGGTCCCGACCGAGCCGAGCGCGTACGTGCGGTCGGAGCTGATGAGGTTCGCCGCAGCGCAGTCGTCAGTCGTGATCGTCTCGTCGGACTCGGCGTTCTCGTCCCAGAGCTGCACCGCACCGTCGATGCACTTGTTGTAGACGGTCTCAGCCGCCTTCGTCGTGCTCGAGGCCGTCGGCTTCGGGTCCTTCGCTTCGGACGGGCTGCACGCCGTGACGCCGATCGCGGCGACGAGGGCGATGGATGCTGCGGCGAGGCCGCGGCGGAGCGTGGTGTTCATCGGGTTTCCTCTCCGAGGAGTTCGTTCGGCGCTGACGCCGTGCGGAAGAAGGGAGGCCCCTCCCGTCTCGTGGACGGGAGGGGCCGGGGTGCTACTTGGTGTCGGCCGGCAGCGTGAAGAGCTCGCTGCGCTCGGTCTTGCCGTTCTTGGTCAGCTCGAGGGCGAACCGGAACTCGGTCGCACCGCGGGAGACCGCGCGGTCGAAGGTCCAGTTGCCCTGCCCGTCCACCTCGAACGTGCCGGGGACGATCTGCGTGCCGGAGACGTTCAGCACGCGGTAGCTCGCGTCGGGCTCACCGGTGCCGGAGAAGGTGTTCACGACACCGGGGGTGACGGAACGGTTGGCGACGGTCACCGGAGCGAAATCCGCGGCGTTGATCGTGAACAGCTCGGACTTCTCGGTCCGGCCGTTCTTGGTCTGCTCGATCACGAAGCGGAAGTTCGGCGCGCCGTTGGAGACGACGCGGTTGAACGTCCAGTTGCCCTGGGCATCGATCTCGAACGTGCCGGGGACGATCTGGGTGCCGGAGACGTTGAGCACCCGGTAGGTCGCGCCGGGCTCACCGGTGCCGGTGAAGGTGTTCGAGCGACCCGGAGTGACCCGTTCCGGCGTCGTGACGGTCACCGGGGTGAGCGCCGCGGCGTTGATCGTGAACAGCTCGGACTTCTCGGTCTGGCCGTTCTTGGTCTGCTCGATCACGAAGCGGAAGTTCGGCGCGCCGTTGGAGACGACGCGGTTGAACGTCCAGTTGCCCTGGGCATCGATCTCGAACGTGCCGGGGACGATCTGCGTCCCGGAGACGTTGAGCACCCGGTAGGTCGCGCCGGGCTCACCGGTGCCGGTGAAGGTGTTCGAGACACCGGGGCGGACGGCGGCCGGCGTGGTGACGGTCACTGGCGCGAGGGCGGTGGCGTCGACCGTGAAGAGCTCGGACTTCGTGGTCTTGCCGTTCTTGGTCTGCTCGATCACGAAGCGGAAGTTCGGTGCGCCGTTGGAGACGACCCGGTTGAACGTCCAGTTGCCGTTCTCGTCGATGTCCAGCGTGCCGGGGACGATCTGCGTCCCGGAGACGTTGAGCACGCGGTAGGTCGCGCCGGGTTCACCGGTGCCGGTGAACGTGTTCGAGCGCCCCGGAGTGACCGAAGCCGGGCCCGAGAGGGTGATCGGCGCGAGCTCGGTGTCGCGCTCGACCGTGGCGGTGACGGTCTTGCGGTCGACCTCGACGCCGTTGACCTTCTGGACGACGGTGAGCACGTTGTCGCCGTCCTCCAGACCGGTGACAGTGATGCTCCAGGCGCCCGTCGTCTCGTCGGCGGTGGTGCGCTGGTCACCGATGGAGACCTCGGCACCCTTCGTGGCGGTCCCGGAGACGACCGCGGACATCGCGTCGTCGTCCACGGAGTCCACCGCCGCCGTGAGCGGAGCGGCGATGGTCGTCGCGGTGGTGCTGGACGTGTCGAACGCCCCCTCGACCGCCGTACCGGCGAGCGTGGTCGTCATCGAGGGCGTTCCGTCTGCGATCTCCCCTGGCGTCTCGACCTCGATGCTCCAACGGAGCAGCGACGCGTCCGGCAGGGTCCACGTGCTGCTGGTCGGCTTGAACGTGAAGGTGTAGGTCTTGCCGTCCATCGACAGGTCGCCGTTGGTGAGGGTGGCGGAACGGTTCGTCCAGTCCTCACCGGGCCGCTTGTAGGAGCCCTCGATGGTGTTCTGCCCCTCGGCGAAGGTGGTGCCCTCGGGCGCGATGAACGTCACCTGCGCATCCGGACGGGACACGTCGCCCTTGGTCTGGAACTGCGCCTCGACCTTCGTCGTCTCGCCGCGCTGCAGGGTTGCAGCTGCGCCGTCCTGCCCGACGATCGCGGCGTCGTTGATCGTGACCGTGACCGGCTTCGAGTCGACCGTGTCGTCGCCGATCTTCTGCTCCACGAGCAGGCTGTTCGGGCCCGACTCCAGGCCGGTGACCTCGAGGCTCCAGTCTCCGTCGTCGTTCGCGGTCGCGCTCTGCTCGCCGACGACGATCGTCGCGCCGGGCGTCGCCGTGCCCGTGAGGACCGCGCTGCCGTCGGCGTGGTCGATCGAGTCGACTGCAGCCGTCAGCTCACGCTGCGCGACCTCGAGATTGGTGGTCGTCTTCCCCTCGGCACGGAAGTCACCCTTCGAGCTGTCACCAGCGAACACGAAGCCCATCTGGCTCGCCCCCGCAGCAGCATCCTCGTCTGCGGTGACGTTCACCATGTACCGGTACTGCTCCGGCGCGCCGTGGTTCTCGGTCCACTTCGCGTCGAACGTGATCGTCTTGTCGTTGTTCGACAGCCGCCCATTGGTCAGCGGCATCGATGTGATCGGGCTCCAGGTTGAGCCCCCGACTGCCCTCCAGCCCGCGTCGATCCGGGTCTGCCCGTCGAACGTGGTGCCCTCCGGTGCGTTCATGACGACGGTGCCGTTCCAATTCGCGCGCGACTCGTTGTTCTGCACGATCATCGGCAGCTGCGTGCTCTCACCACGTTCCAGGTTGACCGGGCCCTGGTCGACACCGACGACGGTGCCACCCTCCACGATCGTCACCGTCAGCGGCTTCTCATCGACCTTGACGTTGTTGACCTTCTGCACGGCAGTGAAGGAGTTCGCCCCAGCGCGCAGCCCCTCGACGGTCATCGACCACTTGCCGTTGTCATCGACGTTCACGGTCTTGCTGCCGATCGAGACGGTGCCCTTCGGTGTCGCCGTCCCCGAAACCACTGCATTTCGGGCGATGTTGTTGACCCTCTGCGCAGTGACAACGAGAGCTCGGTGCACAGAGTCAGCGATTTCGTCGTAGGTAGCGAGAGAGAAACCACCTTGTCGTCCAAGTGCGATATACGATCCACCCCACGTGGTCAAACTGAATTCAAGGGATTTTGACATGCCATAGTTAGGGGCGCCGGCGCAACCTCCCCATGCCAGGTAAAGCGGATTCGATACGAGGCACTGACCTGCCGAGTTCTTGATGGGACCTGACGTGCCTGGGGCGGGGAACTCAGCCATCGTCGCACGGGACTTCGCGTCGGCGAGCGAACCTGAACTCACCCCTTCCACCCTCGCCGCAAAAGGAGTACCCGTGGTGTAATTCGCTCCAGTGATCGCCCAGTAACTGCCGTCAGCGTTTGATTTGATCACGAAGCGCCCAGACGGGCGTCCGGTGTCTGCGGTGGCAGCACCTTCACGAGAATTGATCTGTTGATGAGCAGACGCAGCCGAGGCGCCGAAGGACAACCCCGACACGATGGAGGCGGCGGCCAGCCCGGCCGCGCCCATGGACTTGAAGGCCTTCAGGGCCCTCTTCTTGTGAGACATGTGCATCTTTCAGGACAAGCCGCGCGACGGCGGCTGTGCGGGAGGGAAGCACGCGGGCGACGACGAGCGCCGCGGCATGTACATCCAGAATATCATGTGAAATACACATGAGGGCGCACCGCCACTTGCTGGGAGTTGAGTGGGCTCGACGCAACTTCTGCCTTCCTGGGTTGACGTCGCCGCGGTCCCGAGTAGAGTTGAGTCCATCGGACGCAAGTCCAACGACTTACCCCTAGCAAGAGGAGCATCACCACATGGGACGTGCAGTAGGCATCGACCTCGGAACCACCAACTCGGTCGTCAGCGTGCTCGAGGGCGGTGAGCCCACCGTCATCGCGAACGCCGAGGGCATGCGCACCACGCCGTCGATCGTGGCGTTCACGAAGGACGGCGAGGTGCTCGTCGGCGAGACCGCGAAGCGCCAGGCCGTGACGAACGTCGACCGCACCATCGCCAGCGTCAAGCGCCACATCGGCACCGACTGGACCGTCGAGATCGACGGCAAGAAGTACACGCCGCAGGAGATCTCGGCCCGGACCCTCGGCAAGCTGAAGCGCGACGCCGAGCAGTACCTCGGCGAGGACGTCACCGACGCGGTCATCACCGTGCCGGCGTACTTCAACGACGCCGAGCGCCAGGCCACGAAGGATGCCGGTGAGATCGCCGGCCTCAACGTCCTGCGCATCATCAACGAGCCGACCGCGGCCGCGCTGGCCTACGGGCTCGACAAGGGCAAGGAAGACGAGCTCATCCTGGTCTTCGACCTCGGTGGCGGCACGTTCGACGTCTCCCTGCTCGAGGTGGGCAAGGACGACGACTTCTCCACGATCCAGGTCCGCGCGACCTCCGGCGACAACCGCCTCGGCGGTGACGACTGGGACCAGCGCATCGTCGACCACCTGATCAAGAAGTTCAAGGACGAGCACGGCGTCGACCTGTCCACGGACAAGATCGCCAAGCAGCGCCTGAAGGAAGCGGCTGAGCAGGCCAAGAAGGAGCTCTCGTCGCAGATGTCGGCGAACATCCAGCTCCCGTACCTGACGCTCACCGCCGACGGCCCGCTGAACCTCGACGAGACCATCTCGCGCGCACAGTTCGAGCAGATGACCTCCGACCTGCTCGATCGCACGAAGAAGCCGTTCAACGACGTCATCAAGGAAGCCGGAGTCTCGGTCAACGACATCGCGCACGTCGTGCTCGTCGGTGGCTCGACCCGCATGCCCGCCGTGGCCGAGGTCGTCAAGTCGCTGACCGGCGGCAAGTCGCCGAACCAGGGCGTCAACCCGGACGAGGTCGTCGCCGTGGGCGCCGCGCTGCAGGCCGGCGTGCTGAAGGGCGAGCGCAAGGACGTCCTGCTCATCGACGTCACGCCGCTGTCGCTCGGCATCGAGACCAAGGGCGGCCTGATGACGAAGCTCATCGACCGCAACACCGCGATCCCGACCAAGCGGAGCGAGACCTTCACGACCGCTGACGACAACCAGCCGTCGGTCGCGATCCAGGTCTTCCAGGGCGAGCGTGAGTTCACCCGCGACAACAAGCCGCTCGGCACCTTCGAGCTCACCGGCATCGCGCCGGCTCCCCGTGGTGTGCCGCAGGTCGAGGTCACGTTCGACATCGACGCCAACGGCATCGTGCACGTGTCCGCGAAGGACAAGGGCACGGGCAAGGAGCAGTCGATGGTCATCTCCGGCGGCTCGTCGCTGCCGAAGGAGGACATCGAGCGCATGGTCCGCGAGGCCGAGGAGCACGCCGCCGAGGACAAGGCCCGTCGCGAGGCCAACGAGCGTCGCAACCAGGCCGAGCAGCTCGTCTACTCGATCGAGAAGCTCATCAAGGAGAACGACGAGAAGCTCCCCGCGGACGTCAAGTCCGAAGTGCAGGCCGACGTCGACGCGCTCAAGTCCGCACTCGCGGGCGAGGACGACGACGCCGTGAAGACCGCCTTCGACAAGCTCAACGAGTCGCAGGGCAAGCTCGGTCAGGCGATCTACTCGCAGCAGGACGCGGGCGCCGCGGCCGGTGGCGAGCAGCCCACCGCCGACGGCCAGGCGCAGGCGGACGACGAGGACATCGTCGACGCCGAGGTCGTGGACGACGAGGACGACAAGGACAAGAAGTAACGATGACGGATCCCAAGGACAACGTGCCCGAGGAGAGCGAGCCCCAGGTCGAAGGCGACGCCACCAACGCGCAGGAGCCCGAGGACCTCATCGAGGCGGAGGGGCCCGACGTCGAAGTGCCGACGGACGGCCCCGCCGCCGGGGGCCCGGCTGCGGACGCGGCGAACGACCTCTCCCCGGAGGACGAGGCCCTGCTCGCCGACGCCGCCCGCGGCATCGCCGAGGACAAGCTGAGCACCGAGGACCGCGACCTGGTCGCCGAGATGCGTGCGGACATGCTCCGTGCGCAGGCCGAGCTGGTGAACTTCCGGAAGCGCGTCGAGCGTGACCGCGAGGCCAACCGCGAGGTCGCCATCGCCGAGGTCGTCCGGGCACTGCTCCCCGCGCTCGACGACCTCACCCGTGCCGAGGCTCACGGTGACCTCGCCGAGGGTCCGATGCAGGTCATCGGCCAGAAGATCCGCGGGGGCTTCGAGAAGTTCAAGCTCGTGCAGATCGGCGAGAAGGGCGAGGCGTTCGACCCGAACATCCACGAGGCGATCGTCCAGCTCCCCACACCGGGCGCCACCGGACAGACCGTCGCGGACGTCGTCGAGCCGGGCTACAAGCTCGGTGAGCGCGTGCTCCGCGCGGCCAAGGTCGCGGTGGCGGTCCCGGCCTGAGCCGGGTCCCCGTGGCGACGACAGAAGAAGGCAGGTGATCCATGGCCAGTCAGGATTGGTTCGACAAGGACTTCTACAAGGTCCTCGGCGTGTCCAAGGACGCCTCCGACGCCGAGCTGAAGAAGACGTACCGGAAGCTCGCGCGGCAGTTCCACCCGGACTCCAACCCGGGTGACGCCGCCGCCGAGAACCGATTCAAGGAGATCAGTGAGGCGTACTCGGTGCTCTCCGACAAGGAGCAGCGTCAGGAGTACGACCAGGTCCGTGCCATGGGGTCCGGCGCTCGCTTCACCGCGGGTGGCGGAGGCCAAGGCGGGTTCGAGGACGTCTTCGGCGGGATGTTCGGGCAGCAGGGCGGCGGTGGACAGCGCGTCCGCTTCGGCCAGGGCGGCGCGGGCGGTGCCGGGGGGTTCGAGGACGTCCTCGGCGGGATGTTCGGCGGCGGCGGTGGCTTCGGTCAGACCTCCGGCGGCTACCGCGGCTTCGGCGGGCCGACGAAGGGTCGTGACGTCACGGCGTCGACGACCCTCGACTTCACGACGGCCATCGCCGGTGACACCGTCAAGCTGTCGCAGGGCAACGGCCGGCCGGTGAACGTCCGGATCCCCGCGGGGGTCGCGGACGGGCAGAAGATCCGATTGCGCGGGCGCGGCGAACCCTCGCCCGACGGCGGGGAGTCCGGTGACCTCGTGGTCCAGGTGTCGGTGCGCAAGCACCCGGTCTTCGAGCGCGACGGGCTCAACCTGCGCGTGGACGTCCCCGTGACGTTCACCGAGGCGGCGCTCGGCGCGACGATCGAGGTGCCGACGCTCGGTGGCTCGCCCGTGAAGCTCAAGGTCGCTCCCGGCACACCGTCGGGTCGCGTCCTGCGCGTCAAGGGCCGCGGCGTCACGACCAAGAACGGCACGGGTGACCTGCTCGCGACCGTCCAGGTCGCGGTGCCGTCCCACCTGTCGGACAAGCAGCGCGAGGCCGTCGAGGCGCTCGCAGCCGCTCTGCCCGACGAGAACCCTCGCGAGGACCTCCTCGCGAAAGCGCGTGACTAGCGTCACGCCAGCACAGCAGTAGACCCGGTCTGGAGGAACGGTGCGGCTCCGTCAGGAAGCCGCACCGTTCCTCCAGACTGGTTCCAGGACCCCGCGGACGACGGAAAGGAACGCGCCATGACCGACATGGACGAGAACTCGCCCGTCTTCGCGATCGCGGTGGCGGCGGAGCTCGCCGAGATGCACCCGCAGACGCTGCGCCAGTACGACCGGCTCGGCCTGGTCGTGCCGGGGCGCACCCGTGGTGGGTCCCGCCGCTACTCCATGCGCGACGTCGCGCAGCTGCGCGAGATCGCGCGCCTCGGCTCCGAGGGGGTGTCGCTGGAGGGGATCCGGCGGGTGCTCGACCTGGAGAACGAGAACAAGGAACTCCGCGACCGGGTGCGCGAGCTCGAGTCGGCGTTGGCCGACCAGCTCATCAACCGTCCCGGTGCGCGCGTGTTCGCGGCGACGACGACGGGGGCTGCGGTGTCGCTGCGCGCCGGCGCACGACCCCAGCGGAACACGCAGATCGTCCTCTACCGCGGGCCGCGCTGACGGCTCTGTGCGGACACGTCGCCCCCGGGATCGCCGATCCCGGGGGCGAACTGTGCGCGCGGTGATCAGCGGGTGTTCGCGTACACCGTGTAGAGCGACGACGTGTACTGCACGCCGGACACCGAGACCTCGAGCTTGAACTCGAACTTCGTTGCGCCACGCGACACGGCGCGCTGGAAGCTCCAGTCACCGTCCTCGGACACCGCGACCGTCCCCGGCACGATCTGCGTCCCCGAGGCGTTGAGCACGCGCATGGTCGCGCCGGCCGGACCGGAGCCCTGGAACGTGTTCACCTCGCCCGGGTCGACCGCGCGTGTGTCGACGATGATCGGATCGAGGCCCTCGTTCGCGTCGATGCTGAACAGGTCGGAGGTCTCCGGGCCCTGATCGTCCTTCGTCTGCTCGATCACGAACTCGAACTTGATCGCGCCGGCTGTCACCACGCGGTCGAAGCTCCAGTTGCCGTCCTCGTCGACCGTGCGGGTACCCGGCACGATCTGCGTCCCCGACGCGTTGAGCACGCGGTACGACGCCCCCGGTTCGCCGGTGCCGGAGAACCGGTTCGAGACCCCGGGGATCACGGTCTCCGGACCGGAGAGACGCGCGGGCGTCAGGCGTCCGGTCGCGCCCGGGTTGATGGTGACCTCGGCGACCGTGGTGTTCGCGCCCTTCGACTGCTGGACGACCCGGAGCACGTGCTCGGCGCGGTCGAGGTCGTCCGTCTCGACGAACCAGCGACCGCTCGGCAGGACGCCCTCGTCGCTCCGGCCGACGACGCGGTCCTCGTCGCCGGACACGTCGAGGACCTCGACGGAGGATCCCGGCTCTCCACCGCCCGACATCGAGACCGGGCCACCGCGGTGCGCGTCGCCGTCCTCAGGGGTGCTGATGCTGACCGCTGCGCCGTAGTCGACGTCACGTTCCACCTCGTGCTCGGTGTCGCGCGCGCCGTCGATGAACTGCGCCCCCGTCACCCGGAGCACCCCGCCGGTCCCCGGAGCCGGGATCGTGATGCTCCAGGAACCGTCGTCCGGGTCGGCGGTGGCGGACGTACCGAGCTGGGCTCCCGTCGGACCGAAGAGCCGGACCTCGGCACCGGGCTGTGCCGTGCCGAAGGCGGTCGCGGGTTCGGTGCGCTCGTCGGGCTCGATGGTCGTCTCCATCGTCAACGGCGCGGCCGTGACGGTGACGTCGAGGTCGGCCGTGGCGGTGCGTTCGGTGCCCTCGTACTGCTCGAGGGCGAGCGTGCTCGTGCCGAGCGGCAGGTTCGTCACCCGTGCGCTCCACCGCCCGTCGGCGTCGATCCGCTGCGGGTTCCGACCGTCGATCAGCACGGTGGCCGACGGCGTCCCGGTGCCGGAGAGCTGCGCGCTGCGGGACAGGACGTCGACCGAGGCGACTGACGCGCTGAAGGACGGGACGAAGTCCTCGATCGTGGGGACACGGTCGGCGACGTTCTGTGACTGCAGCCGCATCACGCCGTCCGTGTTGAACAGGCCGAGGAAACCGCGGTTGTACGTCGACTGCAGGCCGGTGCCGACGGGGTTGTTCGAGCCCGAGTTCGCAGCCGTCCGGAACCGTTGCTTGGCGTCCCCGGGCTCGCACGTCTCGAGGGTGACCGGGGAGGAGCTGGTGATCGATGCGGTGCCGGCCGTCAGGCAGAGCTCCGGCGCGGAGACCGGGCGGACGGTGGTGACCGCGCCGGGGGCGGGGATGACCCACCGCACGGCGGCGGCCCGGGCGGCTTGGAGGGTGCGGGTGCGGTTCGCCGGGAGTTCCTGCCCGGCGGCCACGACCGTCGGTGAGCCGAAGGTCGGCGTCGTCGGGTCGCCGGCGAAGGCGGACGTCTCCGTCACCAGGGGACCGACCAGGGTGGGGACTGTCTCGTGCGTCGATGCGGCCTGTGCCGGTGTCAGGCCGGCAGCAGCGATCGTCAGGGCCGTCAACCCTGCGGCACCGACTGCCGTGATCGAACGGGGTGTTCTCGTCATGCGTTCGTCTTCCTCGTCACTGAGTCCGGATCGACAGGTGCCGAGCCGGGCCGGCTCTGCCGGCTACGGGCAACATATCAGACGTGAAGCTTCATCGACGATGGTGCGCATTGCCGATACGGGATGGGCCTGCCGCGACATGTGGAGTGTTCGAACGAGCGGTGTTCGTGCCCCTACGGTGGGGAGGCGACCCACGGCGACCCCGCCTGGTCGAGTGTCTTCGGGGAGGGGCCATGCGCAGCCGAACACCGGGCGGTGGCCCTGCGAGCAGCTGCACCGTTCGCCGCCGCACGCTGTTGACGGCGGCCGCGGCGCTGGCGGGTGGAGCTGCGCTCCTGGGTGCGGTGGGGAGGACGACCGCGACGAGAGCCGCCGACGACGCTGACCAGGACGTCCTGCAGGACGCGCTGCGGGCCGTTCCCCTCGGCGGTGCGATCGTCATCGACCGCGAGTGGGTGCGTTCCCGGAGTCTCGTGGTGGACCGCCCCGTCCGCATCCGGTTCACCGAGGAAGGACGCATCAGGATGGTCACCACGGCCACCGCAGTGGTCGTCACGGCGTCCGGTGTCGAGATCGACGATGCCGACATCCGCGGAGTCGGCAGCGAGAGTGGGGGCGAGGGCCACGGGATCGCCGTCATGGGTGACCGGCTGGCACCACTCCGCGGGGTCGTGGTGCGAGGCGGTCGGTTCCGTGACCTGCCGCACGACGGCGTCCACCTCGAGTACTGCGATCACTTCCGGGTGACCGGGACGACGATGGACCGTGTCGGGTACGCGGGGGTGCTCGGCGTCGGTGTGGTGGACGGGGTCATCGACCGCAACCGGGTGTCCGACGTCCGGCAGCCCCGGGGTCGCGTGAACTCGTACGGGATCGCGCTGACCCGGGATGCGACCGCGACGCCCGACGTCACGCGGCGGTCGGCGCGTGTCCGGGTCGTGGACAACCACGTCAGCGGCGTCCCGGCGTGGGAGGGCATCGACACCCATGCCGGCGAGGGCATCGAGATCCGCGGGAACGTCGTCACGGCGTGCCGCGTGGGCATCGCGGCCGTACCGTCGAAGGACCCCGACGACCGGACGCAGACGAGTGTTGCCCCGATCGACCTGGTGATCGCCGACAACGTCGTCACGCGCGGGCCCGGGCTGCCCGCAGGCTCCGGGATCCTGGTCAGCGGTGCCGGCACGACCATCGGATCGACGCGTCCCCGCGCGACCGGACGGGTCATCGGGAACGTCGTGACCGGATACGGAGGCGGCGGCGAAGCAGGCATCCTGGTCAAGCTGACGCATGGCATGGTGCTCGACGGCAACCGCGTGCGGTCCAGGGTCGACAACGCGATCTGCCTCGTCCACTCGAATGCGGCCGCGGTCGCCCGGAACAACTCCGTCCGTGGTGTGAGCGGCACCCGCGTCGGCGTGAACATCCGTGCCGGTGCGAACGACGGATCCATCCACCACAACGCCTTCGCGGTGACGCAACCCGCGCTGGCGGTCGCGGTGCGGTTCGGAGATCCGGACAACCGGTTCCACGTGTCGGACAACGACTGGGGCAACGCTCGGGTAGACCTCGCGCGCGGCGGCGCGGTCGTGACGAGCTGAAAACGGCGACGGGCCCGGCCGGGGAGGTGCACCACGGCCGGGCCCGCCCCGTCAGGATGCGCGGATGCTGAACACGCGGCTGGTGGCGACGGTGCCGTCGAGTGTCTGTTCGATGACGAAGTTGAACTTCGTGGCGCCCGTGGAGACGACGCGCTGGAAGCTCCAGTCGCCGTCCTCGTCCGCGGTGACGGTGCCGGGGACGATCTGTGTGCCCCACGCGTTGCGGACGCGGATCGAGGCGTTCGGGGTGGCGGTGCCGGTGAACGTGTTCAGGACGCCCGGGGAGACCGACGACGTCGCGACCGATGCATCCCGGAGGGCTGCCGCCGCCGCGATGCTGAACACGCGGCTGGTGTCGACGGTGCCGTCGAGTGTCTGTTCGATGACGAAGTCGAACTTCGTGGCGCCCGTGGAGACGACGCGCTGGAAGCTCCAGTCGCCGTCCTCGTCCGCGGTGACGGTGCCGGGGACGATCTGTGTGCCCCAGGCGTTGCGGACGCGGATCGAGGCGTTCGGGGTGGCGGTGCCGGTGAAGGTGTTCAGGGCGCCGGCCGAGACGGCCGTCGTCTGCACCGTGGCCGGTTCGATCGGCTGGGTCTCGTCCGTCGCGGGGGTGAAGGCGATGTCCTGCATGACCGAGGTCCGGCCGTCGGCCGTCGTCTGCGTGAAGGTCACCTCGTACCCGTCGCGGCTGGACAGCTCGGCGGACGCCGACCACGCGGCGATGCCGGAGCGGGTCTGTGCCGCCCGGGCACGGAAGAGCTCCGCGCCGTGCTGGTCCGTCGCGACGACCGTGGCGCCTGCCTCGGCGGAGCCGCTGAACCGACGTGTGCCGGGCGTGTAGTCGTTCTGCTGATGGATGCCGTCGACCTGCAGCAGGCGCGGGAGTGCCAGGCGTTCGGACGTCGCGGAGTAGTGCTGCCCGTTGAAGGCGAGCGCGACGAGGTCGAGTTGTCGCCCGGTGTGCGCCTGGCCGATCGTGAAGCTCCACCCGGCCGTGTCGGGACGGATGTGCGCGACGACGACATCGCCGTCGAGCACCTGCAGCCCGGCCGTCCTCTTGACGTCGCCGACGAGCTGGATCGATCCGTTCGGCAGGACGTTGACGTCGCGGACACCCGGCGCCTCGACGTCCGGGTCGACGGCGAGCGGCAGGAGTTCGGCCCGTGTCGCGGGGGACTCGGAGCCGTCCTCGGAGATCCCGACGACCTCGAGCGTGGCACCGAGGTGCTCCTGCGGGACCGTCGCCACGAACTCCCCGTCGACGACCCGTGTCTCCCCGACCCTCGTGCCGCTGCCGGCGCGCACCTCGACAGCGACCGTCCGGTCGTCGACCGCGCCCCACAGGGTGAAGTCCCCGTCGAGGCGGCGCTCCGACGGCTGCACCTGCGGAGCAGCAGGGGTCGCACCGGTGCCTTCCGAGAAGACCACCCGTTCGATCGTGCTCTTCCGGCCGTCCGGCAGCGTCTGGCTGAAGGTGATCGTGTGGTCGCCCGCGGTCAGGTCGGCTTCGGCGCTCCAGGTACCGACGGCCGAGCGGGCCGACGGGACCTCGGTCCTGAAGAGCGTGGTACCCGTGACGGTGTCCGTCGCGGTGATCGTCGCGCCGACGGTCGCCGTGCCCTCGAACCGCTTCGGGCCCGGGACGAACCGGTTCTCCGCCCGCAGTCCGTCGACCCGGAGCGTGCGCGGGAGCGGGATGCGCTCCGTCCGTGTCGCCGTGCCGTCGGCTGCGATGTGGACGCGGACGAGGTCGAGACCCGTGTCGCGGTACTTGTCGAGGGCGCGGAGGAGGAACAAGCCCTGGCCGCCGGCCCATCGGCTGACCGTCTCGTCCCCGTCGAGCAGGTACACGTCGTCGGTCCCCGCGAACCCCGTCACCGCGCGTGAACCGGCGAACGTGTCCTCGATCCTCGAGATGGCGGGGGACTCGAGCAGGGGGTCGACCGGGAGGTCGGGGACGAACACCGCGTCGGACGCGGACGGTCGGGACGAGGTCGGGGCGTCCGCGCTCGCGGCGGTCGCCACGTCGGGGGTCAGGACGCCGAAGGCGAGTGATGCGGTGACGATGCCGCAGGCGACTGCGGCGCTCCGGAACGGAGAGGGTGTCATGGGGGCTCCTTGGGTAGGGAATGTCCAGAATATTGACATGTCGTATACGTACACAGTGAACATGCCGAGTGCGATGCCCACGACGCAGCGACGCCCGGATACGCTGACGCGGTGCCCGACTTCGCCGACCTCTTCCGCCGCCGCGACGACTCCGCCCCGGACCTCATCGCGATCGACGGCACCGACCGGTTCCTCATCGACGAGGCCCCGCACGTGCACGGCGACGCGCTCCGGCAGCCCGGAGAGGTGGCGGTCGTCGACGACCGTCACGGCGTCCTGACCCTCGGGCTCATCACGCAGTACGGCGCGTCGAACCTCCGGGTCGTGCAGGACTCGCTCGTCGGCCAACGGGCGCTCGAGGCGAACGCCGGGACGTTCGGGCTGCGCGGCTTCCACCACCCGGACACGCTCGAGGACGCCTTCCGCGACGTCCGGCTCGTCGTGCTGCGGCTGTCGAAGTCGCACGACCGTCTGGACGAGATCGCCCGAGCCGTCGCCCGGTTCGCGGCGCCCGACGTCGTCCTGCTGTGCGGCGGCAACGTGAAGTACATGCACGTGTCGCAGAACGACGTGCTGCGTCGGTCGTTCGGCGAGGTCACCGCGTCGCGGGGCCGCGGCAAGTCGCGCCTGCTCATCGCGCAGGACCCGCTGCGTGCCCAGGCGAACCGTGCTGCGGTCACGAACCCGTGGCCCAGGTCGGTGCACGTCGACGACCTCGGCATGACCCTGGTCGCCCACGGCGGCGTGTTCGCTGGCACTTCGCTCGACCAGGGCACGCGGGTCCTGCTCGACGAGGTCGACGCCGCGGTACCGAGTGCCCGGACCGTCGTCGACCTGGGCAGCGGCAACGGCGTGATCGCCGCGGCCGTCGCCCTCCGGCGGCCCGCGGTCCGGGTGGTCGCGACCGACGTGTCGCGGATCGCCGTCGAGTCGACGCGGGCGACGGCGGAGGCGAACGGGGTGGGCGACCGGGTGACCGTGGTGCAGACCGACGCGGGGGACGAGCTCGGGAGCGGTTCCGCCCAGCTGGTGCTGTGCAACCCGCCCTTCCACGCCGACACGACGGTGACCACCGACGCTGCCGAAGCCATGTTCCGGAACGCGGCCACGATCCTCCAGGCCGGCGGGGAACTGTGGTGCGTCTGGAACTCCCACCTGCGGTACCGACCCGTGCTGGAACGACTCGTGGGTCCGACGCGACAGGTCGTGCGGACCGCGAAGTTCACCGTCACGGCGTCGGTCGCGACCTCCCGGTGACGACGAGAGCCGCCCGGGGTGACCCCGGGCGGCTCTCGTCGTGTGGCGCGGTGCCGGGACCGATCAGGCCGGCACGTAGTCGAACGTGTCGGGGTCCGGACCGGTGCGGTGGCCCTTGTCGAGGCCGGAGATGTCGGTCATGTCCTCGTCGGAGAGCTCGAAGTCGAAGATCGCGAAGTTCTCCTCGACCCGGGCACGGGTGACCGACTTCGGGAACACGATGTCACCGCGCTGGATGTGCCAGCGGAGGACGACCTGTGCCGGGGACTTGCCGACCGAGCCCGCGATGCGGGTGATCGTCTCGTCGTCCAGGACCAGGCCCTGCGCGATCGGGGACCATGCCTCGGTGGCGATGCCGAGTTCGCGGTTGACGGCGCGGAGCTCGTCCTGCACGAGGTACGGGTGCACCTCGATCTGGTTCACCGACGGCGGGACGTCGGTCTCGGCACGCAGGCGGTGCAGGTGGTGCGCCTGGAAGTTGGAGACGCCGATCGAGCGGGCGGTGCCGTCGTGGTACAGCGTTTCGAGGGCCTTCCACGTCGGGACGAAGTCCGAGACGGTGGGGAGCGGCCAGTGGATGAGGAACAGGTCGGTGTAGCCGCCGAGCAGGTCGGCCGACTTCTTGCCGTTCTCCAGCGCAGCCTCGGGGGCGTGGAAGCCGTTGTTCAGCTTGGAGGTGACGAAGATCTCGGAACGGTCGATGCCGGACTCGGCGATCGCCTCGCCGACCTCCTTCTCGTTGCCGTACATCTCGGCGGTGTCGATGTGGCGGTAGCCGACCTCGAGCGCGGCCAGGGTGGCGGCCTTCGTCTCGGAGGGGTCGATCTGGAAGACACCGAAGCCGAGCTGCGGGATGGTCTTGCCGTCGTTCAGGGTGATGTTCGGAACGGTCATGACCCCATGCAACCAAACGTCCCTCAGCGCGCCTTCCGGGAACGTTCAGTCTCGCGTCACGCGAGCGCCGCCGTGATGTACGCCTGCAGCGCCTGTCCGTAGGCGATCGCCGGCACCTCGGACGCGAAGCTGCGGTCGGTGCCGCCGATCGTCGCCGTCACGGTGAAGACCACCCGACCGCCGACCTGCACACGGGTCAGCCCGATGAACGACGGCCCGAGCAGTTCGCGCAGCTGGTCCTCACGGGGCAGCCAGAGCGACTCGGTGGCGGTGACCGAGTCGAGCGCCCACTCGGTGGTGCCGTTGAAGCCGAGGATCGTGCCGGTGGGGGAGTCGTGCCGTTCGACGGTCATCTCGGACACCGTGTAGACGTCGTCGTCGATGCCGGGCTTGTCGATCACGAACCGGTCCCCGGTCTCGGGGTGCCAGCGGAGGCCGGCGTCACGGAGGGACCTGGCGAGTTCGACGGTGATCACGTTCCCACCCTGCCCGCGCGACCCGCCCCTGTCACCACCTAGGTTGCCGAAAGCATCCCGTACTAGCATCGCCGAGCACCCCTCGCGCGAGCGCAACCCGTTCGTGCGCGCGACGTGACGACGCCCGGGCAACCGGTGCCGCGCCTCCAGGCCGTGGGAACCGGCCGCGGGTCGGACGCCGGCCGGGGGCACCGACCGAGGCTGACGGAAACCCTGCCGCCGAAGAGAAGGACCCGCATGACCCTCGAACGCGAGGAACTCCGCGACGACTGGACCGTGACGATGGCCGGAGGAACCGGCGCGCCGGACGGTGTCGCGGGCCGCACCATCCCGGCGACGGTGCCGGGCCAGGTGCACACCGACCTGGAGCGGGAGGGCCTGCTGCCGGACCCGACGTTCCACCTGAACGAGCAGGCCGCGAAGTGGGTCGGCCGCGCCGACTGGGCCTACCGCCGAACGGTCGACGTCGACCCGCGGGGTCACGAGCGCGTCGACCTGGTCTGCGACGGTCTGGACACGGTCACGGAGCTCAGCCTGGACGGCGTCGTCGTGGGCACGACCCGCAACATGCACCGCCGGTACCGGTTCGACGCCCGTGTGCAGACGGGCTCCGGCGGCACCACGAAGGACCTCGAGATCCTGTTCGAGTCGCCCTACCGCGAGGCAGGCCGGGTCGCCGCGAAGGCCGGCAGCATGCCCGGTCCCTACGACGAGCCGTTCCCGTACGTCCGCAAGATGGCGTCGAACTTCGGCTGGGACTGGGGTCTGACGGCGGTCACGAGCGGCCCGTGGCGGCCGGTCGCGATCGAGCGGTGGTCGACCGCGCGCCTGCGCGAGGTCCGCCCGCTCGTCGACGTCGAGGCCGGTGAGGGCGTGCTCGACGCGCACATCACCGTCGAGCGCTCGGGAATGAACGACCTGGACCAGGACGGCGAGGACGACGACCTCGTGCTCGTCGTCACCGTCAGCGGCGAGACCGAGGACGGCGGCACCACGCGCCAGCGGTCCCGCGCGCAGCTGACCCCGAAGGACGACGAGACGGTCGTCACCGTGCGGGTCCCCGAGGCGCGGCGCTGGTGGCCACGCGGCTACGGCGCCCAGCCGCAGTACGACGTCGTGGTCGAGCTGCAGACCGTCGACGGCGAGGTGCTCGACCGCGACACGTTCCGCACCGGGTTCCGGTCGACCCGCATCGAGACCCAGGTCGACGGCATCGGCCGCCCCTTCGCCGTACACGTCAACGGCACGCTCATCGACGTCCGGGGCGTCAACTGGATCCCCGACGACGTCATCGTCTCGCGCGTCGACCGCGCGCGACTGGAGTCCCGGCTGGGTGCCGCGGCATCCCTCGGCACGAACCTCGTGCGCGTCTGGGGTGGCGGAGTGTACGAATCGCGCGACTTCTACGAGGTCTGCGACGAACTCGGTCTCCTGGTCTGGCAGGACTTCCCCTTCGCGTGCTCGGCCTACCCCGAGGTCGAGCCGATCCGCAGCGAGGTCATCGCCGAGGCGCGGGACAACGTCGCCCGCCTCGCCCGCCACCCCTCGCTGGTGGTCTGGAACGGCAACAACGAGAACATCTGGTTGCACGACGCCGACGGCTGGGGTGCGGAGCTGGGCGATCGGGGCTGGGGACTCGACTACTACCTCGACCTGCTGCCGACCATCGTCGACGCCGTCGACCCGTCGCGGTTCTACACGGTCGCGTCGCCGTGGTCTGGCTCCGAGTCGCTGCCCGCGAACGAGGTCGACCACGAGACGCACCACTCGTGGGACGTCTGGAACCGGCTGCCCGACACCGCCTACCGCGAGTCGGTGCCGCGCTTCGTGTCGGAGTTCGGCTGGCAGGCGCCGCCCGCCTGGCGCACGCTGCGCGACGCGGTCATGGACGCGCCGCTGCGGGTCGACTCGCCCGGTGTGGTCCACCACCAGAAGGCGGCCGACGGGATGGCCAAGCTGGCCCGCGGGCTGGAGCCGCGCTTCGGCGCGGTCGACCCGGCCGCGTTCGACGCGTGGCACTACCTGACGCAGCTGCAGCAGGCGCGGGCGATCGCGACCGGCATCGAGCACTGGCGCACGCACTGGCCGCGCAACACGGGTGTCGTGGTGTGGCAGCTGAACGACCTGTGGCCGGTGTCGTCGTGGTCGGCGATCGACTCGGCGGGGCGGCTGAAGCCGCTCGCGCACGAACTCCGCCGCCTGTACGACGACGTGCTGCTGACGATCCGTCCGGTGTCGTCGGTCCCGGTGACGCCGGGTGCGGAGCGGACTGGAGGACCGGATCACCCGGGTGCATCGGCTGCGGTCGGCGAGACGGCCGACCTGGGCGAGCTCGCGGACACGCTGTCGCTGGGGGTCTCGCCCGGCGCCTTCGGGTCCTCGCCCGTCGAGGTGGCCGTCCGGTCGACCCGCACCGGGCACGACAGCGTGGTGCGGGTGCGCCGGATCACCACGGCCGGCACGATCCTGGCCGAGGTGTCACTGCCGGTCCGGCTGTCGTCCGCGGGCGTCGCGGTCGTTGCCCTGCCCGAGTCGGTCGGTGTCGTCGACGACCCGGCCAATGAGCTCATCGTCGCCGACATGGACTGGCGCCGCGCGGTCTGGACCCCCGGTCCCGACGCCGCGATGCGGTGGGAGCCGGCGCGCTACCGGACCTCGTTCGCGGTGGTCGACGGTGGCCTGGACCTGACCGTCGAGGCCGACTCGCTCGTCCGCGACCTGCTGGTGCAGCCGGACCGGGTCGCCGTCGGTGGAACGGTCGACCGCGGGTTCATGACGCTGCTGCCCGGCGAGCGTGTGGTGTTCCGGCTCGGCGGTGTGACCGAGGCAGACATCCCGGCGCTCCGCGAGGCGCCCGTGCTGTGGAGCATCGACCGCGTGCTCGGGTGACCGGGGTGCTTCCCTGTGCGAACGGTGTCCGTTCCGGGGGCCGGCCTGGGCATCCAGGGGCGGGGGAGTTACGATGGAGGCACACGGACTTCCGCCGCGTGGGTCGACGACGATCACCGGATGGCGACCAGTTCCAGATCAAGGAGTTATGATGCTCGGAAACCTGACCGGCCTTCACCTGCTGATCATCCTCGGGATCGTCATCCTGCTGTTCGGCGCGACCAAGCTCCCGGCGCTCGCCAAGGGCCTCGGCCAGTCGATCAACATCTTCAAGAAGGAGATGTCGGACGACGAGAAGAAGGCCAAGGGCGCGGACGGTACCGTGCAGAACACGACCGCCGGGCCGGCGGCGCCGGTGCAGCCGGTCGTCAACCCGGAGCCGTCGGTGCAGCCGAACGCGGACTCCCGCCACTACTCCCAGAACTAGGACACCCAGCCCCGTCCTGTCGGCAGCCCCCGCGACCACACCGGTCGCGGGGGCTTCGTCGTGCGGGATCGACCGCGGGGTCCCCCGTGCCGCAGGATGAGCACATGACCGTTCCCGCTCCCGTCCCCGCGCCGCACGGGGTCGCGCCCCTCCGGGACGACCGGCGGATCGTGCTGGTGGTGGCGATCCTGGCGTCGTTCGTCGTCGGGCTCGACTCGAGCGTCGTGAACGTCGCACTCCCCGCGATCCGGCAGGAGCTCGGCGGTGGACTCGTCGTGCAGCAGTGGGTCGTCGACGCGTACCTGGTCACGCTCGGCTCGCTCATCCTGGTCGCCGGCAGCCTGTCCGACCTGTTCGGCCGGGTCCGGATCATCACGTGGGGACTCGTGGTCTTCGGGATCGCGTCCGTGGTGTGCGCGATCGCCCCCACCGGCGAGGTGCTCATCGTCGCCCGGGCGCTGCAGGGCGTCGGCGGGGCGCTCGTCATGCCGAGCGCGCTCGCCCTCATCGTCGCGGCGTTCCGCGGGGCGGCGCAGGCGAAGGCCATCGGCACGTGGACGGCGTGGTCGAGTGCGGCCACGATCCTCGGCCCCGTGGTCGGCGGGCTCGTGGTGGACGGCATCGGGTGGCGGTGGGTCTTCGTGCTCACCGCGGTGCCGATCGCCGTGACGATCCCGCTGGTCCTGCGCATCACCGGCGACGTGCACCCCGCCGTCCGCCCGCGCGTCGACGTCGTCGGGGCCGTGCTCGCCGTGGTGGGTGTCGGCGGGGTCGTGCTGGGCCTCATCGAACAGGAGCGGCTGGGGTGGGGTGCGCCCGTGGTGGTCGGCGCGCTCGTGCTCGGTGCCGCCGCACTCGTGGCGTTCGTGCCGTGGGAACTGCGGGTGACGCGGACGACGGGTTCGCCGCTCGTGCCGCTCGAGTTGTTCCGGGCGCGGAACTTCACGGTCGGGAACCTCGCGACCCTGTCCATCTACGGGGCGCTCGGCATGGTCTTCTTCGTCGTCACGCTGTTCCTGCAGGAGGTGTGGCGGTTCCCGGCCTGGCTCGCCGGCCTCGCGACGCTGCCGCCGACGATCATGCTGCTCGCCCTCTCCACCGCCGTCGGGTCCGCGGCGGGTCGGTTCGGCCCGCGGTGGTTCATGGCCGCCGGGCCGGCGGTGGGCGCGGTCGGGGCGCTCCTGCTGCTGCTCGCCGGCGACGATCCGACCGGGTACTGGTGGTCGGTGCTCCCGGGGCTGGTGCTGATCGGCGTGGGCATCGCCCTGATGGTCACGCCCCTGACGAGCGCGGTGCTCGGGTCGGTGCCGCAGTCCGAAGCCGGGTCCGGTTCGGCCGTGAACAACGCGGTCGCGCGCATCGCCGGACTCGTCACGGTCGCACTGGCCGGCGTGGTGCTCGGCGGCGAGGTGAGCGTCGACGGGCTGCACCGGGCCATGGTGGTGATGGCGCTCCTGCTGCTCGCGGGTGCCGTCGTCTGCGCCGTCGGAATCCGGAATACCGTCGAGCGCACCTAAGTTGAGTGGAGTAGACTCAACTCCAGGACCACCGCAACGAAAGGACGGAACGCATGGCGAACCTCCAGGGCGCTCCTGACTCCCAAGAACGACAGAAGACCGCCCTCGAGCAGTACGGCATCGACCTCACGGCGATCGCGCGCAGCGGCAAGCTCGACCCCGTGATCGGACGCGACTCCGAGATCCGGCGCGTCTCCCAAGTGCTCACGCGCCGCACCAAGAACAACCCCGTGCTCATCGGCGAGCCCGGCGTCGGCAAGACCGCCGTCGTCGAGGGACTCGCACAGCGCATCGTCGCCGGAGACGTCGCCGACTCCCTCAAGGACAAGCGGCTCATCTCGCTCGACATCTCCGCCCTCATCGCCGGCGCCAAGTACCGCGGCGAGTTCGAGGAGCGGCTCAAGTCCGTGCTCAAGGAGATCAACGACTCCGACGGGCAGGTCATCACGTTCATCGACGAGCTGCACACCCTGATGGGTGCCGGCGGCGGCGAGGGGTCGGTGGCGGCCTCGAACATGCTCAAGCCGATGCTCGCCCGCGGTGAGCTCCGGCTCATCGGCGCGACGACCCTCGACGAGTACCGCGAGTACATCGAGAAGGACGCCGCGCTCGAGCGGCGCTTCCAGCAGGTCTACGTGGGTGAGCCGAGCGTCGAGGACGCCGTGGCGATCCTGCGCGGACTCAAGGAACGCTACGAGGCGCACCACAAGGTGACGATCAACGACTCCGCCCTCGTCGCGGCCGCGAGCCTGTCGAACCGGTACATCTCCGGGCGACAGCTGCCCGACAAGGCCATCGACCTGATCGACGAGGCTGCGAGCCGGCTGCGCATGGAGATCGACTCCAGCCCGGTCGAGATCGACGAGCTGAAGCGGAACGTCGACCGTCTGCGGGTCGAGGAGTTCGCGCTCAAGCAGGAGAAGGACGACGCCTCGAAGGCCCGCCTCGAGACCCTGCGCAACGAGCTGCACACGCGCGAGGAACGGCTGGCCGAGCTCGAGCAGCGCTGGCAGGCCGAGCGTGCGAGCCTGAACCGCATCGGTGAGCTCAAGCAGCGGCTCGACGATCTGAACATGCGGTCGCAGCGGGCCCAGCGCGAGGCCGACTACGAACTCGTCTCCCGGCTCGAGTACGGCGAGAAGCCCCGCATCGAGGCCGAGCTCGCCGCCGCCGAACAGGCCGAGAGTGCCGACCGGATGGTGAACGACAGCGTCACCGACGAGGACATCGCCGCGGTCATCGCGCAGTGGACGGGCATCCCGCTCGGCCGGCTGCTGCAGGGTGAGACCGAGAAGCTCCTGCACCTCGAGAGCGAGCTCGGCCGCCGGATCATCGGGCAGCGCACGGCCGTGACCACCGTGTCCGAGGCCGTGCGTCGCACCCGCGCCGGCATCTCCGACCCGGACCGTCCGACCGGTTCGTTCCTGTTCCTCGGCCCGACGGGTGTCGGCAAGACCGAGCTGGCCAAGGCCCTCGCCGAGTTCCTGTTCGACGACGAGAAGGCCCTCGTCCGGATCGACATGAGCGAGTACGGCGAGAAGCACTCCGTGGCCCGCCTGATCGGTGCCCCGCCCGGGTACGTCGGGTACGAGGCCGGTGGACAGCTCACCGAGGCGGTCCGCCGCCGCCCGTACTCGGTGATCCTGCTCGACGAGATCGAGAAGGCACACCCCGAGGTGTTCGACGTGCTGCTCCAGGTCCTCGACGACGGGCGACTGACCGACGGCCAGGGTCGCACGGTCGACTTCCGGAACACGATCCTCGTGCTGACGTCGAACCTGGGGTCGCAGTTCATGACCGACCTGTCCCTGAGCGACGCGCAGCGGGAAGAAGCGGTCCGTGAGCTCGTGCAGCAGGCGTTCCGGCCGGAGTTCATCAACCGTCTCGACGACATCGTGGTGTTCCAGGCCCTGACGGCCGACGACCTCGGTCAGATCGTGTCGCTCTACGTCGACCGGCTGGCCCGCCGCCTGACCGATCGCCGGCTCGAGCTCGCCGTCACCCCCGAGGCACGCGGCTGGCTGGCGGAGCGCGGGTACGACCCGCTGTACGGCGCGCGGCCCCTGCGTCGCCTGATGCAGCGGCAGATCGACGACCGGTTGGCCCGCGCCATCCTGTCCGGTGACGTCCGCGACGGTGACACCGTCCGGGTGGACGTCGCCGCCGATGGCGACGGCCTGACGGTCGAGCCGTTCGAGCTCGCCGAGATCGTCGAGGAGTAGTCCACCGAGACGGACGGGAGGCCCGTCGCCGGGTCCTGGGACCGGTTCCTGGGACCGGTGACGGGCCGTTCGTCTACCGTCCACGGCATGCCTGAGATCCGCGCGATCCGCCGCCTCACCGACGCCGTCGAGCACGCGAGCGTGCTCGACAAAGCCGTCGACATCGACCGTGCCGTCGTGAACGCCCTGGCCAAGCCGAAGGCCCTGCGCCAGCTGCTGCACGGCGCGCCGTTCGGCCACCCGATCCACCCGCTCATGGTGCAGGTGCCGCTCGGCGCCTGGATCTCGGCAGCGGTGCTCGACCTGCTCGGCGGGAAGGGCAACGCGAAGGCCGCGAAGACCCTCGTCGGCGTCGGGGTGGTGTCGGCTGGCAGCGCATCGGTCGCCGGGTACGTCGACTGGTCCGAACTGGACCGCGAGCAGCTCCGGACGGGGTGGGTGCACCAGGCCGTGAACTGGGCGGGGCTGTCGCTGTACGGGCTGTCCTGGCTGCAGCGGAAGCGGGGCAACCACGGAGCGGGCAAGGTGCTCGGTCTCGCGGGACTCGCCGTCGTCAGTGTCGGCGGGTACCTGGGCGGACACCTGTCCTACCGGCAGCGCGCGGGCGTCAGCGACCATGGCGAGGTGCCGTTCGACGCGTAGTCCGAGCACGGCTGCTCCCAGCCCATCCACTGGAACATCACGTGCAATGTACGGATGCGTGTACTCGTGGTGGACGATGAAGGGGCCCTCGCCGACCTCGTCGCGAAGGGGCTGACCCGGCAGGACATGGCGGTCGACGTCGCCTACCGTGGCGACGACGCCGACGAACTGCTCGGCGTCAACGACTACGACGTCGTCGTGCTCGACCGGGACGTCCCCGGACTGCACGGCGACGAGGTCGCCCGGCGGCTGGCGGCGCGGGGGAGCCTCACCAGGATCCTCATGCTGACCGCGGCGACGTCCCTGACCGATCGGGTGAACGGCCTGGAGCTCGGAGCCGACGACTACCTGACGAAGCCGTTCGAGTTCCCCGAACTCGTGGCCCGCGTCCGTGCGCTCGGTCGACGCAGTGTCGCCCCGGTCGCGCCCGTGCTCGAGCGCTCGGGGATCGTCGTGGACACCAACCGGCGGATGGCCACCAGGCAGGGGCGGCCCCTGGACCTGACGTCCAAGGAGCTCGGCGTGCTCGAGGAGCTGCTGCGCGCGGACGGTCGGATCGTGGCGGCCGAGGAGCTGCTCGAGAAGGTCTGGGACATGAACATCGACCCGTTCACCGCCGCGGTGCGGGTGACGATGTCGAAGCTCCGGAGGAAGCTCGGCGACCCGGACCCGATCCGCACGGTGCCGGGGCAGGGGTACGCGCTGTGACCCGCCGACCCCGGACGTGGAGCATCCGGACGCGCACGGCGGTGACCTTCGCACTCGCGGCGATGGCGTTGGCCGCGGGCGTGGTGGTCTTCAGCAACGTGATGTCCCTGGCCGGCGTCGGCGCCGGACTCGACACCGCAGCCTTCCGGACGGCGGTCCCGACGCCGGACTTCACGGCGGCGACGCGGGCCCGGGTCGACGGCGGTGCTGCGGGGACGCCGTCGGTCGCGGTGGTCCAGCTCGTCGCCGTGCAGCAGTGGCAGTGGTCGGCGATCGGCGTCGCGGTCGCCGGGGTCGCGGCGGGCGGCATCGGGTGGGTGCTCAGCCGACGGATGCTCCACCCGATCGACCGGATCACCGCGACCGCGAACCGGATCTCGGCGTCCAACCTGCACGAACGCATCGCCCTCGACGGCCCCGACGACGAACTCCGGCGACTGTCCCGGACCGTCGACGACCTGCTCGACCGGCTGGAGGCCGCCTTCGCCAGCCAGCGGCGCTTCGTCGCGCAGGCCTCGCACGAGCTCCGCACCCCGCTCGCCGTCCAGCGTGCAGCGGTGCAGGTCGGGTTGACCGTCGACGCAGCCCCCGACGAGGTCCTGACCGTCCGGGACGAGCTGCTCGAGCAGAACCGCCGGACGGAGCACCTGGTCGAGTCCTTGCTCGTGCTGGCCGAGGCCGATCGCGGGCTCGCCGGAGCGACCCAGCCCGTCCACGTCGACGAGGTGACCGCCGCGGTGGTCGCGGCGATGGCGGGTGACGCGACCGACGCCGGGGTGACGCTCACCCACGAGACGCTCGACGGGCCTCCCGGCATGGTCGTCGACGGCGAGCCGACGCTCGTGCGGCAGGCGGTCGTCAACCTCGTCGGGAACGCCGTCGAGTACAACGGACCCGGCGGGTTCGTCCGGGTGACCACGTCGTCCGACGGCGTCGTCGTCGAGAACTCGGGGCCGGTCGTGCCCGACGACGAGGCTCCCCGCCTGGTCGAGCCCTTCTGCCGGCGCGACCCGACGCCCACCGGCCGGCGTCACAGCGGGCTCGGACTGTCCATCGTGGCGGCCATCGTGCAGGCGCACGGGTGGCGGCTGTCGGTACGGGCGCGACCGGGTGGCGGCCTCGTGGTGCGGATCGGTGTTTCGCCGGTGCAACCCGATGTACCCGCGGCCCGAAACAGCCGGGGCGGTGTGCTGAATGCATGATGAAGCAGACGACGACACGCAAGCCCTCCGGGACCGTCCGCGGCTCCCGCTCCCTGGTCGCTCTGGCCGCCGCAGCCGTGTTGCTGCCGGGGTTCCTCGCCGGGTGCTCACCGACCACCTCGGACACCGACGCCGCCGGCTCGAGCGCCGTCGACGCGAAGGGCACCGACCTGGCGGAGTGCATGCGCGACAAGGGCTACGACATGCCGGACCCGACCGCGGGGAACGGTGGCGCGCAGGTGCAGGTGCCGGACGGGGTCGACCCGGACCAGTACACGGCGGACCTCGGGACGTGCATCGGTGACGGGAAGGGCGCCGGGGACGGCGTGCAGGCGAAGCCGATGGAGGGCCTCGACGACAAGCTCCGCGAGGCTGCGGCGTGCATCCGGGAGGAGGGGTTCTCGGACTACCCCGACGACGAGGCCGGCATGCGGTCCTACCGGCCCGACGACGAGGCCGCGTTCGAGGAGGTCGCGAAGACCTGCAACGAGCGGGCCTTCGGCTCGGACGTGGTCGGAGCGGGGGAGTGAGCCGCCCGACGTGGCGTCGCGCACTGGTGGCCGGGATCTGCCTGGTCGCCGTGTTCGGAGCGGGCGCAGGGACCTGGGCGATCGTCGGTGTCCGTGCGGGCGACTCGGCCTCGGCGACCTCCGGTCCCCGGTCCGGCACCGCTCGGCCCGACACGACGGCGCCGGTGACGAGGGGTGACCTGACGGACTCGAAGGTCTTCGCGGGCGCGCTCGGGTACGGGACGCCGGTCGGGATCCCCGGCGCGGCACCCGGCACGATCACCTGGTTGCCGCACCCCGGCGACGTGATCGAGCGCGACGGGGCGTTGTACGCGGTCGACGAGCAGCCCGTCCGGGCGCTGTACGGCGCGGTGCCGCTGTGGCGCGACCTGGCACGCGGCCGCAGCGGTGCCGACGTCCGGCAGCTCAACGAGAACCTGGCCGCCCTGGGGTACGACGTGTCCGTCGACGACGAGTTCGGTCCGCGCACGGAACGGGCGGTCCGACAGTGGCAGGAGGACCGGGACCGCGAGGAGGACGGTGTGCTGACCGCGTCCGACATCGCGTTCGTGGACGGTCCGGTCCGGGTGGCCTCGGTCGGCGGGCGGCTCGGCCAGCCGACGGGCGCGGGCGGCGGGGCGACCGGGGCCGCCGGGCTCGGAGCTGCCGGCGGTGACGACCCGGGTGCTGCCGACGGCGGTGGAGCGGGCACCGTCGGCGGCGACGTCCTGCAGGTGACGAGTCCGAGGCGCATCGTGTCGGCGACCGTGTCCCAGCGCGATGCCGAGCGGCTCGCGGTCGGCACGCGGGTCGACGTCCGGGTCAACGGCGCCGGCGGACGGATGGCCGGCAGGGTGACGGACGTCGAACCGGTCACGGGCGACGACGGCGCGACCAAGGTGCAGGTCTCGGTGTCGTTCGACGCCGGGAAGCGGAAGCTCCCGACGGCGGCGTCGGCCCAGATCGACGCGAAGGGCACCATCGAGCGTGGTGTCCTGTCCGTCCCGGTCACGGCGTTGGTCGCCCGGGACGGCGGCCGGTACGCCGTCGACGTGGTCCGCCACGACGGCACGACGGAACGCGTCCCGGTGCGCCCCGGGTTCTCCGCGGACGGCAGGATCGCGGTCGCCGGGGACGTCGAGGCCGGCGACCGGGTGGTGGTGCCCGGATGAGCGGCGCGGTCCTGGCGTTGCGTGACGTCGTCAAGACGTACGGGGACGTCCACGCGCTGCGCGGCGTGTCGCTCGAGGTCGTCGCCGGCGAGTTCGTCGCGGTCGTCGGGCCGTCGGGTTCCGGCAAGTCCACGATGCTCAACATCGTGGGGACCCTCGACCGACCCACGTCGGGCACCGTCACGATCGCCGGCAACGACGTCGCGACGATGTCGGACGACGAGCTGTCACGCCTGCGAGCCGACCACATCGGGTTCGTCTTCCAGCACTTCCACCTGCAGACGGGGGCCACCGCCGCCGAGAACGTCGCGGACGGGGTGCTCTACGCGGGCCTCCCCCGTCGGGAGCGGCACCGGCTGGCGGTCGACGCGCTCGGCCGGGTCGGCCTCGGGCACCGTGTGGACCACCGCCCGCACCAGCTGTCCGGGGGTGAGAAGCAGCGCGTCGCCATCGCCAGGGCGATCGTCGGTGGCCCGACGATCCTGTTGGCGGACGAGCCGACCGGGGCGCTCGACACCGCCTCGGGCGCGGCGGTCCTCGCCCTGCTCCGCGAGCTCAACGACGGGGGGACCACCGTGCTCGTGATCACGCACGACCTGGAGCTCGCCGCCTCCTTGCCACGGCAGGTGCGGATGCGGGACGGTCTCGTCTCGCAGGACGACGGGGCCGGTGCGGCCGCAGGTGCGGCTGCACTCGCCGCGGCGATCCGGGACCACCGATGAGGGCCCGGGGGAGCGTCAGGCCCGCGGACCTGCTCCGGCTCGGGGTCTTCGGCCTGCGGACCCGCCCGGGCCGCGTCGTGCTGTCGGCGCTCGGCATCGCGATCGGCATCGCAGCGATGATCGCGGTCGTGGGGATCTCGTCGTCGAGCAAGGCGAAGCTCGACCAGGTGCTCGACGCGCTCGGCACGAACGTGCTGACGGTCACCCAGGCGCAGGGGTTCGGTGCACCCGAACCCCTGCCGACCACCGCCCTCGGATCGGCCCAGCGGCAGCGGGAGGTCGAGTCCGCGGCGGCGGTCGGGACGGTGCCGGATGCCGCGGTGTACCGGAACGACCACGTCCCCGCACCGGAGACGAAGGGCATCGGGGTGTTCGCCGCCTGGGGTGACGTGCCCGGGGTGCTCGGCGGCGGACTCGCGTCCGGACGCTGGATCGACGACGCGCACGGCGCGGCACCGCAGGTGGTCCTCGGCGCCGAGGCCGCGCGGTCGCTCGGGGTCGACCGCGTCCGCGCCGACACCCGCGTGTGGATCGGCGGGCAGTGGGTGCAGGTCGTCGGGGTCCTCGAGCCCGTCGAGCTGGCCGCTGACCTGGACCGCCAGGTCTTCGTCCCGCGGGGACTCGCCGGACAGCTCGGCTTCGACGGCGCACCGACCGCGGTGTACACCCGCGTCGACCCGACCCGGGTGGCCGAGGCCCGGGACATCCTCGCCGGCGCGATCCGCCCGGGGGCACCGCAGCAGGTGGGGGTCACGAGACCGTCCGACGCGCTCGCAGCGAAGAACGCAACGGACGACTCGTTCACCGGGCTGCTCGTCGGCATCGGCGGCGTCGCGCTGCTCGTCGGCGGGATCGGTGTGGCGAACACGATGGTGATCACCGTCCTGGAGCGCCGTGCCGAGGTCGGCGTCCGTCGGGCGCTCGGCGCACGTCGTCGGAGCATCCGCGACCAGTTCCTGGTCGAGTCGTTGCTGCTGTCGTTCCTCGGCGGGCTCGCCGGCGCCGTGCTCGGCGTCGCGGTGACGGTCGTCTTCGCCGTCACGCAAGGCTGGCCGGTCGCACTGCCGGTGTGGGCCGTCGTCGGCGGGCTCGGCGCCACGGTCGTGATCGGCGGGGTCTCCGGGATCTACCCGGCGGCACGCGCAGCGCGGATCCCGCCGACGTCCGCCCTGGCGGCCGTCTGACGCGTGCGGTGGACGCGCGCAGGGGAGGCCCGGGGCCGGTCCGGCGGACCGGCGCCGGGCCTCCGGGCGGTCGCTTCCCGACGCCGGACGCGAGTCGCAGATCATGCCTGGTCATGACCACCTGGTCAAGCATCTGCACCGATCTGTTCGACATCCGTGATGACCCGGAAACACGCGGATCGAAAGCGGTCACCAGGACCGATCCAACGGTTGACAAGGGGCCGAGCAGGGTCTTCTATTGCGAATACGCAACGTCCTTTCATAAAGGTCGGACCAAGGGAGTCATCGTGACACGAACGCGTTTCGCCGCACTCGGTGCGCTCGCCCTCGCAGGCGCGCTCGCCCTCACCGGGTGCTCCGCCGGGAGCAACGCCGCTTCCGACGGCGGCACGAAGTCCATCGGCACGCCCGATGGCACGGGCAAGACCATCACCGTCTGGATGATGAACGGCGACCTGAGCGACAAGGTGCTCGACGCCGCCGGCAAGCAGTTCACCGCCGACACCGGGGCGAAGGTGAAGATCCAGACCCAGCAGTGGGACGGGATCACCACCAAGCTCACCACGGCGCTCGCGCAGAGCGACGCCCCCGACGTCGTCGATCTCGGCAACACGCAGGTGCCGGTCTACGCGGCCGCCGGCGGGTTGACCGACCTGACGCCGTACCGCGACGAACTCAAGGACGGCCAGACCTGGCTCACCGGGCTCGAGGGCCCCGCCACCGTCGACGGCAAGCTCTACGGGGCACCGCTGTTCGCCGGCAACCGGGCCGTGGTCTACGACAAGCAGGTCTGGAAGGACGCCGGCGTGACCGACGTGCCGACCACCTACGACGAGCTCACCGCCGACCTCGACAAGGTCAAGGCCGCCAACCCGGCCAGTGACTTCTCCGCCTTCTACATGCCGGGGCAGTACTGGTACGGCGGCCTGCAGTGGGTCTGGGACGCCGGTGGCGAGATCGCCACGGACGAGAGCGGCAAGTGGACCGGGACACTCGACTCTGCCGAGGCCGTCGAGGGGCTGACCGCCTGGAAGGACTTCCAGAACGCGTACTCGGCGAAGTCCACCCAGGACATCAACACCGACAAGCCCTCGCAGAGCGACGTCTTCGCACAGGGTGACACCTCGGCGTTCCTCGGGTCCGCGTGGGAGATCGGCTCGATCACCACGGCGAAGCCGGAGCTCGCCGACCGTATCGGCACGTTCCCGATGCCGTCCTCGACCGCGGGGAAGACCCAACCGGTGTTCCTCGGTGGCTCCGACCTCGGGATCCCGGCGAAGGCGCAGAACCAGGAACTCGCGCTGTACTACCTGAAGATCCTGACCTCGAAGGAGTTCCAGCAGGACCAGGTGTTCGGGGTCGACGGCTGGGAGCCGAACTCCACCGAGCTGCTCGACGCGGTCGCCGGCGACGTCGACGAGCTGCACAAGCCGTACTTCGAGGCGGCCGGCACGAGCCGACCGACCCCGGCCACCCCGGGCTGGGCCACCATCGAGGGTGACGCCTCGTTCCAGTCGATGTTCGCCGACGTCGCCACCGGCCGGAAGTCGCCGGAGCAGGCCGCCGAGGGGTTCTCGAAGCACCTCACGACCGCGCTGAACGCGCAGCCGTAGGCGATGACGTCCACTGCGGAGCCGGTGACCGACGCGGAGCAGTCCGCGCCGGTCACCGGCGGGCGGGCCGGCGGCGGTCCGGTTCAGGGGCCGTCGCGGGGTGCCCGTCGAGGTGGGCGCATCGCGGGTCGTCGCTCGCCGGTCGGGTCGCGGGCGCCGCTCGTCCTGCTGGCCCCGGCGGCGCTGCTGCTCCTGGCCCTCGTCGTCTACCCGCTCGTCCGGCTCGTCGTCATCTCGTTCCAGGACTACGGGCTGCGGGCGATCTTCACCGGGCAGGCCGGGTTCGCAGGGTTCGCGAACTACACCGGCGTGCTCACCGACGCGAGTTTCTGGCCGGTCATCCTGCGCACCGTGCTCGTGACGGGTGCGATGGTCCTCGGCACGATCGTCATCGGCATGGGAGTGGCGCAGCTGCTCACCCGTCTCGGGGTCGCGATGCGCACGATCGTCAGCGTCGTGCTCGTGCTGGCCTGGGCGATGCCGAACGTGGCCTCGAGCCTGGTGTGGCAGTGGCTCTTCCAGCCGTTCTACGGCGTGCTCAACTGGCTCATCACGCAGCTGCGGGTGTTCGGGGACCACACGCAGGACAACTGGGCGTCGCACCCGGGGCAGGCGTACACGATCGTGCTGACGCTCGTCATCTGGCAGGCCGTGCCGTTCGTGGCGCTGACGCTGTACGCCGCGCAGTCCCAGATCGCGCCGGAGTACTACGAGGCCGGTGCGCTCGACGGGGCATCGGTGTGGACGATGTACCGCGCGATCACGCTGCCGGCACTCGCGCCGACGCTGCTGCTCGTGTCGATCCTGTCGGTGATCTGGGACTTCAACGTCTTCAACCAGATCTGGCTGCTCACCCGCGGCGGACCGGAGGAGGCCACGCTGACCCTCGGCATCTGGACCTTCGTGCAGTCGTTCGTGTCCAACGCCTACGGGCAGGGGGCGGCGATCGCCGTGATCTCCACCCTGATCCTCGGGGTGCTCACCAGCTACTACATCCGCCGGCTCGTCCGCAGCGGTGAGGAGGACCTGTGACCGTCTCGAGAACGGTGCCCCGTGCGGGCAGCGCGTCCGCGCCGGCCCCCGTGCGGGTGCGCAAGCGCAAGCCACGCGTCGTCGCGAACACCATCGCCGTGCTGTTCTGCCTGGTCTGGGTGTTCCCGATCTACTGGATGGTGAACACCGCCTTCAAGCCCGCCGACGAGGTCACCACGATGACCCCGATCTGGGCGCCGCTGCACCCGACGCTCGACAACTTCACGCGGGCGCTCACGCAGGAGGGCTTCCTGGTCTACCTGCGGAACTCCGCGATCGTCGTGGTGGCGGCCGTGCTGCTGTCGATCGTCGTCGGGTTCCTGGCGTCGGCGGCACTGTCGCGGTTCCGGTTCCGCGGACGGCGGGCGATCCTGGTCGCGATCCTGTTCGTGCAGATGATCCCCTCGGGCGCACTGCTCATCCCGCTGTTCCTGTCGTTCCAGAGCATGGGGCTGCTGAACAGTTACGTCGGGCTGATCCTGGCGTACGTGGCGAGCGTGCTGCCGTTCTCGATCTGGGTGATGCGCGGCTTCTTCGTGGCCGTCCCCGTCGAGATCGAGGAGGCGGCGAAGGTGGACGGCGCCGGCACCTTCCGGATCCTGTGGAGCGTGCTGTTCCCGCTCGTCATGCCCGGGGTCATCGCCACGAGCGTGTTCGCGTTCATCGCGGCGTGGAACGACTACCTGATCGCGTACGTGATGCTCAAGGACCAGGGGATGTACACGCTGCCGGTCTGGCTCGCCGGGTTCTCGACGAACAAGGGCGCGGACTTCGGTGGGCTGATGGCGGCGAGCGTGCTGTTCTCGATCCCGGTCGTGGTCTTCTTCCTCGTCGTGCAGCGCCGGCTGGTGAGCGGGATGACGGCGGGCGCCGTGAAGGGGTAGCGCTCGGACGACCAGCACCTGTGGACGTGTTGGTTGCATGACGGAACGGTTGCGTTCTTGTGGGTTCCAGACGTACAGTGCTCGAAACCCAACGGAACGAAGGAGTTCGGGCATGTACGCAACCGAGCGGCACGACGCCATCGCCGCGGCGCTGCAGACCGCGGGCCGCGTCTCGGTGGCCGACCTCGCCGAGCACTTCGACGTCACGACCGAGACCGTGCGCCGCGACCTGGACCTGCTCGAGTCGGCCGGGGTCCTGCGCCGCGTGCACGGGGGAGCGGTCCCCGTCGGGCGCTCGAGCGTCGTCGAACTGACCGTCGCCGAACGCGAGGGGCAGCACGGTTCGGCCAAGTCCGCCATCGCCCGGGCCGCCATGCGCCTGGTTCCGCCGACCTTCACCGGCTCGATCGCCCTCGACGCCGGCACGACGTGCGCCGCCGTCGCCTCCGAACTCGCCCGCTGGGAGCCGTCCACGCCCGGCGCGACGATCACCGTCGTCACCAACTCGGTGCCGATCGCCGCGACCCTGCAGCACAGCGAACACGTCGAGCTGCACCTGCTCGGCGGACGGGTCCGTGGGGTCACGAGCGCCGCGGTCGGCACGGCCACCGTCGAGCAGATCGGCGCCCTCCGGCCCGACATCGCGTTCGTCGGCACGAACGGCCTGTCAGCGGGCTTCGGCCTGAGCACACCCGACGAGTACGAGGCCGCCGTGAAGGGCGCGTACGTGCTCGCCGCCCGTCGGGCGGTGGTGCTCGCCGACGCCGCCAAGCACGGGGTCGAGGCCCTCATGCGGTTCGCGCGGATGGACGAGATCGACACCCTCGTCACCGACGAGCAGCCGCCGGCCGACCTCGCCGGTGCGCTCGCCGACGCCGACGTCGAGGTGGTCGTCGCATGAACGGCCGCATCGTCACGGTCACCCCGAACCCGTCGCTCGACCGCACGATCGAGCTCGCCGGTGAGCTCCAGCGCGGCGCCGTCCAGCGCGCGACCCGGTCCACCGCGGAACCCGGCGGCAAGGGCGTCAACGTCTCCCGCGTGGTCGTCGCGAGCGGCGGGGACACCGTCGCCGTCCTGCCCGGCGACGAGCTCGACCCGGTCCTGCTCGGCCTTGCCACGCGCGGCATCCCGACCGCCGCGCTGCCGATCGGGGCGCCCCTCCGCTCGAACGTCACCGTGACCGAGCCGACCGGCACCACGACGAAGCTCAACGAACCCGGCCCCTCGCTCGCCGGTCGCCTCGACGACCTCGCCGCGCTGGTCGCCGACACCGCGGCTGCCACTGCCACCGGCCCCGCCGCCCGCTGGGTCGTGGTCGCCGGGTCGCTGCCGCCCGGTCTGCCCGACGACGCACTCGCCGTGCTCGTCCGGGCCGTCCGTGCCCGCCACGGTGCGGACGTCCGGATCGCCGTCGACTCGTCCGGAGTGCCGTTCACCGCGCTGCTGCAGTCGGGCGAACGGATCGACCTGGTGAAGCCGAACGCCGAGGAACTCGCCGAGGTCGTCGGCGGCGACCCCGAGGAGTACGAGCGCGACCTCGACGCCGCGGTCGCCGGAGCCCAGCGGATGCGGCGGAGGAACGTCGGTACGGTCTTGCTCACCCTGGGCAGCGCCGGCGCCGTGCTGGTCTCCGACGAGGGGGCCTTCGCCGCCGCCGCACCCGAGATCGTCGCCCGCTCGACCGTCGGCGCGGGGGACTCCTCGCTCGCCGGCTACCTGCTCGCCGAGGTCGCCGGAGCGTCACCCGAGCAACGTCTCGCCCAGGCCGTGGCCACCGGTGCCGCCGCCGCAGCGCTGCCCGGCAGCGACGTGCCGGCACTCGACCACACCGACCCGACGGCGGTCTCCGTGCGGGTGCTCGACACGCACCCGGCCCCCGAACCCGCCTGATCCCCTCCCCTCCCCACCCCGCCCGACGACCCCACGAACACCTGCACCACCGCGCGATCAGCGCCATTGCGAAGGAGCAAGCACATGTCCGCAGACTCGAGTCCGCGCCTCATCAGCGCCCAGCTCGTCGGCCTCGACGAGGACCTCGGAGCCACGTCGACCGACGTCATCCGGGTGCTCGCCGACCGCGTCGCCGCGACCGGCCGCGCCGCCGACGGCGCCACGCTCGCCGACGACGCCGTCAAGCGCGAGGCGAGCGTCGGAACGGGCGTCCCCGGTGGCATCGCCATCCCGCACGCCCGGTCGGCGTCGGTGTCCGAGCCGACGCTGGCGTTCTCGCGCCTGGCCCGGAAGGTGCCGTTCGGTGCTCCGGACGGCGACGCCGACATCGTCTTCATGATCGCCGTGCCCGAGGGGCGGACAAGGACCACCTGACGGTCCTCTCGACCCTGGCCCGGGCGCTCATCCGTGACGACTTCACGGCCGCGTTGCGGGCCGCGACCACGGCCGACGAGATCGTCCGGTTGGTCGACGACGAGGTGGGCGGCGAAGTGGCCGAGGCCGGCGTCGGGAAGGCGAGCAGTGCCTCCGATCCGGCCACCGCGCCCGCCGCCGACCGGAAGGTCTTCGTCGGCGTCACCGCCTGCCCGACCGGCATCGCGCACACCTACATGGCGGCCGACGCCCTCGTCGCCGCAGCCCAGCGCGCCGGTGCCGAGATGCACATCGAGACGCAGGGATCCTCGCAGGTCGAGCCCCTCGACCCGGCGCTCATCGCCCGTGCCGACGCCGTCGTGTTCGCGGTCGACGTCGACGTCCGCGACCGCGGTCGGTTCGCCGGCAAGCCGCTGGTGTCCGGACCCGTCAAGCGTGGTGTCGACGAACCCGACGAGATGATCGCCGAGGCCATCCGCGCCTCGGAGGACCCGCACGCCGCACGCGTGCAGGGCGGCGCCGCCGTCGAGGGCGAGTCCACCGCCAAGAACGAGCACTTCGGTCAGGCGCTCAAGCGCTGGCTGCTCACGGGCGTCAGCTACATGATCCCGTTCGTCGCCGGTGGCGGGCTCCTCATCGCGCTCGGCTTCCTGCTGTCGGGGTACCAGATCGCGTCGACCCACGGGGACGACGGCATGAGCAACGCCGCGTGGACGCTGACCCACTCGACCCTGTTGAACCTGCCGGCGGAGGGCCTCGGCTACTACCTCGGTGCCGCAGCGTTCCAGATCGGACAGGTGTCGCTCGGCTTCCTCGTCGCCGCGCTCGCCGGCTACATCGCCTACGCGATGGCCGACCGACCCGGCATCGCGCCCGGCTTCGTCGCCGGGTCGATCGCCGTGTTCATGAACGCCGGGTTCCTCGGTGGTCTGGTCGGTGGCCTCATCGCCGGTGCCGCCGCGTACTGGATCGGGCGCATCCCGACGTGGCGCTGGCTGCGTGGCCTGATGCCGGTCGTGATCATCCCGCTGTTCGCATCGATCATCGCCTCGGGCCTCATGCTCCTGGTGCTCGGCGGCCCGATCGCCTGGGTCATGACCGAGCTCACCGCGTTCCTCAACTCGCTGTCCGGTGCCTCCGCCGTCCTGCTCGGGATCATCCTCGGTCTGATGATGGCGTTCGACCTCGGTGGTCCGGTCAACAAGGTGGCGTACGCGTTCGCCGTCGCCGGCCTCGGCGCCGGGACCGCCACGAACGTGGTGCCGTTCGAGATCATGGCCGCCGTCATGGCGGCCGGCATGGTGCCGCCGCTCGCACTCGCACTCGCCTCGACCGTGCTCTACCGCAAGGGCTTCACGAAGCCGGAGCGCGAGAACGGCAAGGCCGCGTGGCTCCTCGGTGCGTCCTTCATCTCCGAGGGTGCGATCCCGTTCGCCGCGGCCGACCCGCTGCGCGTCATCCCGGCGTCGATGGTCGGGGCCGCGATCACGGGTGCGATCTCGATGGCTGCCGGTGTGACCTCGCGAGCACCCCACGGCGGGATCTTCGTCTTCTTCGCGATCGGTGACGTGCTGATGTTCGTCGTCGCGATCCTGGCGGGGACCGTGGTGTCCGCGCTGGTGCTCGTCGCCCTGAAGAAGTGGGTGCGTCGTCGCCCGGTCGACGAGGCCGCTGCGGGCAGCGAGGCTGCCGTGGCCGGCGAGACGGTGGGCCAGCGCGCGCCGGTCGCCGCGTAGTCGACCGCAGCACACGACGGACGGGAGGCCCGGTGCCAGCTGGCACCGGGCCTCCCGTTCGTTGTCCGGTCGCGTTGCGGGCCGGACGTGCGTCGGTCAGGCGGCCATCGCGAGTACCGACGGGTCGACCTGACCGGGGACGCACTCGACGACGTCACACGGCGCGATCGGCGCGACCGACGTGTGGGTGATCTTCGGGTGCACGGGACGACGTTCGGTCTCGCCGCGTCCGATGAGGTCCTCGTGGAGCTTCTCGCCCGCCCGCAGGCCCGTGAACACGATGTCGGACGGGCTCCCGGTGGCCTGGAGCATGCGCCGTGCGATGTCGAGGATCCGGACCGGGGCGCCCATGTCGAGCACGAGGACCTCGCCCGGGTGGGCGATCGCAGCCGACTGGATCACGAGGTGGCACGCCTCGGGGATGGACATGAAGTAGCGGGTGGCGTCCGGGTGGGTGACGGTGAGGGGTCGGCCGGCGCGGATCAGCTCCGCGAAGAGCGGGAGCATCGAGCCACGGCTGCCGAGGACGTTGCCGAACCGGACCGACACGTAGTCGTGGCCCGTGTCGGCGGCGGTCCAGGCGGTCAACCGCTCGGCGATGCGCTTGGTCGAGCCGAGCACGCTCGTCGGGTTCGCGGCCTTGTCGGTCGAGATGTTCACGAGCGTCCCCACGCCCGCGGCGGCAGCGGCGCGGAGGACGTTCAGGGTGCCGAGGACGTTCGTCTTCCAGCCTTCGTCCGGGTACTGCTCGAGCATCGGCAGGTGCTTCAGCGCCGCGGCGTGGAAGACGACGTCGGGGCGGCGGCTCAGCATGATGTCGCGGACGGCGTCGGCGTCGCGGATGTCGGCGAGCACGACGTTCTTCGTGTCGAGCAGCCCGTGACCGTCCACGGAGACCTGCACCTGTTGCAGGGCGGTCTCGTCGCGGTCGAGCATGATGATCTCCGCCGGCTCGAACCGGACGAGCTGTCGGCAGAGTTCGCTGCCGATCGAGCCACCGGCGCCCGTGATCAGCACCGACCGGCCCCGGACGAAGTCGACGGTGATCTCGAGCTCGGCCTCGGGCTGTCGATCCCCGATCAGTGCGTCGATGTCGAGTCCGTCGAGGCCGGGGATGCTGCGGTGTGCCATGGGGTCTCCTCCGTGAAGTCCTCCCCAGCGTGACCCGATCACATGTGAAATGTCAATTGATCATTTGCTGATGTTCGCCGTGACCGCGTCGATGTACGCCGCACGCTCCTCGCGCGAGTGCGGGCGCCCCGGGACGCCCGGTCGCTGCTCCCACGGGAACGGGCCGGCCTCGTGCCGGTACTCGATGCCCATGGCCTCGAGCCGGGCGGTGTGCTCGGCCAGGCGCCCGCGGAACTCGGCGAGGTCCCGCGGCCCGGTGGTGTCGGCCGACCACAGTGCCTCGGCGAGGGCGGCGACACGGGGGAAGAGCTGGTAGTCGAGCCGACGGGCGGTGTCGACGTGCTCCGTCCACATGTTGCCCTGGCCGCCGATGACGTGGGCGCGCTCGGCGTCGGTGAGCCCCGACGGCACCGGGTCGAAGGCGAAGACGTCGTCGACGGTGAGCACGATCGACACCGGGATCGGCTCGGTCGGCAGGTCGCTCTGGCGGTAGTCGAGGTACACCTGGTCGTCCGGCGACGAGATGACGTCGTGCCCGCGGCGGGCGGCGGTCCGTGCGCCGGTCAGCCCACGCCACGAGACCACGGTGGCGGAGGGGTCGAGCGTGCCGCCCTCGAGGATCTCGTCCCACCCGAACGCCCGTCGGCCGTGCGACTCGACGTGTGCGGCGAGCTGTCCGATGATCCAGGCCTGCAGCTGTTCCTCGTCCTGCAGTCCGAGCTCGCGGATGCGCTCCTGGGTGCGCGGGTCGGTCTCCCACTGCACCTTCGGGCACTCGTCGCCGCCGATGCCGATGTACCCGGAGGGGAAGAGCGCGATGACCTCGTCCAGGACGTCCTTGAAGAAGTCGATCGTGGCGTCCTCGGCGTTCAGGACGTCGTCGGCGATGCCCCACTCCGTCCACACCTCGACCGGTGCGCCCGTGACGCCGAGCGACGGGTAGGCCGCCAGCGCCGCACGGACGTGCCCGGGGGTCTCGATCTCGGGGACGACGGTGACGAACCGGTCGGCCGCGTAGGCCACGATCTCGCGGACGTCGTCCTGCGTGTAGTACCCGCCGTGCGGGCGGCCGTCGAACCCGGGGGTGACGAGTGTGCCGTCCGGCCCGGGGACGTGCGCGCCGACCTGGGACTCCCGACGCCAGGACCCGACCTCGGTGAGGCGCGGGTACTTCCGGATCTCGATGCGCCACCCCTGGTCCTCGGTGAGGTGGAAGTGCAGGCGGTTGATCCGGTGGGCGGCGAGCTGGTCGACCACCCGCATGACCTCGTGCTTCGTGCGGAAGTGCCGGGCGACGTCGAGCATCACGCCGCGCCAGGCGAAGGCGGGAGCGTCCTCGACCACCACGGCGGGGACGGACCACGGGCCCGTCGCGACCCGGCCGCGACGGTACACGTCCGGGGGCAGCAGCTGCAGCAGTGCTTGCACGCCGTAGAAGACCCCGGCGGGCGAGCCGCCGACGACGTCGATGCCGTCCGGCGTCACCGTGAGGCGGAACGACTCCGCCCGCTCACCCTCCGGTGTCGTCGGGCCCGCAGGCAGGGACGGGTCGTCGGCGACGCGCAGTGCGATCGTGCCGGCCCCCGGTGCCGTGTCGTCGAGGGCGTCCCGCACCGGCAGTCCGGTCGATCCCCGCAGGGTCTGCTGCAGGTACAGTCGGACGGACTCGCTCGCCGGGTCGGCGGCGATCCGGGTCGACGGGGTGATCTCGAAGGCCCCGACACCGGGAGCGGTGCGGCGCGGTCGTGGGACGAGCATGTCGGAGCCACCATTCCTCAATGATCTTTCGTAATGTGGAGGCTATGGCCGTGCAGCAGACCGTGTCAACGACCGCGGGTGCCGTCGGGACGACCCCGGGCGTCCTGCGGCAGATGAACTCGCGGGCGATCCTCGACGAGCTCCTGCGCGACGACGTCTCCCGCACGGTCACCGACCTCGGGCGCACGGTCGGCCTCTCCCGCCCCACGGTCGAGGCCGCGCTGTCCGACCTGGTCGACGAGGGGTGGGTGACCGAGACCGAGGCGATCGCGACCCCGAACAAGGCCGGTCGTCGGGCCAAGCGCTTCGCGGCGGACGCGTCGGCCGGTTCCGTGCTCGGCGTGGACCTCGGCCTGCACGGGATCGTCGGCGTGCGCGCGGACCTGCGCGGCGTCACGCTCGCCCGGGTCGAGGAGCGCTACACGGACCTCGCCGACGCCGAGCAGGCCTGGTCGAGCGTGCAGGACGTCGTCCGTCGGCTGACGTCGCCCGTCGGTGGCGCGGTCGGCGGCCCCCCTGGTGGTGCGCCCGTGCTCGGCGCCACGTTCGGGGTCCCGGCGGTCGTCGACCGCGACGGCGCGATCGACTACACGGTCGCGGTGCCGGAGTGGGTCGAGCGGCGGGTGCCCGGCCGGATCCAGGACCTCTTCCCCGGGGTCGCCACCTTCTTCGACAACGACGCCAAGCTGGCGGCCACGGCCGAGGCCCGGTGGGGGCGGTTCCACGGCGTCCGGGACGGCCTGTACCTGGTGATGGGTCGGCAGATCGGTGCCGCCCTGGTGGTCGACGGCTCGTTGGCGCGCGGTGCGCGCGGCGCGGCCGGCGAGATGGGCGGCATCGCCTCGACCGGCTGGCCCGAAGCACCCGCCCGCCTGGAGGCCCGGATCCCGTCCGACACGGACCTCGAGTCCGTCTTCGCGGCGGCGGCCCGGGGCTCGGTGTCGGCAGTCCGGATCGTCCGTGCGTTCGCGGCCGACGTGGCACCCGGCGTCGTGCAGCTCGTGACGACGATCGACCCCGAGGTCGTCGTCGTCGGTGGTGAGGTCCTGCCGGCGGCAGAGGTGTTCTGCGCCGCGCTCGACGAGATCGTCACGCCACTGCTCCGGCACCCCGTGGTGTTCGCCCCGTCGACCGTCGGTCGCGACGCAGTCGCCCGGGGCGCGCTCGCCCGGTCGCTCGCGCACGTCCGCGCCGCCCACATGGGACTCGGCTGACACCCAGGGGGTGTGCCGGGTCCTGACAGGGCGTTCAGGGATGCTGGGGGCATGACGACTGCCGTGACCGCCCGTGCCATGACCGTCGCCAGTGGCGACTCCACCGCCCCGTCGGACCTCGGCGGGCTCTCCGGCCTGGTGCTGCAGCTGATCGACGCGCTGGGGGAGTGGGGCGTCGGGCTGATGCTCTTCGTCGAGACGGTGTTCCCGCCCATCCCGTCCGAGGTCATCCTGCCGCTGGCCGGGTTCCTCGCGGGTGCCGGCCAGATGAACCTCGTGCTGGTGCTCGTGCTGGCGACGATCGGTTCGTACCTCGGGGCGCTCGTGCTGTACTGGCTCGGCGCGAAGATCGGGTTCGAACGCACCACGCGGTGGTTCGGCAAGCTGCCCCTGGTCGACGAGGACGACTTCCGCAAGGCGGCCGGCTGGTTCCACCGGCACGGCAAGAGCGCGGTGTTCTTCGGCCGGTTCGTCCCGATCGTCCGCAGCCTCATCTCGCTGCCGGCCGGCGCCGACCGCATGCACCTCGGCACGTTCTCGGTGTTCACGATCATCGCGAGCGGCATCTGGAACAGCGCACTCGTGCTGCTCGGTGCCGCGTTCGGGTCGCAGTACGACCAGGTCGAGGCGTACACCGAGTGGATCGACCGCGTGCTCTACGTCGTGATCGCCGTGGTCGTGGTGACCTTCGTCGTGCGTCGGGTCCGTCGTGTGCGTGCCGAGCGGCGTGCGGGCGGCCGCGACGACCACGACGACGACGCCGACAGCCCTGCCGTGGGCGGTGCCCGGGGTCGTCGTCGCGCCGAGCCCGCCCGCGACTGAGCCTCAGGCCTTCGTCAGCGCCGACTCCTTGTGGGCGGCCTGCTTGCCGCTCTTCTCCGACTCGACGATCCAGTACGGGTCGTCGTCGGTCGGCTTGAAGTGCTGCCCGTCGAACTCGAAGTCGCTCGTCCGCTTCCGCACGAGCGCGCCGGTCGTCCTGCCCTGCGAGGTGTTCCAGTGCACCTCGTCACCCTTCGACAATGCCATGCTGTCCTCCTTGCGCGATTCCTCGTCGTGATGGAGGTCGGACTGTACCCCGCCGATCCCCGGGGAATCAGGGAACCACGGCGATCACGATGTCGTAACGGCCATGCGGATCGAGAGTCGGACGCGTACCGTTTCCCATGAGCCCACACGCCGGCAGCGGCCGCGGAACCACGGGCTCCGGACAGGACGACGGACACCATGACCCTGCTGGACAGCGCGCGGGCGGACACCGTGCTCGCTGCGCGGTACCGGCTCGTGAAGCTCATCGGCACCGGCGGTATGGGATCCGTCTACGAAGCCCGTGACGAGCACACGTACCGGGCCGTGGCCGTGAAGCTCTTCGCGACCCCGGACAAGATGACCACCGCCGACCGCGTCCGTCAGGAACGCGAGATCCGGCTGCTCAGCATGCTCTCCCACCCGGGCCTCATCCCGCTGTACGACGCCGGGACCCACGAGTTCGAGGACGGCCCGCACCGGTTCATCGTGATGGAGCTCATCGCCGACACGACGCTGCTCCGCCGACTGTCCGAGGGGGCCCTGCACAACTACGAGGTGGCCGACCTCGGTGCGCAGCTCGCCGACGCCCTGGCGTACGTGCACTCACGCGGCATCGTGCACCGCGACGTCAAGCCCGCCAACATCCTGATCAGCGACGAGGGCTCGTCCGGGTTCGCCCGCACGGTCAAGCTCACCGACTTCGGCGTCGCCCACTTCGTCGACGGCTCCCGCCTGACGAACGACGGCACGGTCATCGGCACCGCCGCCTACCTCAGCCCGGAGCAGGTCGCCGGCGAACCGATCAGCTTCGCCACCGACGTGTACTCACTCGGGCTCGTCCTGCTCGAGGCGCTGACCGGCAAGCAGGAGTACTCGGGCACCCTCATCGAGGCTGCGCTCGCCCGGCTCCGCCGCGATCCCGAGATCCCGGACGACGTCGCCGACGAGTGGCGCGAGCTGCTCAGCCGGATGACCGCGCGCGACCCGGAGCGCCGGCCGACGGCGGTCGCCATCGCCAACGCGCTGCGCGGCGGCTCCACCCAGATCACCGGCCCGGTGCCGCTCGGCCCGGAACGCGTGAAGCACCAGCGAGACCACCGCATGCACCGCGCCGCCCACCGGCACGCCAAGCGCGGCACGTTCTCGGCGGTGCGTCGCTGGCGTCGGCGGAACGTCCTGGTCGGGTCGTTCGCGGCCTTCGGCGTCACCGCGGCCTGTGTGGCCGCGTACGTCGCTGGCGCCCTGCACTGACCCGCTCGGCGGCTCGGTGCTCCGGGCACCGGAGCACCCTGGCAGGATGGACAGCATGACCGACCAGCGCTGGATCAAGATCTGTGGCCTGTCGACGCCCGACACCGTGGACGCCGCCATCGACGCGGGTGCCGACGCGGTCGGGTTCGTCTTCGCGGCGGGCAGCCCCCGGACCGTCACCGCCGACCTGGCGAAGGAACTGGTCGAGCGGGTGCCGGACGGCGTCGACGCCGTCGGGGTCTTCCGCGACCAGAAGATCGACGAGATCGTCGGCATCGCCTCCGAGGTCGGTCTCACCACGCTGCAGCTGCACGGTGGCGAGTCCCCGTCCGACTTCGCCCGGGCACGCGACGCCGGCTTCTTCACCATCCGGGCCATCGCGGCCGAGGACTACCTGCGCGAGACGCCCGAGCAGCGCGCCGCGTTCGACCACGACCTGCTGCTGCTCGACGCCGCCGTGCCCGGCAGCGGTCGGCTGATCGACCCGGCCACGATCGACGGCGTGGACGAGGCCTGGATCCTCGCCGGCGGGCTGACCCCGGCCAACGTGGTCGCCGCGGTCGAGGCGCTCGACCCCGACGGCGTCGACGTGTCGAGCGGTGTCGAGTCCGAGCGCGGCGTCAAGGACCCCGCGAAGATCCGTGCGTTCGTCGAGGCCGTCCGCAGCCTGGGCTGAGCCGGCCGCACCGATCGGCCGCGGTCGCGGTTCTGGACGCGACCGCGGACCGACAGGAGGCGCGGTGCGGGCCCGCCACGGGCCTCCCGTCCGCCGCGCGCTCAGCGCAGGGTGGGGATGAGCTCCGTCAGGAACGCGTCCGTGTCCTCCCAGCCCTGCACCGCGTGGCAGGGGACCCCGAGTGCCTTCACCGGGTAGTCGTTGCCCTCGGGGTCGAGCCGGTCGCCCACGAAGAGCATGTCGTGGAGTGCGATGCCGGTGATCTCGGCCAGGCGCTGCATGCCGTAGGCCTTGTCGATGCCCTTGCGGGTGATGTCGATGCTGGTGGAGCCGCCCGAGCGGACCTCGAGGTCAGGCAGGTCCTGCTGCACCAGACGGCGCAGGTGGTCCTTCTTCTCGCCGGTCGGGTCCCACTGCTTCTTGACGTCCACCGGGGCGGACTGGCCGAGGGCGGAGAACGTGATCTGCGACCCGCGGTCCTCGAGGATGGCACCCCAGGTCTCGGACTCCCAGTACCCGGCTTCCTGCGCACGGGCCTCGACCGCGGCGAGGGCGCGGTCCTTCTGCTCGTCGGTGAGGTCCTCGGCGTACTGCAGCGCCCAGTCCTGGTCCTCCCAGCGGTAGTACCGGGTGCCGCAGGTCGGCAGCAGGTGCAGGGCGTCGAGCGTCAGGCCGTCGCGCTGCCGGAGCGGGGTGACCAGCTGCTGCTCGAACTGGGTGAAGTTGCCGCCGGAGATGACCGCGACCGGCACGACCTCGAGCAGGGACGCGAAGGTCTCGAGCATGCGGGGATCGAGGGAGGACTTCGACGGGGCGAGCGTGTCGTCGAGGTCGAAGGCGACGAGGCGGGGCGTGGTCATGCCCCCGATCCTGCCAGAGCCCGCCGACCACCCGCAGGGTGCGACCACGCGGGTGCCCCGGTGCTGCGCGATGTCTGCGGGGTCACGCGCGGTGCGTGGCAGGGACCCGGTCGCGGGCGTAGGTGATGTCCGTGTAGCCGTGCGGGGCGGGGTTGCCGTCCTCGTCGAGGTTCACGAACACGACCTCGTCGATCGTCAGGATGCTGCGGTGCGTGAAGAGGTTCCGCGCCTCGGCCCGCATGGTCAGCGACGTCCGGCCGAACCGGGTGGCGACGAGGCCGATCTCGACGATGTCGCCCTCCTTCGCCGACGACAGGAAGTTGATCTCCGACATGTACTTCGTGACGACCTTGCCGTTGCCGAGCTGGATGATCGCGTAGACCGCGGCCTCCTCGTCGATCCAGCGGAGCAGACTGCCGCCGAACAGCGTGCCGTTGGCGTTGAGGTCCTCCGGTCGCACCCACTTCCGGGTGTAGAAGTTCATCTCCGGTGGGGCGTCCTGGTGCTGATCCATGTCACGTCATGGTACGCCGACGGCCGCGCTCCCGCAGGGACGCGGCCGTCGTGGCGATCGCGGGCGGCGATCCCGCCGGAGCTCACTCCTTGACGAGGACGACCTCGTCGAGCGGGATGCGGGTGCGCGGGGCGACCTCGCGCTCGGCGGCCTTGTCGTCGAGCTGCGACGGGTGCGCGACGGTGCCGACGGCCGTGACGGTGTACGGCAGGAACCGCTCGGGCAGGTCGAACGCGGCACGGAGCCCGGCGGCGTCGATGCCCGCCATCTGGTGCACGTGGAGCCCCTCGGCGTGGGCCTGCACGGTCAGGGCGGCGAGGGACTGGCCGAGGTCGTACTGCGCGAAGGGGCGCTCCTCGCCGTCGGCGGTCACGGTCTCGAGCACACCGACGATGAGGGCGCTGGCACGGAAGGCCCAGGCCGCGTTGAAGCCGAGCAGGTTCTCGTTGATCTTCCGGAACGTCTCGGTGCCGCGGCGGCCGGCGATGAAGCGGCGGGGCTGGAAGTTCATGGCCGACGGCGCCCAGCGAGCGGCCTCCAGGACGGCGTCGAGCTGGTCGTCCGAGATCGTCGCGGTCTCGTCGTAGGAGCGGGGGCTCCAGCGCTCCTCGAGCAGCGGCACGAGCGGCTGGCTGGAGTCGGTGGACCGGGTGAGGGTGTCGGCGTTCGTCGAGGTCATGGTGCGCTCAACGGTATTCGATGCGTACGCATTTCCGACCTGAGTGACGTCACATCACCGCCGGCAGGTGCCAGGATGGAGGGGATGGGTGGCGTGTTGACCGGCTTCGCGATCATCGGCGCGATCATCGCCGGTGGGTACGTCGTCGGACGCATCGGCCTGCTGGGCCCGCACGCGCAGTTCGTGATGAGCCGGCTCGCGTTCTTCGTGCTGATGCCGTGCCTGTTGTTCCACACCATCGCGACCGCCGACATCGCGTCGCTGCTGTCCTCGATGCTCTGGGTCTCGCTGCTGAGCGCCGCCGTGGTGGCCCTCGGTGCCGCCGCGGTGTTCCGCTTCGTGCTGCGCCGCCCCGTCACCACGACCACCGTCGGCGCGCTGGCGTCGAGCTACGTCAACGCGAACAACATCGGGTTGCCGGTGGCCGTGTACGTGCTCGGCCAGGCGACCGCGGTCGTCCCGGTGATCCTGCTGCAGCTCGTCGTGATGGCCCCGATCGCGCTGACGATCCTGGACGCTGCGACCGCGGGTGGCGGCGGGTGGGGGCGGCGGATCGCCGGGCCGTTCCGGAACCCGATCATCATCGCCTCGCTCGTCGGGCTCGTGTGCTCGGCGACCGGGATCACGCTGCCGGACCCCGTACTGGAGCCGTTCTCGCTCGTCGGCGCCGCCGCGGTGCCCGTCGTGCTGCTGTCGTTCGGGATGAGCCTGCACGGTGCGACCCCGCTGCGGGACCCTGCGATCCGGACAGACGTCATCGTCGCGTCGTCGATCAAGCTCGTGGTGATGCCGGCCGTGGCGTTCGTGTTCGCCCGGTTCGTGTTCGGGCTCGGCGACCAGGACGTCTTCGTGCTCACCACCCTCGGCGCCCTGCCGGCGGCGCAGAACGTCTTCAACTACGCGCAGCGGTACGGGGCAGCGGTCCCGGTGGCGCGCGACGTCGTGCTCATCTCGACGCTCGGCTCGGTGCCCGTGCTCGTCGCGATCGCCGCCCTGCTGCACCCGTAGCGCGCCCTGGACGCGCGCCGCGGCGGACGGGAGGCCCGTGGCGGGGGCGCAGCGGGCCTCCCGACCGGCCGTGGTGGCGACCACTGCGGATGGTGAGCAGGAACGGTCGGGTCGCGTCCGCCGACCCGACCACGACTGCTCACGAAGCACGGACGGCGCGCGCGTACCCTGGCGGGCACGCGGGGCGGACCGCTCCGTGACCGATGACCACGACGAGGAGACCGGCGATGGACACGATGGCGATGATGAAGAACATGTCGATGACGGACATGCCCGTGGAGATGGACATGGACATGGACACGATGCAGGACACGATGATGGCGATGAACGCCGCGTCGATGGCTGCGACGATGTGCTCCGCGGCCGACATGCGGATGGGCGGCGAGATGGCCACCTGCGCCGCGATGTGCTCGAACACCGCGATGCTCGCGGACACCGGCATGCGGATGATGATGCGTCCGGTGGGGATGGACACGGCCGCGATGCCGGCGATGCTCATGGCCGTCGTCGCGATGGGCACCGCGTGTGCCGCCGAGTGCCGCCGGCACCAGGACATGGACGAGTCGTGCCGCTACTGCGCCATGGCCTGCGACGAGATGGTGTCCAAGTGCCAGGCGATGCTCGACTCGATGGCGGCCTGAGCAACTCCGCCTGCGCTCCGCGACGCGTGCGCGCTACGCGACGCGTGCGGTGGTCTGTCGACCGCCGGCGCTGAGGATCTCTGCGACCGGGTGGTGGGCGACCGGCTCGCCGACCGACAGGACGCCGTCGGCGTCCGCCACCCGCAGCTGCGTGGTGCTCCCGTCGAGGAACAGCACCACGGCGTCGGCTGCGCGGGTCTCGACGACGATGCCGTCGCGCCACGCACCGGGGGCTGCGGTCGCCATGAGGCGCTGGATGGGAAGGATCGTCGTGCGGGACATGGCTTCACCTGCTCTCGAAGGGGTTCGGTGCAGGAAACCTACGTCGGCGTGACGGACGGCTCAATCACGGCGGACGCCGGGCGTAACAGAGCCGGGCGGGCGCCGTCGATCCGGACCGGTGACCCGACTCCGATCAGAAGATCATCGGGCGGTCGTCGTCGAGCGACGTGTCCAGGTCGAGGTCGACCAGGACGGGGACGTGGTCGCTCGGGGCGTCGCCCTTGCGCTCGTTCCGGTGGATCGAGGCATCGGTGACGACGTCGGCGAAGGCCTGCGAGCCGAGGACGAAGTCGATGCGCATGCCCTCGTTGCGCGGGAACCGCAGCTGCTTGTAGTCCCAGTAGGTGTAGCCGTCGGGCACGATCGGGCGGACGACGTCCTGCAGGCCCCGTACCTCGAACTCGCGGAACGCGGCCCGCTCCGGCTCGCTGACGTGGGTCGACCCCTCGAACACCCGCATGTCCCAGACGTCCTGGTCGAGCGGTGCGACGTTCCAGTCGCCCATCAGTGCGAGCGGGGTCTCCGGCGACGCCTGGATCCACTCCGAGGTGCGGTCGGCCAGCTGGGCGAGCCAGTCGAGCTTGTACGTGTAGTGCGGGTCGCCGAGCTCGCGGCCGTTCGGCACGTAGAGGCTCCACAGCCGCACGCCGTCGACCGTGACGCCGATCGCGCGGGCCTCGACCGGCAGGTCCGGCCCCTCGTGGCCCTTCAGGAACCCGGGCTGGCCGGGGAAGTCGCGGGTGACGTCCTCCATCGGCAGCCGGCTGGCGAACGCGACGCCGTTCCACTGGTTCAGGCCGTGCGCCTCGACGTGGTACCCCGCGGCCTCGAACTGCTCGACCGGGAACTGCTCCGGCTTGCACTTGATCTCCTGCATGCCGAGGACGTCGACGTCCTCACGCACCAACCAGTCGACGATCCGACCCACTCGGGTGCGGACGGAGTTCACGTTCCAGGTCGCCACGCGCATGGAACAAGAACCTACCGGTGTCGACTGACGGCGCGGTCGGCTGCGCGACCGGACGGCACGTGCGCCGCCTGTACGGCGTGCGGCACGATGGTGTTCGCTGGAGGCCAGCAATCGATCGCACGGAGGCAGCAATGGCATCGACGACGAACCGCGTTGACGGGACCCCGACCGGGACCACGACCGGGGCAGCGCTCGGCACCGGGGCCGGGAGCACCCAGCCCGCCGGCACCACCACGACGCAGGTCACCGCCAAGGGCAGGACCATCATCGACGACACGGTCGTCGCGAAGGTCGCGGGCATCGCCGCTCGCGACGTCCCCGGCGTCTTCGCACTCGGCGGCAACGCCTCGCGGGCGTTCGGCGCCATCCGCGACGCCATCGGCTCCAGCGCGCTCGGCCAGGGCGTCCGCGTCGAGGTCGGTGAGACCCAGGTGGCCGTCGACCTGACCATCGTGGTCGACTACCCGACGCCGATGATGGAGGTCGCCTCGGCGGTGCGCGCCGCCGTCACGAACGCCGTCACCGAGCTCGTCGGCCTCGAGGTCACCGAGGTCAACATCGCCATCAACGACGTGAACATCCCGGCACTCAACGGCGTCGCGGACGAGCCCGACACCCGGGACGGTCGAGTCCGGTGAACGCCACCGTCGTCGGGATGGGCACCGGCGCCCTGCTCGCGATCGTCGCCGTGACGCTCGGGTTCTGGGCGTTCGTCGTCGTCGCCGTCTGCATGGCGGTCGGCGCACTGGTCGCCCGCATCGTCACGGGCGACGTCGACTTCCGCCGCCTGCTGGACGTGCTGCGCGGACGCCGGAGCTCGTCGTGAGCGACGCCGCCGTCGCCACGACCGGCGACAGCGGCGTCCGGCTCCGCGGTTCCGACCGCATCGGCACGTCCGCGCTGGTGCACACCGCCCAGGCGGTCGCCGCCGAAGCACTGCGCGTGGCCTTCCGGGAGGTCCGCGCCCGGGTCGCCGACGACGGTCGCGGTGCGCTGGCGGTCGAGATCACCGCCCCGCTCGCCCTGCCGGTGCTGGGCTCGCACGCACTCCCCGACGAACCCGTCGTCACCACGGCGCACCGCGCTCGCGGCACGATCGCCGCGCGCTTCCGGACCATCACCGGCCGACAGGTCGCCCGCGTGACCGTGATCTTCGCCTCGTCGGTCGTGGACACCCCACGGAGGGCCCGGTGACCGCCGCCACAGCCGTCGATCCCGCCGGCGGCAACGCCGATCCGATCGCCCCCGCCGGCCCCTCGCCCGACGACCACCACGCCACCCACCGCCGCCTGCTGCGCCGCGAGACCCACGTCTCCCGTTCGGGCGCCGTCGTCGTCGCGATGCTCATCGCCCTGGTGCTCGCTGCCGCCGCGGTCTTCGCCGGCGCACTCGTCCTGCTCGACCAGAACGTGCTCGGCGTCGACCCCCGTGCGGTGGTCGACGCCGCGCTCGCCGCTCCGGACGGCCTCGACACCACCATCGTGATCGGCATCGGTGCCGTCGTGGCCCTGATCGGCCTCGTCCTCCTGCTGCAGGGGATCCTGCCCCAGCGGCGTCCGCGGCACGTGATGTCGTCCGACCGGCTCGCAGTGGTCGTCGACGACGAGGTCCTGGCCTCCGCTGCGGCCCGCGCCGCCCGATCCGCGACCCGTCTGGGCGCCGACGCCGCCGTGGGCACCGTCGGCCGTCGCACGGTCGACGTCGTGCTCCGTCCCGCAGCCGGGGTGGACGTCCCCGCGGTCGCCGCGACCGAGGCCGTCGAGCGGGAGTTCGCCGCGATCGACGCGCAGCCAGCTCTCGCCGCGCGGGTGCGGGTGCAGCCGACCGGGCGGGTGGACGGATGAACGCCACGAACCGTGGGCTCGGCCGGACGGCGCTCGTCGTGCTCGGGCTCGTCCTGCTCGTCGCCGGGGTGGCGGCGATCCTGGTGCAGACCGCCCAGGGGTTGCCCCTCGTCGCCTCGTGGTGGCGCACGGTCGGTGATGTCCTCGCCGGACTCGGCACCGGGGCGTCGCGTGACGACTCGGTGTTCGCGTGGACCTGCGTGCTCGGCGGTGGCGTCGTGCTCGGCGTGCTCGCGCTCGTCGTGCTGACGACGCTCGGCGGTGGCCGCGAGGGCACCGTCGTGGACAGCGACGGTTCGGCCGACGGCGTCGCCGGTTCGGTGCGCATCGAGTCCACGGCCGTGCAGCACGCGCTCTCCTCGGCCATCGGCGAGATGCCGCAGGTCGGCTCGCTCGCCGTCGACGTCTACCGGGTCCGTGGTGGTCGGGCGATCCGGGTGCGGGTCCGTCCGCGCCGGGGTGCCGCGCCGCGCGAGATCACCGAACGGGTCGAGGCCGTCGTCGCCGACCTCGACGCCCTGCTCGGCGAACGCCTGCCGGTGCTGCTCGAGATCGCCCGTGGCGGGTCGGGGTCGTCCCGCCCGGACCGCGTGCACTGAGCGTCACCGTGGTGCGCTCGATCGGTGGACTGCCCCGGCCGGGCGAGACCGTGCCGGTGCCGCGCGTGGTCACCGAGGTGGCCCGGGGCCGCGAGGTCGCCCTCGTCTGGCACAACGAGATCGGCGGGACGACGTTCCGCATCGGACCGGACGCGCACGCCGAGGAGTTCGTGAAGGTCCTGCCGCACGCATACGGTTCGTGGATCAGCGGCGAGGCCGCGCGGCTGACGTGGGCGTCCCGGTACGCCCGGGTGCCGGAGGTGCTCGACCACGGCACCGACGAGGACGGCCTCTGGCTGCACACCCGTGCCGTGCCCGGGTGGAGCGCCGTCGACCCGCGCTGGCACGACGAACCCCGGACCGCGGTGGTCGCGGTGGGGGAGGGCCTGCGCGCGCTGCACGACACCCTGCCCGTCGACGACTGCCCGTTCACGTGGGCGACCGCGGACCGGCTCGATCGCGCACGCGGGGCTGCCGCCGACGCCGACGCCGAGCTCGGCCCGGGCGGTCTCGGTCCGGAACCACCGACCGACCGGATCGTCGTCTGTCACGGTGACCCGTGTACGCCGAACACCCTCATCGGTGCGGACCGGCGGTGGAGCGGGCACGTCGACCTGGACGCGATGGGGGTCGCGGACCGCTGGGCCGACATCGCGGTGGCGACGATGGCGCTCGGCTGGAACTACGGACCCGGGTGGGAGCCGCTGTTCCACCGGGCCTACGGGCTGCCGGACGACCCGGAGCGCACCGCGTGGTACCGGGCGCTCTGGAACGGGGACGTGGACGACGTGGGACCTGCGGCGCGCTGAACCGGAGCCGTCGTGGTGCTCGATCGGTTCAGATCTTCGGCTTGTTGACGACGGGGTCGTCCCACTGGGGGAAGTTCGGGTAGACGCCGGGGAGGGACCGATCAGGGAACTTGACGGTCGAGCGTCCGTAGATGGCCGTCGAGAGCGCGTTGGCGTCGTTGGTCCAGAAGGGATCGCTGTAGACGGTGATGGGGTTGTCGCCGTTCTCCTGGGCGGTGTACTGGATCTGCCAGCCGTCGCCGGTGGTGGCCCAGACTTCTTCGTCGCCGGTGATGGTGCGGTGTTCGATGTCCCAGCCCTGTTCGGTGAAGTAGTCGATCATCGGTTGCAGGTCGCGTTGCTGGTCGGTGGGGCCGGGTGGGGACCAGAGTCGTGTGGTGCTCATGTCGTAGCTGTTCTTGGTGTCGGAGCCGGGCAAGGGCGCGACGCCGTCTCCGCCGATCCCGGGCAGGTCGTCGCCGCCGCCCCACTCCCATTTGCCGTCGTGGACCTGGAGTTGCGCGGCTTTCAGGAGTTGTTGCATGTGTTCGTAGTGGTCGCGGTAGGCGTCGAACTCTTGGTGCAGGGACATCTCGGCGACCTCGTCCTGGGTGAGGCCGGCTGCGTCGGTGGGCATCTGGTTGCCTCCTGCCGTGCACCCCGACAGCAGCCCGAGGGTCAGGGCTGCAGTCGTGATGGTGCGGAGCATCGGTCGCATGGTCTTCATCATGGCTTCCCCGTCGCGATGATCTTCGCGATGGTCTGTTGTGCGGTGGCGTCGCGGGACAGGCGCTTCGGCCGCGGTGGTGGACCCGTAGGAGTGCCCGAGGACGGTCAGTGACCGCGGCGCGCTGCCCCGGCTGTCGTGGATGCCGTCGAGGAACGAGGCGAGGTTCGCCCCGCCCGCGGCGGCGCGCGCCTGGCTGGGGACTTCGACTGCGCCCGGTGCGCGGTACCCGACCCAGGACACGACCGCGAACGATTCGGACCGTAGCAGCGGAAGTGCGAACGGTGGAGTTCCACGTCGACGTGTGGAGAAGTTGCCGCGGCGATGCGCGGCGTTCCCACCGGGGTCGATCGCCTAGAAGGCGACCCCTCGGGCGGACATGAACGGCACCGGGTCGGTGGTGGCGCCGTTGATGTGCACCTCGACGTGGCTGTGGCAGCCGGTCGAGGCCCCGGTGGAGCCGACGAGGGCGATGAGCTGCCCCGCGGAGACCTGCTGCCCGGTGGCGACCCGGAAGCCGCCGTCGACGATGTGGCCGTACGCGGTCTGCACCCCGCCGCCGTGGTTGATGCGGACGTAGTTGCCGTAGCCGCCGTACCAGCCGACGTAGTCGACGGTGCCGGCCGAGGCCGCGACGATGGGCGTGTAGCAGCCGCTCGCCAGGTCGGTGCCCTCGTGCATGGTCACGACGCCGGTGATCGGGTGCACGCGGTACCCGTAGGGGCTGATCACGTAGCCGCTGGCAGGACGGACCCAGCCGGTCCCCGAGCCCGCGCCGACGGAACCGCCGCCGCCCGAGCCGCTGCTGCCGGTCGAGCCGCCGCCCGACGGAGCGCCCCCGCCGGAGTTCGCGGCCTGTGCGGCGGCTGCTCGCTGCGCGGCGGCTGCGCGTGCTGCGGCTTCGCGAGCTGCCTTCTCCTCCGCCGCCTTGCGGATGCGCTCACCCTTGGCGAACTCGGCTTCGGTCCGGACGCGGCCGGAGGTCAGGGTCGCGAGCTGGGCGTCGAGTCGGGCCTTGTTCGACTGTTGCTCGTCGTAGGCGGCCTGCACGGCATCGGACGCCGCCTGGGCTTCCTGCATGCGGTCTTCGGCTTCGGCAGCGAGGTCGCCCAGCGCTTCGGCGGCGCGGTCGGCCTGTGCCTCGAGCGAGCTGGCGACGGCGGCGTCGGCGCTCGCGGCGGCCTGCACACGCTCGGCCTGCTCGGAGAGCTTGCTCAGCGCACCGAGGTTGTACAGCAGGTCACTGGCGTCCTCGCCCTGGGTGATCACCGATGTGGTGACGTCGGCGCCACCGGAGCGGGACATCTGCGCGGCGAACTGCCCGGCCTGCGCGGCGCTCTGGTCGGCGACCTCGGCGTGGTCCTTCGCGTCGGCGCGGAGCTGCTGTTCCTTCTCGGCGGCGGTCTGGGCCTTGCGCTGTGCCTTGTAGAACACGTCGCCGAGCTTCTGCGCCTTCGCCTCGGCAGCGTCGACCTTGGCGTCGAGCTCGCTGATGATGCCGCGGATCTCGGTGATCTGCCCCTGCTTGGCGGACTCCTTGCCGCGGGCGGACTTCACTTCGTCCCACGTGGGGTAAGTGACTGCCTGGGCCGCCGGAGCGTCGGCGATGACCGTGCCGACGAGGCCCGCGAGTGCCAGGCCGGTGACGGCGAGGCGCAGGCGCACGGGGACACGGTGGGCGCGGGGGCTGCTGGGACGAGACATCGAGCACGAGCCTATACATCCGTACAGCGAGCATCGGACGGCAACGCGCCGCTGTGGACAACTTCAGCAGTGAATCAGAAGCCGCGGTCGCGCCGGATGACGTCGGCGCTCCCGACGACGTCGCGCCGCAGGATCGCCTGCCCGGCGGTGCCGGCGTAGTCGTAGACGTCGAACCCGGTGCAGTGGGTGATCGTCGCCGGGGGGCCGAGTGAGTCCTCGACCGCGGTGGTCCAGAGGTCGTGCGACCCGACCACCACGAAGCTCGGGTCGGCGTCGCGGTAGGCACCGAGGTCGACGAGCCACGGGTACGTCTCGAAGGTGTCGCGCACCTGCAGCAACTCGACGTTCGTCGACGCGTAGGTCGCGAGGGGCCGGACCGTCCAGAACTGCCCGACGCCCGTGACCTGGCGTCCGTCGGCCCAGCGGTCCAGGCACGCGGCCGCCGGGTACCGCGCGGTCGACACGGCGTGGGCGGTGCCGGGGGCCACTGCGATCCCGGTCGCGAGCACGGCGGCCATCGCGACCGCCACCCCCGCTCGGACCCCGCGGTGCGGGCGGTGCACGCGGGTGCGGCGGACCGCGGTGCGGGTGAGCTCTGCCACGGCGACGAGTGCGAGCAGCGGTGCGGTCACGATCGGCTGCAGGTAGCGCGGGGTCTCGGACCCGGCGACGACGACGCCGACGGACACGGCGACGACGGTCACCAGGGGCAGCAGCGTCGCGACCAGCACGGTGCGTGCGGTGCGGACCCGCCAGGCCCAGACCGTGCCGCCGACGGTGACGAGCACCCCGGCGAACAGCAGCAGGAGTCCGAGGTCGCCCGGTGCCGTCCCCGCCCGGTTGTCGGTCAGCGCCGCGAAGAACCGCAGGGTCTCCCCGGCCCGCGACGGCTGCACGTACGTCGCCGGGTCGAGGGAGACGAACGGCCGGAGCGGGATCCGCACCAGGTACCCGACGACCGAACCGACCGTCACGGCACCGGCGAGCAGCGCAGCGGGGCGCCACGGCACCCGCCGTGCCAGCACCAGGAGCCCGAGGGTGACGACCACCGGGGCCGCCGACCACGGCACGTACAGCGGGTTCGACGCGGTCGTGCACGCGGCGACGAGTCCGAGCACCACGAGCAGGGGCACCGACGCCCGGCCGAGGCGCACCGCCCGCAGCACGAGCACCGCGGTGCCGAGGACCGCCAGCACGGCGCCGTAGTAGTAGGTCGTGGTGAGCAGCAGGGACGCCAGCTCGAGCGAGGTCGCCGTCGCCGACGACTCCGTCAGCACGAGCAGCGTGACCAGACCGAGTGCCCCCGCCGACACCGCGATCCGGGCAGGGCGCCCGGCGGACGGCATCAGCTCGTTCGCGGCCGCCCGCACCAGCGCGTACACGGCGAGCAGCACGAGCGCCCCGTTCAGCGCCAGGGCCTGCTGCGGCGTCGCGGTCACCAGCGAGCAGAACAGGTACACGGGCAGCTCGGGGAAGAAGAACAGCGCGGGCGACATCGCCCACTCGAACGGCTGGCCGGCCTGCAGCGAGCGCTCGACGAGCGGCAGCAGCACCGAGTCGCCGTCGTACCAGAGCAACGCCACCCGTTCCGTCGCGATGACGTGGCGCAGGGCGATGACGGCCAGGGCCAGCGCGACCAGGCCGCCCAGGGCCTCCCGTCCGACCGTGACGGCCACCGCGCCGGGCCGGCGGTCGCCGGACGGAGCCGGCTCCACGGCGGGGCGGCGCGGTGCTCGGGACATGCCCCGGAGCGTACCGAGGCCGCCTCGGTGCCGGCACCCCGCGGCCCACAGGCTGGGGGAGCGCGTTGCGGGCCCGAACGACTACCCTTGTGCGCTGTGACCGACGCGCGCGAACAGTTGATCCAGTACATCTCCTCCGAAGCGGTGTTCCACGGCGACTTCACCCTGACCAGCGGGAAGAAGGCGACGTACTACATCGACCTGCGGAAGGTCAGCCTGGACCACCGCGTCGCGCCGCTGATCGGGCAGGTCATGACCGAGCTCGTGCAGCAGGTGCCGGACGTCTCCGCCGTCGGTGGCCTGACCATGGGCGCCGACCCCATCGCCAGCGCCGTCCTGCACCAGGCCGCCGCCCGGGGCCTGACCTACGACGCCTTCGTCGTCCGCAAGGAGCCGAAGGACCACGGCCGCGGCAAGCAGGTCGAGGGACCGGACCTGAAGGGCAAGCGCGTCGTCGTGCTCGAGGACACCTCCACCACCGGCGGCTCGCCGCTCAAGGCGGCCGAAGCGCTCGAGCGCGAGGGCGCGATCGTCGTCGCCGTCGCGGTCGTCGTCGACCGGGACACGGGTGCCAAGGAGACGATCGAGGCGGCCGGCTACCCCTACTTCGCGGCCATCGGGTTGGCTGATCTGGGGCTGACCGCGTGACCGAGGAGCGTCCGGACGACGCACGCGAACCCGACGGCACCGCCGGCCCGGCAGACGGGGACGACGGCCTGGAGGCTCGGCGTGCGTCCGGATCGGACGCTCCGTTCCACGGTCTCCGCAGCGCTGCGGACATCTTCGGGGCTCCACGCGGCGAGGAGGACTGGCCGTCGCGGCGGGAGCGCCGTGCGGCCGAGCGCACCGCCCGCGAGACGGGCGCACCGCTGCCCGAGCCGTTCGTGGCCGAGGGGGAGGCGGAGGACGCCGCGCCTGCGGCTCCTGCTGCGGCTGAGCCGGTGCCGCCCGCTCCGGCTCCGGCGCTCGACGACGGTGCGACCCAGGCCATCTCGATGCCGCCCGAGCTGCTCGCCCCCTCCGAGAACCCCGACGCCGTCGTCGAGCACGAGCGCTCGACACTGCACGACCGGATCCCGGCCGCCGCTGACGTCCCACCGGACTCCACCGCGCCGCACCCGTCGTCGATCGTGCTGCCGACCGCGCAGACGCACCGCGACGAACGTGCCGCCGCGGCGAAGGCCATCGAGGACGAACGTCGCCGCGTGGACCCCTTCGGCGAGGGCCGCGCCGACGTCGACTGGCTCGGGCGCGCGACCGGGAACCACCCGGAGTCCGTGCCGCCCGTTGCGCCCGCTGCCCCGCAACCCGTCGGCGTCGAGAACGTGCTGCCCCCGTCCGAGGAGCCGCCGACCTTCACCGACCTGCTGCGCATCACCAGCACCGGGCCGGTCCCCACGCAGACCGGCGCGCACGACCGGCCGTTCGACTGGGCGATCGGCGACGACGAGCCCGGCGAGGTACCGGCGACGCTGACCACCGACTCGTTCGACACCACCGCGCTGTCCGCCGGGTCCTGGTCGCTCGCCGACGAGTTGGACGACGAGGACGAGGTCGTCGCCGGCGAGGTCGACACCCCGGCCACCGGGCTGCCGCAGGCGCCGCGGACCTACCCGGTGCCGCCCGCGGTCCCCGTGCCGCCGGTGGTGCCCCCGGCCGCTCCCGGCGCTGGCGCTGGCGCTGGTGCTGGTGCTGGCGCTGGCGCTGGCGCTGGTGCCGCTGCTGCTGCTGCTGCCGCTGGTGCTCCGTCGGAGGCGACCGAGGCCGTGGACGCGCCCCGTGGGTCCGCCGGGGACGACGTGCCGGACGCGACCGAGGGCCTCCAGGCCGACGCGCCGACCACCGCGATGCCGGCTGCCGGCACGCCCTGGTGGTCCGAGCCCGACGCGACCGCGCCGCCGACCGCCGCGCCGCCGCTCGTCGAACCCGCCGGTGCACAGGAGTACCCGGCGCACCTGCCGCCGTCGGTCGGGCAGGACCTCGACGCCGTGCTCGGGCTGCGCGGGAACGACACCGGTCCGCAGCCGGAGTCCCTGCCGGCCGCGGCGCCGGCCGACCTGGACCAGTCCGAGTGGGACGGCCGCGAGACCAGCGACACGAGCGCCATCAAGGACCTGTTCGGCACCGAGGCCGTCGGGCAGCTCGGTGGCACGGGCTACGACCCGGAGGAGACCGGGACGCGGATGATGCCGGCGGCTGCCGTGCCCGCGGCGGCTGCCGCTCCTGCTGCTGCCTCCGCGCCCGCTGCTGCCGGACGGCCGGCCGGCGGTCCGGACCGGCAGTCCGGCGACCGCGACAACTTCATCAACGAGGGCTTCGCGCGGCTGCGGAACGAGGGCAAGCGCGGCAAGCAGCTGCTGATCTACGGCTCGATCGCGCTGATCCTCGTGCTCATCGTGCTGGTGTTCCTGCTGTCGAAGTGGATCCTCGGCAACAACATCGCCGACCAGGCCGTGCCGACGAAGTCGCCGGTCGCTGCCTCGTCGGCGCCGGCGACACCGAGCGCTGCGCCGTCGGCGTCGGCCTCGCAGTCGAGTGACGCCGCAGCACCGTCCGCCACGCTGCAGTTCGCCACGACCCCGGCCCTGCCCGGCGAGCACCCGTGGACCGACCTGGCCGGAGGGGAGTGCCTGTCGCCGTTCACGAACGCGTGGTCGCAGACCTTCACGGTGGTGGACTGCGCGACGCCGCACATCGGGCAGCTGACCGCGCGGCTCGCGGTCGAGGGCGACACCTACCCGGGCGCCGAGGCCCTGGCGACCCAGGCCGCCGACCAGTGCCAGTCCGACACGGCGCTGAACGCCTCGGCCGCCGCTGCCGTGGGCGACGTGCAGGTGCAGGGTTCCTACGCGCCCGACCAGGCGACGTGGGACCAGGGCGATCGGTTCATCTCGTGCTTCGTGACGCGGTCGTCGGGGCAGCCGCTGTCCGGGTCGTTGGCGCCGGGGGCGTAGGCGGGGCGGGTCGGCCGTCGGCGTCCGGCGGTCGGGGCGGGTCACACCTGTTCTGCGACGTTCCACCCCGAGATCGACCGGTGGTCTGTCGGAACATGCACACGCAGCGAATGCGTGTGCAACGAACGACATCCCACCCGTCGAACGACGAGTGGGATGTCGGAACATGCACGCGCATCGGCTGAGATGCGCCGGCGTCAGGCGCTCGCTGGCACCTTCGCCGACACGTCGGACAGCGTCCGCAGCTCGTCGGCGGTGAGTTCGAGCTCTGCCGAGGCCAGCAGCGCCGGCAGCTGCTCGGTGTTCCGGGCGCTCGCGATCGGTGCGACGACGTCGGGCTGCGCCTGCAGCCAGGCGAGTGCGACGGTCGCGATCTCGGAGCCGTGTGCGTCGGCGATCGAGGACAGCGCGTCCACGACGGCGAGCCCCTCGTCGGTGAAGTAGCCGGACACCTGGCCCTCGCGGTCCTTGCCCGCGAAGTCGTCCTTCGAGCGGTACTTGCCGGTCAGGAACCCCGCGGCGAGCGAGAAGTACGGCACGACGCCGAGGCCGTGTTCGTGCGCGAGCGGTGCGATCTCGGCCTCGTACGGCTGGCGCGTCACCAGGTTGTAGTGGGGCTGGATGGCGACGGGCTGGGCGAGGCCGTTCTCGGTCGCGATGCGGATCCACTCCGCGGCGCGGTCCTTCGAGTAGTTCGAGATCGCGGTGTAGCGGACCAGGCCGTCCTGCACGAGCTGGTCGAAGGCGCGGACGGTCTCCTCGAGCGGGGTCGACTGGTCGTCGAAGTGCGCGTAGTACAGGTCGATCCGGTCGGTGCCGAGGCGCTCGAGGCTCGCGCGGGCAGCGGCGGCGACGGTGTCCGCAGCGAGGCCCTGGAACTCCGGGTGCTGCGAGCCCTTCGTCGCGATGACGACGTCGTCCCGCTTGCCCGAGGCGCGCAGCCACGAACCGATGACCTGCTCGGACTCGCCGCCCGAGTTGCCCGGCGCCCAGGCCGAGTAGACGTCCGCGGTGTCGATGAAGTCGCCACCGGCCGCGGTGTAGGCGTCGAGGACCTGGTGCGAGGTCGACTCGTCCGCCGTCCACCCGAAGACGTTGCCGCCGAGGGCGAGGGGGAACACGTGCAGGTCACTGGTACCGATGCGGGGCATACGGAGGTCCTTTCGTGGTCGGAGGTGCGGTGGGAGCGAACCGCACGTCTCCCGACGCTATGCCCCGATGCTTGACACGGCCCCGGCGCGAGGGGCTTCGATGGGGTGATGACCACGCTCAGCGATGCCCTCGCCGACCCGCGATCCTCCGCCCGGCTGCAGGCTGTGATGGCCGCGGGGACCACCCCGGACCCCGCGGACCTCGAGGTGCTCGTCGCGCAGTGCGCCGTGGAGCCGGACTTCTTCGTCCGCGACATGCTGACGTGGGCGCTCACCCGGCACCCCGCCGACGACGTCGTGGCCCGCGTCCTGCCCGAGCTCGAGCGCCCCGAGCCGCAGGCCCGCAGCCAGGCGCTCCACACCCTGTCGAAGATCGGGGACCCGGACGCGTGGCCCGCGGTGCGCCCGCTCCTCGAGGACCGCGACGACGAGGTGCTCCGCGCGGCGTGGCGCACGGCCGTCGCACTGGTGCCGGACGACGAGCGGGCGTCGCTCGCGCGGACCCTCGCCGTGCAGCTCGGCGTCGGGGACCGCGAGCGTCGGCTGAGCCTGTCGCGTGCCCTGGTGGGACTCGGCGAGGAGGTCGTCGAACCGGTCCTCGCCGCGGCGGCCGACCGTGGGACCGACGCCGTCCGGGAGCACGTGCACGAGACCGAACGGCTGCTCCACGACCCGGATGCGGCATCTGCGCTCGCCCTCGAACGGGCTCGGCGCGAGGTCGCGCTCGGCCGGACGCGCTCCGTCAAGGGGTAGGGCCGGCGGGCGCGCCCGGCCGGGAGCGTTGGGTGGTCGCGAGGCGTCGCCGCCGCGGGGGTGTGGCGGGCGCGTCGCGCGGTCACGAAACCCCGTGGGCTGGCGCCGAGTGGTCGTGAACCGTCGGTTGCGGGGCTCCCGGGCGACAGATGGTGACCGCTCGGCGGAGGTGAGCGGGGTGTCGTGACCGATGGGGGCGGCGGACGGGAGGCGCGTGGCGGCGGGGCACCGGGCCTCCCGTCCGACGCCGCGCGCGTTCGCGGGCCGCGGTGCGGTCACGACACCCCGTGCGCTGGGCGCCGAGTGGTCGCGAACCGTCGGCTGCGGGGCTCCCGGGCGACGGCTCCCGACCTCTCAGCGAACGTGAGCGGGGTGTCTCGACCGGCCGGCCAACGCATGCGTGGCAGCCGACGAGCCGACCAGCGCGCGCAGCGCGGTCAGTCGCCGTCGGGCGCGAGCCAGATGGACGACGCCGCCGCGGCCGGCAGGTCGACGAGGGACTCCGAGCCGTCGGTCGCCCGCCGCGACACGGCGATGACGCCGGCGTAGTCCCGCACCCGCTCCACCCGCAGGTGCGTCCCCAGCCCAACCCCGAGCTCGTCGAAGTACCGCAGCAGGGACGGGTCGTCGTCCGAGACCCGGTCGACGGTGCCGCACGCACCGGGCTCGATCGCCCCGAGGAGCGTGCCGGGCGAGTCCGGCACGATGCCGTCCGCACCGGGGATCGGGTCGCCGTGGGGGTCGTGCGTCGGGTGGCCGAGGTCGGCGTCGACCCGGTCGAGGAACTGCTCCGACACGGCGTGTTCCAGGGCCTCGGCCTCGGTGTGGACCTCGTCCCACGAGTAGCCGAGCCGCTCCACCAGGAACGTCTCGATCAGCCGGTGCCGCCGGACCATCGCCACCGCGACCTGCTGCCCGAGCGGCGTGAGCACGACGCCGTAGTACGGGGTGTGCTCGATCAGCCCGTCGCGGTCGAGCTTCTTGAGGTTGCCCGACACCGTCGACGCCGACACCTTCAGCGACGCCGCGATGTCGCGCGTCGCCAAGCCGGGTCCGCCGCGCTCGCTGGCCTTCCAGATGAGCTTGACGTAGTCCTCTGCCATGGTGGACAGGGATGGCAGGCGCATACCGCCAATCGTACGTCCCGCCTGGTACAACCAGCAGATGACCACCACCGCCTCCGTCCGAGCCCCTCGCCGTCGTTGGCCGGTGCCGCCGTCGCTGCTGCTCGGGCTCGCGCCGATCGTGGTGTTCGCGGCGATCAGCGCCTGGCGGTCACGGCCGAGCGACGACTACGCGACCCTCGGGCAGACGGTCGACAGCGTCGTGCACGCCCTCGTCATCCCCGAGGGCATCGCCGTCGCGGCACTCGCCCTGTTCGTCACGGCGCTCGGCTGGTGGCGGATCGCGACGGTCGACCCGGTCCGGACACGGCTGCGGTGGACGATGCTCGCGCCGATCCTCGTGCTCGTGGTGTGCGTCGTCCGGCTGCCCCTGATCGACTGGACGGCGCTGCCGGCGCACTACTTCGTGCTGCTCGCCGTCGGGGTGCTGTTCGTCGGGGTCTTCGAGGAGCTGATGGCCCGCGGCACCCTGCTCGTGGGGCTGCGGCGGCGGCTGCCGGAGATGGGGGTGTGGGCCCTGTCGTGCGCGCTGTTCGGGCTGCTGCACCTGCTCAACGCGCTCGCCGGTGCCGGGATCGGGCCGACGCTCGTCCAGGTCGTGTTCGCGGCGTCGTTCGGGTCGACGCTGTACGTCGCGCGTCGGCTGACCGGGTCGCTCCTCGCCCCGGTGCTGCTGCACGCCTTCTGGGACTTCGGGTCGATCGGGTTCTCGGCGACGGCGGACACGGGCGACTTCGGCAAGCTGACCCTGCTCGGCCTGATCGGGCTGTTCTCGTTCGGGGTGCTCGCGTTCGGCATCGTGGCGGGCGGGATCATCGCCTGGTACGACGACCGCCCCCGTCGGCTCGCGAAGCGGTGGCGGACGGTGCCGCCGATGGCGGCCTTCGCCCTGGAGGCCCGTGGGGCGCCCCACGAACCGGCTGCGGCGGGTGCCGCGGTCGCCTCCGGCGCCGGGGTCGACGCCCGGTAGCGGTCGCGAGCGGTCGCGAGCGGTCGCGAGCCTCCGGCTAGAGCTCGACCTCGAAGGGCTCGGTGCGCACGAGCTCGTGCACGCCGGAGATGACCTCGCTCGGGCGGAACGGGTACCGATCGATCTCCGCCTGGTCGCTGATGCCCGTCATCACGAGCACGGTGTGCAGCCCCGCCTCGATGCCGGCCTGCACGTCGGTGTCCATGCGGTCGCCGATCATGCCGGTGTTCTCGGAGTGCGCGCCGATCCGGTTCATCGCGGAGCGGAACATCATCGGGTTCGGCTTGCCGACCACGTAGGGCTGCTTGCCGGTGGCCTTCTCGATCATCGCCGCGATGGCACCGGTGGCCGGCAGGACCCCCTCGGCGCTCGGGCCGGTGGCGTCGGGGTTCGTCACGATGAAGCGGGCGCCCGCGCGGATGAGCCGGACGGCCTTGGTGATCGCCTCGAACGAGTAGTTGCGGGTCTCGCCGACGACGACGTAGTCGGGAGCCGTCTCCGTCATGATGAACCCGGCCTCGTGCAGGGCGGTCGTCATGCCGGCCTCACCGATCACGAATGCCGAGCCGCCGGGCATCTGCGACTTGCAGAAGTCCGCGGTCGCGAGCGCACTCGTCCAGATCCGCTCCTCGGGCACGTGCAGGCCCGAGCTCCGCAGGCGGGCGCTGAGGTCGCGTGGCGTGAAGATCGAGTTGTTCGTCAGCACGAGGAACTCAATGCCGTCGTCGAGCCACTGCTGGATGAGCTCCGGGGCGCCCGGGAGCGCCTGGTTCTCGTGGACGAGCACGCCGTCCATGTCGGTCAGCCAGCACTCGACGTCGTCTCGGGTCGCCATGGCCATCACCCTACTGCGCAGGGGCTCAGGCCCGGCTCGTGGGCGGCTCGTGGACGGCTCGTGGCCTGTTCGTGGCCGGCTCGGAAAGGGCCGGGAGGCCCGGGGCGGCTCTTGCGCGCTGCTCCGAGACCCGAGAAGGTCGAGACACCGAACCGCGGTCGGCTTTTGCTCTACGCTTTTCGGGACACGTACCGAATCAAGGAGGCCCCCTCGTGCTCGTCGAACCCGGAACCCCGTCCGCCGCGCCCCGACCCGCCACGGTGTCGGAGACGGAGCTCGAGGTGACGCCGCGACGACGCCGAGGCCGCCCGAACGTGCTGTCCCGCGAGCAGGTGATCGACGCCGCCACGACGATCGCGAACGAGGACGGCCTCGACCGCCTGTCCTTCCGGGCGCTGGGCGTGCGGCTCGGGGTCGCCCCGATGACCGTGCACCGGACGATCGGCGGCCTGGACGACCTGCACGCCGAGCTCGTCCGCCGCACCGTCGACGAGTTCACCGCCACCTTCGTCTGGCCGGACGAGTGGCACGCCGTCGTCCGCACGTTCGCCACGACGTTCCGTGACCTGATGCGGACTCATCCGCTCGTGCTCGAGTCGCACAGCCAGCGCGCCCCGCTCGCCTCGACCGAGTCCGACGCCGTCGTGGCGAAGGTCGTCGGTGCTCTGCAGGACGCCGGGCTGCCGCCGACCGAGGCGATGTACACCTTCTTCGTCGTGTACGACTTCGTGGTCGGGCACGCCGGGGTGCAGGTCGGACGTGGCGATTCCGAGGCCGGCCGACCCGAGCGGCACCGGTTGGTGGGCGAGATCCTCGGCGAGCACTCCTACGACGACCGGTTCGCGCTCGGCCTCGACATCCTGATCGCCGGCATCGAGTCGCGCATCGCCCACGGGGTCCGCACCGCCTGACGCCGCGCCCGGCCGTACGCTGGTCGGGTGACCACTGCGCCCGAACCGTCGCACGAACTGACGACCAACGGGGTGGGGCCGCACCCGGAACCCTGGCCCGACGACCCGAGGCTCGACCCCGAGCTGCTGGCCGCCGGGGACTCCCGGAACGTGCTCGACCGCTACCGGTACTGGTCGATGGACGCGATCGTCGCCGAGCTCGACACCCGACGACACGCGTTCGACGTGGCGATCGAGAACTGGCAGCACGACCTGAACATCGGCTCGATCGTCCGGAGCGCCAACGCGTTCCTGGCCGGCACCGTGCACATCATCGGGCGACGCCGGTGGAACAAGCGCGGGGCGATGGTCACCGACCGCTACCAGCACGTCCGCTACCACCCCGACGTCGAGGCGTTCCTCGCCGCGATGGCCGAGGAGCAGCGTCCCGTCGTCGCCATCGACAACACCCCCGGTGCCGAGCGCATCGAGACCGCGACGATCCCGGAGCGCTGCGTGTTCCTGTTCGGGCAGGAGGGCCCCGGGCTGACCGAGCAGGCGGTCGCCGGTGCCGACGCGCACCTCGAGATCACGCAGTTCGGGTCGACGCGGAGCATCAACGCCTCGGCCGCCGCGGCGATCGTCATGCACTCGTGGATCGTGCAGCACGCGGAGCCGCCCGGCACGACTTCGTGAGCAGAAACGGTCGGGTACGGGCTCTGGACCCGACCATTCCTGCTCACGAAGCGGGCGGGTCGGAGGTGGGACGGGCCTCCCGTCCGGGGTGCCGTCAGCGCGTGGCGGTGGTGCGGCGCGCGACCAGGCGGGGTTCGACGAGGAGTTCCGTGGCGGCGATCCGTGGATCGGCGATGCGGGCCAGCAGGCGCTCCCCGGCGCCGCGGCCGATCTCGACACTGCGGTCGTCGATGCTCGTCAGGCCGACGTACCGCATCGCCGCCACCGGGGTGTCGTCGTAGCCGATGACGGAGACGTCCTCGGGGACGCGCAACCCGCGTTCGGCGAGTTCGGACAGGGCGCCGAGGGCCATCACGTCGTTCGCGGCGAAGACGGCGGTGACGTCCGGGTGCTCGTCGAGGAGCATGCCGAGGGCGCGGGAACCGGCCTCTTCGGTGGGTTCGCCGGGCAGCACCGTCGTGACGACGGACGCACGTGTCGCGGCAGCCTGCTCGAACCCGGCCCGGCGTTCGGCCGATGCCGCCGAGCTCGCACCGACGAACCCGAGGCGGGTGTGGCCGAGGTCGAGCAGGTGCTGCGCCGCGATGCCGCCGCCGGCGTGGTCGTCGTTCGCCACGGTGTCGGCGCGGGGGATCGCGACGCGGCCGCCGGCGATGACGAGCGGCATCGAAGCGGGGATCGCGAGGTCGGTGGTGGGTTCGCCGGCGATCACGATGCCCTCGACGCGCATCGACAGGAAGCCCTCGACCGGAGAGGCATCGAGCCCCGTGTTGAGGAACCGGTCGGCCACCACGAGCCGGTGCCCCTGGTCCTGCAGGCTCTCGCGCAGGCCGGTGAGCAGGTCGACGAACCACTGGTTGCGGAAGTCGTCGAGCACCACGCCGATGGTGCGGCTGCGCGTGCCGGCGAGGGAGACGGCCGCGGTCGAGGGGCGGTAGTCGAGCTCCTGGATGGCCTTGAGCACGGCTGCCCGGCGCTGGTCGCTGACCCGGGGGGAGCGCTGCAGCACGAGGGAGACGAGGGACTTCGAGACCCCGGCGCGTGCGGCGACGTCGTAGATGGTCGCGGGCTTGCCGTCTCCCATGATGCGCTTCGACCTCCGTTGGCTGTGCGTCGATCGTAGCGGTTGACGTGACATGGGCCGGGCGGTGTCGTGGGTGGTGGCGGCGGCGAGGTGGGGGTTTCGCTTCGTGAGCAGAAATGGTCGGGTGCGGGGCGGCGACCCGACCATTTCTGCTCACGATCTGCGCGTGCCTGGTCCTCCACACGGGAGGCCCGGGGCGCGTTGTGCACAGAAGTCGCGTTCGGCGCGCGGGCAGCGGGCGCGGGGCGCGAACGTGGTGGTCATGCGAGCACGACCACTTCCGACACCGCTGCGCGGGCGCACGTTCGACGTCGGTGCCGCCGACCGCGCGGGCGTCTCCCGACAACGTCTCCGACGGCGTGACCTGATCCGGCCGACCCGGTCGATCCGATGGGAACGTGACCGTCCGCCCGACCCGGTGCACCGGATCCGGGCGTTCCGGCCGGTCTTGGTTCCCGGGCAGTTCATCAGTCACGTCTCGGCGGCGGTCCTCTGGCAGCTGCCGGTCCCGTTCGCTGACGACGGACCGGTGCACGTCACGAGTCCCGTGCCGATCGCACAACCGCGACGCCGCGGGGTCGTCGGGCACCGCATCACACCGGACCGTGCCCGGGTGACGGAGCGGTGGGGGATGCCGACGAGCACGCCCGCGGCGCTGTGGGTGGATTGCGGCGCCGTGCTCTCGGTCGACCAGCTCGTCGTACTCGGGGACGCCATCGTCACGGAACGACGGTGTGGGACGACGATCGACGACCTCGCTGCCGCCGTCGCCCTGGCCGGCGCACGATCGGGTGTCCGACGACTGCGGGTCGCGCTCGAGCTCGTGCGGGTCGGGGCCGGGTCGCCCCAGGAGACCCGGGCACGACTGGCGATCGTCCGCGCGGGGCTGCCCGAGCCCGACCTGCAGGTCGACGTGCTCGACGAAGTCGATCGGTTCGTCGGCCGCGTCGACATGGCCTACCCGGAGCAGCGCATCGTCATCGAGTACGAGGGCGACCACCACCGGACCGACGCCGAGCAGTGGGGCCGTGACCTCCGCCGCTACCGCGAGATGGAACGACTCGGCTGGGCGGTCGTCCGGTGGACGAAGTCCGACCTCGACACCCCGGCGTTCGGCGCGGTCGTACAGCTGAGGTCGCTGCTCGCGCGCCGGGGGTAGCGTCCCCGGCATGGCGACGCTGCTCATCACCGGAGCCGCGGGTCGCATCGGGAGCGCCCTGCGTCCTCGCCTGCGGTCCGCGGGACACGACCTCGTGCTGCTCGACGAACAGCAGCCCCACGATCCGATCGGCGCCGGGGAACGGTTCGTGCCCGGTTCGGTGAACGACCCGGCAGCGCTGGACGATGCGCTCGCCGGGGTCGACACCGTGGTCCACCTGGCGGGCATCCCGACCGAGGCCGCTTGGGACGATCTGATCGCGGCGAACCTGACCGGCACGAAGAACGTGCTCGAACGGGCGGCCGCCGCCGGCGTGCTCCGGGTCGTGCAGGCCAGTTCGATCCACGCAGTGGGGCTGGTGCCCGAACCCCTCGACCAGCCTGGGAGCGTGACCGGCGACCGGCTGCCCCGTCCGGACACGTACTACGGCGTGACGAAGGCGGCCATGGAACTGCTCGGCAGCCTGTTCGTCGATCGGTACGAGATGTCGATCGTGTCCGCGCGCATCGGTGCGTTCGGTGCGCTGCCGCCGACGACCCGGGCGCTGCTCATGTGGACCTCGCCCGACGACCTGACGCGCCTGGTGCTCGCGACCGTGGCGCTCCGTGACCCCGGGCACCACGTGGTCTGGGCCCTGTCGCGGAACACCGGGTCGCCGGCTGACCTGTCCGCCGGGGAGCGCATCGGGTTCCACCCCCTCGACGACGCCTCCGCGGTGCTCGATGCAGACGCCCGTGCTGCCCTGCCGACCGACGACCTGCGCACCCTCGGCGGCGGGATGGTGCACCAGCCGCTCGGCGAACGTCCTTCGTGAGCAGAAGAGGTCGGGTGACCTGATGTCACCCGACCTCTTCTGCTCACGAAGCGCCCCGGCGCCCGCCCCCGCGCCCGGCGCCCCGCTACCCGATCAGGCTCGGGCGCAGGTCGCGCGGCGTGCGGGAGCGGGTCTGCCGCGCCGTGACCACGAAGGACACCAGGAGCGCCCCGAGCAGCCAGCAGAGCAGCACGCCCGCGTCCGACCACGCGGCGCCGAGGTTCCCGCCGTACATCGTCTGCCGGATCGCGTCGACCGAGTACGTCATCGGCAGCGCGAAGTGCAGCGCCGCCAACGGCCCCGGCAGCGTCTGCCACGGGAACGTCCCGCCGGCCGTGACGAGCTGCACGAGCATGAGCACCAGGCCGAGGAACTGCCCCACCGATCCGAGCAGCACGTTGAGCGCCATGATGATCGCCGCGAAGGTCGCCGAGGCCAGCACCATGATCCCGATCGTGCCGCCGACGTGCACCACGTTCAGGTCGAGGGCGAAGCGCACGATGAAGAACAGCGCCACCATCTGCACCAGGCCGAGGAGCGCCGGGGTCAGCCAGCCGCCGAACACAACCGCGAGGGGCTTCCGCACCGCCGTGATCGCACGCTTGGAGATCGGCTTGAGGATGAGGAACAGCGCGTACATGCCGATCCAGGCCGCGAGCGAGATGAAGAACGGTGCGAGACCGGCACCGTAGTTCGACGCGGCGGCGACGTTGTCGTCCCCGACCTTGACCGGGTCGGAGATGACCGAGGCCTGCGACGCACGCTCCGAGGCGTTCGACGCCGGGATCTTCGTGCGGCCCTCGTCGAGCGACGACGCGAGCTTCGACGACCCGGTCGTGAGCTTGTCGAGCCCTGATGCGAGCGACGTGGCGCCCTGGTCGGCGGTCTTCGCACCGGTCGCGAGCTGCGACGCACCGGACGACAGCGTCGGAGCGGCCGAGGCCAGCTTCGACGTGCCGTCCGCCACCTTCGACGCTCCCGATGCGAGCGTCGAAGCACCGTTCGCGGCGGTGGCGATGCCGGACGACAGCTCCGGAGCCTTCGCGGCGAGCTTGCCGGTGCCGGCGGCGAGCGTGTCGGAGCCGTCGGAGAGCTGCTGGATGCCACTGGTCAGCGCCGGAGCCTGCTCGGCGAGCTGCGATGCCCCCGCGGACACCTGCGCGCTGCCGGTCTTGAGCTTCTGCAGGTTGCCGGACAGGTCGCCGGCACCGGCACCGAGCTCGGTGCTGCCGGCCTGCAGGTCGTCGAGCCCGGCGAGCAGCTGGGTCTTCTGTTCCGCGGTGAGCACCGTGGAGGCCTGGACGACGGGCTTCAGTGACGCGACGAGTTCCGGCGACTGCGCCGAGAGCTGCTGGACGCCCGCGATGAACGGTGCGGCCTCGTCGGCCAGCGTGGCGTTCCCGGTGGCGACCTGCGACGCACCACTGGACAGGCGCGCAGAGTCGGAGGGGAGCGAAGCCGTCTGGTCACGGAGCTGGTGCAGCCCGGACTGCAGCTGCTGCGCCCCACTGTCCAACTGCTGCGTCTGCGACGGCAGCGCCGCCGTCTGCTGCTGCGCGCTGGCCAGCCCGGACGCCAGGGTCGACGCCCCCGAAGCCACCTGCTGCGCCCCGCTGTTGAGCTGCTGGGTCTGCGACGGCAGGTCGGCCGTGCCGGACGCGAGCTCCGCCGCGCCGGACGACAGCTTGCCGGTGCCGTCGGCGAGCTGGTGCGCGCCCGAGTCCGCCTTGGCGGTTCCGGACGCGAGCTCGTCGGCCCCGTCGACGGCGTCGCCGAGGCTGTCCCGCACGTCGGCGAGTCCGACGAGCAGGGTCTTCGCCGCCTGCTTGCCGACGCGCTCGGCGACGGCGGTGCGCATGGTCTTGCCCGCCTGCTCGGCGATGGTCGACGCCAGGTACGAGTTCGTGTCGGCCGTCGTCATCACGAGCTTCGCCTGCGTCGGGTCGTCGGACTGCGCGGACACCAGGTGCTCGGAGAAGTCGTGCGGGATGGTGACGACGAAGTCGTAGGTGCCGTTGCGGACGCCGGAGCGGGCATCGGCGGCGCTCGTCTTCGTCCACTTGAAGTCGGCGCCGTCGATGGCCTCCTTCGTGACGTCCTTGCCGTAGTCGACGTGCTCGCCGTCCAGCGTGGCACCGGCGTCGAGGTTGACGATCGCGGCGGGGATCTGGTCGAGCTTCGCGTACGGGTCGCGGTTCGCCCACAGGTACGCGCCGCCGTACAGCAGTGGCACGATCATCAGCGCGATGAACGCCAGGCGTGCGAGCGGGGTCGCGGTGAGCCGCGCGAGTTCTGCGCGGACGAGCGAGGTGGTGGTCACTTCTGTGCCTCCGTCGGGACGGTTGCGGATGCTTCGGTGACGGAAGGAGCGGCCGGGAGGCGCGGCTCGCTTCCGTCGGTTCGGGCCACGTCCTCGGGGTCCTCGGTCTGGGGCGTCACGAGCGTCGCGACGTCGTCGTGCGTGTCGATGGTGTCGAGCAGGTGCTCGACGGTGGTGGCGGCGGCCTTCGAGGTCACGAGGACCACGGTCACGCCCCGTCGTGCGACGTCGCGGATCACCTGGAACCAGTCCTCGACGGCGCCGCCGTGCCGCTCGGGTGAGGTGATCACGATGCCGGCCACACCGTCGCGCAGCAGGGCGAGTTCGACGAGCAGCCGGACGCGCACGACGGTCGGCACCCGCTGCACGGCGGTGTCGACGTAGTCCCGCAAGCCGAGCTCGTCGAGCACGGTGTCGACGTGCTCGCGGTTCGGGCGCTGCCCGGCGAACGCGAGCTCCTCGCGCACGATCTGCTTCAGGGTCATGACGGGGAAGGGCTCGGCGACACCGGGGGTGTCGACCAGGGCGAACGAGCGCCGGACGGCTGCCGGGTCCTCGTGGCCGTCGAGCAGCAGGCGGCCGGTGTCGGGCTGCATGCGGCCGCCGGCGACGAGTGACGCGAGCACGGGTGCCTGCTCGGTCTCGACGGCGAGGACCCCGGGGCGTCCGGGGGCGGCGACGGCGGAGACGACGGGCAGGGGTGCGCCGGGCTCCTCGCCGATGCCGACGTGGTCGAGTTCGAGCGTCATGCGTGGTCCTTCGGGGCGGGAGCGGGAGCAGCGGGTTCGGAGAGCAGTGCGGTGCGCCAGTCGATGCCGGCCATGCCGAGCGCCGACACCACCACCATGCGCCGTCCGTCCTCGTCACTCGTGCCGGAACGGGTCGCCTCGTCGAGGACGGCGATGCACGCGCCCTCGACCAGACGGCCGAGGGTCTCGGGGTCGACGTCGTCCCGCATGGCGCCGTCGGCGATCCCGAGCGCGCACGCCTGGCGCACCTGTGAGCGCAGCGGCGCGAACACCTCGGCGACGGGTTCGGCGAACGGGCTGCGCACGGCGACCCTGGCCATCGAGCGGACGTGCGACACCTCGGTCCAGAGCGTCACCGCGATCGCGGCGAGGCGTGCGGCCGGCGGGAGCTCCTGCAGGTCCGAAGCGGTGGGCATGGCGGCCGCGATCCGGGCGGCGCCGGCGGTCACGACCTCGCGCACCAGGTCGTCGCGCGAGGGGAAGTGTCCGTACACCGCACGGCGCGAGAGTCCCGCAGCCGCGGCGATCGTCTCGATCGAGGCGTCCGGGTCCTGCTGCAAGCACGTCTTCGCCGCGTCGAGGAGGGCTGCCCGGTTCTCCGTGGCGTCGCGACGGGGCGCGCGGGAGGGCTGCTCAGTGGTGGTCACGCACCCCATCGTAATAACGTGCACACACGTGTGCAACTTAACAGGTTCCGTCCCCCGGACGAGGGGGGTCCCCCAAAGTGCGGACTGTCTTCCCTGAGAACGAACGCATAGCTTCACAGGAATCTCATGCGAACCACGGACTGAGCCAGGAGTGTCCTCTTTGAACCGTGCAACACCGAACACCGACCCGAACCCAACACCCCATCGCTTCACCCGCGTCCTGACCGCCGGCATCGCCGTCGCGGCCCTCGCGTGTGGCGGTCTCGCAGTCGGGGGCGCGGCCTCCGCAGCTCCGGCCGGGATCTCGGTGGCCGACCTCAAGCTCTCCGCCCCGCTCCGTGACGCCAAGCCGACGAAGACCGTCGCCGCGTTCGTGCGCACGACCGGCCAGGGTGCCCTCGAAGTGGACGCCAAGGCGAAGGGCGGGGACCTGACGAAGTCGCGGACCCAGTCCTCCGCGGCCAAGAACCGCGTCGAGGCGATCCAGTCGACCGTCGCCGCGGTGCGGTCGGCCGTCAAGCGCGCCGACGCCGACGCGACCGAGCTCTACTCGACCGAGTACACCGTCCCCGGCGTCGCGGTCGTCGCCGACGTCGACGCGTTCCGGCAGATCGCGGAGCGCTCCGACGTCGAGAGCATCATCCCGCTCACGCCGAAGAAGATCGTCGAGCCGACGGTCAACGAGAACGCCGACGCCGCTCCCTCGGGCGTCGACCCCAGCCTGGTCCAGCCCGGTGCCGACGGCGTCGCGCCGAAGAACGCCGCGAGCGACGTCTACACGCGCTCGCTCAACGCCTGGCAGCAGACCGGCCACACCGGCAAGGACGTCAACGTCGCCGTCCTCGACACCGGTCTCGACTACACGCAGGCCGACTTCGGCGGCCCCGGTACCACCGAGGCGTACCAGCAGGCCCTGGCGAACGCGAGCGGCGGCGCCCCGGACCCCAGCCTGTACGACGCGTCGAAGTTCCTCGGCGGGTACGACTTCGCCGGTGCGACCTACAACGCCGACCCGTCGGACCCGGACGCCTACGACCCGGTGCCGGCTCCCGACGACAACCCGATCGACGGCAAGGGCGGCGACCACGGCACGCACGTGTCCGGCTCGATCGCCGGCTACGGCCTGACCGCCGACAAGCAGCAGTTCGACGGTGACTACACCAAGCTCACCACGCAGCAGGTACAGGACATGTGGATCGGTCCGGGCACCGCGCCCGAGGCCGGCCTGTACGCCCTGAAGGTCTTCGGTGACAACGGTGGCTCGACCGACGTCACCGGTGCCGCGCTCGACTGGGTGGGCCAGGCGCTCACCGAGGGCAAGGACATCAACGTCCTGAACCTGTCGCTCGGCTCCGACTACGGCGCACCGGACGACCCCGACAACGCCAAGATCGACGCACTGACCGCGCGCGGCGTGCTCCCCGTGATCGCCTCGGGCAACGCCGACGACTTCACCGACATCGGTGGTTCGCCGGGCAACGCCGAGGGTGCGCTCACCGTCGCCGCGAGCGCCACCGGCCAGTCGCTCTACGACGGCGTCCAGGTCACCGCGCCGGCCGACGTCGCGAAGACCTACCGCTCGCAGTACTCGTCGAACTTCAAGGGCACCCTGCCCGTCGAGGGCGACGTCGTCGTCCCGACCGCGAACATCGACGGCTGTGCCGCGTTCAGCGCCGCTGACGCCGCGAAGATCAAGGGCAAGGTCGTCTGGCTGAAGTGGACGGACGCCGCGCTCGAGTGCGGTTCCCTCGTGCGCTTCAACAACGTCGAGGCCGCTGGCGGCGTCGGCGTCCTGCTGGCGGGCACGCTCGACACGTTCGAATCCGGCATCGGTGGCAACGCGACCATCCCGGGTGCCGAGCTGACCGCGAAGAGCGTGGCGAGCCTCCAGGCCACCGCGAAGGCGGGGACCCTGCACGTGCGCTTCGCGGACGAGCTCAAGGGCTTCGAGGTCGCCATCGAGGCGGACGCCGTGAACACGCTCGCGTCGTTCACCAGCCGTGGTGTGCACGGATCGTTCGACGACATCGTCAAGCCGGACATCGCCGGCCCCGGGGTCAACGTGATCTCGGCGGCCAACGGCACCGGTGACGGCCGCATGTCGATGAGCGGTACCTCGATGGCCACGCCGGACGTCGCGGGCATCGCGGCGTTGACGTTCCAGTCGCACCCCACCTGGTCCGCCCCGCAGGTCAAGGCGGCGCTGATGAACACGGCGACGCACGACGTGAAGGACGGCAACCGTTCGGCCACCCTGCTCCGTCAGGGCACCGGGCGCGTGGACGCGCTGCAGGCGGTCACCGCCGGCACCACGGTCCGCAGCGCCGAGAACGACCAGCTCGTCACCGCGTCGTTCGGCGTCGTCGAGGTCGCGAGCGGGACGAGCGAGACCCGCACCCTGCAGATCGACAACACCGACAGCACGGCGCACACGTACGACGTGTCGTACCAGCCGCAGGTGTCGCAGCCGGGCGTGACGTTCGCGCTCAGCTCGAAGCAGGTCACGGTGCCCGCCAACGACACAGCATCGGTCACGCTGACGTTCTCGGTCGCCGACGCGACGAAGCTCCGCCGGGTCATCGACCCGACCCAGGAGGCCGTCCAGCAGGGCTACCAGCGCGAGTTCGTGGCAGCGGCCTCCGGCATCGTGGCGTTCGCGCCGACCGACAGCTCGCTCAACCCGATGCGCCTCGGGGTCTACGTGGCCCCGAAGCCCGTCAGCGCGGTGCGGGCCCGCACCACGGTCTCGTTCACGGGACCCGGCAAGTCGGCCGAGCTGACGCTCAAGGGCCGCACGCTCGACCAGGGCGGACTGACGACCGGCTACCACGCCGCCGTCGCTCCGTTCGTGCTCGGCGGCACCGACCCGGCCGAGGCGTTCCCCGAGGGTTCGGCGACGCGTTCGCTGCAGGCGGCCGACGTCCGTTCCTACGGTGCGTCGTACGACAAGGCGTCGGGAACCCTGGCGTTCGGCGTGCAGACCGCTGGTCCGGACGCGAACCCGGGAGCCGTGACCAACGTCGAGGTCCTCATCGACACGGACCGTGACGGCGAGCCCGACTTCCTGGTGTACAACGCGAAGTCGGCTGCCGTGGACGCCACGTTCGCCACGACGGTCGACCTGGCGAAGGCCGCCCTGGACGACCCGGACGTCGACCCCGTCGTCGACGTCCAGCCGCTCAACGGCGGTGCGCCCGGACAGGACGTGAACACCTTCGACAGCTCCGTGAAGGTGCTGACCGTCGCTGCGAAGGCCATCGGTTCGTCGAAGAAGTTCGACTACACCGTGCTGACGGAGTCGGCCTACGCCCCGGGTGCCGCCACCAGCGGTTCCTCGGTCGTGGACGAGACGAAGACGGCCACGTTCGACCCGTCGAAGCCGAAGCTGTCGTTCTCGCAGGACGGCACCCCCGGCGTGCTGTTCGCCGACGCCGACTCGCTCACGGTCACCCGTGCCTCGGGTGTCACCAAGGCGACGGTGCTGCTGCTCCACCTCGACAACGCGGCGGGCAAGCAGGCCGACACGTCGACCATCAACGTGGTCCCGCCGAAGCTCGCGCTGGCGAAGGGGAGCAAGGTCACGGTGAGCGGGACGGCGAAGGTCGGCTCGACCCTCACCGCGAAGCACGGCACGTGGAGCACGACGAAGGCGACCTACAAGTACCAGTGGCTGCGTGACGGCAAGGTCGTCCGGTCGGCAACGGGTACGAAGTACGAGCTCGGCTCATCCGACGTCGGGCACCGCATCAGCGTGCAGGTGACGGCCCACGCCTCCGGGTACGTGGACGGCACCGCCAAGTCCGGGGCGACGCCGAAGGTCACGCGCCGCTAGGTCAGGGTGCGCGCGGTCCGCGCGCCACATGGTGAGCAGAAGAGGTCGGGTCCCGAGCGGGGATCCGACCTCTTCTGCTCACGAAGGACGGGTACCCCACCCCGCGAACGCGTGTTCGGGACAGGTAGTTAGACAAACTAGTGAAGCGGTGCCAGCATGGCTCCCATGCAGAACACGCTGAACCAGCTCCGGTCCAACCCGGTCGAATGGCGCCGTCGTGGACTCACCCCGCCGGACGTCATCCAGGCCATGATCGAGCAGCGACTGGCCGAGCCGGGGCACTCCCAGCCCGTCGGTGACCCGTCGTACCAGGACTTCTTCCGGAGCTGATCCGGGGTCGGACGGGCGATTCGGGACGCACCGACCGACAGACGGGAGGCGCGGTGCCAGCTGGCACCGCGCCTCCCGTCTGCGTGTCCGGTTGCGCCTCGGACGTCACTTGCCGATCTTGCCGTCGGCCGCGTCCTCGGCCTTGCCGATCTGGTCGCCGTGCCCGCCGCCGGTCGCCTTGTCGGCCGCGTCGCCCGCCTTGTCGAGGCCGGATGTGGACAAGCGGCCCGCCGTCCACAGGACGTCACAGCGGGTGACGCGCAGGTGACCAGCCGATAGACTCGGGTGGACCACCGGCCCGGACGGCCGTGTGCGGTCCTCCGCCAACGTGAGGAGAACCAGATGCCCGCAGCAGTCATCATCGGCGCCCAGTGGGGCGACGAGGGCAAGGGGAAGGCCACCGACCTCCTCGGCTCCCGCATCGACTACGTCGTGAAGTTCAACGGCGGCAACAACGCCGGCCACACCGTCGTCGTCGGCGGCGAGAAGTACGCCCTGCACCTGCTGCCCTCCGGCATCCTGACGCCCGGCGTGACCCCGATCATCGGCAACGGCGTCGTCGTCGACCTCGAGGTGCTGTTCCAGGAGCTCGATGCCCTGCGCGCCCGCGGCGTCGACGTCTCCAAGCTGCTCGTGTCGGCCAACGCCCACGTCATCACGCACTACCACCGCACCGTCGACAAGGTGACCGAGCGGTTCCTGGGCAAGCGCCAGATCGGCACGACCGGTCGCGGGATCGGCCCGACCTACGCCGACAAGATCAACCGCGTCGGCATCCGGATCCAGGACATCTTCGACGAGAACATCCTGCGGCAGAAGGTCGAAGCCGCGCTCGACCAGAAGAACCACCTGCTGGTCAAGGTCTTCAACCGCCGTGCGATCGACCCGGAAGAAGTCGTCGAGTCGCTGCTCTCGTTCGCCGAGCGCCTGCGCCCGATGGTCGCCGACACCGCCCTCGAGATCCACCGGGCGCTCGAGCGCGGCGAGACCGTCCTGTTCGAAGCCGGCCAGGCCACCATGCTCGACGTCGACCACGGCACCTACCCGTTCGTCACCTCGTCGTCCGCGACCGCCGGCGGCGCCGCGACCGGTTCGGGCATCGGCCCGGGCAAGCTCGAGCGGATCATCGGCATCGTCAAGGCGTACACGACCCGCGTCGGCGCCGGTCCGTTCCCGACCGAGCTGTTCGACGAGTCGGGTGAGTTCCTGCGCGCCAACGGCTTCGAGTTCGGCACCACCACCGGTCGCCCGCGCCGCTGTGGCTGGTACGACGCCCCGATCGCCCGCTACACGGCGCGCATCAACGGCGTGACCGACTTCGTGCTCACCAAGCTCGACGTCCTGACCGGGCTCGAGACGATCCCGGTGTGCGTCGCGTACGAGGTCGACGGCGTCCGCGTCGACGAGGTCCCGGTCAACCAGTCCGACTTCCACCACGCGAAGCCGGTGTACCAGGAGTTCCCCGGCTGGACCGAGGACATCACCGGGGCCCGTACCTTCGACGACCTGCCGAAGAACGCGCAGGACTACGTCCTGGCGATCGAGGCGATGTCCGGCGCACGGATCTCGGCGATCGGTGTCGGACCCGGCCGTGACGCCATCGTCGTGCGGCACGACCTGCTCGGCGACGACGAGCGTGCCGACCAGCGCGCCGGCGAGCGCACCGACGCAGCGTGACGATGCGGATCCTGTTCGTCTGCAGCGGCAACATCTGCCGGTCCCCGCTCGGCGCGCAGGTCCTGACGGCACGACTCGGCCCGGACGCTCCCGCGTTCGTGGTCGAGTCGGCTGGCACCATCGCCGACGACGGCGCCCCGATGGACGCTGCCGCGGCCGAGCAGTCCGTCCGGCTCGGCGGCGACCCCTCGGCCCACCGGTCGCGGTACCTGACGGCCGAGATCGTCGAGCGCGCCGACCTGGTGCTGACCGCCGAGCGATCGCACCGTGCAGCCGCCGTCTCCCTGGCGCCCCGGGCGTCCAAGCGGACGTTCACGATCAAGCAGTTCGCGCGGGTGCTCGCCGGCCTCGAGCCCGGTGACCTGGCCGACGTGACGACCCCGCAGCAGCTCGTCGAGCGCGTCGCCCGGCTGCGCGGAACGGTCCCGCCGCCCGCCGACCCGGCCGACGACGACGTGGACGACCCCTACCGTCGCTCGACGGCGACCCACCAGCGCGTCGCGGACGAGCTCGGTGCGGCGCTCGCGCTCATCGCCGACGCACTCCGGGCAACGCTGCGCTGACGTTGCGCACGGTGCGCGGTTGCTCGCCCGGTGCGATGTCGGCGGCCTGGTGCAGGGCTGCAGCGGCGCACGGAGCGAGCAAGCTCGCACAGGCCGAGGGGCACCGCACGGTGCGAGTCCGGCGACGCTCGCACGGGTCGGAGCGCGCAGCACCGTGCACGTGCGAGGATGGCTCATGCCCGTCGTCGAGTCCCGCTGCGTCGTCCCGGTCGAGCCGTCGGTGGCCTTCGCCGTCTCGCAGACGCAGGGCGCGATCCGGAAGCGGTGGGACCCCTTCATCCGCCGCCAGCACCTGTTGGACGGCGCGTCCGTGCCGGCGAAGGGCGTCCGGACGTACACGGTGCAGCGGTTCGGGCTGGCGATGGAGAGCGAGTACGTCTCGTACCACCCGCCGTCGAACGTGGGGATGAAGATGACGAAGGGCTCGTGGTTCTTCGAGCGCATGGGCGGAGGATGGCGCTTCCAAGCGGCGGAGGGGCAGCCCGGGCACACCCTCGCGATCTGGCGCTACAACTTCACCTGCCGGCCGCAGTGGCTCGCGCCGATCGCCGAGAGGATCGGCGTGCTGGTCTTGCAGCGGGACATCGACCGGCGCATCCTGGGGTTCGCCCGCGGCTGCGAGGACCCCGTCGTCCTGGCCCACGTGGCCACCCAGCGCGCCGCCTGACCGGACCCGCGAGACGCCGGTGTCGTGCGGCTGCTCGTCGGTTCGGACGACGCGGCGTCGAGCGATGACGACGGCGTGTGCAGGAGTGCCGAACCGACCGAACGGCGCTTGCATCCTTCGATGGAACTCCCGCAGGTGCGTCCCGAAGCGGGTCGTTCCCGAGCGCGCTGGTTCCTAGCGTCGTGTGCATGACGAACACCACCGAAGTCCGGCCCACCGCCGGCACCGCAGCCCGTGACCGAGGGGGTGTCCGCGGCCTCATCGCCCGGCACCCGCTCGTGTCCTTCTTCACCATGGCACTCGGCCTGAGCTGGCTCGCGTGGGTGCCGTACATCCTGTCCCCGCACGGCATGGGCGTGTGGGACATCCACTTCCCCGAGGTCCTGGGCAGCGGACAGTTCACGGGCGTCCTGCCCGGGGCGCTCCTCGGCCCGTTGGGCAGCGCGTTCATCGTCACGGCGGTCGCCGACGGTCGCGCGGGGCTCCGCCGTTGGGTGGGACGGCTGTTCCGCTGGCGGGTCGCCTGGTACTGGTACGCACTGGCGCTCGTCGTCGTGCCGGCCCTGATCGTCGTGTCCGCGCTGCCCTTCGCCGGTGGTGACGTGCGGGCACCCTCGGCCCTGGCGTTCGCCATGCTCGTGCCCGGGCTGATCATCCAGCTGTTCTCGACCGGCCTGAGCGAGGAGCCCGGCTGGCGCGACTTCGCCCTGCCCCGCCTGCAGCACCGCTTCGGGGGCCTCGGCGCCGCCGCGATCCTCGGCCCGATCTGGGCGCTCTGGCACATGCCGCTGTACTTCAGCGACTGGGGCGGCTGGCCGAACGCGCACTGGAGCGAGCCCGTCGTGTTCGCCCTGTTCACCATCACCTTCAACGTCGTGATGATCCAGGTCTTCAACAAGACCCGCGAGAGCCTGCCCCTGGCCCTGCTGCTGCACGTCGGCGTGAACAACACGATCTCGACGCTGTTCCCCGAGATGTACCCGAGCATGACCGCCGGCACGCTGATGATCGGCCTGACGATCATGTCGACGATCGCCGCCGCGGTGCTCCTGATCGCGACCCGTGGCCGCCTGGGCTACGACCCCGCGCGACGCGCCCTGCCCCTCGACGCCCCGGTCCCCGGTGACGCCCGTCTCGTAGGATCCAACGATGGCCTCCGCTGAGCACGACGCGCTGCGCGCACCGGCCGAGCCGGCAGCGCAGCCCGCGCGGCCGGCCCACCCCGCACAGCGCGACCGCCGCGTCGACGTCTTCGTCGCCCTCGGCACGGCCGTCGTCGCCGTCGGGCTGCTGCTCGGTCTGCCGCCCCTGGACGCCCTCGAGCCCGACGGTGCCGCCCTGGCCCTGCGTGTCCCCGCACCGTTCACCCTGGCGTGGACCGTCCTGGCCCTCGGCCTGCTGGCCCAGTCGGCCGCCCTCCTCGCCGCCCGTCGCGCGCCGCGCACCGTGCTGATCGTGGTCGCCGCCCTGCCGGTGGTGGTCGCGGCGCTCGCCCCGCAGTCGTCCGACCTGTTCGGCCTCACCGCGCTGCCCGTGGTCGTCGCGGTCGTCCTCGCCGCACTCCGCGTCCCGCTGGCCCGCCTGTGGCCGACGCTCCTGCTCGCCGGTGCGCTCGTCGCCGCCGGCAGCGCGGTGCTGGCCGCCGTCGCCGGTGGCGCCTTCCGCGGTGACTTCTCGACGGGCCTCGCCGGCTCGCTCGGGCAGGGCGTGCTGCAGGCGATCGGCGCGGTCGGCCTGCCCCTGCTGGTCACTCTGCTGGTGCAGTCCCGCCGCGAGGTCCGTGTCGCCCGAACCGCCGAGGCCAGCGCTGTGAACCGTGAACAGGACGCCCTGGTCGACGCCGCGGTGTCCCGCGAACGTGCCGCGATGGCCCGTGAACTCCACGACATCGCCGCGCACCACCTGTCAGGCATCGCCCTGATGGCCGCCGTCATCGACCGGCAGATCGACGCGGACCCGCAGCGCGCCCACGAGGGCGCCCGCCAGGTCCGTGAGCAGAGCACCGCCGTGCTCGAGGACCTGCGCCGCCTGGTCGGCCTGCTCCGCGACGACGCCCCAGCCGAGCGCGCCGTCGAGACGGTCGCCGGCATCGTCGACCTGGCCGAACGTGCCCGGTTCCGCAGCGACGTCCGGCTCGACGTGCTGCCGGGGGACCGCCCGCTGGCCGACGGCGTCGGCCCGCTCGCGCAGCTCGCCGCCTACCGCACCGTCCAGGAGGCACTGGCCAACGCCGCCCTGCACGCCCCGTCCGCCCCGTGCACCGTCACCATCGACGACCGCGACGCGACCCGGGTGGTGATCCGGGTGGAGAACGCACCGGCCACCGTCCCGGCAGCGGGGACCTCTCCCTCGGGCGGCAACGGCCTGCGGGGGATGCGCGAGCGGGCGGACCTGGTCGGGGCGCGCCTCCAGACCGGCCCGACCGCGACCGGCGGATGGCTGGTGGAGCTGGCGCTCGGCCGGGAGGCACCTGCCGCACCCACGCAGGCCGCCGACGGCACCGGGGTGGTCGCGTGATCCGCGTGCTGGTCGCGGACGACCAGCCCCTGGTCCGCGCCGGGGTGTCCGCGCTCCTCGGTGCGGAGCCGGACATCGAGGTGGTCGGCGTGGCCGCCGACGGCGGCGAGGCGCTCGCGCTGGCGCGCGAGACACGACCCGACGTCGCCTGCCTGGACATCCGGATGCCGGTGATGAACGGCATCGAACTCGCCCGGATCTTCTGTGCACCGGACGCCGATCCGGCGATCCCCGCGCTCATGCTGACGACGTTCGACCTGGACGACTACGTGTTCGGGGCGCTCGAGGCCGGTGCTTCCGGGTTCCTGCTCAAGGACGCCGAGCCGGACACCATCGTCGACGCCGTGCGGCAGGTCGCCGCCGGCAACGGCACGCTCGACCAGGCCCTGACCCGGCGGGTGCTGCGCGAGTTCGTGTCACGGCGGAGCCTGCAGCCGGTCTCCGGCGACCGGGCCGACGGCGTGCTGACCGCCCGCGAGCGCGAGGTGCTCCTGCTGCTGGCACAGGGCATGTCGAACGAGGAGATCGCCGCTGCGCTCGTGCTCGAGGTGTCGACCGTGAAGTCGCACCTGGCACGGATGCTGCCGAAGCTCGGCGTGCGGTCGCGGCTGCAGGCCGTGGTGTGGGCGTACCAGAACCGGATCGTGACGGTGCCGGAGCAGCCGTAGCAGCTCCGGTGTCAGCCGGCGGGCCGCGGCTCGGCGGCGCCGGGGACGACGAGCTGCCAGACGTCGTCGTCTCCGTCGTGGGAGAGGTACAGGCGGAAGGTGCCCTCGTCGGCGAGGGGGTCGCCCGAGAGGTACTCGACCGGTTCGCCGCTCGTCTCGCACTGGTCCGAGGTGCTGATGACCTGGATCGTGTCGCCGGGGGCGGCGGCATCGCCCTTCGTGACGTCGGTGACCGTCGCCTCGTACACCCGGTAGATGCCCTGCGGTTCCACGGTGCGGTCGGTCTTGGTGACGTCGGCGTCGACGACGAGCTCAGCTGCGTCGCGGCGTTCGGCCGGCGTCCCCAGCTGGACGTAGTCGGTGCACCCGGTGCTCTGCAGGCCGTCGTCGTTGACCGACTGCACCCGGCTCTCGCTGCCACAGCCCGCCAGGGTGCCGCCGAGCACCACGACGAGTGCCACGACCGGTGCCATCCGTCCCCACTGCATGGGGCGAGTATGGCTCACGACACGAACGGGTGCTAGCCCGCTGCACCCTTCGCGCCCTCGGCGGCGATGTGGATCGCCTGCTGCATCCGGACCGAGACCTTCTTGGACATCGCGACCGTCGGGTGGACGCCGTCGTACGTGCGCGAGGACGGCCAGCCGCCGTCGAGCCGGCGGTCGGCTGCCCACGGGTCGACGAACATCCAACCGCGGGTGAGCGCGTGGTTCTGCAGGTCGCGGTTCAGGATCTCGCCGAGCTTGCGGCGGTCGATGTGGCTCTTGCCGTAGTTCGTGGTGTTCGACGGCGCGATCGCCGAGATCACGACGTGATCGGCGCCGGCCCGCGCGGCGATCTTGTCGATGTTCTGCAGGATGGACGCGGAACTGCGCTGGTAGCGCAGGTCGTTCGTGCCGGCCATGACGACCAGCACGTCGGCACCGTGGTGGGCGGTGTTGGCGAGGATCTTGGTCGTCGTCGCGCTGCCGATGGCCGTGCCGCCGACGTTGGTCATCGACGAGTCCTTCAGCTGCCGCATCCACGACTTCGGCATCTCGGTGATCGAGTCGCCGGCGTACGTCCACGTCAACTTCGTCGGGGCTGCGGCTGCAGCGGCCGTGCTGCCGACCGCGGTCTCCGGCGCAGCAGGGGTGACGGCTGCCGTCGGCGTTGTCACCGGAGCCGGTGTCCCTGTCGGGGTCGGGGCAGGACTCGGGGTGAGCACTGAGCCGGCGGCGACGGCGAGCGTTGCTGCCGCGGCGAGGAAGGGGACGCTGGTGAGGAACTGGAGGCGCGGCAACGTGATCTTTCGTTTCGGGTGCGAACCAAACCACCCTAGAACCTGTACGGCGGCTCATCTTCCCCCAGGTGGGGGGACACCGCGCCGGACCATGCGTGGCACTGTCCGGGGAACGCGCGTTCCCGTTCGGGGGACTGTGCACGGGCGCGTCGGGCTGGTGAGGTGTATACATGCACATCGAAACGCCGCCGATGCCCGTCCTCGACGACACCGCCCTCCGTGGCGAGGTCATCCACGGGATGATCACCGCGCTGCGCTCCCGACCGCTGCACGAGGTGACCCCCGAGGTCGTCGCGGCCGCGGCTGGCGTACCCATCGACGTCGTCGACCGCACGTTCCCGAGCTGGGACGGCCTGCTGCTCGCCACCATCGATCGGTGGAACGAGGATCGCACCGTGCCGCTCATGCCCCTGGCCGAGCAGCACGGCACCATCCGGTTCCTCCGTGCGATCGTCACCGCGAACGTGGCCGACCCGTCGCTCATGCGGTTCCTGACGGCGACGCTGAACATCGCGGCGTCGCCCGAGCACCCGCTCGCGCCGATGCTGCACGCCCGGTGGCGTCGTTTCCACGCCTTCGTGCAGCACGCGCTCGAGCGCGACGTGATGCTCGGGCGGGAGCCCGGGACGATGGAGCCGGCCCGAGGATCGGAGCAGTTGCTCGCGACCTACGAGGGACTGCAGCTGCAGTCGATGGTGCGGCCGGAGATGGACCTGCTCGAGGCCTTCGACCGCGCCGTGACGCGTCTGCGCGAGGGCTGGTCCCGCGCCTACGTGCCGCCCGTCTGGGACCTCGACCTGGTCCACTGAGCCGCCGGGGTGACCCGGCTGGTCACTCCCCACAGACCGAGGACGCTAGGGCGTCCGAGGGCAGACGCTCACCGTCTGCACGCGTCGCCGCACGATTCGGGTTCGAGCGGCGGCGCGTACCAATCTCTGCAGGTGTCCGTGCGTTCCGCACCGCTCGACGGTCGCCGTGCGCTCGTTCCGCGCCGTCAGTCCGCGTGCATCGCGAGCGGTCGCTCCGTGTCCACCTCGACCGGCTGCCGGCGGATCGCGATCACCGTGACGTCGTCGTCGTGCGGCACCTCGTCGGCGCGGGCCGACAGCGCGAGGACGACCGCGTGCGGGTCGCGGCCGGCGCGCGCGATCGCCGCGACGGAGTCGATCGTGTCGTCCAGGTCGTCGTACAGATCGAGCACGCCGTCGCTGAACGAGACGAGCAGGTCACCCGGTTCGAGCGCACCGTCCGCCGTCGCCCACTCCTCGCGGATGCCGAGCCCGAGCGGCATGTCACCGGACCGCAGCCGGTCGACGTTTCCGTCGGCGCGCAGGACGAAGCTCAGCCCGTGCCCGGCGTCCGACCAACGGAGCGTGCCGTCGTCGGAGATCCGGGCGTGGAACAGCGTGGTGAAGGCGAGGTCGGGCCCGATGCCCTCCGCGGACAGGCCGTCGGACGCCCGCTTCAGCGCCTCGGCGGGGTCCTCGACCGTCCGGGCACTGCGCAGGGTCGATCGCACCGCGGCCGCGATCAGACCCGCGCCGACGCCCTTCCCCATGACGTCGCCGAGGGTCACCGCGACACCGGTCGGGGTCGGGTACCAGTCGAAGAAGTCGCCGCCCACACTCCGGGCCGGCAGGCAGGCACCCGCGACGACGACGTCCTCGGTGATGCGGCCGGTCGTCGTCGGGAGCAGCGATCGTTGCACCGCGGCGGCCCGGTCGATCTCGGCGCGGACCTTGCCCTCGCGGTCCTGCGCGACCCGGACGCTCCGGCGTGCGCGTCTCGAGAGCTCGTGCACCACCACCGCGACCGTGCCGAACACCGCGACCGTGATCGTCAGCCGAGCGAGCTCGCTCACCGCGGGGGCGTCGTCCGGCGTCAGGACGTAGGGGGCGAGGATGACGGCGGCGACGCCCAGGAGCGAGAAGACCACGTTGCGGCGGCCGTCGAGCGACGACCACCAGACGACGGGCAGCACCACGAGCGAGGTGAAGACCGACGCGCCGGAGCCGGTCCCGGTGCGCAGCAGCGCGATGGTCACGAAGTCCAGGCACAGCAACACCGGCACGAGCGCTCCGGCGCGGGGCAGGACGAGGGGGACCGCGCTCATCACCGTGGCGACCGCCGTACCGATCAGGCTCGCGAGGAAGAGCTCCGCCGAGGTGATCTCGAGCGTCGGCACGACCACCGTGAGCACAGCCGACACCACCAGCAGGCCACTGATCGGAGCCTGACGGACGAGGGGTGATTCGACGATGCTGGTTGGGCGAGTCATGCTCAGTGCAGGCTAGTGGTCCGAGCCTGCGGAAGTCCGTCGTCGCCTCGATCTGGGGGTGGGCTCGTGACCGTTCAGCGCGGCCAGGTGGCGACGACCGCGACCGCGTTGAACAGCACGTGCGCCAGGATCGCGCCGCCGATGCGATCGGTCATCGCGACGAGGGTGCCGGTGAGCAGGCCGAGCAGGAACGTCGTCACGAACACCTGGAAGCCGCCGAGCGACGTGCCACCAGCGCCGAGCAGCAGGTGGAGCAGCGCGAACAGGAACGCCGTGACCACCACCGCCAGGAACCGGGTGCGGGGCGTGAGCTCGGCGGCGAGCCGGCGCTGGAACAGCCCGCGGAACACCACTTCCTCGAGCACCGGGCTGACGACGACGATGCCGATCGCCGACACGAGCAGCAGCCCGACGTCGGGCGTGCCGAGGGACGGTGCGGGGACCAGCCCGGTCGACCCGGTGAACGCGATCGACAGGAAGACGTCCACCGCGCGGCACACGATCACGATGCCGATCGCGAAGACCACGATCCCCAGGTCGAGCCGCAGCCGCGACACCATCGCCGATCGCGGGGTCCGACGGAGCACCACGGCGGCCGCGACGACGAGCGGCACCCACACGGCGGCGTCCGCGGCGAGCACCTGCAGGACCGGCGAGGGGATGCCCCCAGTCCGGGTGACCTGTCCGACGATCCGGGTCAGGATCACGGCGACGCCGAGTGCGACGAGGATGACGACGAGGTCCCGCTGCCGCCGCACGCTGGGCTCGGTGGTGGGCATGGCCGACTCGGAGCGCATGGGGCCACCGTAGAGGACACCGCGCGCCGGATGGCGACTTCCCCCGAGGAGTGCTCGTTCCTGTGGCACTATTTGTATGCCGTGCACTGGGAGTACCCCGGCGCGCCTGTGTCGGGACCACGGGGGACGGCCATGATCGGGGAAGGCAAAGGCGTGGAACTCCGCGACTACATCACGGTGCTCCGCAAGGGATGGGTACTGATCGTCGTACTCGCCCTGGTGGGAGTTGCCGCAGCCGCAGGGTTCTCCCTGCTGAAGAAGCCGGTCTACTCGGCATCGGCGCAGGTCTTCGTCTCCACGGAGACGTCCGGCAGCGCGAGCGACCTGGCCCAGGGCAACACGTTCACCCAGCAGCGGGTGCTGACCTACTCGAACCTGGTGTCGACGCCGATCGTGCTGCTGCCGGTCATCTCGTCGCTCGGGCTCGACATGAACGCCGACCAGCTCGCGACGATGGTGTCGGCGACGGCGCCGACGAGCACCACCCTCATCTCCATCTCGGTGGAGGGCACCGACCCGGTGCAGGCCGCCGACATCGCGAACGCGACCTCGCAGAGCCTGACCAACGTCGTGCAGGACATCGAGGCCACCGACGCGAGCGGCAAGAGCACGGTCAAGCTCACCCGCGTGAAGCAGGCCGACGTGCCGAGCGTCCCGGTCAGCCCGAACGTGCCCGTCAACGTCGCGCTCGGGCTGCTCGTCGGCCTCGCGCTGGGCGTCGGCATCGCCGTGCTGCGCGAGACCCTGGACAACCGGGTGCGCACCGAGCTCGACGTCGAGAAGATCAGCGACAAGCCGGTCGTGGGTGGGATCGCCTTCGACGCCAAGGCCGCCGAACGCCCGCTCATCGTGCAGGTCGACCCGCGCAGCCCCCGTGCCGAGTCGTTCCGCACGCTCCGCACCAACCTGCAGTTCCTCGACATCGGCAGCGGTGCCCGCACCTTCGTCATGACGTCGTCGATGCAGTCCGAGGGCAAGAGCACCACCGTCGCGAACCTGGCGATCGCCCTGGACAGCGCCGGGTTCCGGGTCATCCTGATCGACGCCGACCTGCGCCGCCCCCGCGTTGCCGAGTACATGGACGTTGAGGGCAACGCCGGTCTGACGGACGTGCTCATCGGCCGCGCCGACCTGGAGGACGTCGCCCACCCGTGGGGTCGCGGCAAGCTCGTCGTCCTGCCCGCCGGACCGATCCCGCCGAACCCGTCCGAGCTGCTCGGGTCCCGCGCCATGCAGGACCTGATCGAACGGCTCGAGCAGCAGTTCGACTACGTGCTGTTCGACGCCCCGCCGCTGCTGCCCGTCACCGACGCGGCGATCCTGGCCAAGAAGGCCTCCGGCGCGATCGTCGCGGTCGCCTCGGGGCAGACGCTGAAGGGCCAGCTGGCCGCCGCCGTCGCGACGCTCGAGAACGTCGGCGCCCCGATCTCCGGCTTCGTCATCACGAAGATGCCGCTCAAGGGCCCCGGCGCCTACGGCTACGGACGCTACGGCTACGGGTACGGCTACGGTCAGGACGAGGACACGACCCCGACGGTCAACCCGCCGAAGCGGGTCGGCAAGAAGCTCGGCGTGCTCCGCCGCGCCGGACGCTGAACGGGGACACCCACATGAAGACTCGCCGGGGGACCCGAAGCCTCGGCCGCGCACTGCCCCGGACCACGCTCATCCTGGTCGCCGTGGTGGTGGTGGCGCTGATCGTCGTCGACGTCGTGCTCGTGGCGCTCGCCCTGGGCCGCACGGCCCCCGAGGAGAACGGACCCGCCGGCCCCATCCCCACCTTCTCGGGGACGCCGGACCGGCGCGAGACACCGCGACCGAGCGCGTCTGCCGACGCAGACGCCGCTGCGACCAAGCAGCAGGGTCGCCGCCTGTTGGCAGCGGTCGACGGCCAGGAGGCGTGGCGCGCGTCCGGTGGGTCGTGCGGCGGCCCACGGCCGGTGCTGGAGCACTCCGTGGACGGCGGGGCGACGTGGGTCCCGGTGGGACTCGGGACGGATGTCGGATCGCTCATGGCGATCCGGGCCTCCAGTGCGGAGCTCTCGATCCTGGCGGGCGTCGGCGACGACTGCACCACGACGGCGCGGACCAGCACCGACGCCGGCGTGACGTGGGAAGCCGGGGCGCCCGGCGCCGCCGGCGCCGGCATCAGCACCGACGGCGTCGTACTCGCGAGCGGCACGGAGCAGGCGCCGTGCGCCGACCCGATCGACGCGTTCCAGGGTGAGCAGACCGCGGTCGTCATCTGCGACGGCCAGCTCGAGTGGCGCACCGGCGATGCCGCGTGGGTCGACGTGCCGATGGGCGGCATCCGGTCGATCGGCGTCGACGGTGGCAACTACACCCTCGCCCGGGTCGGCGCAGCAGCGTGCGACGGCGTGCAGATCGAGACCATGTCCGCGTCGGACGTGACGCCCTCGTCGTCGACCACGCCGATCGGCTGTGCCGACGGCGCGGACACCGACGACACCGTCACCATCGACCGCGCAGGCCAGGACGTGTGGCTGTGGGACGGCACGACCGTCCGGGTCTCGTCGGACGGTGGCGCGACGTGGTGACCGGGTCGTCCTCGTGACAGCGGACGCGCTCCGCGCACCGCGCGCCGTGGGCGCCACCGACGAGTGGAGCCGCACGTACTCGCGCCGCGTGCTCTTCACCGACCTGCTGGCGCTGATCTGGGTCGTCTTCGGTGTGCAGATCGCCTGGCTCGGACTCGAGTCGAACCTGGCGACCAACACCGCCGACCTGCGGCTGAGCTACTCCGCGATCTCCATCGTCGTGATCGTCGTGTGGATGAGCGCGCTCGCCCTGTACGACACCCGCGGTGCGCGGGTGATCGGTGTCGGCAGCACCGAGTACCGCCTGGTCGCAGACTCCAGCGTCCGCGTGTTCGGCCTGCTCGCGATCGCAGCGTTCCTGTTGCACGTCGACCTGGCCCGTGGCTACGTGCTCATCGCGTTCCCGATCGGGATCCTCGTCCTCCTGCTGTCGCGGTGGATCTGGCGCCAGTGGCTCGTGGCCCAGCGTCAGCAGGGCGCGTACTCGGCGACCGTGCTGCTCGTCGGGTCCCCGGCCAGTGTGCTGCACATCGGCCGCGAACTCGCGCGTTCCCCCGAAGCCGGCTACCGCGTGGTCGGGGCGGTCGTGTCGACGAACCACCGAGGTCTGCTGACGGGTTCGACCATCCAGAGCCACGGCGGCTTCGACGACGTCGGCTCCGCGCTCCGCGAGACCGGCGCCGACACGGTCGTGATCACCAGCTCCGACGACCTGCCGCCGGAGCGCGTCCGCGAACTCAGCTGGTCGCTCGAGCCGGGCCGGCAGCACCTGGTGGTCGCGCCGAGCCTGACCGACATCGGTGGTCCCCGCATCCACACCCGGCCGGTGCAGGGCCTGCCGCTCATCCACGTCGAGACGCCGACGTACTCGGGGCGCAAGCTCTACACGAAGCGGGCCTTCGACCTGATCGGTGCCGCGCTGCTCGTCGTCGTCCTGTCGCCGCTGCTGCTCGTGCTCGCCGTGCTGGTGAAGACCACCTCGACCGGTCCGGTCTTCTTCCGGCAGGAGCGCGTCGGCCTGAACGGCTGCACCTTCCGGATGATCAAGTTCCGATCGATGGTCGTCGACGCCGAGGAACGTCTGCAGGAGCTCAGCGCTCTCGACCGGGCCGAGGGCAATGACGTCCTGTTCAAGATGCGGAACGACCCCCGCGTCACCCGGGTCGGCGGCTTCATGCGCCGCTACAGCCTGGACGAGGTGCCGCAGCTGTTCAACGTCCTGGCCGGCAGCATGTCCCTCGTCGGACCCCGACCGCCGCTGGCTCGAGAGGTCGCTCGCTACGACACACACGTCCACCGTCGGTTCCTGGTGAAGCCCGGCATGACCGGCCTGTGGCAGGTCAGTGGTCGTTCCGACCTGTCGTGGGAGGATTCGGTGCGGCTCGATCTGTACTACGTGGAGAACTGGTCGATCACGGGCGATCTCGTGGTCCTCTGGCGGACTGCCAAGGCCGTCGTCGCTTCGCGTGGTGCCTACTGACCACGCTATGTCGTCCTGGTCCCCCTCACCGCACAAGGAAGGTCGTCATGACCGCTCACGCAGCGCCAGTTATGGAATCACTACCTCGGCGCCGACTCGGTGGCCTTCCGATCGTCGCTGCCACGCCCGCGGAGGCTGCATCCGCTGTGATCCAGGCGGCTCAGTCTGATTCGGCGACCGGTGCCGCGGTCCATCTCGTCAATGCCTATTCGATCGCTCTTGCTCAGAGCGATGGGGTGTTCCGCGATTCGCTTTCGGGCGACGCGTACAACTTCCCCGACGGCAAACCGCTCAGCTGGGTGACACGACTGTCCAAGCACCGACTCTGGCAGGTTCGTGGTCCGCAGTTCTTTCACGACGTCATGGATCAGGGCCGGGAGTCCCGCGTCCGACACTTCCTCCTTGGTGGGTCAGAGGAGTTGTTGGTCAGGTTGCAGCGGAATCTGGAGGCTCGGCACCCCGGGGTGGTCATCGCCGGGGCGTACAGCCCACCCTTTCGACCAATGTCGCCGGGAGAAATCATCGCTCAGGATGAGCTGATCCGGGATGCACGGGCTGACATCGTGTGGGTCGGTCTCGGAACGCCGAAACAGGATCTCGAGGTCCGTCGCCTCGCCACGTCGCTGACGGTTGTTGCATGCGCTGTCGGCGCTGCGTTCGACTTCACCGCGGGTACGAAGCGTGAAGCGCCGAGATGGATGACGACTCTCGGCGTGGAGTGGGTATTCCGTCTCTTGTCGGAGCCCAAGCGGCTTTGGCGGCGGTACCTCATCGGCAACTTCGTGTTCATTGCGGCCGTGATCAGGAACCGCTGATGATGTCGGGTCGCCGGATCGTCGTGATCAGTCAGGTGCCGCCGCCGATGCACGGCTCGACACTGATCACCAAGATCCTCTTCGAGGTACTCGGCGAGCTCGGGGAGACGCCCATCCTCGTCGACCGGCGCTTCAGTCGGGACATCGGTGAAGTCGGCTCAGTGTCGCTTCGGAAGATCAGTGCGGCCCCGGCCCTTGCCGGACGGCTCCTGATCGCGCTGTTCCAACGCCCAGGTGCCTGTGTGTTCTTCTGCACGAACCGGCCGTTCTCGTTCCTCGTGGATGTCGTTCTCGGCGAGTTGCTGCGGCTGTTCCGTGTGCCAACCGTCAACTACGTCCATACGAGGGGTTACAGGGAACTTGCACAGCGCGGCAAAGTGTGGCGCTTTCTTGTGAGCCGATTGCTCGGAGGTGGCAAGGTCACTGTTTGCCTCGGGGAATCCCTGGTGGCCGACATCGTCGACTTCGTCCCCGCGGGGTCGATCACGATCATCAAGAACACCGTTGAGACGCCGCCGACGAGACGCGCGCCCCGACGACGCGGGCACGTCATCTTCCTGTCCAACCTCCTGGAGGAGAAGGGTGCTGACATCTTCGTGGAGATGGCGATCGAGATATCCACTGGCCCCGGCGAGGAGACGTTCTCGTTGATCGGCCCGACGGTCGACGAGGCTGTGACTTCCTCACTCCGCGACCGCGTCGCTCGAGTCGGGTTGTCCGACAGGATTGTGTTCCGTGGACCGCTCTTCGGCGAAGAGAAATGGGCTGCACTGGCATCGGCGGAGCTGCTGGTGTTCCCGTCTCGGTACCGGTTCGAGGCGCAACCGCTCACGATTATCGAGGCGTTCAGCATCGGTGTGCCGGTTGTCGCGTCCGACCTCGGCGCGATCGGCGAGCTCGTTGACGATGACTTCAACGGGCGGCTGGTCGGGGCGGCTAACGTCGACTCCGTGTCCGCCGCTGTTCAGAGCATCACCCGCGACGCCTCGACGTCGGATCGACTTGCCGAAGGTGCTCGGCGAACCTTCGACGAGCAGCATTCGCGAGACGCATTCCGCGCTGGCTGGGCCCGTGTTATCTCGAGCGTGAGGAAGTAGCGGCATGGTGACGGACGAATTAGTTCTGGGCGGTGGGACCGCGGAGGCGCAGGCCGCGTTGCTGCCGTTCGAGTCGTTCGCAGGCTTCCGCAGGACATTGCGCGCCGATCTGCGGGCTAACCGTGGTGATGTCAAGTCACAACTCGTGCTCACCGGGCTGCGCGTTTGCCAACTCTTGATGCGGAGCCGCGCTCGACCGCGGAGGAGATCGTTGCCGGCGGTGATCTTGTACCGCCTTGCAACGGAGTTCGTGCTCGGGATCGAACTCCGCCCGAAGACGATGGTGGGCCCCGGACTGACCATTTTTCACGGAACCGGCCTGGTGGTGAACGACCACGCGCTGATCGGTTCGGGAGTGACGCTGCGTAACGGCGTCGTGATCGGGCACAAACGACCGGGCGAGCGCGCGCCCTTCGTACGCGATGGGGTTGATGTCGGAGCCGCAGCGCTGATCATTGGCGCGGTGACCGTGGGACGGAGCGCCAACGTCGGAGCTGGCGCGGTTGTTGTCCGGGACGTGCCCGACGGGGACACCGTGGTCGGGAACCCAGCGAGGAGCGTGCGCCGGTGAGCACAGCGCGCCGCTCTCACAACGACCTCGTCGTTGTTGCCTACGGGTATGCCGCGTCCGAGCGCGACGCAGTCGCAAAGGCCGTCCATGATTTGGCCGGTGAGCTGCGGCGGCGCGGCGAGAGAGTCGCTGTCATCGCGATCCGCCCAGAGAAAATCGTCCTCTCCGGCGGCAACGCCGCAGCGAAGGCGAGACGTCTCTTGTCAGAGATCCGTTTTCTCGGATCTGCGGCCAGATTCGTCTGGCGTCGCAGGCGCGCAATCCGCGTCGTGATCACCGTAGATGTGCCGTCGGGGATCCCGTTCGTCGGAGCCCTAGCACGACGTCTCAGTCGTGGTCGGGTCACGGATGTTGCCTGGGTCATGGACCTCTACCGACTGACGCGTGATCAAGGCGGGCCTCTGTCGAAGGCCAGAGCTGCCCTTGAGCGCGCAGCGCTCCGAAGCAGTGGGAAGGTCGTCACGATCGGAGAGTGCATGGCAGACACTCTCTCCGCGGTCACCGCTGGCAAGGTGAGCACGATCCCGCTGTGGCACCGTGACATAGCTGCAACGCCGGTCGGCGATCGCGGTGGCCCGCTGCAGCTCCTCTACTCAGGTTCTGCTCGTGACCTTCACCCGCTACTGCCCTTGGTGAGGGCTATAGCGGACCGGCGTGATGTCGAGCTCTCGATCAACGGCTCCGGAAGCGAGGTCGATCGTGTCGCCGCGTACTTGGCAGGCACTCCGGCTAGCAATGTCCGGATAGGTGGTTTTGTCGACGAATCGCAACTGGAAGCAGCGTACGCAGCTGCCGACATCCACGTCGTCTCACTCGCCGAGAGCGCGACGGGCACGTGCGTTCCGTCGAAGGTGTACGCCGCCATGGCATCCGGGCGAGGAGTGCTCTACCTCGGCTCAGGCTCCGGGCAGGCAGCTCGAGACGTCCTCGCAGCGGACGCCGGGCTGGTGGCGCCGCCTGAGTCTGTATCCCTCATTTCGACGACCGTCTCGAAGCTCGTGTCAGATCGCGAAGCAGTGCAGCAATACGGGGTCCACGCTCGGCAGTTCTTCGAAGAGCGACGCAATGTCCGAGCCGGCGGGGAGAAGTGGGTCGGCGCTGTCGGCAGGACCGAAGCGGCCACTGCGATCTCGGTCTCGGCGAGCTAAGCGATGCGCAGTCTGATCTGGTCGCTCATTGAACGGGTGTTTCCGAGGCTTGCCAGCGCCCTGTTGATGGTGTTGCTGGCACAGTACGTGACGCCGGTCGTCATCGGACTCTACGCCTGGCCGATGCTCGTCCTCACCTTCTACTACTCGGCCCTAGACGGCGCGATCCGTCAGGTCGTTGTGCCGAGTCTGGCCAACAGGGCCTCGTACCAATTCCTCGTTCAATACCGGAGATGGGCAAGCATCGGCGGAGTCGTTGCAATGCTCGTCACCATCGGGCTTCTCTGGTTCATCTTCCCCGAAGACCTGCACACCCAGATCTTCGCCCTGCTCCCGCTCGTCGCGGTGCCAATTGCGAATTCGTACTCGATCATCCCGCTCGGATTCCTACAGCGGGGCGATGAATGGCGCCGCCTGGCAAACCTGCAGCTGCTGGTGTCTGGCCTCTCGCTCGTCGTGTCCGTCCCGATGCTTTTTCTCACGCGCAGCCTCGCGGCTGCGTCACTGCAGGTTCTGCTCGCAGAGCTCCTGTTTGCGGTACTCGCTCACCGGGCTGCCGCCCGACTGGGCTTACCCGCTCACGTTGAGGCACTAGGTGCAGGCACTACCCTCACCAGGGAGTTTCGTCACTCGTCCGGATTCTTCATCCTCGGTTGGTTACAAGGGCAAGCTGATCGCATTCTGCTCGGCGCGATTGCTGGCACGGCTGCCCTCGGTTCGTACAATCTGGCGATGGCAGTGGCACGGAACCCGGGCGACGCGGTGTCCTCTTCAACAGCCAACGTGCTCCGGGTCCGGCTTGACAAGGCCGATGGCGTCGACGATGTGAGAGGTGCGGCCAACGTGCTCCTCGTGAGAGCCGCCCTCCTGTCGGCCGCTCTGGTCGTGGTGCTCAACGTCGGTACGGAATTCATACTGCGCCCGTTCCTCGGCCCGGCCTGGACGAAGCCGCTCGATGCCGTCTACCCAGCTTCCCTCAGCATCCTCGTGACGACGATCACCTGGTCGCTCGCCCCGGTTCTGATGGCACGCGGAAGGCTCGCCTGGGGCACGCCGATCAAGGCAGTGGGCGTCGTTCTGGCGATTCCGATCGCCGTTGCTGCAGCGCACAGCGTCGAATCTGCCGCGTGGGTCTACCTCGGCCGGGAACTCGTGCTCCTCGTGCTCCTCGCGTTCGGTTGTGGCCGCGCAACTCCGTATCGAGCCGTCGGGTTGAGTTTCTTGCTTACGGTTGCACTCGGGGCGGCGCTCGGCGCTCTCAGCCAGCTCGGTTGAGCGAGATGCCCCCTCTCTGAGCCGGAGGCAAGTCCTGGCGGGGAGAGCACTCGTCGCGTCGCTGCTTCCGTCGGATGGCGGAGACGTCCGACCAGCAGGCCGATGCATGCACCGACCGTGCTAGCTTTCCCACATGGCTTCGGGGGACTTCCAGCGCCAGTCGACCCGAGTCGTCGTTGGTACGAGTGCCGTGGCGTTGATCCTCGCGGCGAGTCGCTGGGGCTCGTACATCGGCGTCCCCCCACTCTTCCTGACCGACGTTCTTCTGTTCCTCGGGCTGGCGCAGTGGTTCATCTCGCGACACATGCGGGGCCAGCAGTTGCGCGACGATCTGTTCGCTCGTGACCAGCCCGGGCTCGCCCTGCACCTCTTCTTCGGCTACATCATCATCCGAGTTGCGTTTTCGCTGACACAGGGCGAGCCAGTGAGCGACTGGATCCGGGATTCAGCCCCGTTCATCTATGTCTTCATTGCTTACGTCAGCGCGGCATCGATCGCGCGCTCGACGAAGAGTGCCCGGGACAGGACCGCTCGTATCTTCAGGGTTGCGTTGGCCTTCCATCTCGCGTGGGCCACCGTTTCGATCTTCACGGGGTTCACGGGCATCCCGCTTCCGGGCGGCGCTGCGGGGATCTTTCAGATTCGGCCGGACATCGACATGGCGATCCTCGGAATCGGGGCTGGAACGTTCTTGCTCCGCGCGTTCCGCACGACGAAGCGTTTCTGGTCCATCTTGGCGATCGTCGTTTCTCTGGTCGACGTCTTCTCGCTTCAGTCGCGTGCTGGGTTGATCAGCGTCGTCGCCTCCATGTTCGTCGCCTACCTGATCTTCTACGTGAGCACTCCTGCTCGTAGCGGCCGTCGCCTGTTCTCCCAGATGCTCGTGCCGATTGCCATTGCTGTTCTCATGCTTGTCTTGCCGTTGACCGGCGCGGGACAGCGAATCATCGCCACGATCGATACCTCAGCGGCCACCACGCAGGGCCAGTTGAGCGCGAAGGGTACGGAGAATGCCCGAAGATTGGTTTGGTCGCAGGTGATCGCTTGGACGAACGGATCCCCGTCCCGACAGATCATCGGCAGCGGATTCGGGAACGACTTCCTGACGGAATCTGGAACGCTGTCCTTCCTCGAGGGCACGACCTACGACAACGTGCGGAGTCCGCACAACTACTTCGTCGGTATCTACGCCCGCATGGGTGCAGTCGGCCTGGTACTTGCTGCGGCGGTGGTGCTCTCACTTGTGATCACGCTATTCCGGCGGCTGCGTGTCGCCGCCCGAGATGACGTCGTCGCCACAGCGGCCATGACTATCATCGCGATCCTGCCGGTCGCGTCACTCGGGGTTGTCCTCGAATCCCCGTTCGGAGCGGTGCCATTCTGGTGGTCGGCCGGGATCATTCTCGCCATCGCACCGCGAAGGATCGAAGGTGTCGACCGGCGAACGGCTGTGCCTTCGAGAGAGACGGTCACTCCATCTGCTGGCCACTAGCCTTGAGGAGCGTCGTTGGCCTCGGGAATTCGAACCTCGAGGTGTGCGTAGGGCAAAGGCTGCAGCTCGCAAAAGAGAGAATCTGATGAGCGTCGCGCTGGCATTTGATGACGGTAAGTTGTAGGCTCGCGCACCGTGGAAGAGTCTGCCAACAGGATTGGCGCATTAGATGGACTTCGTGGGATTGCTGCTCTGGTCGTTCTCATCCATCACTCATTCGTCTCGATAGCACCCCTCGGTGATGTCTACTTCGACAAGCCGCCGTCGGCGGCGCTGACATGGTTGGTCGCGTCCCCAATCCATCTCGTCTGGGCAGGCCCCGAAGCGGTCTACGTCTTCTTCATCTTGAGTGGACTCGTGCTCACGCTGCCCGCGCTTCGCAGGCGTTACGACTGGAAGGCGTACTACCCGTCCCGACTGATTCGGCTCTACGTGCCCGTCGTCGTTGCCGTGCTCTTCGCGCTCGTCCTGTCGCTGGCGGTTCCTCGTGCGGGCACCGCTGGACGCGGGACGTGGATGGAGAACCATGATCAAGCGCCCTCCCTCTTCGCTCTGGTCCGGAATGCGACACTGATCTCGCCAGATTGGCTGAACCCGCCTCTGTGGTCGTTGCGCTGGGAAGTAGCGTTCTCGGTGTTGCTCCCTCTCTACGTCTTCATCGCTCTGCGTTGCGCGCGATGGAGATTGCCGTTCCTAGTCGGAGCTATTGCGCTGAGTGCTTTCGGAACCTTGATCGAGGACAAAGGTCTGCTGATTTACCTTCCGATGTTCTTGATCGGTGCGCTCCTTGCACCCGTGCTCTCTCAAGCTGAGGCCTCGACTAACCGAAGATGGCCATGGATCATGGGAGCGAGCCTCATCGGCATCACCTGCACATGGTGGCTCGGGTCCCCGGTCCCCGCTGATGACGCGGTCACACTGCCGATCGTGCTGCTTTCGGCTCTTGGGGTCGTTGTCGCAGCCGTCAGGTGGCAGGGTGCCCGGTCGTTCCTGGAACGACCAGTGGTGCAGTGGTTGGGGAGGATCTCGTTCAGCCTTTACCTCACGCACGATCCGATTGTGGTATCCATCGGGACGCTCCTGCCAGTCGGCCTGGCGTGGTTGACGCCGCTCGTCTGCATCCCTGTTTCTATCGCAGTCGCCTACATCTTCTTCCGGCTCGTCGAACGACCGGCTCACCTCGTAGCGAAGCGCGTGGCCTCCCGGCTAAAGTTCCCGCGCCGCGTTGCGATGGGCTGAGCGACCGCGCCTCATCAGGATCTTCAACGCGAGGGCGTCGCGCGCGCTGAGATCGTTCATAGTGCGCGAGATCCCGGGCAGGAGAAGAGCACGCTTTTCCCCGATCGTCAACGCCGCGTTCACCTTGGTGAGCAGCTCGGTATCTCCAGCAAACTGACCCGTCACCTCAGCCAGTGCTGCGTACGACTCTTGCCACTCGGGCTCACTGCTTGCTTTCTCCGCCCATCCTTTATTCGCCGTTACCTGATTGCCGTGCCTTCTCAGTGCGGTGACTGGTGGCCCGAGACGGGCAATACGCGCGCCTCGAGCCGCGGCACGCAGCCAAAGATCGTAGTCTTCGGCAAGGCATTTGCGATAGCCACCGATCTCCAGGAGGAGGCCGCGACGCGCCATCATCGTTGAGTGTGCGACTGGATTGTCGATCAGCAGTGCCGACGGAAAAGCCTCTGGTCCGATGGTGAGTGGGGGTGAGGGGTAGGGGATCCTGACACGTTCGCCGAAGTGGAGCACTCCGCCGAAGATGATGTCAAAAGGGCGGTTGAATCGAGCCAGCTGGTACTTGAACCTCCCCGGCAGAACGATGTCGTCCGCGTCCATTCTTGCTACGAACTCGCCGCGAGCGTCCGCCAGCAGCACGTTCAAAGCGCCTGCTACTCCCGATGGGGATGGAGAGCGGAGTACCTTGATCCGCGAATCTTTCATTTCGCTCGCGATTGTCGCCGTCTGATCGCTGCTTGCGTCGTCAAGGACGAGGACCTCGGCGTCCTTCGGAAGCGCGCGAAGGGTCGATCTGAGGCTCGCCGTGATGGTGTTGGCGGCATTCCGGGCGGGCATGAGGACGGACAAGCGCATCGATGGCTTCCAGGTGCTACTCAGGCGTGCTGCGGACGGACTCGGTGTGATGGTACTGGAGTTCCGGGTGAGGCCACGGCGGTCCCTCTGACAGTGGCGGGCGCGATCGGGGATCGTTGCTCGCGGACCTGCCTGGTCACGCTTAGACGGTGGGTGACGTGCCCCGTGACGCCACTGCAGGCCCAGCTGTGCAGGGATCGTTCACTTTGCGTACCGATCGGGGATATTGTGCTGTGAATCCTTGAAGTATGGGCACGCTTCGGACACTCTTCACGTGTGAGTAACCCGGTTGCAACGCTGCGCGAGCAGACCTGGACGAGCCTTTCACAGCTGCATACGGGTGTTGCGGAAGTCACGCTTACAGACTTCCCGGACCATGCCAACATCGGTGACTCCGCGATCGTTCTGGGTCAGCGCAGTTTCTGGGCTGAGGCAGGAATCGTTCTGACGAAGGTCAGCAGCCGTTCGACTCTGGATCGAGCGACGCTGAGAACAAGGACGCCAGTCGCCATCCATGGCGGGGGGAACATCGGCGGGCTCTACCCGGACGCCGACCTTCATCGCTACCGTCTTGCGGAAGGTCTCGATCAGGAAACGTTGCTGATCCAAGAGCCTCAGACCGTTCATTTTTCTTCGGAGACTTCGAAGTCCGATTTTGCGCGGAGGTTCGGAGCGCGTCCGAACACCCGGTTGGCTGTCCGGGACCAGCAGTCGGCTCGAGCAGTGGATGGCATGATGGCCGGAGTCGTGATCAGTCCTGACGCTGTGCACATGCTCGGCGAGATCCCGGCGCCCGCGCCAGTAGCGGACGTGGTGACTCTCGTCAGGAACGACGGCGAGTCGACTGGTCATCTCTCCGACGGAGCAGACTGGCCTGCAGACCCGTGGGATCTTGATTGGCACCGGTGGTGGTCCAACCGCACCCAGCAGTTTCCGCCGCTCAAGTCCGTGTTCCGACACGCGCCAGACGTCTGGATGTCGAAGGCGGAACGGCGCCTTCAGCGTGGCGTGCGCTTTCTGTCGCGAGGGGAAACAATCGTTACTGATCGTCTCCACGCGATGCTCATCGCGCTGCAGATGGGGCGCCGCGTGATCGCTGAGGACAACAACTACGGAAAGCTTTCCGCCTACGCCGAGACTTGGTTGGCGCCCTTCGGCGATCAGCTGGAGCTCCGAGGGCCGGCCTGAGCCGAACTCGCCGCCGCTTGAGTCGTGAGCAGCCGTTATGCTGAAAAATTGTTGCGTCCAACCACGTCTCGGGGCGGTTCCCCGAGGGCTGGCGCCTGAGCTGGGGAGACATGACGAAGCGCGCACTCATTACGGGCATCACCGGACAGGACGGGTCGTACCTGGCCGAGCTGCTGCTGCGGAAGGGGTACGAGGTGCACGGGCTCATCCGTCGTGCGTCCACGTTCAACACCTCGCGGATCGACCACCTGTACGTGGACCCGCACAACCCGGACGCCAGGCTGTTCCTGCACTACGGGGACCTGGGCGACGGCGCGCGGCTCGTCAGCCTGCTCAGCGAGCTGAAGCCCGACGAGGTCTACAACCTCGCCGCGCAGTCACACGTGCGGGTGTCGTTCGACGAGCCGGAACACACCGGCGACGTGACGGGTGTGGGCACGATGCGCATGCTCGAGGCGGTCCGCGTGTCCGGTATCCACACGCGCTTCTACCAGGCGTCCTCCTCCGAGATGTTCGGTGCCACCCCGCCGCCGCAGAACGAGGAGACGCCGTTCTGGCCCCGTTCTCCCTACGGCGCCGCGAAGGTCTACAGCTACTGGGTGACCCGGAACTACCGCGAGGCCTACGGGATGTTCGCCGTGAACGGGATCCTGTTCAACCACGAGTCGCCGCGTCGCGGTGAGACGTTCGTCACCCGGAAGATCACCCGCGCAGTCGCTCGGATCAAGGCCGGCCTGGAGGACCACGTGTACCTCGGCAACCTCGACTCCGTCCGCGACTGGGGGTACGCCGCCGAGTACGTCGAGGGCATGTGGCGGATGCTGCAGGCCGACGAACCGGACGACTTCGTGCTCGCGACCGGTGGTGACTTCACGGTCAAGGACTTCCTGACGACGGCGTTCTCGCACGCTGGGTTGAACTGGGAAGACCACGTGCGGTTCGACGAGCGGTACCTGCGACCGAGCGAGGTGGACGCCCTCGTCGGTGACGCTTCGAAGGCCAAGGAGAAGCTCGGTTGGGAGGCGACCGTCGACACAGCCGAGCTGGCGAGGATCATGGTCGACGCCGACATCTCCGCCCTTGAGCACGAGGGCCGTCCCTGGATCGACACCGTCCGTCTCGAGAGCTGGGGTTCCTGATGACCACGACCGACTTCACCCCCGGTCCGATCGATCGAGCTGACCGCGTCTACGTCGCGGGACACCGCGGCCTGGTGGGTTCGGCGGTCTGGCGCAAGCTCGAGTCGGAGGGCTTCACCGACGTGGTCGGACGGACCTCGTCCGAGCTCGACCTGAAGGACCGCGGCGCGGTCTTCGCCTTCTTCGCGGACCAGGAGCCGAAGCACGTCGTGCTCGCCGCCGCCAAGGTGGGCGGGATCATGGCGAACAACACCTACCCGCACGACTTCCTCAGCGAGAACCTGCAGATCCAGGTCAACGTGATGGACGCCGCGGTGGAGCACGGTGTCGAACGGCTCGTGTTCCTCGGCTCGTCCTGCATCTACCCGAAGATGGCCGAGCAGCCCATCCACGAGGACGCACTGCTCACGGGCCACCTCGAGCCGACGAACGACGCCTACGCCATCGCCAAGATCGCCGGCATCCTGCAGGTGCAGGCCGTCCGTCGACAGTTCGGCCGTCCGTGGATCTCGGCCATGCCGACCAACCTCTACGGCCCGGGTGACAACTTCTCGCCGACCGGCTCCCATGTCCTGCCGGCGCTCATCCGCCGGTACGACGAAGCCGCTCGCAGCGGTGCATCGACAGTCGAGAACTGGGGGACCGGGTCGCCCCGTCGTGAGTTCCTGCACGTCGACGACATGGCGGCTGCGGTGTTCCACCTCATGGAGCACTACGACGGCCCTGACCAGGTCAACGTCGGTACCGGGTCGGACGTCACGATCAGGGAGATCGCGGAGACGATCGGCAAGATCGTCGGGTTCGAGGGCGAGACGGTCTGGGACACGACGAAGCCGGACGGGACCCCGCAGAAGCTGCTCGACGTGTCGAAGCTGGCGGACGCCGGATGGACGGCGCAGATCGGCCTCGAGGACGGGCTCCGCAGCACCATCGACTGGTACCGCGAACACGCGGATTCCGTCCGTCAGTGAGGGGTCTGGGACGTACGGAACCGTAGGATCGCCTCATGTCCGACCAGCCCGAGTCGCGACGCACTGCAGTACGCCGGGGGTCCAGGGCCCGGATCGTCCTGTGGGTCGTCCTCGCCCTAGTCCTGCTGCTGATCCTCGCCGTCGCCTGGGTCGGTGTCCGCGGCATGCTCGCGAAGGGGCACCTGGAGCGGGCTGTCGGGGACGTGGACACCCTCCGGTCCCAGCTGACCGGCGGTGACACCGCCGCAGCGCAGAAGACCGCGAGGCACCTCGAGGACGAGGCCGCGTCGGCTCGGTCGCTGACCGGCGACCCGGTCTGGGGCGCGGCACAGTCCGTACCGTTCTTCGGGACCAACCTGCGGGCCGTGCGGGACGTCTCGGTGATCGTCGACGACGTCGCCAGCGACGCCGTCAGTCCCGTCGCCGGCGTCATCGACGGCCTCGGGTCGGACTCGTTCGCACCGAAGAACGGCAGGATCGACCTCCAACCGATCGAGGACGCGCAGCCGGCGGTCGCCGAGGCCACGAAGACGCTCCAGCAGGCACGCGCCGACGCGGCACGGATCGACACCAGTGGGACGCTGTCGCCGGTCACCACCGCCGTGGGACAGCTGCGGAACGCGTTGTCCTCTGCGTCCGACCAGGCGGTCGCGGCGAACCGCATCGTGCAGCTCGCGCCGGCGATGCTCGGGCACGACGGGGACCGGAACTACCTGCTGCTGTTCCAGAACAACGCGGAACTGCGAGCCGGAGGCGGGATACCTGGCGCGGTGGCGGAGCTCGACGCCAAGGACGGGGCACTCCATCTGTCAGCGCAGGCTTCGAGCGGTGACTTCGGACCCTACGACCAACCGGTCCTGCCGCTGACGGCCGACACGCGTGGTCTCTACGGAGAGATAACTGGCCAGTACATGCAGGACGTCACCCTCACCCCACGCTTCGACGTATCGGCGAAGCTGGCTCGCGAGATGTGGAAGCAGAGATCCGGGCAGCAGGTCGACGGCGTGCTCGCCATGGACCCAGTGACCTTGAGCTACCTGCTCAGGGCCACGGGTCCCGTGCAGCTGCCGACCGGCGACACCCTGACGTCCGAGAACGCGGTCAAGCTGCTCTTGAGCGACGTGTACGTGAAGTACCCCGACCCGGTCGTGCAGGACGCGTTCTTCGCGTCCGCCGCCAGCACGGTGTTCGACAAGGTCGCGTCGGGCGGGTTCGACACGAAGGCGTTCGTGTCTGCGCTGACCCAGAGCGCTGACGAGGGCCGCCTGCGCCTCTGGAGCGCCGAGAAGGCCGAGCAGCGCCGGATCAGCGGGACGCCGATCGCCGGCGAGCTGCCGACGGCGACCGCCGACTCGAGCCAGTTCGTCGTCTACCTGAACGACGGCACCGGCTCGAAAATGGACTACTACCTCGACAAGAGCGTTTCCGTCGGCAGCTCGGTGTGCCGGAAGGACGGCCGCCCGACGTCGGTCGTCGAGATCACCCTGAAGAACACGGCACCGGCCGACGCCGCGACGAGCTTGCCGCGGTACGTCACCGGGGGTGGGGACTTCGGCGTGGAGCCGGGCAGGATCAAGACCCTGCTCGCGGCGTACGCACCTGAGGGCGCGATCTTCCTCGGTGCCACCAAGGACGGCAAGACGACGGCCGTGCAGACGGCAACCGACGGCGGGCACCCCGTGGCCCAGCTGCAGACCCTGCTCGCCCCCGGCGAGAGCCTGACCTACCGTGTCGCCTTCCTGGGTGAAGCGAAGTACGCGAAGGCAGCGGTGCAGGCGACCTCGACCCCTGGCGTCCGGCAGGCCGAGGCGAAGCCTCTGACGTTCGATTGCGAGCGGCCACTCGCCGCTGGCTGAGGTCGGAAGCTCCGCAAAGCGAACCAGAAGAATGCCCCCACTCCGAGGGGCAGTAGACGAACCTGTCCGGGGCCAAAGCCTCTTGAGCCGCCGCACAGTGTGCGGCACGCACACTACTGAGCGGCTCTCATCTGGGGTTTCTCTCGCGAGCAGCTACGGCGTGTCCGCGACGGGACACATCGACTCGCCGAGAGAACGGGTGAACACACGTCGACCAATGACCAAAATCCACGTGATCTGGTACCAAGCTGGGAAACTCCGCTAGATTGAGACAACTTCGCCATCACAACCGCCATTTCCATGGCTGGGGTCAACCACCGGCGGATCAGCGGGCTCTGGGTGTCAGGGTCTGGATCATCAGATCTTTAGGGGAACCATTCATGAAGAAGCTCATCGCAGCGGTGGTGCTGGCTGGCGCCGCACTGCTCGCCACGCCGGCCGTCGCCAACGCCGCCGGCTACACGCCTGACTCCGACGTCTCCGTCTCCGGCTCCGCCGTCGCCGGTGGCACCGCTTCGGTGAACTTCACCGAGGGCGCGTTCCAGGACAACGAGACCGTCAACGTCCAGGTCACCGGTGCCGGTGCGGTCACGCTCGGCGCGCTGCCGACCACGACCGTCTCGAAGACCTACACGGCCGCTTCGGATGGTTCGCTCGACGTCAACGTCACGTTCCCCCAGGGCGCCTCGGGCACCTACAACCTGACCGCCACCGGCGCCACCTCGGGCGTCGTCGGCTTCGCGGCCTTCACCGTCGCCCCGGCTGACGCTGCTGCTGTCCCCGCCGCTGGCGCGGGCGCCGGCACCGGCACCGACGGCACGCTGGCCTTCACGGGTTCGACCGTCTCCGCCCTGGCCCTCTGGGTCGCCGGCGGCGCAGTCGTCCTCGGTGGTGGCCTCCTGCTGGTCCGCGGCTCGGTCCGTCGCCAGCGCGAGTCCGTCTGAGTCTCGACACACTGAACGAAGCCCCCGGAGCATCTGCTCCGGGGGCTTCTTCGTGTCTGGAGATCGTCCTCAGCGTCGTCGAGCCGCCCGGCTGAGCAGCAGCACACCCACAACCGCGCCCAGGAGTGCCCCCACGCCGTTCGCGACGACGTCGTCGATGGTCGCGGTGCGGGCGGGCAGGAACAGCGCCTGACCGGTCTCGATGCACGCGCTGACGACGAGCCCCGCGGCGATGGCGGCCCACCACCACCGCGCACCGGCGAGCAGCACCACGAGCAGGCCGAGCGGCACGAAGTAGACCACGTTCGCCAGGGACTCCACGGCGGCGTAGTCGATGCGCTCCGGCAGGCCGTGACGGTGCGCTGCTGCGAGGACACGGGTGAGCCACCGGGCCCCTGCAGCGTCGACGGGGGAGCCCCAGAACCCGACGAGCGCCAGGGCGACGCCGTAGGCGATCGCCAGCCCCGTCGCGAACCGACGGCTGCGCCAGGTGGCCGGGGCGCGGTCGTCGACGCGGGGCTTGTCGGAGGTCACGTGCCGACGCTAGCGAGTCGCGCCTCCAGGCAGGTGTCCGAACCATCTCGTCCCCCGAACGCGGCGATCCGGAAAACGAGTACCCCGATCCTGGCGCTGTACCCCGGAAGTGCGACGCACCTGCCCGGAAATCCGGGGCTGCCCGACGGATGGCATTGACGAAACCCGTGAATCGACGGGCCTGGCTGGCGATCCCCTCGGTACTTCTCGTAGCGTTCTGGTGTCAGCAGATGTACCCCGGATCGTGAAGGACAGCGACATGAGCATCACCGTGAACAACGCGACGCAGGCCGAGGTCACCCTCGACACCGACACCGTGGACACCATCGCGATCCTCGAGGCCGACGCAGCGCTCTCCTCGCGCCCCAAGCGCGCCAAGGTCACCTGGGTGCAGGAAGACCAGGGCGAGTGGATCGCCGGTTACGGCGGGTACTTCGGCGGCAGCGTCGACAAGCGCGACGACCGGTACGTGGCCTCCGACACCTTCGGGCTCGTCGTGGGCGAGTTCTCGTCCCTCGAAGAGGCGCAGACCAAGCTCGAGGACCAGCTGCACGTCATGCTCCCGCCGGTCATCCGGCCGGTCGAGTGACGACAGCGGACACCAGCTCCACCGGCGTCGACCGCGACGCCCGCACCACCCGGAACCACCGGCACCACCCAGCACGCAGCACCGCACGAAGGAGCAGGACCATGAGCACGACCGTCGCCCACCGCCAGCAGGCCGAGGTGACCCTGGACACCCAGACGATCGAGGTCATCGCCGAGATCGAGGCCCAGGTCGTGGCTCCCGTGCAGGCGGCCCCCGTCCGCATCTCGTGGGCCCAGGCCGACACGGGCCTGTGGGTCGCGAACTACGGCGGCTACTACGGCGGCACCGTCGACCGTCAGGGCACCCACTTCTTCGTCGCCGACACCTTCGGTGAGTACGTCGGAGACTTCCGCTCCCTCGATGAGGCGAAGGCACGCCTGGCCGAGCGCCTGCACGTGCTGCTGCCGGACGTGATCCGTCCGACCGTGTGATCCGCTGCTGATCGCTCGCTGATCCTCGAACCCCCGCCGGCCTGCCGGCGGGGGTTCTTCCGTGTGCCCGGGGCGCGCACGGGTCGCGGCGGCGGGTTGTCGAGCGCCGTGGCGTGCCGGGCTGCGGCGTGACCCCTGAACGAGTGGTCCCCCCTATTGGGGACCCGTACTGTCCCCATCCGAACACGAGGAACTGCCAGGATCAACCTGGCGCCAACGACCGTTCTCCCTGATCCTCCGGTCGGTCTCGGCGCCCGCATCGTCTCGACCCGAAAGTGATCATGCAGCGTACGAACCCGGGCACCGCTGTGCCCACCGACGGTCCGGACCGTCCTGTCGGCACCCGTGCCACCCGCCGACCCGGCCTGCGCGCCGTCGCCGTGCTCGGCGCGGCGCTCCTGGTGGGCACCGGGCTGACCGCCACATCAGCGGTCGTCGCGGCCGCGCCGGCCTCGGCCGTCAGCGCCACGAAGGACGGCGCCATGGTCTGCACCCCGCAGGAGACGCTGTACGCGATCGACGGCACCGGCAAGGTCGTCGCGGTGGACATCAGCACCGGGGCCTCACGGGGGACGACCGCCGACGTCACGAACCTCGGTACCGGCGCGAACAACGGTCTCGGCATCTCGCGCGAGGGCGTCTCGATGTTCGCGGCGTCGAACAACCAGACGGCGACCCTGCGGCAGTTCGACCCGAAGACCGGTGTCGCGTCCGACCCGGTCGCGACGGACAAGACGCGCACCGTCATCCGGGGCGCGGTCAACCCGGTGACGGGGATCTACTACTACGGCGACAACGCCGGGTGGCTCGGTGCGTACGACCCGTCGACGGGCAAGTACCTCGGCCAGGTCGGTCAGATCAACGGGCTCACGAAGCGCAACGCCGCGGACACCGCGAACGCCAACGGTGACTTCGCGTTCAGCTCGCGCGGCCTGTTCTTCGTCGTCGCGGCGAACAAGGTCTACCGCGTCAACGTCGACCAGGTGCCGGCGACCGCGGGCACCACGGCGATGAGCACCACCGAGATCGCGACCCTGCCGGCGAGCACGAACAGCCCCGGCATCGCGTTCTCGTCGGACGGCTACCTCTACGTCTCCAACACCGTGACGACCAACAGCGTCGCGACGACCACGATCTACCAGCTCGACCCGACCTCGGGCAAGGAGGTCCGCAGCTTCCCCATCGTCGGCAACTACGCCGCGAGTGACCTGGCGAGCTGCAACTACGCCGACACCGTCACGGGTGCGGCGAGCGTCGACCAGCGCTGGGGCAGCGGCGACCAGTTCACCCTGGCCATCAGCGGGGGCGGCATCGACCCGGCGACCGCGGGCGTCTCCGGCACCACGACCGGCTCCGCCACGGGCGTGCAGGCGCAGAAGGCCGGCGCCGTCCTGACGACGCCGAACAAGGACTACACGGTCGAGCAGACCGCCGCGGGCACCACCGACCTGGCGAACTACGACACCACGTGGAAGGCGGTCGACCAGACGACCGGCACGACCGTCGCCAGCGGCTCCGGCACCGCGGGGACCTTCACGTTCCCGGCCGCCACCACCGCCGACGGTACGGATGTCCTGGTCACGTTCACCAACACGCTGAAGGCCACGCACGTGACCACCAGCAGCGACACCGCCACGACCCCCACCGGCACGGCGCTGTCGGTGCCCGCAGCATCGGGCGTTCTCGCGAACGACCAGGGGACCGGCCTGTCCGTGGTCTCGAACACCACGCCGGCGCACGGCACCGCCACGGTCGCCGCGGACGGCTCCTACACGTACACTCCGGCCGGCGGGTTCTCCGGCTCGGACACGTTCCAGTACACGGCGAAGGACTCGTCCGGGCAGACCTCCACCAGCACCGTGACGGTCACCGTCGCACCGAAGGGCTCCGACGACGCGTACAGCGTGCACGCGGGCACCGTGCTGAAGGTGAACGCCGCGGACGGCGTCCTGTCGAACGACCGCGGGTCGGACCTGACCCTCACGGGCCACGGCCAGCCGTCGCACGGTCTCGTGAAGACCGGGCCCGACGGGTCGTTCTCCTACGGTGCCGACACGGGCTTCTCCGGGCCGGACTCCTTCACGTACACCGCGACGGACGGCGCCGGCGCGACCGTCACCGCGACCGTGCGGCTCACCGTGCTGCCCACCGCGTCGGCCGATGCCGTCACCGCGACGGCCGGGTCGACGACGACCGGCGACCTGCTGGCGAACGACCTGGGCACCGGCCTGACGGTCACCGGCAGCAGCACCCCCGCGCACGGTTCGGCGACGGTGCGTCCGGACGGCTCGTACTCGTACACGCCCGCCGCCGGGTTCTCCGGCACCGACTCCTTCACGTACACCGTGACCGACGGCAGCGGCGGGACCGACACCGTCACGGTCACCGTGCAGGTCGCCCCGGCCGCACAGGACGACACGGTCAAGGTCGCCGCGGGCGGCACGGCCACCGCCGGCACCCGGGCGACCGGCGTGCTCGGCAACGACTCCGGCACCGGGCTCACGGTGGCGTCGAACACGTCCCCCTCGCACGGTGCGCTGACGCTCGACCAGGCCACCGGCACGTTCACGTACACGCCGACCGAGGGGTACTCCGGCCCCGACGCGTTCACGTACACGGCGGTCGACCGCTCCGGTTCGCCGAGCACCGCGACCGTCTCGATCACGGTCAACCCGACCATCGGGGCCGACTCCGCGTCGACGGACGCCGGCACCCCGGTGACGATCGACGTGCAGGTCAACGACCGTGGTTCGGACCTCGAGACCACGATCGTCACCGGCCCGTCCCACGGCACGGCCGTCGCCGCAGCGGACGGCTCGGTCGAGTACACGCCGACCGCCGGCACGTCCGGCAGCGACTCGTTCGCCTACACGGTGACCGACGGCAGCGGTGTCACCACCGGTGCGGCGACCGTCACGATCACCGTGCGGCCCGTCGCGACGGCCGACACGGTGTCGACCCGGGCCGACGAGGCGCTGACGATCGACGCCGCCACCCTGACCGGCAACGACCGGGGCACGGGGCTGACCGTGACCGACGTGACCGCAGGCGGGGCCGCCGGCACCGGCACCGGCTCTGGCACCGGCACCGGCACCGGCTCTGGCTCTGGCTCTGGCGACGGTGACGCCGCTCACGGCACCGTCACCCTCGACCGTGCCACCGGCCACGTCGTCTACACCCCGGCCGACGGCTTCTCGGGGACGGACACCTTCACCTACACGGTGACCGACACCGCCGGCCGCTCCACCGCCGGCACGGTCACGGTCGTCGTCGGCCCCCGCGCCACGGCCGACACCGCCACCGCCACGGCCGGCTCGACGCTGACCGTCGCGAAGGGCGACGGCGTGCTCGCGAACGACCGGGGCACCGGCCTGACCGCGGTCGTCGACCAGCAGCCCGCACACGGCACGGTCGAGCTCGCGGCGAACGGCTCGTACACGTACACGCCGAAGGACGGCTTCTCGGGGACGGACACCTTCACCTACACGGCGACGGACCCCGCAGGCCGCACCGCCACCGGCACCGTGACGGTCACGGTCCGTCCCGGCACGGAGCCCGACACCGTCACCGTCGCGGCGGGTGGCAGCACCACGGTCACCTCCGGCGCCCTGACGGCCAACGACCACGGCACCGGCCTGACCGTCGTGTCCGTCACCGGCGGGAAGAACGGCACCGCGACCCGCAACGACGACGGCACGGTCACGTACACGCCGAAGGACGGCTTCTCCGGCACGGACACCGTCACCTACACGGTGACGGACCCGTCGGGTGCCACGAACACCGGCACCGTGACGGTCACCGTCACCCCGGTCGCCGGCGGTGGGTCGACCTCGGCCGAGGCCGACGCCACCACCACCGTGCCGGCCGGCACCGGCCTGCTCGACGGTGCGAAGGGCACCGACCTGGCGGTCACCGACCACACGAAGCCCTCGCACGGCGAGGTCACGGTCGACGAGGACGGCTCGTACACGTACAAGCCCGAGCCGGGCTACTCCGGCCCGGACGGGTTCGACTACACGGTCACCGACGGCTCCGGCGGGACGACCACGGGCACCGTGACGATCGTCGTCGCCCCGAAGGCCGCCGCTGACACCGCGACGACGAGCGCCGCGACCCCGGTCGACGTCGCCGTCACCGGCAACGACTCGGGCACGGCGCTCGCCGTCACCGCGGTGTCGCACCCCGGCCACGGCACCGCCACGACCACCGGCAGCACGACGGCCGGAGCCAGCTCGGTCACGTACACGCCCGCTGACGAGTTCTCCGGCACGGACACGTTCACCTACACGGTGACCGACCCGACCGGTGGCAGCGCGACGGCGACCGTCACCGTGACCGTCACGCCGACCGCGGTCGCCGACGCCCTGCGCACCGCGGCGAACACCGCGCTGCCGATCAGCGGCGCGACCCTGACCGGCAACGACCGCGGCGCCGGCCTCACCGTCACCGCGCACGGCCGCGCCGAGCACGGCACCGTGACCGAGGGCACCGAGCCCGGCTCACTCGTCTACACCCCGGCCAAGGGCTTCTCCGGCGCGGACACGTTCGTGTACACGGTGACCGACGGCGCCGGACGGACGTCGACCGCGACGGTCACGGTCGTCGTCGGCGTCGCCGCGGTCGACCACTGGCACACCATGTCGACCAACCGCAGCATGCGCATGGCCGCCGACAGGGGCGTGCTGGTCGGCGACTCCGGTCGTGGGCTCTGGGCCGCCATGGAGACGAAGCCGTTCAACGGCACGCTGTCGCTCGAGAAGGACGGCTCGTACGTCTACACGCCCACGGCGAACTGGTCCGGACGTGACTGGTTCACCTACTCGGCCAACGACGCCGACGGCACCGCGGCGTTCGCGCGCGTCGTCATCGACGTCGCTCCGGCCGCGAAGGACGACAAGGCCACGACCACGGCCGGCAAGACGGTCCGGGTCGCCGGCCACGGCGTGCTCGGCAACGACCACGGTGACGCCCTGACGGTCGTCGCGGTGGGTCAGGCCCGTCACGGCTCGGCTTCGATCGCCGCCGACGGAACGTTCGTCTACACCCCGTCGAAGGGCTTCTCGGGCACCGACACCGTCACGTACCGTGCGCAGGACTCGATGGAGCAGCAGGTCGACGCCACCGTCACGATCACGGTCGGCATCGCCGCGGCGGACGACTCCGGGCACACCGTGTCCGGCACGCCCGTGGCCCGTGACGCCCGCCACGGCCTGCTCGCCGACGACCAGGGCACCGGCCTCACCGCCGCCCCGGGCCGGAAGCCCGCCCACGGCACCGTGACGATCCAGCGGAACGGCGCGTACGTCTACACCCCGGCCGCCGGCTTCACCGGCAAGGACACCTTCACCTACACGGTGACGGACGCCTCGGGGCAGACGGCCACCGCCACCGCGACCATGACCGTGGTCGCCGCGGCGGTCGCCACCGACGACTCCGCCACCGGGATCGTCGGACACCGGGTCGTCGTGGATCCGCTCGACAACGACTCCGCCACCGGCGGCGCCACGTTCGAGCCGGGCACGCTGCACCTGCTCGACCCGGAGTCCGGCACGCCGACCGACCGCGTGGTCGCCGCCGACCAGGGCACGTGGACCGTCCGCGACGGCCGGGTCGTCTTCACCCCTCGGGACGGTTTCGCTGGAACCGCCTTCGTCGGTTACGCGGTCACCGACAGCGCGGGACAGACGGTCACCGCGACCGTCACGGTCACGTTCCCGACCGGGCTCGCCGCGATCGTCCACGGCACCGAGCTCGCCTTCACGGGCGTGACCGGGCTGGTGGGCCTCGGGCTCGCGGCGCTCGCGCTCGTGCTGGCGGGCGTGCTCCTGGTGACCCGACGACGGATCGCGGTCCGCGTCGTGCCGGGCATCCGCCGCAGCGCACGTCCGTAACGGAGCACCGGACTGGAGGCCCGGATCACCGCAGCAGACCCGCTGCGGTGATCCGGGCCTCCCGTCTGCGCGCGGGGCGCGACCGCCTACGCGACGGGCGCGATGAGCTGCGGTCCGTCGTTCCGCACGCTGTTCACCGTGCGGGAGACCTCGTACTGCTCGAGCCCCGCGGCCACCGTCAGCGACTCGTGGTCGAGCAGGGCCAGCAGGTCGTCGGCGTGCAGGTCGCCACCGAGCCAGTCGTCGTAGCCGTCGGGCGTCAGGAACGCCGGCATGCGGTCGTGGACCTCGCCCGGGGCGACGTGGGCGTCACGGGTGATGATCGCGAGCGACAGCCGCCACTTGTCCGGGTCGCCCTCGGGCTTCGTGGGGTCGGGCCAGGCGCTCACGACGCCGGCCATCGCCAGGGCGCCGCCGGGTTCGTGCACGAAGTGGGGTTCCTTGCCGTCCTCGCGCACCACCCACTCGTAGTACCCCTGTGCCGGGACGATGCAGCGGTTCGTGGCGAAGGCGCGCTTGAACATGCCGCTCGTCGCGACCGTCTCGATGCGGGCGTTGATCGGCTTCGGCCGCTGCTTCTGGAAGTCCTTCGCCCAGCTCGGCACGAAGCCCCAGCTGATCTGCGGCAGCTCCCGTTCACCGTGCCGCTGGCGGACGGCGTACACGGGGTCGGTCGGGGCGACGTTCCAGCTCGGGGCGAGGCCGGGGTGCACCTCGCCGGTGTCCTCGTCGACGTGCTCGGTCCGGGCGGCGAGCTCGCCCATGAGCTCGGGCAACAGATCGGCCGTGGTGTCGGAGACGACGAACCTTCCACACATGCGCCCAGTGTGCCCGTCGCCGCCGACAGTGGTGCGGGTGCCGGTTCGGGAGCGGTTCGGGCTCGTCGGTTCGCCGAGTGAGCAGAAGACGTCGGGTGCGACTGCGCGACCCGACGTCTTCTGCTCACTCGATGGGGCGAGCGGACGTCCCGGGTGCGGGCTCGAGGGACTCGGCGGACAGGCGGGCGCGTTCGGAGCGGCCGAGGCGGACGACGTACTCCGACAGCCCGACCGTGTACACCGCGATCCAGAGCACGTGGAACCAGCTGGCGGGCCCGAGGACGAACGCCCCGAGGACGGCGACGAGACCCGAACCGAGCAACGGTGCCGTCCGGGCGAGCGTACCGATCAGCCCCCGCCGCAGCAGGACGGTGTCGGCGCGGACGATCTCGCGGTGTTCCGGCAGGACCGGCACCGGCCGACGCTGCACGTACAGCTGCGCGGCACCCCGCGCGGCGAGTTGCCACGAGGGCCGCACCTGCCGACCGTTGATCGTGCTCGAGGGGTCCGGCGGCTGCCACGTCGGGATGCACGCGAAGGTGAGCAGTCCGATGCCGAGCGCCAGCAGCACCATCGCGACCGCGCTGCGGACCGGGGTGGTCCCCGTCCAGTCGACCCGGGCCTCCAGGACGGCCATGCCGACCAACGCGACCACCGCCGCGGACCCGGACCACCGGGCAGCGCGACGGACGCGTGCCGGATCCAGCACGTCCGTGACGTGGCGGCGGAAGACCTGCCAGCCGAGCGTGAACACGGGTCACTCCTCCGGCAGGGCGAGCTTGCTGCCGCTCCGTGCGCCGGGACGGCCGCGGGGTGGCAGGGGCGGGGGAACCGGCGGGAGCGCTTCGGCCTCGACGCGGAGCTGCTCCTGGCGGCCGAGGGTGCGCAGGCCGCCGATCGCGGTGACGGCGCCGGTCAGGGGCACGACGATCCAGAAGGCGGACAGCCCGACGAGCCCGTCGCCGGCCGGCACGGTGGCGACGTTGACCACCACGGTCGCGACGAGCGCCAGGGCCCAACCGCCGAGCAGCAGGAAGCCCCGGAACGCGTTGCGGACGATCAGGTCGCGGGTCTCGGGCATGCGGTCGAGTACGGCGTCACGGTGTTCCGGGTCGACCGGAGGCGGATTGCGGCGGTAGTAGCGGGCGACGGCCTCCTGTGCGCGCCATCCGATGCCGGGGATCGGCGGGACCGCCCACCCCTTCGGGCCGATCGGGACGAAGCACGAAACGATGCCGCCGACGCCGGTTGCGAACAGCGCCGATGCGACCAGCCACACCGCGAGGGGGACCGAACCGTCGTCGACGAGCAGCGCGACCGCCTGGAACACGACGAAGGCGACCACTGCGACGACGGCGGCGACGACCACGACACGACGGCGGTACCGCGGCCCGATGAGTGCGGGGAACCGCTCCCGGAACACCTGCCAGCCGATCTTGAACACCCGTCATGTCTACCCGGTGGGGGGTGCAGGGCGCCCGGACGCTCGTGTTCGTGAGCAGGAGATGTCGGGTGCGGGCGGGGGACTCGACACCTTCTGCTCACTCGATGCATCGTGCATCGCGCGCCGGCCCCGCAGCCCCCACCCGGACACGCCCGAGCGTTCCCGCCCGGAGCCGCCGCACCCGCGACGTGGTGCTGCCGCTCAGGGTTCGCCCAGGCGAGCACGGTGGCCTCGGAGCATGAGTCTCGACATCGTCTACACCGCCGCTGCCCACGCCACCGGGGGCGGCCGCGACGGGCACGTCCGCAGCGAGGACGACCGGCTCGACCTCGACACCCGCCCGCCCGAGGAGATGGGCGGCAGCGGCGAGGGCACGAACCCCGAGCAGCTCTTCGCCGCCGGGTACGCCGCGTGCTTCCTCGGTGCCCTGCACGCCGCCGGCAAGGAGCTCGAGGTGGACACCACCGGCGCCGAGGTCTCCGCCGAGGTCGGCATCGGCGGCGCCGGCAACGGCGCCTTCGGCCTCGCCGTCGAGCTCGACGTCTACGCCCCGAACGCCCCGCAGGAGCAGCGGCAGCGCCTGGCCGAGCGTGCACACGAGATCTGCCCGTACTCGAACGCCACCCGCGGCAACATCACCGTGACCCTGTCCATCGTCGACTAGCGTTCCGCCGGTGGTCACCGACGCGACGCGCTGCCCCTGCCTGAGCGGCAACCCCTACGGGGAGTGCTGCGGCCCCCTGCACGCCGGGGCCGTGGCACCGACCGCGGAACGGCTCATGCGCTCCCGCTTCAGCGCCTTCGCGCTGGGCCTGCCGGAGTACCTGCTGCTCACCTGGCACCCGCGCACCCGGCCGGCCGGGCTCGAGTTGGACCCGTCCCAGCGCTGGACCCGTCTGGACGTGCTGGCGACCACCTCGGGAGGCCCGTTCGACTCCCACGGCACCGTCACGTTCCGCGCGTGGTGGCGTTCCGACGACGAGCGCGGCACGCTCGAGGAGACGAGCGACTTCGTCCGCGAACAGGGACGATGGTTCTACGTGGACGGCGTGGTCGCCTGACGGACGTCGTCGCCGTCGCCTCCGGGGCTAGCGGCCGATGACCGCCGGCAGGCCGACCGCGGTGCGCATCGCGCGGCGGACGCCGGCCTCGTCGGGGAGCAGCTCGTCCTCGTCACCGGTCAGGAAGAACCGGATCTGCCCGATCGCCTGCTCGGTGAGCATGTCGAGGCCGTTCAGCACGCGGCCCCCGGTCTCGGTCCACCGGCTGGCGACCGCGGTGGGCCACGGTTCGTAGGCGACGTCGAACAGCACGGCGTCGGGCCCCGACGGACGGAACTCGAGGGGATCGGCGGCACCACCCGGCAGCGTCGACAGGACGAACCCGTGGTGCGTGCCGGCGAGTTCGGTCAGCGGGTGCACCTCGAGCGTCACACCGAGCCGGACGGCCAGGTCGACGAGCGCGTGCGTCTTCGCGGTGTCACGGACGAACACCCGGACGAGCGACGCCCCGAGCCGGACGGCAGCGGTCAGTGCGCTCGCCGCGGTGGCTCCGCCGCCCAGGATCGTGGCCTCGCCGGGCAGGTGTCCGAGCGCCTCGACCGGGCGGACGAGCCCCTGCACGTCGGTGTTCGCGCCGGCTCGGACGATCGTCGAGCCCTCGTGGCGGAATGCGACCGTGTTGGCGACCCCGAGCTCGTCGACGAGCGGGGTGGTGCGGTCGAGCAGCGGCAGCACCTCGCGCTTGAGCGGCATCGTGAGGCTCAGCCCACGCCATTCCGGACCCAGCCCCGCGACGAACGCGGCGAGCTCGCCGGACGCGACCTCGTGCCTTCCGTACGTGAAGGGCAGGTCGAGCGCGTCGTAGGCCGCTGCGTGGAGCGTGGGGGAGAGCGAGTGCGCGATGGGGGAGCCGAGCACCGCGAGGTGCGTACGGCCTGGATCGGTGAACGCCACGGTCACCCAGCCTAGCCAGCCGTGTTCCTGAGCACTCCGTTAGGTTAGGCTACCCTTCGTGAACCGTTCTCCCTTGCGTCTCCGACGCGTGCTCGCCGCAGCCGGCGCCGTCGTCGCAGCGTCCCTCGTCCTCGCCGGCTGCGCGTCCGGCTCCGGCTCCTCGACCGACTCGGCGTCGTCGGGGTCGTCCGACGCCGCGTTCCCGGTCTCGATCACGACCGGCCTCGGCACCACCACCATCGAGTCGGCGCCCAAGCGCGTCGTCGCGCTCGGGTGGGGCGACGCCGAGACCGCGCTCGAGCTCGGCGTCCAGCCGGTCGGCGCGAGCGACTGGCTCGCCTTCGGTGGCGACGGTGTCGGTCCGTGGCTCAAGGGTGCGTACGACGAGTCGCCGAAGATCATCCAGACGCTCGAGCCGAGTTACGAGGACATCCTCAAGCTCGACCCCGACGTGATCCTCGACGTGAAGTCCTCGGGTGACAAGGAGCGGTACGACAAGCTGTCCGCGATCGCGCCGACCGTGGCGATCCCGAAGGGCGGCGAGAACTACCTCGCCTCGACCGAGCAGCAGACGACCATGATCGCCAAGGCACTCGGCAAGGAGTCCGAGGGCAAGAAGCTGCTCTCGGGCCTCGACGACGCCTACGCCGCAGCACGCAAGGCGCACCCGGACTTCGAGGGCAAGACGGCCGTCGTCGGTGCCTACAGTTCCGAGGGCTTCGGGGCGTACGCCTCCACCGACAGCCGTTCGACCTTCATGCGGAACCTGGGCTTCGAGATCCCGAAGGCCATCGACGAGCAGGCCGGCAAGGAGTTCTCCGTGCACCTGTCCGACGAGAACCTCGACCTGCTCGACGCCGACCTGACGCTCATCCTGCCGATCTACGTCGACGCGTCGGAAGCGTCGTCGAACAAGCTGTTCCAGAAGGTGCCGTCGGTCGAGGCCGGGCACGCGATCGTCTTCGACGACAAGGACGTGTCGTCCGCGTTCTCGATGGGCACCACGGCTGCGATCGAGTGGGCGCTCGACAAGCTGCCGGCGCAGTTCGAGGAGAAGCTCGGCTAGAGCTGGTCGTTGCTGCTGGCCCGGTTCCGCCGGTCAGTACCGCGAAAGCGACAGGGTGCCACCGATGTCCGGTGGCACCCTGTCGCTTTCGCAGTTCGGGGGGGGGGGGGGGGAGGAGCGGTGGGCTAGGCGCCGACGGTGGAGCCCAGCAGCGCGAAGAGCAGCGCGATCAGGGGGAGCGTGCCCTGCTTGAAGGCGGAGTTGACGTACTTGCGACCCGTGCCGAGCAGGATCACCGCGGCACCGAGCATGCTCGCGGTCGAGAACACCACGAGGGTCCAGCCGCTCACGGTGTTGCCGGCGAGGACGAGCACGACGCCGAGGATCGCCCCGATCGCCAGGAACAGGTTGTAGAAGCCCTGGTTGAAGGCGAGCGAACGGGTCGCCACGGCTTCGGTCTCGGAAGCGATGCCGAAGATCCGGCGTGCCTGCGGACTGGTCCAGATGACCGATTCGAGGAAGAAGATGTACACGTGGACGAGGCCCGCGAGGACCGCGCAGACACCCGAGATCACCAGCAGGACCGACATGTGCACATTCTCGCAGCAGCGGGCCGGGTTCCGCTGCACGTCCGCCAGTAGGCTCGGACCATGAACGACGACGTCACCCCGCCCGAGGCCGACGCGAGCGCCGTCGCCGAACTGCGGAGCATCCGGCAGAGCATCGACAACATCGACGCCGCCGTGATCCACATGCTCGCGGAACGCTTCAAGTACACGCAGCGCGTGGGACACCTGAAGGCCGAGTCGGGCATGCCGGCCGCCGACCCGGACCGCGAACGGATCCAGGTCGCACGGCTCCGGTCGCTCGCCGCCGACTCCCACCTCGATCCCGCGTTCGCCGAGAAGTTCCTCAACTTCATCGTCGCCGAGGTCATCCACCACCACGAGCGCATCGCGGGCCGCGACGAATGAGCGCCGAGCTGCCGTCGCTGCTCATCGGGTCGTACACGGCGACCGGCGGCGGGAACGCCACGGGCATCTCGCTGGTCGACGCCGGACCGGTCGAAGCCGTTCCGGCGCCTCGGACCGTCGCGGTGCTCGACGACCCCTCGTTCCTGGCGGTCTCGGCTGACCGGGTCTACGCGGTCTCCGAGACGAACGACGGCGCAGTGTCGGCCTTCCGGCTGCAGGGCGGCGCACTCGAGCACCTGTGGGACGCCCCCGCCGGCGGAGACGCCCCGTGCCACGTGCGGGTCGACCCCTCGGGTGCGCTCGTCGTCACGAACTACGTCTCCGGCACGGTCACAGCGATCTCCCTCGCCCCGGCCGAGTCGCACGCCGCCTCGGTGACCGCCAGCGACGGCGTGGTACTGCACGCGGACGCCGACCAGCGCTCCGTGCCGGCCGAGGCCGTCGCGGTCGCCGTGCTGCCCGACGCGACCGGTCCCGACGAAGACCGCCAGGACGGCCCGCACGCCCACCAGTCGATCGCGACTCCGGACGGCACGGTGCTCGTCGCCGACCTCGGCGGCGACGCCCTGCACGAGTTCCGCGTGTCGGTGTCGGCCGACGGGGTCCCCGACATCGAGGCGCTCCGCGTGCACCACGTGACACCGGGCGCCGGCCCGAGGCACATGGCCTGGATCGACGGTGACCTGCTCGTCGCCGGTGAACTCGACGGGCACGTGCACCGCCTGCGTCGCGACCACTCCGGCTCGTTCGTGACGATCGCCGCCGCGCCGACGTTCGACGGTGCCGTGGGGGAGTCGCTGCTCAGCCACATCGAGGTCGACGAGGCCGGCCGCGTGTACGTGGCGGTGCGCGGGCGGGACCTGCTCGTGGTGCTCGACGCGCGTGACGGCGGGCTCGTCGTCGTCGGGTCGGTGCCCTGCGGTGGGGTCTGGCCGCGGCACTTCGCTCGCGTGCCCGGGTTCGTCCTGGTGGCGAACCAGATGTCCGACGCCGTCGCCGTGCTGCCGCTCGACACCGAGGGCGTGCCCGGCGAAGCCGTCGCGCAGATCCCGGTCGGCACCCCGACCTGCGTCGTCCCGCTCTGACCGTGACCGCCGGGAAGGAACAGCCCGAGTACCGCATCATCGTCGGTGCACCGCCGCTCGAGGACTACCTGCGGCTACGCCGGGACTCCGGTCTGTCCCCGAAGGACCCCGCCCAGGGTGCCGGAGCGATCGCGGGCAGCTGGTCGGCGTGCCACGTGGTGGACGAGCACGGCACGCCCGTCGCGATGGGTCGCACGATCGGCGACGGCGGGTGGTACTTCCACATCGCCGACATCGCCACCGATCCCGCACACCAGCGGCAGGGTCTCGGCCGTCGGGTCGTCGAGTGGTTGCTGGCGGACGTCCGCGACCGTGCACCTGCGGGCGCGTACGTCACGCTCGTCGGAGACCCGCCGGGGCAGCGGCTCTACCGGTCCCTCGGCTTCGAGGACGTCGCGCCGAGCCTGGGGATGGCGCTGCGACTCGAGTGACGCCGCGGTTCCGCTCGCTCGTCAGAACTCGATCAGGTTCTCGAACGGGCGACCCTCGGCCAGCGCGGCGACCTGTTTGCGCATCAGCTCGATCGACCGCGGCACGCTCAGGTCGGTGTTGCCGCCGACGTGCGGGGTGAGCACGGTGTTCGGGGTCGTCCACAGCGGGTGTCCGGCGGGCAGGGGCTCCGGGTCGGTGACGTCGAGGGCCGCGAACAGCCGCTCCGACCGCAGCTCGGCGACCAGGGCGTCGGTGTCGACGACCTTGCCGCGCGCCACGTTCACCACGAGGGCGCCGTCCGGCAGCGCCGCGAGCAGCTCCGCGTCGACCAGGCGCTCGGTCTCGGCGGTGAGGGGGGCGATGAGCACGAGCACGTCGGTCATCGGAGCCAGGTCGGGCAGCTCAGCGAACGCGTGCACGTGCCGGCCGTCCTGCTCGCGTGCGGTCCGGGCGACCACGGTCACCTCGGTGCGGAACGCCTCGAACCGGGTGGCGATCGCGGACCCGATCGCCCCGTAGCCGACGACGGTCACCCGGCGGTCGGCGAGCGATCGGGTCTCGCGGGAGTCCCAGACGCCGTTCGCACGGTCGACCTGGAACGCCGAGATCTCGCGGAGTGACGTCAGCGCGAGGCCGACGGCGAGCTCGGCGGTCTCGTCGTCGTGGATGCCACGACCGTTCGCCAGCTGCGCGTGTCCGGGCACGTGCGGGACGGCGTGCTCGTACCCGGCGCTCGGCAGCTGCAGCAGCTGGAGCTCGGGCAGGTCGTGCACGAACTGCCAGCGGTGCCGCCCCTCGAAGTAGAACGGCAGGAACGTGATCGCGACGTCGTCCGGGCGACCGTACGGCGACTCGACGTCCCAGACGTCCAGCTCGATGCCGTCCGGCACGGGGCCGAACCGGTCGACGAGCTCGGCGAAGGGCAGGGTGACGATCGGCATCGGCGACCCGGACCTAGGCGTCGGTGCGCGGCGAGAAGGCACCGTCGGAGTCGAGCGGCCCGCGGCCGACGTACCCCTCGGTGACGTCCTCGACGATCACGTCGCCGAAGCGGGCAGGCAGCGTCGCGGCGTGGGTGCCGCGCAGCTCGTCGACCGTGGCCTCGAACGCGCCCTGGACCTCGAGCGTGCTCGACGTCGCGTCGGTCACGCCGATGCGCAGCACCGGGAACCCCCGGCCGTCGCACATGCCCTGGAACCGCACGTCGTCCTCGCGGCGGACGGTCACGATGACGCGACCGGTCGACTCGGAGAACAGCGCCGTCGCGGTGTCGATGCCGTCGCGGGCCTCGAGCTCGTCGAGGACCACGCGTGCGCCGATGCCGAAGCGGAGCACGGACTCGGCGAGCGACTGGCCGAGGCCGCCGTCCGCCAGGTCGTGCGCGCTGGTGAGCAGCTGCTCGCCGGACGCCGCGTACAGCAGCTCGGCGAGGGCCTTCTCGCGCTCGAGGTCCACCGCCGGCGGACGCCCGCCCAGGTGCCCGTGCACGGTGCCGGCCCACGCGGAGCCGTCGAGCTCGAGGCTCGTGGTGCCGAGCAGGTAGATGTTGTGGCCGTCGTCCTGCCACCCCGACGGCACGCGCTTGGCGACGTCGTCGATGATGCCGAGCACGCCGACGACGGGCGTCGGGTGGATCGGGGTCGTGCCGGTCTGGTTGTAGAACGACACGTTGCCGCCGGTGACCGGGATGCCGAGCTCCATGCAGCCGTCGGCCAGGCCCTCGACCGCCTCGGAGAACTGCCACATGACCTCGGGGTTCTCCGGAGAGCCGAAGTTCAGGCAGTCGGTGACGGCGGCGGGGACGGCACCGGTGACGGCGACGTTGCGGTAGGCCTCGGCCAGGGCCAGGCGTGCACCCTGCTTCGGGTCGAGCTGGCAGTAACGACCGTTGGCGTCGGTGGCGATGGCGACACCGAGCCCCGTCTCCTCGTCGACGCGGATCATGCCGCCGTCGTCGGGGAAGGACAGCGCGGTGTTGCCGAGCACGTAGGTGTCGTACTGGTTCGTGACCCAGTTCTTCGACGCCAGGTTCGGCGAACCGAGCAGGCTGAGGAACTGTGCCTTCAGCGCGGGGCCGTCGGCCGGCCGGTCGAGCGAGGCGGCGGTGTCGGCCTGCAGCGCGTCGATCCAGGTCGGGTAGGCGACCGGGCGGTCGTAGACCGGGCCGTCGACGGCGACGGTGCGCGGGTCGACGTTCACGATCTCCTGCCCCTGCCAGTCGATGACGAGTCGGCCGGTGCCGGTGACCTCGCCCAGCACGCTGGTCTCGACCTCCCACTTGCCGACGACGCTCAGGAACTCGTCGAGCTTGTCGGGGCGGACGACCGCCATCATGCGCTCCTGGCTCTCCGACATCAGGATCTCTTCGGCGGTGAGCGTGGGGTCGCGGAGCAGGACGTCGTCGAGCGAGATGTGCATGCCGCCGTCACCGTTGCTCGCGAGCTCCGAGGTGGCGCAGGAGATGCCCGCGGCGCCGAGGTCCTGGATGCCCTCGACCAGGTCCTTCTGGAACAGCTCGAGGCAGCACTCGATCAGGACCTTCTCGGCGAAGGGGTCGCCGACCTGCACGGCCGGACGCTTGGTCGGGCCGCCCTCGGTGAAGGTGTCGGACGCCAGGATCGACGCGCCGCCGATGCCGTCGCCACCGGTACGGGCACCGAACAGGACGACCTTGTTGCCGGCGCCGGACGCGTTCGCCAGGTGCAGGTCCTCGTGGCGCAGGACGCCGACCGCGAGGGCGTTGACCAGCGGGTTGCCCTGGTACACCGGGTCGAAGTAGGTCTCGCCGCCGATGTTCGGCAGGCCGAGGCAGTTGCCGTAGAACGAGATGCCACCGACGACGCCGTGCACGACGCGTGCGGTGTCCTCGTGGTCGATCGCGCCGAAGCGGAGCTGGTCCATCACGGCGACGGGGCGGGCGCCCATCGAGATGATGTCGCGGACGATGCCGCCGACACCGGTGGCCGCGCCCTGGTACGGCTCGACGTAGGACGGGTGGTTGTGCGACTCGACCTTGAAGGTCACCGCCCAGCCGTTGCCGACGTCGACGACTCCGGCGTTCTCGCCCATGCCGACCATCAGGTTCTTCGTCATCTCCGGCGTGACCTTCTTGCCGAACTGACGGAGGTAGTTCTTCGAGGACTTGTAGGAGCAGTGCTCGCTCCACATCACCGAGTACATCGCCAGCTCGCCCGAGGTGGGGCGGCGGCCGAGGATCTCCTTGATGCGGGCGTACTCGTCCGGCTTCAGGCCCAGCGCGTCGTACGGCTGCTCCTTGTCGGGGGTGGCTGCCGCGTCCTGCACGGTGTCGGGCTTCGGGCGAACGGGTGTCGTCACGGTGTCGTTGTTCCCTGTCACTTGACGAGCGCGTGCTCGATCACGGAGGTGAAGAAGGTCAGGCCGTCGGTGCCCGAGGCCATCGCAGCGGGGGTGTCCGGGCCGAAACCGGCCTCGGTCGCGTGCTCCGGGTGCGGCATGAGGCCGACGACGTTGCCGCGCTCGTTCGAGACGCCGGCGATGTCGTCGATGGAGCCGTTCGGGTTCACACCGACGTAGCGGAACACGACCTGGCCGTTGTCCTCGATGCGCTTGATGGTGTCGGCGTCCGCGACGAAGCGGCCGTCGGCGTTCTTCAGCGGGATGGTGATCTCCTGCTGGGCGCTGAAGCCGGAGGTCCAGGCGGTGGCGGTGGTCTCGACGCGGAGCTTCTGGTCGCGGCGGATGAACTGCTGGTGCGCGTTGCGGGTGTGCGCTCCGGGGACCAGACGGGCCTCGGCCAACATCTGGAAACCGTTGCAGATGCCGAGCACGGGCATGCCCTTGCCGGCGGCGTCGATGACCTCGGCCATGATCGGGGCCTTCGCGGCGATCGCGCCGGCACGCAGGTAGTCGCCGTACGAGAACCCACCGGGCAGCACGATGGCGTCGACGCCCTGCAGGTCGTGGTCCCCGTGCCACAGGGCGACGGGGTCGGCGCCGGCGAGACGGACGGCGCGCTGGGCGTCGCGGTCGTCGAGCGAGCCGGGGAACGTGATGACGCCGATGCGCATCCGGGTCACTGGCCTTCGACGGTCACGGACACGACGTCCTCGATGACCGCGTTCGAGAAGACGTCGGCTGCGATGTCACGGACCTCGGCGAGCTTGGCGTCGTCGACGGGGCCGTCGACGGTCACCTCGAAGCGCTTGCCGATGCGGACGTTGGTCAGGTCGGCCTTGCCGAGGCGGGCCAGGGCGTTGCCCACGGCCTTCCCCTGGGGGTCGAGGATCTCGGCCTTGGGCATGACCTCGACGACGATCGTTGGCACGTGTTCTCTCCAGCACTTCAGGGGTGGGGGGACGCGACCAGTCTACGGGGCGCGCGCGACACGCCGGGACGGCCACGGGCCTCCTGGCCGGCCGTTGCTGTGCGGTTGCTCATGCATGTTCCAATGCGTATATTCCACTTCGAATAGTCAACAACGAACAAGCGGACTGGAGGCACGTGTGCCGTCGCTCACGCCACTCGCGTTCGCCGCGCTCGGGCTCCTGGCCGAGGGGCCGACGCATCCCTACGAGATGTTCCAGACGATGACGCACCGCCGGGACGGCCGGAACGTCAAGGTCCGGCCCGGCACCCTGTACCACCAGGTCGGCCGCCTGGTGGAGCTCGGCCTCGCCGAGGTCGTGGGGACCGACCGGGCGGGCAACCGTCCGGAACGCACCACCTACGCGATCACGGACGACGGGTGGACGGCCCTGCACGACGGGCTCGTCCGGCTGATCGCCGAACCGGCCGAGGAGTACCCCGTCTTCCACCTGGCCGTCGCCGAGATCGAGAACCTGTCGGTCGACGAGGCCGAGTCCGCCCTCCGGGCACGGGCCGTCGCACTCCAGGCCCAGCGCGACGAGGCGGACGAGATCCTCGGGGTCGTCCGTGCCAAGGACCTGCCCGAGCGGTACTGGCTCGACGTGTCGTACGTGCGTGCCATCCTCACGACGCAGATCGAGTGGCTCGTCGCCACGGCCGACCGGATCGCCGCCGGCCACATCTCCTGGGACGCCCCCGCCGCGTCCGAAGACACCACCACGAACAGCAAGGAAACCACTCGATGACCACCGTCACGCCTCCGCGGACGACCGAGAAGAAGCCGTGGCCCGCCCTGTGGGCACTCGTCGTCGGGTTCTTCATGATCCTCGTCGACTCGACCATCGTGTCGGTCGCCACCCCCACCATCGCCCAGGAGCTCGACGCGGACATCAACTCCGTGATCTGGGTGACGAGCGCCTACCTGCTCGCCTACGCCGTGCCGCTGCTCATCACCGGCCGGCTCGGTGACCGCTTCGGCCCGAAGGTCATGTACCAGATCGGCCTCGTGGTCTTCACGCTCGCCAGCCTGTGGTGCGGCCTGGCCGGCTCGATCGAGGTGCTGATCGTCGCCCGCGTCGTGCAGGGTCTCGGCGCCGCGATGATGAGCCCGCAGACCATGTCGGTCATCACGCGCATCTTCCCGCCGCAGAACCGCGGCGCAGCGATGGGCCTCTGGGGCGCCGTCGCCGGTGTCGCGTCGCTCGTCGGCCCGATCGTGGGCGGCCTGCTCGTCGACGGCTTCGGCTGGGAGTGGATCTTCTTCGTGAACGTCCCCGTCGGTGTCGTCGCGTTCGTGCTCGCGCAGCGCTTCGTGCCGTCGTTCGACCGGCACGGGCACCGCTTCGACTACCTGGGCATCGTGCTGAGCGCGGTCGGCCTGTTCCTGCTCGTCTTCGGCATCCAGGAGGGCGAGACCTACGACTGGGGCACCATCGCGGGCCCGATCTCGGTCTGGGCGCTCATCATCGTCGGCCTCGTCGTGCTCGCCGGGTTCGTCGTCTGGCAGGGCGTGCAGAAGGGTGAGCCGCTGCTGCCGCTCGGCCTGTTCCGCGACCGCAACTTCACCCTGGCCAACGTCGCCATCACGGCCGTCGGTGTCGCGATCGCGTCGTTCGCCCTGCCGATCATGCTGTGGGCCCAGGACGTCCTGCGCTTCTCGCCCACCCAGGCCGCGCTGCTCCTCGTGCCGCAGGCCGTGCTGTCGGCGGCACTGGCCCCGATCGTCGGCAAGAACCTGAACCGCTGGAACCCGCGCTGGGTCGCCGCGTTCGGCCTCGCCTGCTTCTCGGCCGGCCTGTTCTGGTTCGGCGCCCTGCTGTCGAGCGGTGCCGAGTGGGGCTGGGTGCTCCTGCCGAGCGCGCTCCTCGGTCTCGCCAACGCCTGCATGTGGGGACCGCTGTCCGTCTCGGCGACGCGCAACCTGCCGCCGAAGCTGGCCGGTGCCGGCTCGGGCGTCTACAACACCACCCGCCAGATCGGTGCGGTGCTCGGTTCGGCCGGCATCGCCGCCCTGATGGAGGCCCGGATCACCGCGAACTTCCCGGCGTCGTCCGGTGGGGCCTCGGCCGGTGGTGCGGAGCAGCAGGTCGGCGCGCTGCCGGGCTTCCTGCTCGAGCCGTTCTCGAAGGCCATGGGTGAGTCGCTCTACCTGCCCGCGATCGTGCTCGTCGTGGCCATCGTCGCGGCGCTGTTCCTGGCGAAGCCGAAGCAGACCGTCGCGTGGCAGCAGACCGGCTCGGTGACCACGCAGCCCGACGCCGAGCCCGCCGGGGCCCCGTCGAAGTAGGGCACGAACGCACTTCGTGAGCAGCAATGGTCGGGTGCCCGAAGGCGACCCGACCATTGCTGCTCACGAAGTGGAACGAGGGGCGTCCCGACGCTCAGCCGCGGCGCCGCAGGTGCGCTCGGGTCAGCTCGTCCATCTGCTCGTCGGTCAGGGCGTCGACGGCCCGGGCCTCGCGGCGGTCGGTCCGCTGCCACCGGATGAACAGGGCGACGAGCACGGGGATGTCCGCCACCTCGGCGATGAACCACAGCAGGTCGCCCGCCAGGTGCTGGTCCTGCAGCGGCGACGGGTACCAGGCCCGCCCGACCACCGGCACGAGGGACCCGTCGAGCACGTGGTTCGTGATCCGCAGCACGATGCCGGGGACCGCGTCGACGACCAGCTCGACGAACGCCAGCAGGAACTCGGCCGTGGCGAACGTCGACGAGACGAGCACGCCGACCTCGGACAGGGGCGCGAGCAGGCCGAACCCGAGCGCCGGCACGGCCACGGTGATGACAGCCGCCCATGCGGGGGACTCCCGGATCACCGCCGAGAACGGGGTGAGCAGGACGGCGAACAGCGCGAGCGCGACCAGCGGCGCGACGATCGCGTTGCCGAGCAGGCGCACCGGACGTGACCCCATGACCGCGTCGGCGACCTGCGCGAGGCGACCCGGGCCGCCGATCCGGAGCAGTGCGACGGGCGCACCGAGCGCGGCGAAGGTGGGGACCGCGAAGAACAGCAGGGCGGCCCGCAGGACGAAGGCCCAGCGCAACCGCTCGTCGTCGACGCCGACGATGCCGAACTGCAGGACGCCGAACAGCACGAGCGCCGTGGCGAAGGCGAGCGTGCGCCACCACGGCCAGCGGGCACCCCGTCGCGCCGCGCCGCCGACCCACCGGCAGTAGGCGACCGCGGCGACGACGAGGAGCACCGCCGCCAGGGGATCGAACCGCCAGGTGCTCCAGAACTCGGGTGTCGACGGCGTGGGGAGCCTCCTGGGGATCAGGCGGGCTCGTCCTCCGCGCCGCCGGAGCCATCCTCCGTCCGCCCGACGTCCGCCGGGGGCCCGGCTGGCCCTGGGACGGTGAGAACCGGTTCAGATCCGGGCGACCCCGCGTGCCGGGACGGTCCGCGACAGCAGCCAGACGCCGATCGGCACGGCCACTGCACCGACGAGCGCGACGCCGAACGACAGGTGCAGCTGCATCACGAGGAACGCCGGGCCGATCGTGCAGAGGGCGGCGAGCGCGACGACCGGCCACGATGGACGGTCGGCCGACGGCAACAGCCGGGGGAGCGGCCGGTCGAACCAGCGCAGAGCCCTGGCCACCCCGAGCGCGACGGCGAGCACCACCACGAGTGCGACGACCCGGGACGCCCACCACGGACCGGAACCCGGCGTCGGGAACGGCAGTCCGACGAGCAGGGCGACGCCGTTCAGCGCGATGAAGAGCGGCAGGTGCCACAGGTAGATGGTCATGCCGTCCCGGCCGAGCACGAACACTGCCCCGAGGGCGGCCCGGGTGCGCATCAGTCGGGAGAGCGGAGCGTGCACGAGCTGGACCAGGCAGGCCTGCGCGATCGCCAGGAACGCCAACGGGAGCATCGGCGGGTTGAGGTCCTGCAGCATGTCGGGTGCCCAGAGCCCGACCGAGGTCATCGGTACGAGCACGGCGTAGGCGGCGACGGCGATGCCCAGCAGGAGCACCTTCGACCGGCGAGCGAACCAGCCGTCGGCCCAGAGGAAGCCGAGCTGCTGCGCGAAGAGCCACACCGGCCCGAGGTTGAGCAGCCCGACCTCGGCGACACCGGTGGCCAGGCGGACGGCGTCGACCGCTCCGGCGAGCACGAGCAGCACGGCGAGGGTGGCCCAGGGTGCTCGTTCGTGCAGGCGCATCATCACGGGCACGCAGCACTGGGTGATGCCGTAGGCGGCCAGGAACCAGAGCGGCGAACCGATGCCGAACGCGACCTCGGCCAGGAGCTCCGGCGGCGTCCCCGCGGCCGTGGCGACCCCGAGCCCGAGCGCGAGGAACACGAACAGCGGCACCGCGGGCCGGAACAGCCGCACCAGTCGGGTGGCCAGGAAGTCGCGGGCGGGGCTCGGTGCGCCTCGGGCGACGGTGCTGCGCCAGCCGACGGCGCTCGCGAACCCGCCGACCACGAAGAACAGCGGCATCACCTGCCCGACCCAGGTGGCGGCGACGTACCAGGGGAGTTCCTGCAGCGGGCTCGTGACCCGCACCCCCTGGTCGTCGGCGGCGACGCCGACCATCGTGACGTGCACGATGACGACGAGGACGACGCAGGCCGTCCGGATGAGGTCGACGACCAGGTCCCGCTTCGCGATGATCCCCCGGACGTCCTCGGTGCTGTTCGCCTGTTCAGGCAGACCCTGGCTCGTGGACATGTCCGGACGTTAGCGTGCGGATCGTCGGTCCAGCGGCGTCCCCGCGGATCGCGACCGGATCGTGACACTTCGTATTCCGGTAGCAGCATGCGTCCTTCGATGGCCGGCAGCAGAAGCTCGTGTACAGTGAACACGTTGTCTTGATTCCTGCAAAAGAAAGGCTCAGCATGGACGCCGACGCCGATCTGCTCCGTTCCTCGGGGCTCCGGGTCACGACCCCGCGACTCGCGGTGCTCCGCGCGACCGACTCGATGCCGCACGCCACCGCGGACGACATCGTCACCGCGCTCGCCGTGGAGTTGCCGACCACGAGTCACCAGGCCGTCTACGGCGTGCTGAACGCCCTGACCGGCGTCGGGCTCGTCCGCCGCATCGAACCGGCCGGCAGCCCCGCGCGGTACGAGCGCCGCACCGGTGACAACCACCACCACATCGTCTGCACCCTGTGCGGCGCCATCGAGGACGTCGACTGTGCGGTCGGCCACTCGCCCTGCCTGACGCCGTCCGAGACCCACGGCTTCGCGGTCACCACCGCGGAGGTCACCTACTGGGGCATCTGCGAGCGCTGCGCAGCGGCAGAGCGCGACGGTGTGGAGCACGACGACCCGGACGTCGCCCCCGCGCCCGCCTGACGGCGACCGCCCACCGCACCGGCCGCACGACGCGCCGGATCCCGAACCACCCGAGCACCCCTGACCGAACCAACGTCCCACCTCAAGGAGGAACCGTGTCCGACCAGAACACGCCGACCGGCACCCCGACCACCACGACCAACAGCGGCGCACCCGTCTCGAGCGACGAGCACTCGATGGGCGTCGGGGCCGACGGCCCCCTCGCGCTGCACGACCACTACCTGGTCGAGAAGCTCGCCCAGTTCAACCGCGAGCGTGTCCCGGAGCGGGTCGTGCACGCCAAGGGTGGCGGCGCCTTCGGTACCTTCACCGTCACGCAGGACGTCTCGCGCTTCACCCGAGCCGCGTTCCTGCAGCCCGGGCAGACCACCGAGATGCTCGCCCGGTTCTCGAGCGTCGCCGGTGAGCAGGGTTCCCCCGACACGTGGCGCGACCCCCGCGGCTTCGCGCTGAAGTTCTACACGACCGAGGGCAACTACGACCTGGTCGGCAACAACACCCCGGTGTTCTTCATCCGCGACGGCATCAAGTTCCCCGACTTCATCCGCTCGCAGAAGCGCCTGCCCGGTTCGCACCTGCGCGACCACGACATGCAGTGGGACTTCTGGACCCTGTCGCCCGAGTCGGCGCACCAGGTCACGTGGCTGATGGGCGACCGCGGCCTGCCGGCGAGCTGGCGCGAGATGGACGGTTTCGGCTCGCACACCTACCAGTGGATCAACGCCGAGGGCGAGCGCTTCTGGGTGAAGTACCACTTCATCACCGAGCAGGGCCACAAGACCCTGACGCAGGAGGACGCCGACCGCATCGCCGGCGAGGACGCGGACTTCCACATCCGCGACCTGCACGCCGCGATCGAGCGTCAGGACTTCCCGCGGTGGACCCTCAAGGTGCAGGTCATGCCCTACGAGGACGCCGCGACCTACCGCTTCAACCCGTTCGACCTGACGAAGGTGTGGCCGCACGCGGACTACCCCCTCATCGAGGTCGGCACGATGGAGCTCAACCGCAACCCGGAGAACTACTTCGCGCAGATCGAGCAGGCGACGTTCGCCCCCTCGAACTTCGTGCCCGGCATCGCGGCGAGCCCTGACAAGATGCTCCTGGCGCGCATCTTCAGCTACGCGGACGCCCACCGCTACCGTGTCGGCACGAACCACGCCCAGCTGCCGGTGAACGCCCCGAAGAACGAGGTCCACTCGTACTCGAAGGACGGCGGCATGCGCTTCGACTTCCAGAAGTCCGAGGTGCCGGTGTACGCGCCGAACTCGCTCGGTGGTGCGCACGCCGACCCGAACGCGACCGACGACGCCCCGGGCTGGGAGTCCGACGGTGCGCTGCAGCGTTCCGCCGCGACCCTGCACCCGGAGGACGACGACTTCGGCCAGGCCGGCACGCTCGTCCGTGAGGTCCTGGACGACGCCGCCCGTGAGCGCCTGGTCGGCAACATCGCCGGCCACGTCTCGAAGGTGACGCGCGACGACCTGCGCGAGCGCGTGTTCGCCTACTGGACGAACGTCGACGCCGACCTGGGTGCGCGCGTGCGCGCCGCGGTCACGCCGAGCGCGCCGGGCTCCAACGAGGACCCGGAGAAGGTCGCGGTCGAGGCGTAAGCCCCGCTCCACCACCTGACGGACGGGAGGCCCGGTACCAGCTGGTACCGGGCCTCCCGTCCGTCGGTCTGAAGCGGTTCTAGACCTGCTGGCCGTTCAGCCAGATCGGCCCAGCGGGCCAGTCCTCGAGCTGCGCTGCCACCGGCAGCGCCATCCAGCCGCCCTGCTCGGTGTTGCTGACGCCCGCGCCCTCGGCCGTGAACGCCGAGAAGGTGCCGACGGCCTCGGGGAACTCGTGCCAGCCGAGCTTCGAGTAGAACGGGATGCGGTCCTCGCCCGCGCCGAGGAACCCGAAGGGGACGCGGAGTCCCTCGAGGACCGCCGCGGTCCGGGTCATCAGCTCGCGGCCGACGCCGGTGCCCTGCAGACGGGGTGCGACGGCGACCAGGCCGGTGTCGCCGACCAGGACGTCCTGTCCGCCGACGGAGATGTACATGCGGCGGATGCCGACGTGGGCCAGGACGACCCCGTCGGCGTCGTGCGCGAGCACCCGGCGTTCCGGCTGCATGCCGGACCAGCTCCGGCCGCCCACGTACCAGTGCGACCAGTCGGGGAAGGCCTGCCCGAGCAGCGCTGCGATCGCTTCGTGGTCGGGGAGCGACAGCGTGCTCTCCTCGACCACCTCCCACCGGATGTCGTCAGTCACGGGTCCATCCTGCCGGTCCGGCGGCCGGTGTGGCGAGTTCCGCGCTGGGCGACACCGCGCGGGTCCGGCCGCGCGTGGGGTCGGTCAGTGCGACGTGTCGCGACGCGTCAGCCGCGAGCGGGCGTGGTCACCTCGATGCGGTTCGCCCAGGGGTCGTCGAACGCCACGGTCCGGCCGTCGTCGGCGAGCTCCACGCCGCCGTGCCGCATGCGCTCGGTCAGGGCGCCGAGGTCGTCGGTGCCCGGGACCTCGATCCGCACGAGCCCCAGGCCGAGTGCGAGCTGTCGCCGCCCGGCGCCGCGGGAGTTCCAGGTGTTCATCGCCATGTGGTGGTGGTACCCGCCGGCGCTGACGAACAGCGCCTCGCCGAAGCCGGCGGTGGTCTCGAAGCCGAGGGTGTCCACGTAGAAGGAGCGTGCGGTGGCGACGTCGCCGACGGACAGGTGCACGTGGCCGACCTTGCCCGGGCGCGCCGTGGCGGTGTCCAGGGCGTCCTGCGTCAGGTGGGACTGCAGGAACGCGTTCGGGTCGACGTACTTCGTGTCCATGTCGACCATGCCGTGCGTCCACGACCACTCGGTGCGGTCGCGGTCCCAGTACAGTTCCACGCCGTTGCCCTCGGGATCCGTGAAGTAGAAGGCGTTGCTCACCAGGTGGTCGGCACTGCCGGTGAAGCCCGCCGGGTACTGCGTGGAGACCGAGTAGAGCGCGGCGGCCAGGTCGGCGCGGGTGTCGAACAGGATCGCCGTGTGGAACAGGCCGGCCTCGCGGGGTCCGGCGTGCCGCATCGCGGGGGCGTGCTCGAGGACCACGATCGGCGTGCTGCCTCGACCGAGCACGGCCACGCCGCCGTCGTGGGAGAGCAGCGACAACCGCACGCCGTCGCGGTAGTACCGGATCATCGCGTCGAGGTCGGCGACGCGGAGCGTGACGGCGCCCATCCCGGTGTCGGCGGCGAGCAGTTCGTGCGTGTGCATGCACCCAGTCTGCGCCCGATTGGTTGACGCGTCAACCAATTTGATGACGCGTCAACCAATCCGGTGCATCAGGCGCGGTTCGAGATCCCGCCGTCGGACGTCAGCAGCTGCCCGTTCACCCAGGCGCCCTGTTCCGAGCAGAGGAACCCGACGAGCGCGGCGGTGTCCGACGGGCGTCCGAGCCGGCCGAGCGGCGTGCCCTCGACAGCCCACCCCTTGACCTCGTCGGACATCCAGCCGGTGTCGTTCGGACCCGGGTTCACCACGTTGGCGCTGACGCCGAGGCTGCCGAGCTCCTTCGCGGCGCCGAACACGATCCGGTCGAGCGCCCCCTTCGACGCCCCGTACGGCAGGTTGTACGCGATGTGGTCGCTCGTCAGGGCGACGATCCGGCGTCGGTTGCGCGGTGCGGCGTCCCCGGCGCGCTCGAGCCCGGCCGCGTAGGCCTGCACGAGCAGGAACGGCGCGCGGGCGTTCACGGCGAAGTGGCGGTCCCACGACTCGACCGTGGTGGTGCGCAGGTCGGAGTCGACGGACTCGCAGTGCGACATGACGAGCGCGGTGACGGGCGCGCCGGCTTCCGCCTCGGCGCGGTCGACGAGTGCGGCCGCCTGCTCCGGGTCCTCCAGGTCGACCGGGAGGCGCGTCACCCGTGCTCCCGCCGCCTCGCACTCCTGCACCACCGACTCGACCCCGTCCGGGTCCGCCCCGCCGCTCACGCGGTCGTCGTAGGGCCCCCACCACGAGATGGCGAGGTCCCAGCCGTCGGTCGCCAGCCGGGTGGCGAGCGCTGCACCGATGCCGGCTCTGCGGCCCACCCCGGTCACCAGGGCGAGTGGTCGTGCGGACGTCATGCGTGCCTCCTGTCCGGCGCTCCGTCGCACCGATCGGCACCCAGTCTGCCGGAACCGGCCGCCCGCGTGAGCATCGCAGCCGGTGTCCTGTCGGCGGACGGCCGACCGCGGGGGCCAAGATGGACGGATGCCACGCACACGACGGCCCTCCCGACCGGGGCGCGGACCCCGCGGCGGTCGCCCCGACCCCCGCGACCTGCCGCTCGAGCACGTCCGCGACCGGATGTCGTCGTACATCTACGGCAACATCACGGTGCTCGCCGTCGCGATCGCGGTGAACCCGGAGCAGATCCACCACGGCGCCGCGGTGGCGACCGTCCTGGCGACCGCGGTGCTCACGTACCTGGCCCACGTGCTCGCGCACCTGGTCGCGCACGGGCTCGGCGACGACGGCGAGGATTCCGCCGAGGACCGCGCTGCGCGCCGCGACTCGGTCGCGACGATCGTCCGGAACGCCAACCCGATCGCGACCTCGGGGCTGATCCCGGCGGTCCTCTACGCGGCTGCATGGGTCGGGTGGCTGCCGGCGGAGTGGGCGCAGATCGCGGCGACGGCGATCCTGGTCGTGCGCATCGGGCTGGTGGGCGTGTTCATGCAGCGGTTCAGCGGCAAGCAGCCGACGTTCCTCGGGCTGTGGGGCGGGATCGTGCTGGCCGCGGTGGCGTTCGTGATCGGTCTCGTCAAGGTGGTGCTGACGCATTGAGCGGCACGCACCCCCACGCCGAACCGCACGCCGAACCCGCCGCCGAGAGCGAGCCGGAGCGCGGGGGCCTGCGGTTCCTGCGCGACCTCGTCATCATCGTCGTCGTGGCGCTGCTGGCGTCCTTCCTGGTCAAGGCCTACCTGGTCCGTTCGTTCTACATCCCCTCGGCCTCGATGCAGAACACGCTGCTCGTCGGGGACCGGGTGCTCGTCAACGAGCTCGTGCCCGGGGTGGTGCCGCTGCAGCGTGGTGACGTCGTGGTGTTCCAGGACCCCGGCGGCTGGCTCGGCATGGGCCAGGGCGACGACCTGATCAAACGGGTCATCGGCCTGCCGGGTGACACGGTGTCGTGCTGCGACGCCGAGGGCCGCCTGTCGGTGAACGGGCACGCGGTCGACGAGCCCTACGTCGTGCTCGAACGCGGGTCGGACCGTGTCGCCGGGAAGGACTTCGAGATCACCGTGCCGGAGGGGCGCATCTGGGTGATGGGCGACAACCGGTACGACTCCGCCGACTCACGCGTGCACGGCACCGTGCCGGTCGACGACGTCGTCGGGCGCGCCTTCGTGACCACGTGGCCCGTCTCGCGCTGGTCGGTGCTGTCCCGGTACGGCGACGAGTGGGACCGGGTCCCGACGCCGTGACCGCGGAGGACGAGGGCTTCCGCTCCGAGACCGGCGGGGACGACGACCTGTCGATCCGTCGGTGTGCGGGGTCGCCGGCGAGTCGCGGGGTCAGCAGCCCGTCGTCGTCAGGGTGACCGTCGCGACCGTGCCGTCGGACACCTTGGTCGTCTGCGGGCAGAGGTCGCCGGCGCGGACCGTGACCTGGCCGAGGGGAACGCCCGCGAAGTCGGCCGTACCGCCCGGGAACACCCGCTGGTGCTCGGAGAGCTTGCCGGTCGAGGCGAACACCTTGACCTCGTAGGGGTGGTCGGCGGCGTTCGACGACACCGTGACCGACACCTGGCCGGTGGAGTCGTGGGCGCCACAGCCGGCGAGGGCCAGGAGCGCGGCCACGCCGAGGACGGTTGCGGGGACGACTCGGAGCACGACGACCAGGGTACGCCGACGCGCCGGACGACCTGCGCCCTCCGGACTGGGGACAGGCCCTGTCCGTTCCGCGCGTTACCGTGGGAGCATGCAGCCGGAAACCGCGATGTCCGTGCCCGCGCCGACGGGGGCCGATGCGGTCCGGCGAGCCGCGCTGATCGCGGCACTCGACGTGGTCGACGGCGGGGTCGAGGAACGGTTCGAACGGATCACCCGGATCGCACGCGAGGCCCTCGGGGTCTCCGGCTCGTTCCTCAACCTGGCGGGCGAGACCACGCTGACGATCAAGTCGCAGCAGAGCGACGCCGTCTTCGGCCCGGTCATCCCGCTGCAGGACACGTTCTGCGGACGGACCCTGGGCGAGCAGGGGCCCGTGGTCGTCCCGGACGCCCGCGTGGACGCCCGGTACGCGGACCTGCCGATGGTGCTCGGCGACCCGAACGTCCGGTTCTACGCCGGCGTCGGGCTCCGTGCCGGCGACGACGACCTGAAGGTCGGCACCCTCTGCCTGATCGACCCCGAGCCGCGCACCCTCGACGCCGACGAACTCGAACTCCTGCAGGAACTCGGCATCTGGGCGGAGCGTGAACTGCTCGCCGGAGCCGACGAGGACCGCCTGCGCACCGTGCTCAACGGCCTGCAGCCAGCCGAGGTGCAGGTTCCCGGCTACCGGATCACGGGGATGTCGATCCCGCACGGGCTCGTCTCCGGCGACTTCCACGACTGGCACCGTTCCGGCGAGGACTCGATCCACCTGACCGTGTCGGACGTCATGGGCAAGGGGATGTCCGCCGGGCTCCTCGCCGCGAACATCCGCGGAGGCCTGCTCGCCCGCGGCGACCAGGACCCGGGCGTCGCCGTCGCCGGACTCGAGGCACAGGTCGCACCCGAGCTCAGCCGCGCCGAGTCCTTCGCGACGATGTTCCACGGCCGACTGACCCCGTCCACCGGGCGACTCGACTTCGCCGACGCCGGACACGGGCTCGTGCTGCAGCTCCGGGACGACGGTGCCGAGCGGATCCTGCGGTCGTCGGACCTGCCGATCGGGCTGCACCCCGCCGGGATGCCCCGCGCGGCCGGGTCACTCGTGCTCCGGCCCGGTGACGTGCTCATCGTCGTGACCGACGGCGCGCTCGAGCTCTGGGACTCCACGCTCGCGTCGCTGTCGGAGCTGGGATCGCTGTACCGGGAGTCCCCGGACGTCGAGACGTTCCTGCAGCGGGTGCGCGCCCGTGTCGTCGAGCACGACCCGGGCGACGACCTGACCGTCGTCGTGGTGGCTCGCGAGTCCGTCGAGGCAGTCGAGGCAGTCGAGTCCGTCGAGGCCTGAGCGGTCGGGAACTGTCGGCTGGCTCGTCGGCGGGTCACGCGGCGAGTGGTCGCGACGTGTCGTGCGTCGGCCGCCGAGTGGTCGCGAACCGTCGGTTGGCGGGGCCTCGGGCGACGGTTCGTGACCGGTCGCTGGACCGGAGCGGGGTGTCGTGACCGCTGGACAGGCGCCGCCAGCACCGCCAGCACCGGTAGGCGCCGGCGGGCGCGGCGTCAGGCGCCGAGGCGCTCGATCAGCTCGGCGTACCGCGCAGCCGTGCGCTCGACGATCTCGTCCGGCAGCACCGGTGGCGTGCCCTGACGGTCCCAGTGCGCGCTGAGCCAGTCCCGCACGATCTGCTTGTCGAACGAGTCGGTGCGGTCGGCGGAGCGGGCGTCCCAGTAGCGGCTGGAGTCGCTCGTCAGGACCTCGTCGGCGATGCGGATCCGGCCGGTGGCGTCCTGCCCGAACTCGAACTTCGTGTCCGCGATCACGACGTCCCGTTCGAGGGCGATGGCCGCGGCCTCGGTGTAGACGTGCAGCGAGAGCTCGCGCAGGGTGGCCGCGGTCTCGGCACCGACCAGGTCGACGGTCTGCTCGTACGAGATGTTCTCGTCGTGCTCGCCCTGGGCTGCCTTGTACGCCGGCGTGTAGATCGGTTCCGGCAGGCGGTCACCGTTGGACAGCCCGGCGGGGAGCGGGACGCCGCACACGCTGCCGGTCTCCTGGTACTCGGCCCAGCCACTGCCGACCAAGTACCCGCGCACGACGCACTCGACGGGGAACATCCTCAGCGGCATGACGTGCATCGACCGTGCCTCGACGTCGGCGGGCACCGGGGTGCCACCGGAGGACGGGCCGATGATGTGGTTCGGGACGTCGCTCAGCTGGGTGAACCAGAACCGCGACAGGCGGGTCAGCAGTTCGCCCTTGCCCGGGATCGGCGGCTCGAGCGCGAAGTCGTACGCGCTGACCCGGTCCGAGGCGACGAGCAGCAGCTCGGACGCGCTCGCCAGGTCGGCGGTGCCCTCGGGCACGTAGAGCTCGCGCACCTTGCCGGACGAGACGTGCCGCCAGCCGGCGATCGGGGCGGCGGCGGTCACTTCGCGACCTTCGCGGCGATGTCGGTGCGGAACTGTGCGCCGTCGAGCGTGATGTCCCCGAGCCCGGCGTAGGCACGCTCGCGGGCCTGGGCGAAGTCCGACCCGGTCGCCACGACGCTGAGCACCCGGCCACCCGTGGCCACGAGCGTGTCGTCGAGGACGCCGGTGGCGGCGTGCGCGACCGAGACGCCGTCGCGGGCGTTCGCGTCGTCGATGCCGGTGATCGGTCGACCGGTCTGCGGGTTCTCCGGGTAGCCCTCGCTCGCCAGGACGACGGTCACGGCGACCTCGTCGTGGAACACGGGTGCGGGCACCGCGCCGAGCTGCCCGGTGGCGGCGGCCAGCAGGAGCTCGCTGAGCGGCGTGGCCAGGCGGGGGAGCACGACCTGCGTCTCCGGGTCGCCGAAGCGAGCGTTGAACTCGATCACACGGACGCCTTGCTCGGTGACGATGAGGCCGCAGTACAGGAGCCCGACGAACGGCGTGCCCTCGTGCTCGAGGCGGCGGACGGTCGGCAGCGCGACGAGCTCCGTGACCTCGTCGACGAAGGCCTGCTCGGACGGCCAGCGGTCGGCGAGCCACGGCAGCGGCGAGTACGCGCCCATGCCGCCGGTGTTCGGTCCGAGGTCACCGTCGGCCAGGCGCTTGTAGTCCTGCGCGGGGCTGAGCGCGCGGACGTCGTGCCCGTCGCTCAGGAAGAACAACGAGACCTCTTCGCCGTCGAGGAACTCCTCGACCACGACGTGTCCGTGCTGGAGCCAGTAGGTGGCGTGGTCGATCGCGGCCTGGCGGTCGTCGGTCACGAGCACGCCCTTGCCTGCGGCGAGCCCGTCGGCCTTGACCACGTACGGGGCGCCGAGCTCGTCGATCGCGGCGACGGCTTCGTCCGCCGTGCCCGCGTAGACCGGACGCCCGGTGGGCACACCGGCCTCGCCCATGATCCGCTTGGCGAACGCCTTCGAGCCCTCGAGCTGCGCGGCGGCCTTGCCCGGCCCGAACACCGGGATGCCGCGGGTGCGCACCGGGTCGGCCACACCGGCGATGAGCGGGGCCTCGGGGCCGACGACGACGAGCTCGACGTCGTTCTCGATCGCGTACTCGGCGACGAGCGCGCCGTTCGTGGGGTCGAGGGAGACGGTCTCGACGTCGGCGGCGATGCCGGCGTTGCCGGGCGCTGCCGTGATGACGTGACCCGCATGCTCAGCGAGGAGGGCCGTGATGATCGCGTGCTCGCGGGCACCGGAACCGAGGACGAGGATTCGCACCCGATCACCCTACCCAGCCCGACTCGCCGCCCGCGATGCGAGGGCTAGCCTGTGGAGATGCCACCCAGGAGGATCGAGGACGCCGACGGGCGTGCGGCACTTGCTGCCGTGCGTCGTGGGGAGACGGCTCGACCGGCCGTCGCGACCGCGGTGCGGTGGACGTTGCAGTGCCTGGCGGACGAGGTCCCGGGCAACAGCGTCGAGGTGCGGGTGCCGCCGTTCGCCGCTGTCCAGGCCGTGCCCGGACCCCGGCACACCCGTGGCACGCCGCCGAACGTGGTCGAGACCGATGCCACCACGTGGCTGGCACTCTCGTCCGGCGAGCTGACCTGGGCCGAGGCGGTCGCGCAGTCGCGCGTCAGTGCCTCGGGCTCGCGCGCCGACCTGACGGCGTTCCTGCCGGTCCGGCTGCCCGCCCCCGGCGCCTGACCCGGCGAACCGCCGGCACCGGGCCGCACGTGGCGGGGCCATCCGCGGAGAAGCCCCGCGCGAATTAGGTAGTCCCTACCGATGCGCCCGCATCGACCCGGTTCCTAAGCTTGAAGTCGCCGGGATTCGGACCCGACCCGAACGGGTCCGAACCCGGCGACAGGCACCAAGGTACGCGATGTTCCACACAACGTGTCAATCGCAGCGGCGCGTCGTGCTGCAATCCGCAACGTTCTTGCGTGCGCGACAGCCGATGCCGAACGCCGAGCACCTCAGAGCAGTTCGCTGAGCTCCGACCGCGCGTGCAGGTCCCACTTCGCGAAGACGCGCGACAGGTGCGCGTCGATCGTCCGCGTCGACAGCCCGAGGGACTCCGCGATCCGCCGGTTGCTCAACCCCTGCGCGGCGAGCTCGGCGACCTCGTACTCGCGCTTGGTCAGCGGTGGTTTCGAGCGCCCGGCGGTCACCGAGACGCCGTGCGCCGAGAGCACGCCCTGCGCCGCGATCACCCGCGTCCGGTCGTCGGCACGGACGGCGTCGGCGTACTCGATGACCGCGGCTGCGAGCGGGCCGTCGACGCGGGTCGCGGCCTCGCGCATCCGGTCGAGCGAGGACGCCGAGTCGCGCCCCTGCAGCATGCCGACCGCGTGGTGCAGCGCGTACCCGTACATGACGTGCGTCCACGAGCCGTTGGCCGTGCTGCGTTCGATGATGTCGTCGGCGTGCTGCAGCCCGGCCGGGTTGCCGAGCACGGCCTCGGTCCAGGCGATCGACACGGCGACCTGTTCGCCGGTGATCCGCATCGCCCGCTGGGGCGTGGTCCGGGCACGTTCGAGCGCGTTGGAGGCTTCTTCCGGTCGTCCGCCGTACGCGAGCGCCAGGGCCAGCCGCGCCCAGGGGTAGGCCGCGAACCCGCCGTGGTCGGCGATGTCGTAGCGTTCGCACGCCGCCGAGAACGCGGCGACGGCGTCGTCCCAGCGGCGCTGCGCGATCGCCAGGTTGCCCTGGCCGATGAGCTCGAGCGTGAAGTCGTACTTCAGGTACGGGCTGGACCGGCCCGCCGGCACCTCGGTGATCAGGTCGTCCAGGTCGCCGCGCCACATCTGCACCTGGTGCAGGACGGAGGAGTTCTCGCCGACGCTCCACGGGGCTGCCTCGACGTGCGCCACCGCGGTGGCCAGGGCACGGCGACCGAGCGCGGACGCGTCGTCCAGTCGGCCGGCGGTCGCCAACGCCATCACGGCGCACGGTGCGACGGCGAGGAACGACATCGGCATGGTCGGGGCGTGCACGATGCCGCTGCGCTCGATCTCGGCTCGGACCTCGGCGAAGTCCCCGCCCCACCCCTGGTGCGCCATCCGCAGCAGCCGCAGCCGTTCGACGGCCTCGTCGGACACCACCAGACGTGTGGCGGCATCGGCCAGGGCGACCGCCGCAGCGACGTCGTCGTCGTGGAACTGACGGATGTTCGCCAGGGTCTCGCACGCTTCGATGACGGCCTCGTCGGTGACGTCGCCGACGTGCCGCTTCGCCACACCCCAGGCCGCTTCGGCGTCGGCGCGGCCGGCCTCACGGCCGTCCGAGTACGAGTACGCGAGCGAGCGGAGGCAGTGCGCCGTGACCTGCTCGGTCGGCGTGAGCGTCGTGCGGAGCGCCGCCGAGGCCAGGGCGATCCCGCTCTCGTGCTCCTGCAGCCGCACGGCGACCTGCGCCGCGTCGAGCAGCTGGTCGACCGACGGCAGGACGCCGCACTCGAGCGACCACAGCGCGGCACGCAGGCGTGCCGCGGGCGGTGCGCCCTCGGGACGGTCGGTGCGGAACGCGTTCGCGCGGGCGAAGAGTGCCGTGCGTCGGGCGACCGGCACCAGCGTCCGGATGACCTCGCCGACGAGCGGGTGCGACGGCCGGACGACCGCGGCGCCGTCCTCGAGCGAGTCGATCCGGACCAGGCCGAGCGCGACGACCCGGTCGACGTCCCCGCCGCTGACCAGGCCGAGCAGGCGGGCGAGCGGGATGGGGTCGGCGAGGGCGACGATGTCGACGACGTCGCGCAGGTCCTCCGGCAGCGAACCGAGTTCCGTGCGGTACATGTCGGCGAGGCTGTCCGACGCGGTCACCCGCCCGCGCCAGTACCACCCGGTCGCGGTGTGGTCGAGGGCGCCGGAGACCCGCGCCGCACGGACCACCTCGCGCAGGTACAGCGGATTGCCGGCGGTGGCGCGGTGGACGCGCTCGGCTGAAGCGTTCTCGAGCGGCGAGCCCAGCGCCTCGGCCACGAGCGCGGCGGTCTCGTGCAGCGCGAGTGGCTGCAGGTCGATGCGCTCGAGCAGGTCGTCCTGCCACAGCGCGCGGAGCGGCTCGGGGAGCGCCGTGAAGTCGCGGCAGGTCAGGACCAGCCGGGCGCCCTGTCGGCGGACCAGCCACGCGACGTACCGCGCGGAGATCGCGTCGAGGTGGTCGGCGTCGTCGACGCGGAGCAGCACGTCACGGTCGACGAGGTCCTCGATCGCCCGGAAGCGCTGCTCGGCACCGGTGTCGTCGGACAGCTCCGAGATGGACGCGGGCAGCTCGCCGAAGCGCTCGGCGACGGCGCCGAAGGGCATCGACCGGCTCGCGGCGACCGCCGTGATCGGCACGACGACCGTGCGGCCGGTGCCGTCGCGACCGGCGACGCGGTCGGTGACCCGCGCCGCGGCGGTGCTCTTGCCGATGCCGGGGGCACCGACGAGCGCGACACTCCACCGGTGCTCGGCGACGACGGAGACGGCGCGGTCCTCTTCCGCGCGCTGCGCGACGGGCCAGGCCACGCGGGCGGGTGCGGCCGGTCGGCGTCGGCGAGCGGGTGCGGTTCGTTCACGCATCCGACACACCTCCTCCGCTTGGGATACCGACCAGTAGCGACCATCCTCTCCCGGAACGACCGCCGCGCACAGGCCGCGGGACGTCCCACAGTGGGGGACAATGGACGGGTGAGCACCACCGATCAACCCGACGAGCAGCCGCTCCCCACGCCGGCACCGGCTCCCAGCGCGGTCGCCAGCCCCGACGAGGTCACCATCCGCCGTGCACCGAAGTTCGGCGTGTTCATCGTCGGCGGTGCCGTGCTCGGGTTCCTCGCGACCCTGGTCGTGGTCGCCCTCACCATGAACCTCGGCGGCCAGCGGGACCAGACCAGCTTCGGCAGCCTGGTCGGCTACTTCAGCCTGTGGGGCGTCACGATCGGCGCCTTCGTCGGTGCGGTCGTCGCCGTCGTGTTCGACCGGGTCTACGCCCGGCGGTCGGCCCGCCTGACGGCGGAGCGCGTGGAGGTCGAACTGCCGCCCGAGACGGTCGACGGCGAGCTCGACGACCACGGTGACCCGCGGCCGTAGCCGCGAGCAGCAGATGGACAGGAGGCCCGTGGCGGTGTCGCCACGGGCCTCCTGTCCGTCTGCTGGTCGCGCCTCGGGCGCGGCCTAGCTGAGCTGGTTCGCCTCGACCCAGGACAGGTACTCCGGGCTCACGGTGCCCGTGACGTACTCGCCCGTGAAGCAGCTCATCTCGAGGTCGGTCACGTCCGAGCCCTCGATGATGGCGTCCCGCATGTCCCCGACCTCCTGGTAGATCAGGTGGTCGCTGCCGAGCACTCGGTTGATGTCCGGGATCTTCCGGTCGTGCGCGATGAGCTCCGCACGTGTCGGCATGTTGATGCCGTAGACGTGCGGGAACCGGACAGGGGGAGCAGCGCTCGTGAACGTGACCTCGTTCGCGCCGGCCGCCCGGGCCATCTCGACGATCTCGCGGCTCGTGGTGCCACGGACGATCGAGTCGTCGACGATCAGGATGTTCTTGCCCTTGAACTCGGACGACATCGCGTTGAGCTTCTGGCGCACCGAACGCTTGCGCTCCGCCTGCCCCGGCATGATGAAGGTGCGGCCGACGTAGCGGTTCTTGTAGAAGCCCTCGCGGTACTCGATGCCGAGCTTCCGGGCGACCTGCATCGCCGCCGGACGGCTCGAGTCCGGGATCGGCATGACCACGTCGATGTCACCGGTCGGCGCGTACTGCTCGATGGTGTCGGCGAGGCGGTTGCCGAGGCGCAGACGCGCGTCGTAGACCGAGATGCCGTTCATCACGGAGTCGGGACGTGCCAGGTAGACGTACTCGAACGAGCACGGCACCAGGCGCGGGTTCTTCGCGCACTGGCGGGCGTGCATCTGGCCGTTCATCTCGATGAAGACCGCCTCGCCCGGGGCGATGTCGCGGACGATCTCGTAGCCGCCGGACTCGAGCACGAGCGACTCACTCGCGACGACCCACTCCGGCTGCCCGGCCTCGTCGAACTTGTGGCCGAGGATCAGCGGGCGGATGCCGAACGGGTCGCGGAAGGCCAGCAGTCCGTGCCCGGCGATGGTCGCGATCGTGGCGTAGGAGCCCTCGACCCGCTCGTGCACGCGCTCGACGGCGTCGAAGACCTGACCCGGATCGAGGTTCGCGCCGCGGACCTGGCCCTGCAGCTCGTGCGCCAGCACGTTCACCAGGAGCTCGGTGTCGCTCGTCGTGTTCAGGTGCCGACGGTCGATGTCGAACAGTTCACGCGTGAGTTCCCGCGTGTTGGTGAGGTTGCCGTTGTGGACGAGGACGATGCCGTACGGCGCGTTCACGTAGAACGGCTGGGCCTCTTCTTCGTTCGTCGCGGCGCCCTTGGTGGCGTAGCGGACGTGTCCGAGCCCCATGGTGCCGAGGAGGGCACGCATGTCGCGGGTGCGGAACGCCTCGCGCACGTGCCCGCGGGTCTTGTGCATGTGGTGCACGTGACCCTCGACCGTGGCGATGCCCGTCGAGTCCTGCCCGCGGTGCTGCAGGAGGAGCAGTGCGTCGTAGATGGATTGGTTGGCTGGGCCCTGCGCAACAAGGCCGACGATGCCGCACATTCGCGGGTGTGCTCCAGATCAGTAGAATCGGGGGGTACCGAACAAGTCTGCCATGTCACCGCGAAGGACTCCGCATGCCCAACCCGTACGCCGAAGCCGGAGTGGACACCGCTGCCGGTGACCTGGCCGTCGAGCTCATGAAGTCCGCGGTCGCGGCCACCCACAACTCCTCGGTCCTCGGCGGCGTCGGCGGGTTCGCCGGGCTCTACGACGTCTCGTTCCTGAAGGACTTCGCACACCCGTTGCTCGCGACCTCCACCGACGGCGTCGGCACCAAGGTCGCCATCGCGCAGGCGATCGACAAGCACGACACCATCGGGCAGGACCTGGTCGGCATGGTCGTCGACGACATCGTCGTGGTCGGCGCGAAGCCGCTGTTCATGACCGACTACATCGCGTGCGGTCGCGTGGTGCCCGGCCGGATCGCCGACATCGTCGCCGGCATCGCCCGCGGCTGCTCGGAGACCGGCACCGCCCTGGTCGGCGGCGAGACCGCCGAGCACCCGGGGCTGCTCGGGCCGGACGACTACGACGTGGCCGGTGCGGCGACGGGTGTCGTCGAAGCCGACGCGCAGCTCGGCGCGCACCTGGTGCAGGACGGCGACGTGGTCCTGGCGATCGAGTCGTCGGGCCTGCACTCCAACGGCTACTCGCTCGTGCGGCACATCCTGGCGTCGCGCGGCGTCGGCTTCACGGACCAGCTGCCCGAGCTGAGCGGCGTCGGGTTCGGCGGTGCGGTCTCCGTCGGCGAAGCCCTGCTCGAGCCGACCCGCCTGTACACCGCACCGCTCCTGGCGCTCCTCGAGCAGCACCCGGGCGCGGTGCACTCGCTCTCGCACGTGACCGGTGGTGGCATCGCCGCGAACCTGGCGCGCGTGCTGCCCGTCGGCTCCTGGGTCGAGGTCGACCGTTCCACCTGGCAGCCGCTCCCCGTCTTCCGGGTCCTGGCCGACATGGCCGGCACCCCGATCGAGGACACCGAGGGCACCTGGAACCTGGGCATCGGCATGTTCGCCGTCGTCTCGGCCGGTGCCGCTGCCGAGGTCATCGCCGCACTCGGTGCCGCCGGTCTGCCCACGTGGCCCGTCGGCACGATCGCCACGTCCGCGCGGGACCTGACCGGGTTCGAGCAGGGCGCGAAGGGTGTCGACGGCGGCGCGGTCCGGCTCGTCGGGAGCTACGCGGGCTGACCCGCTCGGCGGCTGCGGGGCGGGGCTGCGGTCGCACCGTCCTGCGCCGCGCCGCGCCGTGGTGCGTGCGGTGAGTGGTCACGAATCGTCGCCTGGCGGGCCTGCAACCGACGGTTCCTGACCACTCGGCGTCATGCGCGCGGCGAGTCGTGACCACTCGCCGCCGGAACCCGAGCGCTCCGACAGGTGTCCGGGCACGCGGAAACGCCGCGCTGCCCGAGGGCTGCGCGGCGTCACTGCGAGAGAGGTCAGGCGGACTTGTTCTGGTCTGCCTGGGTCTCGAACTCGTCTTCGTCTTCCGCCGGTTCCGGACCGTACTGGTCCGCCCAACGGTCGACGTAGTCCTCGTCGGAGTGTTGTCCGGCGGAGAGCTCCTGCTCGAGCGCACCGTAGTTCGTCTGCGGGCTGAAGTACTTCAGCTCGCGGGCGACCTTGGTGTGCTTCGCCTTCTGACGGCCGCGCCCCATGCGTGACCCCCTCGTTCGGCTCTGGTCCGGTCCTGGCGAATGACGGAGGATCACTCGGGGAACCAGACGGTTCGTGGTTTGAAATCTGCCGATCACTCTACCATGTACCTCGATCTGGACGTCGCGCGACGGCTGGCCCGCACAGCAGAATCGAAGTGATGAAGGAACCCCTCGAGACCCCGGTCGACCAGCACGCCCGCGTGGTGGTGATCGGTGCGGGGCAGGCGGGGCTCTCGGTGGGATACCACCTGCGTCGCCTCGGGCTCGTCCCCGGCAGCGACCTGGTGATCCTCGACCGTGCGCCGAGCACCGGTGGGGCGTGGCAGTTCCGGTGGGAGGCCCTGCGGCTCGGGGCGGCGCACCGGGTGCACGACCTGCCCGGCATGCGCGCGATGGGGCTGGAGTTCGACGACGCCGACCGGTCACGACCCGCGCGTGACGTCGTCGGTGAGTACTACCGGCGGTTCGAGCAGCACTACGACCTGCGGGTGCGGCGCCCGGTCACGGTGACGTCCGTCTCACGCATCCACGGCGACGGCGGCGTGGCACGCGACGCCCCGGCGGACGGCGGGCTGTGCGTCACGACCCGGAGCGCCGACGGCACCGTCACGCGCATCCGTACCGAGGTCGTGGTGAACGCGTCCGGCACGTGGGGCACCCCGTTCGTGCCGTGGTACCCGGGGCGCGACGTGTTCCGCGGGCGTCAGGTGGACACGACCGAGTACCGCAGCGCCACCGACTTCGCCCGTCAGGACGTCGTGGTGGTCGGCGGTGGGACGAGCGCGATCGGGTTCCTGCTCGAACTCGACGGCGTCGCCCGTTCGACACGGTGGTTCACCCGGCGCCCGATGGTCTGGGCCGGGACCGCGTCGCTCGACGTCGAGTCCGCGGTGGCCGCCGTCGACGAACAGGACCGCGCCGCCCGTGCCGGCGAGGTCCTGCCGAGCATCGTCAGCGGCACCGGGGTCCCGGTGTCGCGACGGATCCGTGCCGGCATCGATCGCGGCGTGCTGCGCGACGAGCCGATGTTCACGCGGATGGACGAGACCGGCGTGGTGACGGCGGGCGGCACCCACGTGCACGCCGACGCCGTGATCTGGGCGACGGGGTTCCGCGCCGACCTGCGGCACCTCGCACCGCTGCACCTGCGGACCACGGCGGGCGGGGTGGTGGTCGAGGACGGCCGGTCGACCGAGGAGCCGCGGTTGTTCCTGGCCGGCTACGGGCCCCAGGCGTCGACCATCGGTGCGAACCGGGCTGGCCGACGCATCGCCCGCCAGGTCGTGGACGCGCTGGCGGGCTGAGCGGCCGCGCGGTCCCTCGCACGGTGCGAGGGACCGCATGAACGGTGCGAGGTTCCGTTCCCGGTGCGGGCCTCTTGAGCTCGCACGGGCGACGGAACCTCGCACCGGACGGACTGGAACGCGCGGCTCAGGCGGGCAGGGGCTCCTCGACGCCACGACGACGGCGCGAGGACTTGAGCACCATGGCGTCGAGCGAGAACCGCCCGGGCCCGGTCAGCGCCACGGCGAGCGACGCCACGGCGAGGACGAGCACGTACTCGAACCCGCCGTCCTGCGAGTAGAAGCCCGAGGTGCCGTGCGCCAGGAACCCGGCGACGACCATGTCGACGGCCAGGAGCACACCGACGACGCGGGTCGCGACGCCGAGCACGAGCAGGATGCCGCCGACGAGCTCGAGGCCGGCGACGAGGGGTGCTGCGACCTCGGCGAGGGGGACGCCCATGCCCGAGAAGCCCTGCACCACGTTGGGGATGCCCTGGGCGAACTTCTGTGCGCCGTGGGCGATGAACACCACCCCGAGGACGATGCGGAGCGCGGTCAGGCCGATGGAGGTCGATGTCGTTCGCATGGCCACGAAGGTAGCCGGTGACGCGTCATCGATCATCCTCGAACAGGGGACTGACCGCGCTTCGCCAGAACATGCCCAGAGCATGCCCAGACAGCGGTCCGCCGAAGGGCGGACTGCTCCTCAGGAATCGGCGCCGCGGCCGGTCTGCTGCTGGAGGCGGTCGATGTGCTCCGACGCCTGCGCCTTGGTGAGGTCAGCGGGGAGCTCCTCGCCGGCTTCACGGGCCAGGGTGTCGAGGTAGCTGCGCTGCGGTCCCGTCATCGGTTCGTCGCCGGTGACCCACTGCTCGGGGTCCTTGCTCGCGTCGGTGGAGGGGTCGGGTCGGGGGCCGCCGAGGGTCTCGCCCTGGATCGGTGCGTCCGGGGTCTGCTGCTGGTCGCGGTCTGCGTCACTCATGTCCGCGACGGTACGCCGCACCCCCGTCACGACACGCAGCAGCGGCGTCCCCCGAAGCGCCACAGCGGGAGAGCGGTCCGCCGCGCACAGCGGCCCGCATCTGCACCGGGGCGGCACAGTGCACACCGGCACGCATCCGCGCCGGAGCGGCTCAGACGGCCGCCGCCGCGTACCGCACCAGATCGGGCCCGACGGCACTCGTGGCGATCGGCACGACGCGGTCGGCCCGCCGGATCCAGATGGTCGCCGCACGCTCGTCGATCCGGTCGACCTCGTGCAGCTCGCCGTCGAGGAGCACCGACGCCGTGACCCGGACCCGGCCGCTCGCCGGACGTGGCGGCAACCCGACCACGTCGTCGCCGTACGCCGGGTGCTCTCCGGGCTGCAGGAACGGTGACACCGGAGCGGTGACGACCTCGAGTCCCTCGTCGACCGCGGTCACCGCCACCAGGCGGACGGCCTGGTCGGTCGGCAGCGGCACGTCGACGACGGGCTCGGCGGTGGGGCCGGCCAGTGCGCGGAAGGCGGGCCGACCGTCGGGGGCGAGGTGGGCCTCCAGGCCGTCGATCCGGACGCGACCGCGCCCACGGGAATCGGCGTAGACACCGGGCTCGATGCCGGACTGCCGCGCCTCGAGCCGGGTGAGGACGACGCGGTCCGGGCGGTACCAGTCGCGGAGCGCGGCCGGGTCCACCCAGCCGACGCTCGGGACGCCGCGGGAGAGCGCGGCGGACGCGTCGGCGGCGCGCTCGTCGCGCGCGCCGAGGGGGTGCTCGCCACGCACGGCGACGAGTCCTTCGAGCGGGCTGCCGGCCGGCGGCTCGTGGTCGAGCACCTCGACGCGCTTCGAGACCTTGCCGCCGTGTCCGTCGAACGTGGCGAACGTCCGCAGGTCACTGATGGTCATGGGGCCACATGCTACGACTCGTCGGCTCCCCGTCGCGGCGGGGAGGGCACGAGGGCGTGGATCTCGCCCGTGCAGAGTGCGGGGTCGACGCCGTCGGCGGGGCCGGCCGGACGGGTCGCGCGGCGCGGCTGGATGCTGTTGCGCTCGGCGGACCGGAGGAGGCGGTCCTCGGCTGCGGCCTCGGCCGACGACCCGGGCTGCGCCGGGCGGCGAAGCGGGGGTCGGACGGGCTCGCCGCGGCGCTCCTGGCCGGGCAGCGGGCGGGAACGGCGGCCGTACAGCAGCTCGGACGAGTCGAGCAGCCACGGCACCAGGGCCACGGTGACGCCGTGCACGAGCAGCAGCTTCTTGCGGATGCGGCGGCCGCGGTGGTTGTGGAGCAGGCCCTCCCACCAGTGCCCGACGATGAAGATCGGGGTGTAGACGGTGACGACCTCGGATCCGTGCTCGGCCCGGTGTGCCTTGATGTACTTGATCAGGGGCATCGAGATGTCGCGGTACGGGCTCGGCACGATCGTCAGTGGCACCTGGATGCCGTACTCCGCCCACTGGTCGCGCAGGCGTTGGGACTCGGCGTCGTCGATCGCGACGTGCACCGCCTCGATGCTCGCGTGCTCGGCGGCGACCGCGTAGTCGAGCGCCTTGAGCACGGGCTTCTGCAGCTTGTTCACCAGGACGATGGCGTGGTCCCCGGTGGCGCCGAACTTCGTCTCGACGTCGGCCTCGATCTCGTGCGAGACGTCGCGGTAGTAGCGGTTCACGCCGAGCATGAGCACGTACAGCACCGGCATGATCAGGAACACGAGCCAGGCGCCGTGGGTGAACTTCGTGATCGTGACGATGACGAGCACCACGAGGGTGAAGGTCGCACCGATCGCGTTGATCGTGCGGGAGCGGACGACCTGCCCGCGGTTCACGGGTGGCTCGCCGTCGGCCGCGGGCGCCCCGTCGCGGTCGCGGTCGGCCCGCAGCAGCCGCGTCCAGTGCACGACCATGCCCGTCTGTCCGAGCGTGAACGACACGAAGACACCGATGATGTAGAGCTGGATCAGGCTCGTGACGTTCGACCGGTAGACCACGAGCAGCGCCGCGGCGACGAGGGCCAGGACGATGACACCGTTCGAGTAGATGAGCCGGTCGCCGCGGGTCGACAGCGCCTTCGGGGCGTACGAGTCGCGCGCCAGGATCGAGCCGAGCAGCGGGAACCCGTTGAAGGCCGTGTTCGCCGCGAGGAGCAGGACCGCGGCCGTCGTCGCCTGGATCACGAAGAACAGCACCGAGTTGTTGCCGAACGTCGCCGCTGCGATCTGCGCGATGAGCGAGCGCTGCGGCGTGGTGGCACAGTTCGCGAAGCCCTGCAGGTCGCAGGCGCGCTCGGCGTAGTGCACGTGCGACACGAGCGCCAGGGTGATGAGCCCGACGAACAGGACGATCGCGATGCCGCCCATCGCGACCAGGGTGGCCTGCGCGTTCTTGATCTTCGGACGGCGGAACGCCTGGACGCCGTTGGCGATGGCCTCGACGCCGGTCAGGGCCGAGCAGCCCGAGGCGAAGGCGCGGAGGAGCAGCAGGATGAACGCCGCCTGCGTGGTGTGCTCGACGTTCTGCACGGTGTAGGCCGCGGACTCGGCGACCGGGGCGTTGCCGGCGGCCACCCGGACGAGCCCGGTCACGACCATCACGAAGACGCTCGCCACGAACAGGTAGGTCGGGATCGCGAACGCCTTGCTCGACTCCCGCACACCGCGCAGGTTGGCGGCGGCGAGCAGCACGACGAACAGCAGCGCGAGCTCGACGCGGAAGTGGTCGAGCATCGGGAGCGCCGAGATGATGTTGTCGACGCCGGAGGCGACCGACACGGCCACCGTCATCACGTAGTCGACGAGCAGCGCACTCGCGACGACCAGCCCGGCCTTCTCGCCGAGGTTCCGGTGCGCCACCTCGTAGTCGCCGCCGCCGGATGGGTACGCCTTGATGAGCTGCCGGTACGAGGCGACGACGACCACGAGCAGCAGCACGACGAGTGCGGCGACCCACGGTGCGAACGTCAGGAAGGCCATGCCGCCGAGCAGCAGGATCATCAGGAGTTCCTGCGGCGCGTACGCGACAGAGGACAGTGGGTCACTCGCGAAGATCGGCAGGGCCAGGTGCTTCGGGAGGAGCTGTCCTTCGAGCTTCTCGGAGGGGAGGGGATCCCCGATCAGTCGCGCTTTCAACGACCGGATCTCGTTCGTCACGAGCGGCAAACCTACTCAGTTCCGGGCGCGAGTCAACACGGTTCGCCTGCCGCACATTCCCGGTCGGCTGCGGGCGCTCCACCCTGGGTGTCGCACACCCTTTGCAGTTGACGCGGCGTCAAGCACTACAGTCGCCAGCATGAGCGCATCGACAGGCCCGGACGGCGCAGCTGCGAAAGCTCCCCACGCCATCACGGAGATGGCGCGTTCCGCCGGTGTGTCCAGTCGGACCCTGCGGCACTACGAGGCCGTCGGGCTGCTGCCGGCCACGGCCGTCGGCGCGGGCGGGCTCCGGCGTTACGACGACCGTGCGCTCGTCCGGTTGCAGCGCATCCTGCTGCTGCGCGGGCTCGGACTCGGGCTGCCCGAGATCGCCCGACGACTCGACGACGAGGCCGACGACGTCGCGGCGCTCACGGCACACCTGACGTGGCTCGAGCACGAACGGGACCGACTGGCCCGGCAGCTCGCGGCCGTGCGCACCACCGTGGCGCGCGTCGAACGCGGGGAGGACCTGACGGCGGCCGACGCGTTCGCCGGCTTCCCGCCGACACGGCTGCCGGCTTCCTGATGCGTCGGCGGCGCCCCCGCACGCAGCGGGCCGACAGACGGTGCGGACGACGGCCGGGAGGCCCTGGTCGCCACCGCCTGTCGGCCGCCGGCGGTCAGAGCGACTTGCGCAGGGCCTCCAGGCCGTCACGCAGACGCGTCACGGTGTCCGCACCGAGCGTCCCGCGGGTCGCTCGACGGCGCAGGTCCGCTCGCACCTGCTGCCGGAACGACGACAGGGCCATCTCGAGCTCGCGCAGGGCGCGGGCGCTGTCCGACGGCACGGACACGGGCTCCTCGGCGGAACCGGTCGCCGGACTCTCGGCGGCGGCGGCCAGGTCGGCACGGAGCGACCGCATGGCCTCGCCGACCGAGGCTCGCACGCCGTCGGCCAACGACTTGACCGAGTCGCTCACGCCGGACTCGACCGCGGCGATCTCGTCGGCACGCGCCGCGAGCTCGGCACGGCCGGCGTCCGTGATCGCGTAGACGGTCTTGCGGCCGTCGGCGGTCTTCGTGACCAGTCCGTCGTCCTCGAGCTTGGCGAGCCGGGGGTAGACGGTGCCGGCGCTCGGCACGTAGGTGCCGCCGAAGCGGTCGCCGAGTGCCTGGATGAGCTCGTAGCCGTGCATCGGGTGGTCGGCCAGCAGGACGAGCAGGTAGAGGCGCAGGTGGCCGTGGGCGAAGACGGGGCTCATTCGGGCACCTCGCTCTCGTTCGTCGGGGTGGTCGGCGGCGTGGTCGGCGTCGTCGGGGGTGTCGACTCGGCGACCGGCGGGGCGTGCAGCACGGCGATGTCGCCGGAGACCGAGTTCACCCGCAGGTCGAGCCACTGGCCGGACAGCTCGCCGCCCTGCTTGACGTACGAACCGCGCACCCCGCGGATCTCGGCGTCGTCGAACTGCAGCTTGCCGGTCGCGGTGTTCACCGTGCACTTGTAGGCGACGCCGTCCGCCAGGCGGACGCTCACCGACCCGGACACCGTGTTGACGCGGGCGGACTCGGGGACCTCGTGCAGGTCGAGCACGACGTCGGCCGAGACGCCGTCGGCCTGGAACCGCGGGATCTCGCCGGTGGCCACGACGTCGCCGGAGACGGTGTGCACCGCGAGCGCGCCGTCGAGGTCGCGGATCGTGGTGGCTCCCGAGACGGCGTTGACCGTGACGTCACCCGCGACGCCGTCGACGACCAGGTCGCCGGACACCGTGTTGAGCGTCGCCCCGCGGTTCGTGCCGGACAGCAGCGCACCGGCCGAGACGACACCGAGCGTGATGCCGGCGTCGCGGGGGACCAGGATGCTGACGTCCGCGTGGGCCTTGCCGCGGAAGGACTTCAGGAACCCGATGGGGTCGTCCCACCGGACCTGGGGGTGGTCGACGGTGAGGGTGTCGCCGTCGACCTCGATGAGCATCTGCTTGCCGGACACGCTGTGGATCTCGACCCGGGCCGTGGGTTCGTCGTGCGCGACGACGTCCACCTGCCCGCCGACGAGGCCGACACGCACGGTGCGCACGATGCCGGTGTCGATGACCTTGGGCTCGTCGACGAGCCACTTCTCCTGCGCCATGTTGCCTCCTGGAACTCGCGATGTATCGCGTCTGTGCTGATCACGCTATATCGCGTTCCGCGCCGCCGCAAGGGGTCGCGCGGGATCGTGAGCAGGAATGGTCGGGCCGGGGTCGTGGACCCGACCGTTCCTGCTCACGAAGCGGGCGTGTCGGGGGTGGGGCGAGCCTCCCGGGCCGGTGCGGCGACGCTCGGTGCGGGCGCTGCTGCCGTGTGCTCGGGGCTCCACGGGAACCGGCGGAAGTGCGGCATGAGCGGCTGGACCATCGGGCCGATCGCGAAGGCGGCGATGACGGTGCCGGCGCCGACGTTCCCGCCGAGGACCCAGCCCACGATGACCACCGACACCTCGACCAGGGTGCGCGCGAGCCAGAGCGGCCAGCCGAAGCGCTCGTGCAGCCCGACCATCAGGCCGTCACGCGCGCCAGTGCCGAACCCCGCTCCGATGTAGAACGCCGTCGCCACGGCGAGCAGCGCCAGGCCCGCGGCGAACAGGGCGATCCGGGCGAGCAGTCCGGACGGCTCCGGCACGAGCCAGAGCACCAGGTCGGCGCTCGGCCCGATCGCCAGGGCGTTCAGCAGCGTCCCGATGCCCGGCTTCTGGCGCAGCGGGATCCACAGCAGCAGGATGACGCCGCTCGACACCACCGTGATGACGCCGAACGACCACGGCACGACGTTCTCGAGCCCCTGGGTCAGCACGGTCCACGAGCTCACACCGACCACCGCGCGGACCTGCAGTGCGGTCGAGGCGCCGTAGAGGAACAGTCCGACGAGGAGCTGGACGAAGCGCAGGGTACGGGCGGTGCGGCGGGGCATGTGGCCATCGTCCCGAGAGATTGGCCTGCTGGTCGAGAGCCAATCGCGCTACCGTGGACCCGTGCCCCCTGTCCTGATCAGTGCCCGCGCCGCCTCCCACCTGCTGACCGACTGGCGCGCCGGCACCGACGCCCCCGCGTACGAGGCGCTCGCCGACGCCCTCCGGGTCCTCGTCATCGACGGGCGGGTCGCCCAGGGTGTCCGGCTGCCGGCCGAGCGCGGCCTGGCCGCGGCCCTCGGCGTCTCGCGCACCACCGTCGCGAACGCCTACGCCCGGCTGCGCTCCGACGGGTTCCTGGTGTCCGTCCGTGGCTCCGGCAGCGTGGTCCACCTGCCCCGTGACCTGGTCGGCCGGCCCGACCCCGAACGCCTGGGCGGGGTCGTCGAGGGGGGCCTGCTCGACCTGCGCAAGGCGGCCCTGCACGCGGCCCCCGGCATCGACGAGGCGGTCGAGCGGGCGGTCCGGCACGTCCCGGCGGCGCTCGCCGGGATCGGCTACGACACCGTCGGCGACCCCGGCCTCCGCGCCGCGATCGCCGCGCGCTACACCGAGCGCGGACTGCCGACCGAGCCCACCCAGGTCATCGTCACGATCGGCGCGCAGCACGCGATCGCCCTGCTCGCGCGGGTGCTCGTCCGCCGCGGCGACGCCGTGCTCGTCGAGTCCCCGACCTACCCGCACGCGCACGAGGCCTTCCGCGAGGTCGGCGGCCGACTGGTCGGCGTCCCCGTCGACGCGCGGACGGGGTGGGACGCCGCCGCGCTCGAGACGACGCTGCGTCGCACCGCGCCCTCCGTCGCGTACGTCATGCCCGAGCTCCACAACCCGACCGGTGCGACCATGTCCGCGTCGACCCGCCAGCTCCTGCTGTCGGTCGCGTCCTCGGTCGGCACGATCGTCATCGCGGACGAGACGATGGGGGAGCTCCGGATCGACGGATCGCCGTCACCGCCCTTGGCGTCGGCGGACCCGTCGGGGGCATCGGTCGTGATGATCGGTTCCGCCGCGAAGGTGTTCTGGGGCGGGCTGCGGATCGGCTGGATCCGCGCCGATCCGGCGCTGCTGCAGCGGCTGCTACTCGCCCGCCCGACGGGCGACCTCGGCACCCCCGTGCTCGACCAGCTGGTCGTGCGCGAGCTGGTCCCGCGGACGGCGGCCGTCCTGGAGGCGCGGCGTGCATCCCTGCGCGAAGGTCGCGACGCGGTCGTGGGGGCGCTCCGGGCGCGGCTCCCGGAGTGGGACGTCCCGGCACCGGCGGGCGGGTTGACGACGTGGGTGGGTCTCGGTCGGCCGGTGTCGAGCGCGCTCGTGCTCGCCGCGCGGGCCGAGGGCGTGGTGCTGGCCTCGGGCGGGGTGTTCGGGCCGGACGGCGGGTTCGAGCGGTTCCTGCGGGTGCCGTTCACGATGGCCCCGGCCGACCGGGGGCGGTTGGTCGACGTGCTGTTGCGGTCGTGGGAACGGGTGGGCGGCGAGTCGAGCGGCGTGCGGGGGTCGTTGGCGGCGGTGGTCTGAGAGGTCATCCTCCGGGGTGAGGTCCGGTCGGGGGTTCTCGCTCCTCGGGGTGATGCGGCGTCGGTGGGGTCCGGCGAGGCTGGTGCCATGAACGCCACCCTGTCCGCCGGAACCCCCTCCGCTGTGCCGACGCCCGTCGATCCGCCCGCGGCGGTCCCCGCCGTGGTGCGGGTCACCATCGCGCTGAGCGGGGCGTTCCTGGCGGGCGTCCTGACCTCGTTCGGGCAGGCGGTGCCCGCTCTCGCCGCCGTGTCGAACTCGGCCGGACCGTGGTTCCTCGTCGCCGCGCTGCTGTGCCTGGTGGCCGGAGTGCGAGGGGGCCGGGTCGCCCTGCCGCTGGCGATGGTGCTCGGCGTCGTGCTCCTCGAGCTCATGCACGTCGGGTACTGGGCCGCGACGGTCCTGCGCGGGTTCCCCGACGTGCTGTCGATCACGAACCCCTGGGTGCTGCTCGGGGTGCCGGCCGGGCTGCTGGCCGGAGCGGCCGCCGTGGCGGTGCGGTCCCGCGATGCCCGGTGGCGCGCGGGGGCGCTCGGTGTGACGGCCGCGGTGCTCGTCGGGGAGGGGATCCGCGGGCTGCTGCAGGTCGCCGTGACGACGGGGCACGGCACCTGGGTCGTCGAGATCGTCGTCGGGGTGGCGCTCCTGGGCATCGGGGTGCTCGGCACACGGTCGCCCGTGGGGCGCGTGGTGGCGCTCGGTACCGGGGTGGTCGGGACCGTCGCGGTGCTCGGGGCGTACCTGGTGCTCGGCGGCTCCTGATCCGTCGGTCCTGATCAGACGGCGGGTCCTGGTCCCTCGGTCCTGATCCGACGGCGGGTTCTGGCAGCCAGCCGAGCGTTCGTCGGTCGGTCCTGCGAGGATCGATGACGTGCACCTCCTCTCGGTCTTCAGCCTGCGCAACCGGGCCCTCATCGCGCTCGTCACGATCGTGGTCGCGGTCTTCGGCGGCATCGCGCTCTCGAGCCTCAAGCAGGAGCTGATCCCCAGTGTCGAGTTCCCGCAGGTCGCGATCGTCAGCGCGTACCCCGGAGCCACGCCGGAGGTCGTGTCGAACGACGTCTCGACCAAGATCGAGCAGGCGATCCAGGTCGTCCCGGACCTCGAGTCGACCAGTGCGACGTCGTCGACCGGGCAGAGCGTGGTGTCGGCGTCGTTCCAGTACGGCTCGAACCTGGCCAGCGCCGAGGACAAGATCCAGACCGCGGTGAACGCGCTGTCGCTGCCCGACTCGGTGCAGACGCAGATCGTCACCGGTTCCTTCGACGACCTGCCGGTGCTGCAGGTCGCCGTGTCGGCGTCCGGCAACCAGGAGCAGCTCGTCGACCGGCTGCAGGCCTCGGCGATCCCCGACCTCGAGAAGCTCGACGGTGTTCGGCAGGCGGACGTCTTCGGCAACCCGGGACGACGCGTCGTCATCACGCCGGACCCGGACGAGCTCGCCGCGCGCGGCCTGAGCCAGACCGCGATCTCAGACGCGCTCGACGACAACGGCACCCTGATCCCCGGCGGCACGATCACCGAGGACGGCTCGACCCTGTCGGTGCAGACGGGCGAGCGGATCGCTTCGCTCGAGGACATCCGCGCCCTGCCGCTGTCGAGCTCGTCGAGCTCGTCGAGTTCGTCGAGCTCGTCGAGTTCGTCGGGGTCGGACGGCTCCGGGTCGGGTGTCGCCGGTGCCGACGGGACTGCGACGTCCGGTGACGGCACGGCTGCGGGTGCCACCGACACGGGGGCGACCGGCACGGGGGCGACCGGCACGGGGGCGACCGGCGCCGGTGCGGCCGGTACCGGCACGGGTGCGGCCGGTCCCGCGCCCACCGGAGACGCCGCGACGGACGGGTCGACGGCCGCGGCCGCGGCGACGGACACCACCCTGGGCGACGTCGCGAAGGTCGCCATCACCGAGTCGCCGCGCACCTCCATCAGCCGTGTGGACGGGCAGCAGGCGCTGACGATCTCGATCACGAAGACGCAGGAAGCGAACACCGTCGACGTCTCGAACACCGTTCGCGACGCCCTGCCCGGGATCGAGGACAAGATCGAGGGCGACCCCCGCTTCACCGTCGTCTTCGACCAGGCGCCCTACATCCAGCAGTCGATCGACTCCCTGGCCGAGGAAGGCCTGCTCGGGCTCGCCTTCGCGGTGCTCGTCATCCTGGTGTTCCTGCTGTCGTGGCGCTCCACGCTCGTCACCGCGATCTCCATCCCGACGTCGGTGCTCCTCGCCGCGATCGGCATGCGCGCCGCCGGGTACACGCTCAACATCATCACGCTGGCCGCCCTGACGATCGCGATCGGCCGCGTCGTCGACGACTCGATCGTCGTCATCGAGAACATCAAGCGGCACATGCTCCCGGGCGTCGACCGCGGCCAGGCCGTGCGGGACGCCGTTCGCGAGGTCGCCGGTGCCGTCACCGCCTCGACCCTGACCACCGTCGCGGTGTTCCTGCCGGTCGCCTTCGTCGCCGAACTCGTGGGGGAGCTGTTCCGACCGTTCGCCGTGACGGTCACCCTGGCGCTCGTCGCGTCGCTGTTCGTCTCGCTCACGATCGTGCCGGTGCTGGCGTACTGGTGGCTGCGCCCGCCGAAGGCGAAGCCGGGCGACGCGACGGTGGCAGCGGATGCAGGGGTGGACGCAGCGCCGTCGGCTGCCGATGCCGACCGCGATCGCTCCGAGGGTGCGCTCGCCTCCGCCGCGGACCTGCACGACGCCGACCGGGTCGACCGCCTGCGCCGTGTCTACCTGCCGGTGCTCCGTTGGGTCGTCCGCAAGCCGGTCGTCGTCATCCTGCTCGCCGTGATCGTGCTCGGCGGCACGGCCGCCACGCTGCCGTTCGTCACCACGAACTACCTCGGCGACTCGGGGCAGAACACGTTCACGGTCACGCAGGACCTGAAGGCCGGTTCGAGCCTCGCCGTCCAGTCCGAGTCCGCACGCAAGGTCGAGCGGGCCTTGCAGGACGTCGACGGCGTCGAGACCGTGCAGACCACCATCGGCACGAGCGGCCAGTCGATCCAGGCGGCGTTCGGCGGGGGCGGCAGCGCCTCGGTGCAGTACGCCGTGACGACCGACGCCGAGGCCGACCAGCCGACGGTCCAGGCCGACGCCCGGAAGACGATCGGGGCGATCGAGGACGTCGGCGAGGTCACCATCGCGTCCTCCGGTGGTGGGTTCGGTGGCAGCAGCGACATCGAGGTGGACGTCACCGCGCCCACCCAGTCACAGCTCGAGACGGCGTCGCGCCAGGTGCTGAGGACCATGCAGTCGGTCCCGGACACCACGGGCGCCACGAGCAACCTGTCCGCCGCGGAGCCGTTCCTCGCCGTCCGGGTCGACCGCCAGAAGGCCGCGTCACTCGGCCTGACCGAGACCCAGGTGGGTGGCCTCGTCGCCGCAGCGGTCTCGCCGCGGGACACCGGCAGCATCGAGATCGACGACGCGACGCTCGACGTCTACATCGCCGACCCGGAGCCGCCGACGACCATCGCCGCACTCCGTGCCCTCGACGTGCCGACGAGCACCGGCACGGTCCCGCTGTCCGACGTCGCCACGGTCGAGGAGTCCGAGGGCCCCACCACCGTCACCACGACGAACGCGGCCCGTACCGCCACGATCACCGTGACGCCGGACGCGACGAACCTCGGTGCGGCCGTGCAGTCCGTCACGACCGCCGTCGACGAGCTCGACCTGCCGAAGGGGGCGACCGCCTCGATCGGTGGCGTCGCCGCCAGCCAGTCGTCGGCGTTCTCGCAGCTCGGGCTCGCGGTGCTGGTCGCCGTGTTGATCGTCTACGTGATCATGGTCGCGACGTTCCGGAGTCTGCTCCAGCCGCTGCTGCTGCTCGTGTCGGTGCCGTTCGCGGCGACGGGCGCGATCCTGCTGCAGATCGCCTCGGGTGTTCCGATCGGCGTCGCGTCGCTGATCGGGCTGCTCATGCTCGTCGGCATCGTCGTGACGAACGCGATCGTGCTCATCGACCTCGTCAACCAGTACCGACGGCGCGGGTTGCGGGTGCGCGAGGCCCTGATCGAGGGGGCCACCCGACGCCTCCGTCCGATCCTGATGACGGCGATGGCGACGATCTTCGCGCTGCTGCCGATGGCGATCGGGCTGACCGGCAAGTCCGGCTTCATCTCGCAGCCGCTGGCACTGGTCGTGATCGGTGGCCTGGTGTCCTCGACGCTGCTGACGCTCGTGGTGCTGCCAGCGCTGTACTTCGTGGTCGAGCGGGCTCGCGAACGCAACGACGACCGGATCGCCGCGGGGAAGACCCGCAAACAGGCGCGCGCTGAGCGACGCCAGGAACGCGCGCAGCTCCGGCAGGAACGACAGCGGCGACGGGCGGCGCGATCCGGCGGCGCTGCCTAGCGGCGGTACTCGGCGTCGATCGCGGCGAGGGGCGAGACGACGACGCGCTCGGCTCGCTCTTCGCGCTCGACGGCCCGGAACCACGACACCAGCACCAGGGTCAGCGTCACGAGGAACACCACGGCGGCGCCCTGCGACACGACGGCCAGCTGCCCGGTGACCGAGGCGTACCCGCCGAAGGCCACCGCTGCGACGAACGACAGCCCGAGCAGCAGCTCCCCGAACGTCTGCAGCGCCGGGCGGTCCCAGCGGGTCGCAGCGGCGCGGGCAGGGCGGGTCGAGGTGTCGGTCACCCCCGAAGTCTGCGGCCGGGGGCGCGGCAGCGGCAGTCCCGACTCCGGGTGGCACCCACCCGGGGCACGCGGTCGGTCGCCGGCGCCGGCAGCCGGTCGGCCGATCGCGCTGCCAGCCCGTCGAGCGACCGTGCGGTCAGCCCAACTGCGTCCGCAGGAACGTGACCACCCGGCGGCTCATCGCCTCGTCGAGCTGGGCGATCGAGTGCGCCGTGCCCTCGACCGCCACGAACGTCACCGGGACGTCGTGGGACCGGAGCGTCGCGGCGAACTCCTGTGACTCCCACATCGGGATGAACTCGTCGGTGGAGTGGCCGATGAAGAACGGCGCGGTGTCCGAGGTGACGTGGAACTCCGGCGACGCCCGGGTGGCCGCCGGGCACCTGGCGTAGGACCGGCACCCCAGGTAGAGCAGCTGCTTGCGCTGGAAAGCCGCCGAAACACCGTCGGGCTCGGTGGACCGGGTGGTCAGGTTCGTCGGCCCGCTCAGGTCCACCACGGCGCGGATCCGGTCGCCGTCGGCGTACGCGGCGGAGTCGTGGTCGGTGACGGCGAGCATCGCGGCGAGGTTGCCGCCGGCGCTCCCGCCGAACACACCCACGCGCTGGGAGTCGACGTCGTAGGTCTCGAGCGTCGCCGGACGGAACACGTAGTCGAGCGCACGGCGGACGTCGTCGAGCCCGGCCGGGAACGGATCCGTCGGTGCCAGGCGGTAGTCGACGTTGAACGTCACGAAGCCCTCGGACGCCAGGTACTTGCACACGGACCGGTACGCGGCCGTCGCCTTGTCGCCGTGTGACCAGCTGCCGCCGTGGATCATCAGGACCGCCGGACGTCCGGTGGTGGCCTCGACCGCTTCGGCATCGGGGTCGGCGGTCGCCGAGGCGGACGGCGTCGCGGTGGGCGTCGCCGTCGTCGCGGGGGCGCTGTCAGAGGGCAGGCACACGTCGAGGCGCTGCAACGGGTCGGCGCCGTAGGGCACGTCGGCCACCACGTCGATGCCGTGGTACCGCAGCGACAGCGGGTAGATGATGCTGTCCGCGGTCACGGTGGCGTTCTCGTCACCGACCGGGTCCGTGCTGCAGGACGCCATCGCGCCGAGCGCCACGACCGCGGCGACGAGCGCGAGCACTGAGCGGCGGCCGGACTTCATCACGTCCACGCTAGCCGCCCCGGCGGCCGCCCACGTCACCCGAGCGGAGGAACCGCGAGCAGCGCTCCCGGCGTCGACCGGCCACACCGACGTCACCGGGCAGTGCGAGGATGAGCACGGCAGTCGCCGACCGGAGCACCGCAGGAGGACCCGTGAGCAGTCGCAAGGCCTGGAACGCCGATCCCGAACCACTGCTCCGCGTCGAACCCGGGTTCCGCCTCGACCAGGTCGACCCCGATGGCACCCCGGGCTTCCCCGGTCGCAAGATCGACGGCCTCGAGGCCCTCGCTGCCGGAGCCTCCCGCCTCGCCGCCCTGCAGGAACGCCTGTACGCGGCCTCGACCGCCGGTGACGAGCGCCGGGTGCTGCTCGTGCTGCAGGCGATGGACACCGCGGGCAAGGGCGGCATCGTCTCGCACGTCGTCGGAGCGGTCGACCCGAACGGCGTGCACTACGCGGGCTTCAGGGCCCCGACAGCCGAAGAACGCGAGCACGACTTCCTCTGGCGCATCGAGAAGCAGCTGCCCGCGGCCGGGCAGCTCGGCGTGTTCGACCGCTCGCACTACGAGGACGTGCTCGCCCAGCGGGTCCGTGGGCTCGCCGCGCCGGACGAGATCGAACGTCGGTACGGCGCGATCACCGCCTTCGAGGACGGGCTCGCCGCGGCCGGCACGACCATCGTCAAGGTGATGCTGCACATCTCGAAGGACGAACAGCGCGAGCGCCTCGGCGACCGACTCGACCGCCCCGACAAGCACTGGAAGTTCAACCCGGGCGACATCGACGACCGCCTGCTCTGGGACCGCTACCAGCAGGCGTACCAGATCGCCCTCGACCGCACTTCCACCCCGCAGGCGCCCTGGTACGTCGTTCCCGCGAACCGCAAGTGGTACGCGCGCCTCGCCGTGCAGCAGCTCCTGCTCCGGGCGCTGGAGGACATGCACCTGTCCTGGCCCAAGGCGGACTTCGACGTCGCCGAGCAGCGTCGTCGGCTCGCGGAGTCCTGAGCGCGACCACCGGCCCGGAGGCCCGTCCCGCGCCCGGTACGCCGCCACCGGACCGCGTGGGGCTGGCGTCAGGGCGCCGGCTCGCGTAGACTCGCTCGGTCGGCCTTCGACGTCGTGACATTGTGATCACGGAAATTCTGCTGGGTGTGTGTTGCTCGAGGGCTGGAATCACGTCGACTCGCGACGGGATGAACCCCCTTTCCGCAAGCAGCCCCCGCCGATGTCGCTGTCGGGCGCTGCGGTACGTTGCGCACCCGAGAAAGCAGCCATGGCCCCGTACAACAAGGGCGGCGCGGACAACCGCGCCTCCGACCGCGTCCGCCACCCGAACGGCACCCCCGCCGCCCGCAGCAGCAAGCACCGCGGATTCCGCGCCGCCGACTCTTCGCAGCCGCGCCAGAAGCAGCGCTGGGACGCCGAGGAGCGTCGCGGTCGCGCGTCGCAGGGCGAGCGTCCGGCCCGTCCGAACTGGGAGCCGCGCGACAGCGGCGGCCAGCGTCGCCCCGACCGCGACGACCGTGGCGGTCGCGGCTTCAACCGTGACGACCGTGCACCGCGCAGCTTCAACCGTGACGACCGTGCTCCCCGTCGCTTCGACCGTGACGACCGTGCTCCCCGTCGTGACAACGACGACCGTCCGCGTCGCTCGTTCGACCGTGACGACCGTGCACCGCGCAGCTTCGACCGTGACGACCGTGCTCCCCGTCGTGACAACGAGGACCGTCCGCGTCGCTCGTTCGACCGCGACGACCGTGCACCGCGCAGCTTCAACCGTGACGACCGTGCTCCCCGTCGTGACAACGAGGACCGTCCGCGTCGCTCGTTCGACCGCGACGACCGTGCACCGCGCAGCTTCAACCGTGACGACCGTGCTCCCCGTCGTGACAACGACGACCGTCCGCGTCGCTCGTTCGACCGCGATGACCGTGCACCGCGTCGTGACAGCGACGACCGTCCGCGTCGCTCGTTCGACCGCGATGCTCCGCGCAAGTTCGACCGTGACGACCGCGCCCCGCGCAAGTACGACCGCGACGACCGCACCGACCGTGCCCCGCGCCGCTCGTTCGACGAGCCCGAGCGCGGCGGGTTCGTGCCGGCCGACGACGTCAAGCTCGAGAAGCTCCAGGCCGAGGCCACCATCGCGGCCGACGTCGAGGGCGTGACCTTCGGCGACCTGGGCATCGGCGGCAACATCTCCCGCGCCCTGCAGGAGCTCGGCGCCTCGAGCCCGTTCCCGATCCAGGCGGCGACGATCCCCGACGTGCTCGCCGGCAAGGACGTCCTCGGCCGTGGCCGTACCGGCTCCGGCAAGACCATCGCCTTCGGCGCGCCCCTGGTCGAGAAGCTCATGGAGCACGGCGGCGGCACCAAGCGCAAGATGGGCCGCGCCCCGCGTGCGCTCATCCTCGCGCCGACCCGTGAGCTCGCCCTGCAGATCGACCGCACGGTGCAGCCCATCGCGCGTTCGGTCGGCCTGTTCACGACGCAGATCTACGGCGGCGTGCCCTACGGCCGTCAGGAGGGCGCGCTCGAGCGCGGCGTCGACATCATCGTCGGCACCCCCGGCCGCGTCCAGGACCTCATGAACAAGGGGAAGCTCGACCTCAGCGAGGTCATCATCTCCGTGCTCGACGAGGCCGACCACATGTGCGACCTCGGGTTCCTCGAGCCGGTGCAGGAGATCCTCTCCGCCACGGCCGAGGTCACCCCGCAGGGCAACCGCGCGCAGAAGCTGCTGTTCAGCGCGACGCTCGACACCCAGGTCGCGGCGCTCGTCGAGCAGTTCCTGCACGAGCCGAGCGTGCACGAGGTCGCGGGTGAGGACCAGGCGTCCTCGACCATCGACCACCGTGTCCTCGTGGTCGAGCAGCGCGAGAAGGACCGTCTCCTCGAGGAGCTGGTCGCCGGCGACGGCAAGACCATCGTCTTCGCCCGGACCCGTGCCTACGCCGAGCGTCTGGCCGACCAGTTCGAGGACGCCGGCATCCGCGCGACCTCGCTCCACGGCGACCTGAACCAGTCGCGCCGCACCCGCAACCTGCAGCTGCTCACCAGCGGCCGGGTGAACGTGCTCGTCGCCACCGACGTCGCCGCCCGCGGCATCCACGTCGACGACGTCTCGCTCGTCGTGCAGGCGGATGCCCCGGACGACTACAAGGCGTACATGCACCGCTCCGGCCGCACGGGCCGTGCCGGCAAGGAGGGCACGGTCGTGACGATCGTCCCGCGTGGCCGCATCCGCAAGATCGAGGGCATCCTCGAGCGCGCGGAGATCGAGGCGGACCTGGTGCAGGCCGCACCCGGTGACGGCATCGTGTCGGAGCTCGCCGCGCGGTAGTCGCGACCACACGACGGACGGGAGGTGGGCCCCACCAGCTGGTACCGGGCCTCCCGTCCGTCACATGGTGAGCAGGAATGGTCGGGTCGCGAAGTCGGACCCGACCATTCCTGCTCACGAAGCGGCCGCGCGGCAGCGCGCCTTCAGCGGTTGAAGAACAGCAGCCCGCGTACGAAGCCGGCCTGCCCCGCGTGCTGCGTGCAGTCGTCCAGGATGCTCACGAGTCGCGCGCCGGCCGTCACGGGCGGGTCCCACGCGTCGTCGACGACGGGGTCGAGGTCGTCCGGGCCGAGCGTGCCGAGGTACGCGACCGTGCGCTCGTGCACGGCGCGCAGGTACCCGGTGAGCAGCTCGGCGGACGCCCGCACCCGCCCGACGTCGTCGCGGGACATGCCGTAGCCGAGCGCCTCGGCAGGGAACGGCAGGCCGAACCGGTCGTACCAGCCGTCCGCCGTCCAGACCTGCTCGGAGCCGGCGAGGTCGGCGATCTGCACGTCCTGGCCGCGGGCGATGTGCCATGCGAGCCACGCCAGGGTGTTCGCCCCGGCGGCCGGGCGTGCGGCGAGCTGGTCTTCGGAGAGCCCGTCGACGGCCCGCTCGACCGTCTCGGGGACGCGGGAGAACGCTTCGATGAGGAGTTCAGAGGGGGTCATGGCGCTCACGCTACGCGGGGGCCGTGACACCCGCTGTCACACGGCGGTGCTGCGGTGGTGGCGCTCCAGGGCGGCGCCGAGCCCCTCGAACGCGGCCGCGACCGCGGCACGTTCCGACGGTGCGACGACCTGCCGGAACGCGTCGGAGTAGACGGCGCCGACCTCGCGGGCGACCGCCGTGCCCGACGGTGTGAGGTGCAGCAGCACGCTCCGGCGGTCCTCGGGGTTCGGGCGACGCTCCAGGTGTCCGTGCTTCTCGAGCCGGTCGATCAGCGACGTCATCGCACCGGTGGTGAGTTCGAGGTACTCGCCGGCCTGCTTCGGGGTCACGCCGTGGCCACCGGCGGCGCTGAGGAAGAACACGAAGCGGGTGTCCGTGTCGTGCAGCCCGCGGATCGTGCTCTCGTGGTGCAGGACGCGCGCGTGCTGCACCTGGAGCACGCGGAAGGCGGTGAGGAGACGCGACAGGTCGACGTCCGGGTCCGCCTCGGCGCCGATCGGGTCGAGCGCCGTCACGTCGGGCGACACCGGCGCCGACGGGGTCACGGGGTCGACGCGTGCTGCGGGGGCGGCGGGTGTGTGCGGGGGGAGGACGACCGGGTCGGTGTCCGTCATGGGGGCTCGTCTCGGGTTCGGGGTGGGAATCTCAGTCAACAAGTATCTCAATCATTAAGATACCCCCAGCACGGGGGGTGTCCTCGCCCTTGTGAGCAACTCGACCGCAAAGTAGCTTGATCGTCGTACCACCTCGGCACGTAGCGCGACCAACCACCGCGGGCCCGTCCGAACCACCGATCAGATCTCTTCCTCACGGAGTCCAACCATGTCTCGTGTCACGCCTCGTGCTGCCCGCCTCGCCGCCTGGATCGCCATCCCCGCCGCCCTCGTCGCCTCGGGGGTCGTCGTGTCGACGGCCTCGTACGCGGCCTTCTCCTCGACCACGGTCAACCCGACGAACAACTGGACGGCCGGCAGTGTCGCCCTGTCCGACGACGACAACAACACCGCGCTGTTCACGGCGAACAACCTGAAGCCCGGCTCGACCGGTGCGAACTGCATCGCGGTGACGTCGACCGGTTCGCTGCCCTCGGCCGTGAAGCTCTACGGCACGAACGTCTCGACCACGAAGGACCTGGCGGCGAACGTCAACCTGACCGTCGAGCAGGGCACCGGCGGCGGCTTCGGCTCCTGCTCCGGCTTCACCCCGGCCGCCACGGGCGGGTCGCTCTACAGCGGCACCGTCGCGGGCTTCGGCGCCGCCTCGACCAACTACGCGACCGGCGTCGGCACCTGGTCCCCGACGGGCACCGCGTCCGAGACGCGCGTCTACCGCGTCACCTACACGGTCTCGAGCACCGCGCCGAACACGGTGCAGGGCGGCACCGCAGCCCTCGGCTTCACCTGGGAGGCCCAGAACAGCTGAGCCGGGCCCCGGGGCCGAACCAGCCCCGTTCGTTCCCGCCCCGCAACGCGCCCCCGGTCGAAGGCAGTCATGAGCAGCATCGCAGTGCACGGTGGTCCCGCACCGCACGCAGCGGTCCGTGACGCCGTCGACTGGGGGCGCGTCGTCGTCGCCACCGTTGCCCGGGGCGTGGTCGCGACGCTGCTCGGCCTCGCGCTCTGGGCGGCCGCGCCGGCGCTCATCGGCTGGCAGCCGACCACCGTGATGACCGGTTCGATGCAGCCGCGGATCGTCCCCGGTGACGTGGTCGTCTCGCGTCCGGTCGGCTCCGGCGAGATCGCGACGGGCAAGGTTCTGCTCGCCGACGACCCGGACCAGGCGGACCACCTGCGCATGCACCGCTACGTCGAGGACGGCCCCGGCGGCACCATGGTCACGAAGGGCGACGCCAACCCGCAGCAGGACTCGACACCGATCGAGCGCTCCGCGGTGCACGGCGTCGCCTTCCTGCGCATCCCCTTCATCGGCACCCCGATCCGGTGGATCAGCGCGGGGGAGTGGGGCCTGGTCGCGATGCTCGCGCTCGGCCTGACCGCGGTGCTCGCGCTCTGCACGATCGACGGGTCGCTCCGGCGACTCGTGGAAGCCGACGACGACACCGACGGTGCAGCCGGTCCGGACGACGCGACGGGTCCGGACCACGCCGCCGGTCCGGCAGCCGGTACCGACGACGGCCTGGAGGCGCGGGACGGCGCCGCCACGGGCCTCCCGGCCGCTGCGTCCAGCTTCCTCACGCGTCGCGCGCTGCGGGGACGAGCGCGTCGCGTGCGCCGACTGCGCCGCGTCGGCGGCGGCGCCGCGGTGCTCGTGCTCGCTGCGGCAGCCAGTGTCCTGCTGCCTGGAGCGGCGGACGCGGCTCCTTGGTCACGGACCACCGTCGCACCGACCGCGGCCTTCACGGCGGGCACGGCGACCCCCGCCACGGCGCTGACCTGCTCGCCGAACGGTGACGGCTCGGTGAACATCGGCTTCGCGCACAACGGGCCGGCAGCGGCGTCCTTCTCGGTGCTCAACACGAACGCGAACACGATCGCGGCGACCGGACCGGCGGGCAGCACGGCGCCGATCCGGGTCACGGGCAGCGGCATCCTCACCCTCGGTGCGGTCGTCACCGTGAAGATCCGCACCAACTGGGCAGGTTCTTGGTACGTCGACAGCACGGCGACGACGCGCATCCAGACCGCGCTCGTCGGCACGAACCTGAGCTGCGCGAACTGACGCCCGATCGGTTGTCCACAGGGCACCGCGAGGTGTCCGGGGATGTCCCCGGCCGGCGTTACCGTGGCCGAATGCGCATCCTGCACACCGGCGACTGGCACCTCGGCCGCACACTGCTGGGTGCCGACCTGCTCGAGCACCAGGCCGCGTTCACCGACTGGCTCGTCGATCTCGCCCGCGAGCGCGCGGTCGACCTCGTCGTCATCGCCGGCGACGTCTACGACCGTGCGATCCCGCCGGTGGACGCCGTCCGCATGCTCTCCCGCGTGCTGGAGCGCCTCGCCGAGACCACGACGGTGGTGCTCACGCCGGGCAACCACGACTCCGCCGCGCGGCTCGGCTTCGGGGCCGGCGTGATGGGGCAGCGCGTGCGCATCCTCGCCGAGCCCGCACACGTGGCCGATCCGGTGCTCGTGACCGACGACGACGGCCCGGTGGCCGTGTACGGCATCCCGTACTTGCACCCCGACCTCACGCGGTACGCCCTGGCGGCGGTCCCCGACGAACCCCTCGCCCGCTCGCACCACGCCGTCGTGCACGCCGCCACCGAACGGGTCCGCGCCGACCTCGAGACGCGGGCCGGCACCCGGAGCGTCGTCGTCGCGCACGCCTTCGTCGGGGGCGCCGACCCGAGCGACAGCGAGCAGGACATCCGCGTCGGCGGGGTCGACCGCGTCGCCGAGTCGGTGTTCGACGGGTTCGACTACGTCGCCCTCGGACACCTGCACGGCCCGCAACGCGTCGGCGACGACGACCGGGTCCGGTACGCCGGGTCACCGCTGGCGTTCTCGTTCGGCGAGCGGCACCAGCGGAAGTCCGTGACCATCGTCGAACTCGACGCGGCCGGTGCCGTCACCGTCGAGCTCGTGCCGACCCCGGTGCCGCGGCGGCTCGTGGACGTCCGGGGCAGCATCGACGCCATCGAGTCCGGGGACTTCCGGGCCGATGCCGCTGCCTGGGTCCGCGTCGCGGTGACCGACACCGTGCACCCGGAACGCATGTACGCCCGCGTGAAGGACCACTTCCCGCACGCCCTGGCGATCACACACGAACCGGCGGACCGGCCGACCGCCACCGCCGCGCGGGCCGTCACCGCGACGTCCGACCCGGTCGAGGTCGCCGGTGACTTCGTGGCCTTCGCCACCGGCGGGCTGCCCGACGACGACGAACGGGCGGTGCTCACCGAGGCGTACGAGGCCGCGGCGCTCGCCCTGCAGCGTGAGGGGGACCGCTGATGTACCTGCACCGACTCGAACTGCGCGCCATCGGGCCGTACCCCGACCTCGTGACCATCGACTTCGCGGCGCTGGCCGCGTCCGGGGTCTTCCTGCTCGAAGGGCCGACCGGTTCCGGCAAGTCGACGATCATCGACGCCGTCGTGTTCGCCCTGTACGGCGGACTCGCCGGGTCCGATGCCAGCTCCGACCGGCTGCACAGCCAGCACGCCGACCCCGTGGTCGAGCCGTTCGTCGAGCTCGTGTTCGAGACCGGTGCGGGGGTGTTCCGGGTCCGGCGCACCCCGCAGTACGACCGACCGAAGCAGCGGGGGACCGGCACGGTGAAGCAGCAGGCGTCCGTGCAGCTGTTCCGGCTCGCGGCGCCCACCGACGTCGCCGGCGAACCCATGTCGTCCCGCATCCCCGAGGTCGGGGTCGAGATCGCCCGGATCGTCGGGCTCGACCGCGCGCAGTTCCTGCAGACCGTGGTGCTGCCGCAGGGCGAGTTCGCACGGTTCCTCCGCTCCCCGGGGGAAGACCGCCGGAAGCTCCTGCAGTCGCTGTTCGGTACCCAGGTCTACGACCGCACCGCCGACGAGCTCGCCGCTCGCCGCCGAGCCGTGCAGGCCGAGGTCGAGGGGGCCGACGACCGCGTCCGCGACGCCCTGGCCCGGTTCGCGCAGGCGGCCGGCCTCGCCGACGCTGACGAATCCGTGGTCCCCGGCACGGTGGCGTCCCTCCGCGCGACGGCCGACGCCGCCGGGGCGGCCCGGGCGGCTGCGGCTGCCGCTGCGACGGCGGCGACCGAACACGAACGATCGGTGACGGCTCGTGCGGCCGCCCTCGACCGGCGAGCGGCACTGCTGCGGCGGCAGGCGCTGCTCGACGACGACGCCCCGCAGATCGAGCAGGCGCGGGCAGCGGTCGCGACGGCCGAGCGCGCCGCCCGGGTCGCGGCGGTTGCCGACGGCCTCGACGCCGCAACCGTGCGGGCAGACGACACCGCCGCGGCAGCGGCCCGGCTGCGTGACCAGCACGCGCTCCTCGCCGCCGATGCAGGGCAGGTCGTCCGGCGCCGCGACACGTTGACCGACGCCCTGTCCGACGTCCGGCACGTCGTCGCGGTCGAGGCCGAAGCGGACGCACGACGCACCGCCATCGCTGAGACCACTGCGACCGCATCGCGGCTCACCGACGACCTCGCCGCCCTCGACACCGCGCTCGAAGCCCGGCCGACGGAACGAGCCCGGATCGTCGAGGCCGCCCGCACCGCCTCGACGACCGCTGCCGACGCCGACGCAGCCGCGCACGAGGTCGCCCGGGTGCAGTCGCTCCGCGCCGACCTGGCCGCGCGCGACGGCGCCGAGCATCGCGTCGCCGATGCCGAACGCATCGTGGCCGATGCCCGCCGTCGTGCCACCGAGGCGCTCGACGCCGAACGTTCCCTGCGCGAGCGGCGGATCGCCGGGCTCGCCGGAGAGCTCGGAGCCGCGCTGACCCCCGGTGACCCGTGCCCGGTCTGCGGGTCGACCGTCCACCCCTCCGTGGCCGCGCCGCAGGACGACCACCCGACGATCCAGGCGGTGGAGTCCGCGGGCGACGCCACGCGTCTGGCCGACCAGCAGCTCGCGGACGCCGCGGCCGACCTGGCCGTCGAGCGCGCCGAGCACCTCCGACTGGTCGCCGTCGTCGGCGCGGTCGACGCGGTCGCCCTCGACGCCATGTCGGTCGCCGCCGACGAGCGGGTCCGAGCGGCGCACGACGCCGCGGCGCTCGTGCTGGACCACGAGCGTGAGCGAACGGCGCACGACACCGCGACCAGGGCGCTCGAGCGTGAGCGGAACGACCTCGACGCCCGGCGGACGGTGCTCGTGACGACTGCGGCCGCAGATGCCGAGCGGCTCGAGGCCGACCTGCGATCTGTGCACGAGGCGATCGACCGGCTCGGCGCGCTGCTCGACGGCGACGACACCAGCGACAGCGACAGCGCGCCGGTCTCGCTCCGGGCCGCGGTCGACGAGCTCGACGGACGGCTGACGGTGCTCCGCGCCGTCGCCGAGGCCGACGACCGCGCGGCAGCCGCGGCCCGCGCACGCGACGAGCGCAGCGCCGAGGTCGCCCGGGTCCTCGACGAGCAGGCGTTCCCAGACGTCGACGCCGCACGAGCCGGCCTGCTCGAGCCCGACACCGTCGCACGCTTCCGCAGCAGCATCAGCGCAGCCGAGGCCGAACGCGCCGTCGTCCGGGCAGGGCTCGACGACCCCGCGGTGGTGCAGGCCGCCGACGACGATCCGGAGCAGCTCGACCTGCCGGCGGCCCAGGCCGAACGGGTCCGCGCCACGGCCGAGCTCGACGAGGCCACCCGGCTCGCGGTCACGGCAGCGCACCGCGCCGAGGCCGTCGAGCAGTGTGCGACCGAGGTCGACCGCACCGTCCGCGCGCGGCAGGAGACCTCGGCCCGCAGCCGCGCCGTCGTCCGGCTCGCCGACGTCGCGAACGGTGTGGCATCGGTGAATCCGACCGGCATCACGCTCGGCACCTACGTGCTCATGCGGCGCTTCGAGGACGTCGTGGCGGCGGCGAACGACCGGTTGCGCGGCATGCTCGCCGGACGGTTCACCCTCGAGACCTCCGACGAACGGGAATCCGGGTCACGGTCGCGACGGACGGGGCTCGCCCTCGCCGTGCACGACCACACGACCGACACCATCCGTGATCCCCGCAGCCTGTCGGGCGGCGAGACGTTCACCGTGTCGCTGTGCCTGGCGCTCGGCCTGGCCGACGTCGTGCAGGCCGAGGCCGGCGGGGTCTCGCTCGGCACCCTGTTCGTCGACGAGGGGTTCGGCACGCTCGACCCCGAGACCCTCGACGACGTCATCGGGCAGTTGTCGCGACTGACCGCGGGCGGGCGACAGGTCGGGATCGTCAGCCACGTCGAGGAACTCAAGCAGCGGATCCCGGAGCGGATCGCCGTGCGACGCACCCCGGCCGGCGGGTCGCAGGTGACGACCACGGTCTGACCGGCGGGACGCTACGGGGTCGGCGTCGACTCCACCGTGCCGTCGGGCGGCGGCAGGATGTCCGCCGCGATCCATGGGAACACCCACTGGAACAGCACGAACACGATGGCGACGAGGAGCACGAGCAGCTCGAGCACCTTCAGGGCGGTGGGGCCGGGCAGCAGCCGCCAGACCAGGGGGAAGATCACTTGGCGGTCTCCGAGAGTTCCTTCGGGGTGCCCTCGGACGCGGGCATCCAGTAGTCGAGCTTCGCGTGCGTCACGAACCGCTCCGCCGCGGACCACATCGGGTGACAGGCGGTCAGCGTGAGCCAGCGGTCCTGGGGGGTCGGTTCCACGCCCGGCTCGTTCGGCACCGGCGCGATCGTCTCGATCTTGTCGGGCGTGACGATCTGGCTGTCGGTGACCTTGTAGACGTACCAGACGTCGAACTTCGTCTTGGCGTCGGTGACCCGGACCACGACCGAGTCGCCCTTCTGCAGCTCCGCGATCTGGTTGAGCGGCTTGCCGTAGGTGACGCGGTGTCCGGCCACGGCGAAGTTGCCGGGTGCTCCGGGCATCGCGGTGTCCTGGTAGTGGCCGAGCCCGATGGTGTTGAGGACCTGCTCACGATCCGTGCCCTCGCCGATCGGCCGGTTGTAGTCCTTGCCGAACCGGGGGATCTGCATCGTGCCGAACACGTCCGACAACCCCGGCGGTTCGTCCAGCACGGGTGCGGTGCCACGGTGCTCGGTGCCCTCGACCTTCGGCGTCTTGACCTGGTCGAGGCCCTGCACGAGCTTCGTCTGCTCGTTCACGGCGACGACGTCGGTCCACCACGCCGTCCACACGACGTACAGGCCGGTGCCGGCGCCCGCGATGATGAGCAACTCGGCGATGAGCGACACGATCGCGCCGCCGACCGTCTGCCGTCTGCGCGGGGAACGCCGGGACCGCGAACCGGCTTCGTCGTCCCGTGCGCTGCGGCGCGACGGGAGGGTGTCGTGTGCGGTCACGGGGCTCCTGATCGGCTTGGTGGTCGGACAGGTCTATCAGATCACGGCGACAGGCCGGTGACGACGTTCTCCCCACCCCCGTTAACGTGGGGGCATGGAGTACCGGATCCGCCCGTTCCGCACCGAGGACACCGACGCGGTCGTCGCCCTGTGGGAATCGTGCGACCTCGTCCGACCCTGGAACGACCCCCGGCGTGACATCGCTCGCAAGCTGACGGTCCAGCCCGAGCTCTTCCTGGTCGCGGAGCCGGACGGTTCCGACACCGCCGACGTGGTCGCCGCGGGCATGGCAGGCTTCGACGGGCACCGCGGCTGGGTGAACTACCTCGCCGTGCGCCCGGACCTGCAGGGCTCCGGCCTCGGTCGCACCCTGATGGCCGAGTTCGAGCGGCTGCTCACCGACCTCGGCTGCCCGAAGCTCAACCTCCAGGTGCGGACGGGCAACGAGCAGGTGCTCGGGTTCTACGCGGCCCTCGGCTACACCGACGACCGCACGGTCTCGCTCGGCAAGCGCCTCATCCCCGACGCCTGAGGGCCTCCTCGTGCTCCGGGGCCGAGGCGGCACGGTGCGGGTTCGCTCATCGGGTGCGGTGTCGGCGGCCTCGTGCGGTGCTGCAGGTCTGCACCGGGCGGTCGACCTCGCACGGGGTGGCCGCCCCCGACCGGCCCAACCCCGCCCCGACCAGCCCCGCCTCGACCAGCCCCGCCCCGACCAGCCCCGACCAGCCCCGACCAGCCCCGCCCCGACCCGACCCGACCCGACCCGGCACCGTGCCAGCCCCGAACGGGCCCTACGCCAGCGCCAGCGCCACCGACGCGACGAACGCCAGCACGATGCCGATCCACTGCTGCGCGGTCAACCGTTCCCGCAGCACCACCCCGGCCAGCACCACCGTGCCGATCGGGTAGAGCGCGTTGAGCACACTCACGACGGGCAGGGTCGCCGGGTCGTCGCTGCTGTGCAGTCCCGCCTGGATGAACACGTTCGCCATCGCGTCGAAGACGCCGCACACGGCCACCGTGACCAGCAGCCGCGGACCCCATGCGCGACGCGACCGAGGCTCGTGGACGGCGGCAGCCCCGTCGGGGCGGGCCGACGTCGGGGCGGACACCGGGCCTCCCGTCCGGAGCACGACGACGATCGCCGCCGCACCCAGCAGCACCGCCTGCAGCACCCGCGCGACCACGAGGGGTGCGATGCCCGAGTCGGACGGCGTCATGTCGTAGGCCAGCACGATCCCGCCGAAGCCGCACCCGGCGACGGCGGCGGCGACGACGCCCCGCGCGGTGAGCCGTGTGCCCGAGGCGTCCCGGACCACCGCGACCAGGACCACCGCGACGACGGCGACCCCGAGCGCGCCGGTGGCCACGGGCGACAGCACCGTGCCGCGGAGCACCGCGACGAGCACCGGCACGACGGCCGCGAACACGGCGGTGACGGGGGAGAGCACGCTCATCGGTCCGATCGCGAGTGCCGCGTAGAGCAGCAGCACCCCGACACCGCCGGAGAGCCCGGCGACCGCACCCCAGACCGCGGCCGGCCACGAGAACACGCCACCCAGGACCACCAGCCCGACGAGCAGCGGCAGGATCCCGATCGCGGCGGCCACCGCCGTGACGACGACCGGTCGGACGCGGCGCGAGGCGAGTCCGCCCAGGAAGTCGGCGAACCCGTAGACGATCGCGCCGGACAGGCCGAACAGGACGGTGAGCACGGCTCCCATCCTGCCCGGCCCGGTACCCTGCGGTGCGTGAGTGTTCCCTACCAGCGCCTGCCCCGGATCGACGCGCGCTGGAGGTGGTGGCGGCCGCTCGTCGCCCTCGCGTTCCTGGCGGGGTGGTACCTCGTGTCGCAGATCGTCATCGCGGTCGCGTACTTCGTTCCGATCCTCCGCGCACAGGGCGCGGACGGCCTGATCCAGTTGCAGAACGACCTGGCGAGCGGTGCGCTCGACCCCACCGACCCGGTCGTGCTCTCGATGTCGCTGGTGTCGCTCGTGGTCCTGCTGCCGGGGATCCTGCTCGCCGTGAAGATCGCGCGGATCGGACCGGCCGGCATCCTGTCGTCGACGCGGTTCCGGGTCCGGTGGGCCTGGACGGCGTGGTGCCTGCTGCCGACGCTCGTCATCGCCGCGTTCATGTTCTGGGTGCAGGGGAGCGGCCTGCTCACCCTCGACGGGGGCCTGGCGTGGAACCACGACGCGATCGGCCAGTCGACGGTCTCCCTCGGCACCCTCACCCTGACGATCGTCCTCGTCGTCCTGCTCGTCCCGTTCCAGGGCGCGGCCGAGGAGTACATCTTCCGTGGATTCCTCATGCAGACGATCGCGTCGTGGATCCCGCGTCGCGCCGGCACGATCATCGCCGTGGCGATCTCGACGGTCGTGTTCGCGGTGCTGCACATCCCGAACGGCTACAACGTCTGGGGCATCCTCGACGTCGGCTCGTTCGGCCTGATCGCGGCGATCATCGTCCTCCGGACCGGTGGGCTCGAGGCCACGGTCCTGCAGCACGCGTTCAACAACATCATGATCTTCGTGCTGCAGGCGCCCGGCTGGTCGCGGATCGACCTGACCTCGTCCGACGCGAACGGCACGTGGCAGGGCTGGCTCGTCACGCTGGGCACGTCGCTCGCGTTCTGGGGCATGGTCGAGTTCCTGGCGTGGTGGCGGGGCCTGGACCGCCGGTTCGCCGGGCACGAGGCACCCAGGTTCCGCGGTGTGACCCCGGCCTGGGCGGGCGGGGTGCGATGGACGAGGCCTGGAGGCACGGGCTGGGCGACCACGCCGGCCCGCGCCGACGACGTGGCCGGTTCCGACCGCCGTGCCGACTCCGGCACGGACGGCGCCGAGCACGGCGAGGCGCGCTGACCCAACTGTGGACAGTGCGGTGGGTGTCGCCGGTCGCCCGTAGGCTCGTGGCATGAGCACCACGCCCGCGCCCGCTGCTGTGCCTGCTCCCGCTGCCGTGTCCGCACCGCGTGCCGCTGCGCTCGACGTGCTGCACCGCGTGTGGGGCTACGACGACTTCCGCGGTGAGCAGGCGGCCATCATCGACCAGGTGGTGGCCGGTGGCGACGCCCTGGTGCTCATGCCCACCGGCGGTGGCAAGTCACTGTGCTACCAGGTGCCCTCGCTCGTCCGCGACGGCGTCGGGGTCGTGGTGTCGCCGCTCATCGCCCTGATGCAGGACCAGGTCGACGCCCTCGCGGCGAACGGCGTGCGCGCCGCGTTCCTCAACTCCACGCAGGGCCCCGACGAACGGTCTCGAGTCGAGCGGGCGATCGTGCAGGGCGAGGTCGACATGCTCTACCTCGCGCCCGAACGGCTCCGACTCGAGTCCACCCGTGCGCTCCTCGACCGTGCGCGCGTCTCGCTGTTCGCCATCGACGAGGCACACTGCGTCGCCCAGTGGGGCCACGACTTCCGCCCGGACTACCTCGAGCTGAGCGTCCTGCACGAGCGGTGGCCGACGGTGCCGCGCATCGCGCTGACCGCCACCGCGACGCCGCAGACACACCGCGAGATCTCCGCACGGCTCGGCCTCGACGACGCGGCGCACTTCGTCGCCGACTTCGACCGGCCGAACATCCAGTACCGCATCGAGCCGAAGACCGGCGCGCTGCAGCAGCTGCTCACCTTCATCCGCACGGAGCACAGCGGCGACGCCGGCATCGTGTACTGCCTGTCCCGCAACTCCGTCGAGCGCACCGCGACCGCCCTGGCCGAGCAGGGGATCAACGCCCTGCCGTACCACGCGGGCCTCGACGCCCGGGTGCGTGCGCGCAACCAGTCGACGTTCCTGCGCGAGGACGGCGTCGTCATGGTGGCGACCATCGCGTTCGGCATGGGCATCGACAAGCCCGACGTCCGGTTCGTGGCGCACCTCGACCTGCCGAAGTCGGTCGAGGGGTACTACCAGGAGACGGGCCGTGCGGGTCGTGACGGGCTGCCGGCCACCGCGTGGCTCGCGTACGGCCTGAACGACGTCGTGCAGCAGCGGCGGATGATCGACCAGTCCGAGGGCGACGCCGCGCACCGTCGGCAGCTCAGCGCCCACCTCGACGCGATGCTCAGCCTGTGCGAGACGATCGAGTGCCGCCGGGTGCGGCTGCTCGCGTACTTCGGGCAGGAGAGCTCCCCGTGCGGCAACTGCGACACGTGCATCGCGCCGCCGGAGTCGTGGGACGGCACGATCCCCGCGCAGAAGCTCCTGTCCACCGTCGTGCGGCTCGAGCGCGAGCGCCGCCAGCGGTACGGCGTCTCGCACCTGGTCGACATCCTGATCGGCAAGCGTTCGCCCCGCGTGCAGGAGCTGCAGCACGACACCCTGGCGACCTTCGGCATCGGTGCCGACCTGTCCGAGGGCGAGTGGCGCGCGGTCGCACGACAGGTGCTGGCCCAGGGCTACGCGGCGGTGTCGGGCGACGGCTTCGGCACGGTCGTCCTCAGTCCCACGAGCGCCGAGGTCCTGACCGGCAAGGTGCAGGTGCGGATGCGTCGCGACCCGGTCAAGGCGCCGCGGGCCGGACGCAGCGGTCGACGGACGGTCGTCACCGACATGCCGCAGGAAGCCGTCGGCCTGTTCGAGGCCCTTCGCGCCTGGCGTGCAGCCGAGGCCCGCGAGCAGGGCGTCCCCGCGTACGTGGTCTTCAACGACGCGACGCTCCGGGGCATCTCCGCCGTCCGACCCGCCGACGTCGACCAGCTCGGCGAGATCTCCGGGGTCGGCGCGGCGAAGCTCGAGCGGTACGGGCGCGCGGTCCTCGACGTCGTCGCCGCGGCCGACTGACGCCCTGCCACCAATCCATGCCGTTCCGGGCATGTACCCTCCGTCGCCTGATTACACTCGGTAGCTCGTCACCACGAGGAGGTCCGGTGTCCGGTTCGACGAAGTTCGCCACCGTGCTCAGTCGCGCGGTGGTGACCCCGCTCGCCCGGTTGCTGTGGCGCCCGAAGATCATCGGTCGTCGGAACGTCCCGAAGCGCGGCCCGGTGATCCTCGCGAGCAACCACCGCTCGTTCATCGACTCGCCCGCGATCACGCTCATGGCGCCGCGCAAGGTGTCGTTCCTGGCGAAGCAGGAGTACTTCACGGGCTCGGGTCTCAAGGGAGCCGTCTCGCGGGCGTTCTTCGGTGGCATCGGCGCCATCGGGGTCGAGCGTGGCGCGGGTGCGGCGGCCCAGCAGGCCCTCGACCTCGGGCTGGCACGCTTGCAGGAGGGCGAGGCGTTCGCGATCTACCCGGAGGGCACGCGCTCGCTCGACGGCCGGATCTACAAGGGCCGCACGGGAGTGGCGTGGCTGGCGTTGACGAGCGGTGCCCCCGTGGTGCCCGTCGCGCTCTCCGGCACCGAGGACGTGCAGCCGGTCGGCTCCCGGCTGCCGAAGCTCGCCCGCGTGACGATCGAATTCGGGCAGCCGATCGACCTGTCGTCCTTCGGCGAGGCGTCGTCCGGCCGTGCTCGGCGCCATGCGACCGATGCGGTGATGGCGGCGATCCAGGAGCTCAGCGGCCAGGAGCCGGCGAACGCCTACAACAACCCACCCGCGACGATCGTCGAGCGGGTCCGTCGTGCGCTGCAGCCGGACGACCCGACCGCTGCCGCCGTCGACCCCGACTGATCTCCGCCACTGTCCGGTCACTATTGCACATCTGAAATATCGATGGTTGAATGGCGGACGTGCCGCTCGGCACGCCGCCATCGCCGGTCGCCCGAGAACGACCAGCCACGACATCCAGATCGGACCGTCCGCAGCATGTCCTCCACCCCGCTCTTCGACTCCATCGCCCAGCGTCGCGATCAGGCCGACGCCCCGCATTCCACCGCGCACTCCACCCCGTCGCCGGCGATCGCCGTCGTGACCCCGGTGCCGACCTCGCCGATGTCCGCGCCCGTCCGACCGGGTGACTCCACGCTGGTGCCGGCCGCGCTCGTCGCCGCGATCGACGAGATCCCGGTGCGGGTGGCGTCGGCTCTCGTGACCGAGGTCACGATCCGTCCCGAGCACCTCGTCCTGGTCGAGACCGTCGCCGACGCGATCACCCGCGCGGTCGTCGACGCCGTTGTGGGCGAGCTCGACCGGATCGCCCGTGACGGCGTCGTCCGCGTCTGACCGGGCCGGGCGCCGCACGATGACGACCCTCGACGATGGCTTGCCCCGACGCCCACGCGGCGCCGAGCGCCGCGCCGCCGACCGACCGCTCGCGCCCCTGCCGCGCCGTGCACGGCACGCTGCACAGCCGGGGCCGCTCCGAGCCGCCGGGGTGACGGTGCCCCCTCCCGCCACCCCGGCTTCCACCCGGCCGATGCGACGCATCCGGCCTGCACAGCCCATCCGGCCCGCGCACCCCGCCCGGCCCACGGAGTCGGCTGCTCCCGCACAGCCTGTCGCTCCCGCACGTCGCCGCCCCGCGTCCTTCCGGATCCCCGCCCGGCGGACCCTGCCCTCCGTGGCGGTGACCGCGGTCACGTGCATGTTCGTCGCGGTCGGCTCCCCGCAGACCGCCTTCGCTGCTCCGGCCGCTCCGGAACCCACGTCGGCAACCGCTGATGTGCAGCACTTCGTCGCCGACGCTTCGACCGGGCCGACCGCCGGCCGCGACGACTTCTCGGTCGGTCGTGCTGCTGCGGCGCTCCGGGTCCCCGGCGGCGCGGCCCCGGCCGGTGGAGCCGTCCGCCCCACGGCCGGTGCGATCCCCGAGGCCGGTGCCTTCGGCTCCCGCTGGGTCGTCGGCTGCGCGGCCTGCTCCTCGAACCACCAGGGGGTCGACTTCGCGGCGGACATCGGGACCCCGGTCGTCGCCGCGCTGCCCGGGCGGGTCGTCTCGGCGGGTGTGCTCGGTGGCTACGGCAACCAGGTCCTCCTGCAGCACGCCGACGGCATCGCGACGCAGTACGGGCACCTGTCGGCGATCGACGTCCGCCCCGGACAGGTCCTCCGCGCGGGGGAGCGCCTCGGGGCCGTCGGCAACACGGGCGTCTCGACCGGCGCCCACCTGCACTTCGAGGTCATCGTGGCCGGCACCCCGATCGACCCGGCCGCGTGGCTGCAGGCTCGCGGGCTCCTCTGACGGCGCCGGGCGTAGCGTCGGAGCGGTCGCGGCACGCTGTCGCGCCAGGACGGAGACGCACGTGCGAGTGACGGTGTTGGGGACGGGTGCGATGGGTGCCGGCGTGGCGGGATCACTGCTCCGCGACGGCCACGAGGTGACGGTCTGGAACCGCAGTGCCGACAAGGCCTCGCCCCTGGGTGACCGCGGCGCGACGGTGGCGAGCGACCCGGGCAGCGCCGTCGAGCACGCCGAGGTCGTCCTGCTCACCCTGTTCGACACCGACGCGGTCGTCGACGTCCTCGAGCGGGCCGCCGGCGACGCCCCGACCGACGCCGTGTGGGTGCAGGCCTCGACGATCGGGGTCGACGGCACCGCGACGGTCCTGCAACTGGCCGAGCAGTACGGCATCACCCTGGTCGAGGCGATGATGCTCGGCACGAAGGCCCCCGCCGAACAGGGCAAGCTCACGATGCTCGCGGCCGGCCCGGCGGACCTGCTCGACCGCGTCGACCCCGTGCTCGACGCGATCGGCGCGAAGACCGTCCGCGCCGGCGACCACGTCGGCGACGGCACCGCACTCAAGCTCGCCGCGAACGCCTGGATCGCCTCGATCACCGCGGCGACCGGGCAGTCGCTGGCCCTCGCGGCGGCGCTCGGGCTCGACCCCGCGCTGTTCCTGCAGGCCATCGAGGGCAGCGCGAGCGACTCCGCCTACGCCCACACCAAGGGCGCTGCGATGATCGCCGGTGAGTTCCCCGCCCAGTTCGCACTCGACGGCCTGCGGAAGGACATCGGGCTCATCACCGATGCCGCCCGGACGGCGGGGGTGGCCACCACGCTGCTCGAGGCACTCGGGCGGGTCTACGCCGATGCCAGTGCGGCCGGGCACGGGCGTGACGACATCGCCGCGGTCGGCACCGCGTTCTGACGCACAGGCACAGGCACAGGCGCAGGCGCAGGCGCAGGCGCACGCACAGGCACACGCACACGCACAGGCACAGCCACACGCACGGGCGCATGCGCAGGAACACGCACGGGCCGGCCGAGCGATCAGCCCCGGCGGAACACCTGTCGGAGGCGCTTCGTGATCCGCCCCACGGCCTCGTCGTTCATGGTGTTGGCGAGGTCGAACGCCTCACGAGCCGGGTCGGACCCGGCCTGGATGCGTCGGAGTGCGGCGTCTGCGCGGGCCCGCGAGTCGAGTTCGGCGAACGGCATGTCGTCCTCGGGGTGGTGCTCGCCGCGAGGGTCCATGCGGTCCAGGTTACGCGCGACCGGCGTCGTCCGACCCGGTGTCGAGCTCGTCCACGACGCGGACCATCTCGTCCAGGAAGTCCACGACGACCGCCATCTCGTTGCTCGGCAGGTGCTCGGTGACCTCGAGCGCGCGTGCGTCGAGCTCCTCGATGACCCGAAGTGCGTGCCGCATCGAGGTGCCGGTGGCGGTGAGGATCACACCACGGCGGTCGTTCGGGTCGGCGTGCCGTTCGACGTGGCCGCTGCGGACGAGCCGGTCGACGAGCGCCGATGTCGACGCTGCCGTGATCTCGAGCCGCTCGGCGAGGTCCTTCGCGTTGACGGTGCGGCCGTCGTGCTCGGCGTCGATCAGGAACCGGAGCGCCAGCAGCGCGTTCTCGCCGATCCCCAGTGCCTCGCGCGCTCGGCGCTGGGCAGCGCTCTCGGCCGTTCGGTACCGCCGCAGGGCGTTGAGGACGTCCACGGCGGAGACCGCGGAGTCCTCGTACCAGTACCCCGCGGTGCTGGTCATCACCTCGGACGTCATGCCCCCAATGCTAGACGCTCTAGTTAGATTGTCTAGCGAGCGCGGAGACGGGACACCTGCAACACCCGTGACGCGGTTCTGTAACACCCCGGCAACGCCGGCTCGTTAGGTTCTGGACATGCAGGAGCAGCCGTGCTGAGTCGCCTCGCGGGGAACGTCTTCCACGTGGGGAGCGCGGTGGAGCGCACCGACGTCGTCGCACGGTTGCTCGACGTCTACGTCGCCCGCCGCGAACCAGGCACGCTCGACGACGACCGACTCGTGTCCACCGAGCTCCGCAGCGTCATCGGGACCACCGGCCCTGCGAACGACCCGGACCGCGCCGCCACCGTCGACGCCCTCGCGCTCGACCGGCACGAACCCGCGTCCATCGCCGCCGCGGTCGCCGTTGCCCGCGACCACGCACGCCGTGCCCGCGAGGTCGTCTCGAGCGAGCTCTGGGACTGCCTCGACGTCACGCGGTCGCGGATGCCCCGGAAGATCGCCCCGGACCGTGCGCACGAGTTCCTCGGTTGGGTGCGGGAGCGCAGTGCCCTCGCCATCGGGGTGGTCGAGGGGGACGCCAGCCGTGACGAGGTGTGGGAGTTCTTCACCCTCGGGCGCTCGCTCACCCGCTGCGCCTCCACGGCACGGCTGCTGGCGTCGCGGCTGCTCGAGCCGGACGCGGTCACCTCGTGGACGGCGGCGCTCCGGGCGTGCGGCGCGGGCGAGGCCTTCCTGCGTGGCCGTGACCACCCACCGGTGCCGTCCGACGCCGCCGCCTTCCTGCTCCTCGACGCGCACAGCCCGCGGTCGTTGCGCTTCACGGTGTACCGCGCGGCCGAGTGCCTGGCCGACGTCGCGCCGGCCTGCGTCGCGGACGAGGTCGCCGGGTTCGACGAGGTCCGCGCCCTGCTCGACGGGATCCCGGAAGAGTCGGCGCTCGCCGTGGCGGGCGACGTCGGGCTCCGGCTGGCGGTGGCTGCCGACCGGGTCGCCGCGGCCCTCGACGAGCGCGTCTTCGCGTCGTCCGCGCCCGTGCTCTGAGCCCGCCCGGCGCGCGTGTCCGGAGCCGGGTCGGCGCGTGTGTGGGGACCGGGTCGGTCCGCGCGGCGCGACCGCGGCCGTGTGTCCGGGTGACGTCGGACGGGAGGCCCGTGGCGGCGCCGGTGCGGGCCTCCCGTCCGACGGGCGGTGCGTCACCGGCCGTCGGCCGACGGGCAGGGCGACCCGCCTGTCCGTCAGACGGCGCTGGACCGGTCGGCGAGCGCCTCGTCGCGTTCCAGCTCGCGGCGGAGCGCCGCGCGCGAGCCGACCACCGGCACGGCGTGCGTGATCGCCAGGTGCAGCCGCGAGTCGGCGTCGTAGCGCAGCCGGATCCGCTGGTACCGGACGAGCCAGACGAGCGCGATCCCGAGTGCGACGAAGCCCGACGCCGCGCCGACGACGATCGCCCAGCGCGGGCCGAAGGCGTCGGCGACGGCACCGACGAGCGGGGCGCCGATGGGGGTGCCGCCCGCGAAGATCGCCATGTACAGCGCCATCACGCGGCCACGCATCGCGGGCTTCGTCGTGGTCTGCACCAGGGCGTTCGCCGTGGTCATGAAGGTCAGGGACGCGAGCCCGACGAACACCAGGACGATCGCGAAGGTCCAGTACGTCGGGGCGAGGGCGGCCGCGGTGCACGCGAGCCCGAACCCGCCGGCGGCGAGCACGAGGGTGCGCATCCGCGGCTTGTCCCGGCGGGCGGACAGCAGCGCACCGAGCACGGAGCCGATGGCCATCACCGAGTTGAGCAGCCCGAACTCGCCGGCGCCCTGGTGGAACTCGACCCGCGCCATCGTCGAGGTGAAGATCGGGAAGTTCACGCCGAACGTGCCGACGACGAAGATCATGCAGAGCACGACGACGATGTCCGGCCGGGTGCGGACGTACCGGAAGCCGGCGACGATCTGCCCCTTCCCTCGGCCCGCCCGGACCCGTTCGGCGAGCTGGGCGGGGTCGACGAACCGGAGTGCGACGAGGACGGCCAGGAACGACCCGGCGTTGATGACGAACACCCAGCCGGACCCGATCGCCGCGATGAGCACACCGGCGACCGCGGGGCCGATCAGGCGCGCGGCGTTGAACGACGCGGAGTTCAGGGCGACGGCGTTCGAGACGTCCTCGCCCTGCACGACGTCGGAGACGAAGGCCTGCCGGATCGGGGCGTCGAACGCGGCGACGATGCCGAGTGCCAGGGCGAAGCCGTACAGCGCGAGCAGGGTGGCGGTGTGGGTCAGGACCATGACGCCGAGTCCCAGCCCGAGCAGCCCCATCAGGCCCTGGGTGACCATGAGCATCTTCCGGCGGTCGAACCGGTCGGCGGCGAGCCCGGTGAGCGGCAGGAGCAGCAGCTGGGGGCCGAACTGCAGGGCCATCGTGATGCCCACCGCGACGGCGTCGTCGTCGGAGAGCTGGGTCAGCACGATCCAGTCCTGGGCGGTGCGCTGCATCCAGGTGCCGACGTTCGACACCAGGGCCCCGGCGAACCAGATGCGGTAGTTGCGTCCGGCGAGGGAGCGGAACATGGCGGTCACTGCTGGGCCAGCCTCCTCATGATCTCGGTGGCGTCGGCGAGGGTGCTCCGCTCGTCGGCCGTGAGCGCTGCGAGTCGCGGGCTGAGCCAGCCGTCGCGGCGGCGTCGGGTCTCCTCGACGAAGGCCGCTCCGGCGGGCGTCGCACCGAGCAGCACCTTGCGGCGGTCGTCGCCGTGCCCGCACTTCGACACCAGACCCCGCTCGACCAGCACCGCGATGGTCTTCGTCATCGAGGGCGGTGTGACGCCGTCCTGTCGGCTCAGGTCGGCCAGGGTCATGGCGCCGTCGCGGTGGAGTCGCGCGAGGGCGGAGAACTGCGCGTCCGTGACGCTCGAGTCGGCCTTCTGGGCACGGAGTGTGCGGGACAGCCGGTTCACCGCGGTGCGGAGGTCGGTGGCGTCGGTCATCGGTCGTCAGCCTATCTCATTAGTTCAGCGAACGAACTTGATTTCGGGTGTACCGTGCTCTTAGACAACACGTGTTGCCGAGAGAGAAGGAGAACATGTCCGAGTTCGAGGGCAAGGTCGCCGTCGTCACCGGTGGTGGCAGCGGCATCGGCGAGTCCGTCGCGAAGGAGCTCGCCGCGGCGGGCGCCACGGTGGTCGTCGCCGACATCAACCTGGCGGGCGCCGAGCGCGTCGCCGCGTCGATCGTCGAGGCCGGTGGCACCGCCCGCGCGTTCGAGGCGAACTCCGCGGTCGCCGCGGACAACGAGCGCATGGTGCAGTTCGCGGTCGACACGTTCGGCGCGCTGCACCTGGCCGTGAACAACGCCGGCATCGGCGCAGCACCGCAGCCCATCGGCGAGTACGACGTCGCCGCCTGGGACCGCGTCCGTGCGGTCGACCTCGACGGCGTCTTCTACGGGCTGCGCTACGAGATCCCCGCGATGGTGGCTGCCGGTGGTGGCGCGATCGTGAACATGGCGTCGGTGCTCGGCACGGTCGGCATGGCCCAGAACGCGGCCTACGTCGCTTCGAAGCACGCGCTCGCCGGGCTGACCAAGGTCGCCGCACTGGAGTACTCGTCGCAGGGCGTCCGCACGAACGCCGTGGGCCCCGGGTTCATCGACACCCCGCTGCTCCGCGGGTCGCTCTCGCCCGAGGCCATCGCGGCGCTCGAGGACGAGCACGCCTCGAAGCGGCTCGGCACCGACGCCGAGGTCGCCGCGCTCGTGCTGTTCCTGCTGAGCGACAAGGCCTCGTTCATCACGGGCAGCTACCACCTGGTGGACGGCGGCTACTCCGCCCACTGACGGCTCGGGTGCACCGCGTCGTTCCGGGCGTACCTGGTCGAAACGGGCGTACCTGGTCGGTTCTTCCGACCAGGTACGCCCGTTTCCGCTTTCCAGCGCTGGTGCGATGGGAAGGAACGTCGGACGGGAGGCCCACCCAGCGTGCGTCGGTCGGCTCGCGCTGGGCGGGCCTCCCGGCCTTCAGAGCCGCGGGTCCGTCAGGATCGCGTCGTGCGGGAGCAGGGCGTGCACGCCCCACGTGCGGTTCGCGACCTGCGTGATGCGCATGCTCACCGCCACGCTCGCCATCGCGAGGGCCTCGGCGCGGCCGATCCCGTGCATCCCGGCGATCCAGTCGACCATCCGGTCGAGTGCCGTGGCCGTCGCGAGGTTGAGGTCGGCGTCGAAGCCGAAGGTGACGCGACCCGCGGGAGTGTCGGCGTGCACGCCCTCGACCGGGGCCTGGTCGAGGAGCGTCAGGGTCATCGTCGTCGTCATGCCGCACTCGACCGCCGTGCCGGAGACCTCGCCGTCGCCCTGAGCCGCGTGCCCGTCCCCGACGTGGAGCAGGGCGTCCGGCACCGTCACGGGCAGGTACAGGGTCGAGCCGGCGATCAGCTCGCGGCAGTCGACGTTGCCGCCGCCGACCGTGCGGGGCGGGATCGTCGAGTGCTCCCCGGTGGCCTCCGGTGGGACGCCGACGACGCCGAGGAACGGTGCCGTCCGCACCCCGAGGCCGAGCTGGTTGACAGCCACCCGGGCAGCCACGTCGATGTCCCAGAGGAGCGGGCCGCGCGACGCCGGGTCGGTCAGGCCGAGTGCGCGGTTCACCGGGGAGTCGACCCCGCCCGAGGCCGTGTAGCCCCAGTCGTCGGGCACCAGGTCGTCGAAGTGCACCGCCAGGACCATCCCCGGACGAGCGCCCGCGACGGCGATCGGCCCGACCAGGCAGTGGCCTCGGCGCGGGTCGATCAGAGTCGGGGCGTCCAGGCCCGGGCCCGGCTGGCGTTCCGTGTAGCCCGCGGCGCTCAGGGTGCGGACGGTCACCGTGTCGCCCGGCTCCACGGTCAGGACCGGCTGGCGTTCGGCGGTGAAGACGTCGACGGCGGAGTCGACCGTGGCGTCGAGGTGGTGGGTGGTCACCGCTCGATCATCCCAGGGGGCGGTTCTGGCGGTTCCGGGTGTTCTGGGAAGGAACGTCCTCAGTGGAACTGGGGGATCGTGAGCCAGATGCCGGCCAGCACGGCGGCGGTGCACAGCGCGAAGCACGCCACGGCTCCCGCCAGTGCCGCCGGCGGGGTGTGCCCGGAGCGCGGGGTCTCGTCGGAGTACTGCGTGCGCTCGCCGCCCGCGTCGTCCGGCTGCCCCGTGCCGAGCAGCCGGAGGCCGAGCGTGTACACGAGCACCAGGCCCACGGCGGCCACGAAGCCGACGCCGGCGACCGTGCCGATCGCGGTGAAGTCGATGTCCATCGTCGTTCCCCTCAGTTCGTCGCGCCGGTCGGCTGCGGCTCGGTCTGCTCGGCCGGCCCTGCAGCGCCGGTCGTGATGTCCTCGTGCGAGATCGGCTTGCGCTTGGCGAGGAGGAGGAAGGTGAGCCCGCCGGCCAGGGCGAGGACCGCGACGAGCACCAGCCCGAACACCGAGGTCGACGCGAGCCAGGTCGCGAGCGCCCCGACCACCGCAGCGGCCGGCAGCGTGATCACCCACGCGACGACGATGCGGCCGACGACCGACCAGTGCACGTCGGCGAGCTTCTTACCGAGGCCCGAGCCGACGACCGCGCCGCTCGTCACGTGGGTCGTCGAGAGCGCGAAGCCCAGGTGCGACGAGATGAGGATCGTCGCGGCGGAGCTCGTCTCGGCGGCGAAGCCCTGCGGCGACTGCACGTCGGAGATCTTCTTGCCGACGGTCTGCATGATCCGCCAGCCGCCCATGTAGGTGCCGAGGCCGATCGCGAGCCCGCAGGCCAGGATCACCCAGAGCGCCGGACCGGTGCCGGCGGCCTGGTAGTTCGCGGCGATGAGGGTCAGCGTGATGACGCCCATCGTCTTCTGCGCGTCGTTCGTGCCGTGCGCGAGCGACACCAGCGACGCCGAGATCGTCTGTCCGTGCCGGAACCCGGTCGCGGCACCGTGGGTCGTCGCGTTCTTCGTGAGCACGTACGCCAGGTACGTCGCGACCAGGGCGATCACCCCGGCGATGACCGGGGAGAGCAGCGCCGGCAGCACGACCTTCGACACCACCGTCGCCCAGCTGATCGAGTTCAGCCCCGCCCCGATGATCGAGGCGCCGATGAGCCCACCGAACAGCGCGTGGGTGGACGACGACGGCAGCCCGAGGTACCACGTCGCCAGGTTCCACAGCACCGCGCCGACGAGTCCCGCGAAGATCATCGTCGGGGAGATGTGGATGCCGTCCTGCCCCTCGCGGATGATGCCCTGCGAGACGGTCTTGGCGACCTCGGTGGACAGGAACGCGCCGACCACGTTGAGCACGGCGGAGATGAGCACGGCGGTCCGGGGCTTGAGCGCTCCCGTGGCGACCGACGTGGCCATGGCGTTCGCGGTGTCGTGGAACCCGTTCGTGAAGTCGAACACGAGGGCCACGACGATCACCAGCGTGACGATGACGATGACGTCCATGCGCAGGACGGTATGCCCGCCCGGAACCCGCTGCGTGAACGCCGGGTGAACAGGTCCGGGATGGAGCGCGTCTGCGAAGATGCGGGTGTGCCAACCTTCTCCGCCGCTCGCGGCGACGCCTCGTTCACCGACGCCCACGGCGTCGAGATCGTCTACTCGACCTGGCGTGCGGCGCGGCCGAAGGGCGTCGTGCAGATCGCGCACGGCGTCGGGGAACACGGGCTCCGCTACGAACCGCTCGCGCAGGACCTGGTGCGCGCCGGGTACACCGTGCACGCCAACGACCACCGCGGGCACGGACGTACCGGGCTGGCCCAGTGGGACGGCGACCACGCCAAGCTCGGTCGGCTCGGCCCCGGCGGCCTGCGCGCTGCGATCGCCGCGGTCGAGCAGATGAGCGCGGTCGCGCGGGCCGACGAACCCGGGCTGCCGCTCGTGCTGCTCGGTCACTCATGGGGGTCACTCATGGCGCAGCGGATCGTGAACACCTCGTCGGACCGCTACGACGGCGTCGTCCTGTCCGCGAGCGCCTACCGGCTGCCCGGTTGGATGAACAGCGGCGACCTCAACGCCCGGCACGCAGGGTCCGGGCCCACCAAGTACGAGTGGCTCACCCGCGACCGCAAGATCATCGACGCGATGGCGCTCGACCCCCTGGCGGTCGAGGCCGACGTCATCGGACTGTTCGGGCTCGCCGACACCCTCCGGCTGCTCGGTGTGCCGCGGCGGGGGATCCCGCACGACCTGCCGATGCTGCTGCAGGTCGGCTCCGACGACACCCTCGGAGGCCCGCGTTCGATCGAGCGTCTGGCGCAGGCGTACCGCCGACGCGGCCGGCTGTCCGACGTGACCGTGCAGGTGTACGACGGCGCCCGGCACGAGGTCTACAACGAGACGAACCGCGCCGAGGTCATCGGCGACCTGGTCGCGTGGCTCGACCGGGTGACCACACGCTGAGGGCGCTCGCCGGGTCCTGCGACGCGACCGGTGACGGACTGGAGGCCCGTGGCGGCGCCGCCACGCGCCTCCAGGCCGTCACCGGGCCGACTCACTGCCGGGCCGTCGGCCGTCCGGAATAGGGTTGCGGCATGCACGGTGAGTACAAGGTGCCCGGAGGCAAGCTGGTCGTCGTCGACCTCGAGGTCGTCGACGGCACGATCCAGCAGTTCCGCCTGGCGGGTGACTTCTTCCTGGAACCCGACGACGCGCTGCCGCTCATCGACGCGGCCGTGAACGGGCTCCCCGCCACCACCGACGCCGCGGGCATCGCCGCAGCGGTGCGGGCGGCCCTGCCGACCGATGCCGTGCTGCTCGGCTTCACGCCCGAGTCCGTCGGCGTCGCGGTGCGCCGTGCGCTGTCGCGGGCCTCGACCTGGCGCGACCACGACTGGCAGATCGTGCACGAGGGGCCGATCAGCCCGAACGAGCACCTCGCGCTCGACCAGGTGCTGACCGAAGAGGTCGGCGCCGGCCGCCGCGGTCCGACGCTCCGCATCTGGGAGTGGGACCAGCCGGCCGTCGTGATCGGCTCGTTCCAGTCGCTGAAGAACGAGGTCGACCCCGCCGGCGCCGAGAAGTACGGCGTGCAGGTGGTCCGACGCATCTCCGGCGGGGGCGCGATGTTCATGGACGCCGGGGCCGTCATCTCGTACTCGCTCTACGTGCCGTCCGACCTGGTGCAGGGCATGACGTTCGCCGACTCGTACGCGTTCCTCGACGAATGGGTGATCGAGGCGCTCAAGTCGCTCGGCATCGAGGCGTACTACCAGCCCCTCAACGACATCACCTCGACCAAGGGCAAGATCGGCGGGGCCGCACAGAAGCGCCTCGGTACCGGGTCGCTGCTGCACCACGCCACCATGAGCTACGACATGGACGGCGAGAAGATGGTGCAGGTGCTGCGGATCGGGCGCGAGAAGATGAGCGACAAGGGCACCACCAGCGCCGCGAAGCGCGTCGACCCGCTGCGCTCGCAGACGGGGCTGTCCCGCGCCGAGATCATCGAGCGGCTGATCGGCACCTTCACCCGGCTCTACGGGGCGACTCCCGGCGCGGTCACCGATGCCGAGCGTGAGAAGGCACAGGAGCTCGTGCGGACGAAGTTCGCGACGAAGGAGTGGCTCGAGCGGGTGCCGTGAGCCTGCGCCCGATCGACGGTGGACGCGGCGGCCGGAGCTGAGGGGGGACGTCCCGGCCGCCGCTGCTGTCGAGTGTGCGCCTCGACCTCATGAACCAGACGTGTGGATGATGAGAATCCCCCGCGCGGCTGATCCGCTCACCGCGCAGCCCACGTAGCGTCGCTGCCGTGAACTGGTTGATCTTCCTGGGGGCGGTGGCCGCCGTGGCCGTCGTGGTGTGGATCGCCGATCGCATGGGGTGGATCGACCTGTCGAACAAGTCCCAGCGGAGCGGCGGATCCGGAGGCATGGGCGGAATGCTGGACGAGGTGTTCGCGCCGACCCGGCACGAGACGCAGGCCGAGTACGAACGGCAGGCGCGCCTGCCGGAACAGGCCCCGTCACCGGCGGATCACGACCACGACCTGCTCAGCGGCAGTGTGCTCATCCGGGTGCCGACGGTGCGGACCGCCGGGCGGCACGAGGCCCGCGCGGGGACGCACGACCGGTCGTACTGAGCGGACGGGCGTCGCGCCCGTCTGTGCGTCGCTCGCGTCAGCGGGTCGTGAGCTCCTGGTAGTCCGGGTGCCGCTCGATCCACGCGTGCACGTAGCTGCACTGCGCGACGACCCGGCGCGACGAACTCGCGCGAACGTCGTCGAGGGCGTGCTGCACCAGGATCGACGCGTGCCCACCACCGCGGTGCTCGGGATCGACCTCGGTGTGCACGAAGCGGATCTCGTCGCCGTCGATCTCGTACGCAGCGAGACCGATGACCTCGCCGTCCTCGATCAGGGAGTACTGCTGCTTGTCGGTGTCGTTGCGGACCTCGGGTGCTGCTGCCATGCACTCGACCGTACGCCTGGGGCTGGGCGTGCGGTCTGTGTTGGACGCCTGCGCCGCGCGCTGCAGGCCTGCGCGGTGCGCGACAATGGGTCCGTGCGCAGGGGAGACGACCGAGGCCCGGACCGCGTCGTCCTCGGCGACGCCCTCGACGTGGTCCCCGCGTACCCGGACGGCTCCTTCACGCTGGTGTACCTGGACCCGCCGTTCAACACCGGCCGGTACCAGCGTCGGCACGCGACCTCCGCCGTACCGAAGGCCGACGGCCCCGTGATGGGGTTCCACGGCCGGACCTACGAACGGGTGCGCGGCGACCTGATGCGCTTCGACGACCGATTCGAGGACTACTGGTCGTTCCTCGAACCCCGACTCATCGAGGCCTGGCGGCTGCTCGCCGCCGACGGCACGCTGTACCTGCACCTCGATTACCGCGAGTCGCACTACGCGAAGGTGCTGCTCGACGCGCTGTTCGGCCGCGAGTCGTTCCTGAACGAGATCGTCTGGGCCTACGACTTCGGTGCCAAGTCCAAGACGCGCTGGCCCACCAAGCACGACACGATCCTGGTCTACGTGAAGGACCCGTCGCGGTACTGGTTCGACTCCGAGGCCGTCGACCGCGAGCCGTACATGGCGCCGGGGCTCGTCACCCCCGAGAAGCGCGAGCGCGGCAAGCTGCCCACCGACGTCTGGTGGCACACGATCGTCTCGCCGACGGGCCGCGAGAAGACCGGCTACCCGACGCAGAAGCCCGAGGGCGTGCTGCGGCGGATCGTGCAGGCGTCGTCACGCGAGGGGGACTGGGTCCTCGACTTCTTCGCGGGCAGCGGGACCACGGGTGCCGTGGCACAAGCGTTGGGCCGACGGTACGTGCTGGTGGACGACAACCCTGCGGCGATCGACGTGATGCGGAAGCGGTTGCCGGGGGCGTCGTTCGAGGTGGCGGCAGCCGGGGCGGGGTCGGCATCGGGGGACGCGGCGCCGGCCGTCTGAGGCACGCCACCCCGAACGGCAACGGCTCCTTCGACCCGATGACCCGACGCCCCGACGACTCAATGGAGAACTGACACCGATGACCGCTCTGAAGCAGTGGATCGCAGTCACCGTGACCACGATCGCGATCGTCGGCGCAACCGCCGGCTGTTCTGGAGGACGGATGCAGAACCAACCGACCCAGGAGCCGGCGGATGCGAAGCGCAGCATCCAGCAGCTCGTCAACGACACGACCGACGCGCTCGGCGGGACGTGGCAGGTCGAGGAAGGGCCGCGGCTCGGCACGTGCGAGGACGAGCGCGGCGTCGGCGAGGGCGTGAACTACACGTACATCAAGTCCCGTGCCGATCGCGGCGACGTCGAGCAGGGGATCCGAACGGTCGAGAAGCTGTGGGGCGAGCGCGGACTCGACACGAAGCGGTTCTCCGATGCCGACGGGTCCTACAGCGGTGTCGACGGCAAGGGGGACGGCGTGGCGAACATCGGTTTCCAGTCCTCCGACCTCGGCGGGGGCGACACGGTCAGCGGTACCTCGGCGTGCGCTGCCGGTGACTACGTCGAGATGCGCGAGCGAGAGCGCTCCTAGCGTCCGCTCCGTTCACGACGTTCCACGAGTCGTTCGACGCGTGGAACGTCGTGAGCAGGCGCGCATCACGAGCGCCGGCGTGCGGACAGACCAGCCCGCCCGCGCACTACTCCGCCGAGTGCCGCCCGTGCGGGTGTTCCGCGTCCGGGTCCGCAGCCGCATGGGCGGCCCTGGTCCGGATCGCACCGGTCGTCGTCGGGGGTTCGTCGACCGGCGCTGCCGCCGAGTGCGCACCGTGCGTCGTGGCGTTCGGCAGCGGAGCGCGGGTGTCGTCGACCCCGCTCGGCAGCACCGAGACGTCCGATGCTCCGGCGGCCCGGGCGGACCGAGGCTGCACGTCCGGCGAGGTCGGCACGTCGGGCGAACGCGGCACGTCGGCGGAGGACGACCCCGTCGGCACCGGACCAGCCCCGGGTGCCGCGGCGCCAGCGGCTGCGGCGGCACTCCCGTCCGACTCCGCACCGGCAGCGGTCCGCGCGGCGTCCGCCTGCTCCTGCAGCGCCGACGTCTTGCGCAGCGGCGGCACCCGGAAGAACCAGGTCAGCACGAACGCGAGCAGGATCACCGCGAGGCCGACGTAGTACACGCGGACGGCCGAGTCGCTGAACCCGACCAGGAACGGACGGCTGAGCCGGGGGTCCGCCCCGTTCAGGAACGACGTGTCGCTCGTCGCCGAGTCGGTGGACGAGCTCGCGGCCGAGTCGCCGCTCTTGAGCTGCTTGATGAGCGTCGGGGCGACCTGGTCGACGACGTTCTGCCGCTGCGCCTCGTCCGAGTAGTCGATCTGCAGCTTCCCGTCGACGACCGAGGCGTTCGCCTTCGTGGCCGCCGTCTCGAGCGCCTGCTGCTCGGCCGCGGGCTTCGCGTCGTCGACCTGCTGGGCGATGATCGTGTCCGCTGCGGCGGCGGGGACCGTGCCCACGGCGACCTGCCGCTGCACGGCTGCCGTCACCTGCTTGGTCACGGCAGCATCCGCGGCCTGCTTCGCCTGCGCGGTGCCCTGGTCGAGACCGTCCTGCACGTTCTGCTGCACCGGGTCGACGATCTTCGTCCAGATCTCGTCCATCACGCCCTGGTTCTTCGACGCGTTCGCGACCGACGGGGTCATCGCGGCGTTCAGCGCGCTCTTCAGGTCGGACTCGTTCTGCATGGCGGCGCTGATGTTCGTCGGCATCAGGGTGAACAGCACGGAGAGCAGGACGGCGGTGCCCATCGTGCCGCCGATCTGCCGGAAGAACGTCGCGGCGCTCGTGGCGACACCGATGTCCCGCGGCGAGACCGAGTTCTGCGCGGCCAGGGTCAGCGTCTGCATGAGCTGCCCGAGTCCGAGCCCGATGCCGAACATGCCGAGCATCAGGAACCACAGGGGTCGGTCGGCGGTCAGGAACGTCAGGACCGTGAAGCCGACGGCCGTGAACGCCGTGCCGGTGATCGGGAAGACCTGGTAGTTGCCGGTGCGGGAGATGATCTGGCCGGAGGCGATCGACGAGATCATCAGACCGAGCACCATGGGCAGCATGGCGAACCCGGACTCGGTCGGGGTCACGCCCTTGACGATCTGCAGGTACAGCGGGATCGTCAGCATCGCGCCGAACATGCCGAAGCCGACGAGCACGGACAGGATCGCGGACATCGAGAACACCCGCGATCCGAAGAGCTTCATCGGCAGGATCGCGTCGTCGCCCATGGCCCGCTCGACGATGATGAACGCGATCAGGCCGAGGGCGCCGATGGCGTAGCAGGCGAAGGCGGCGGGGGAGTCCCAGCCCCACTCGCGGCCCTGCTCGGCGATGAGCAGCAGCGGCACGAGCGTGACGATGACGAGCGTCGCGCCCCACCAGTCGATGCGGGGCTTGCCGCGGTCGCCGAACTTCGGCAGGTGCAGGAACGTCAGCACCATGAACAGGGCGATGATGCCGATCGGCACGTTGATCAGGAACACCCAGCGCCAGCCGGCGATGAACAGCAGCTGGTCCGCGCCGGCGAAGACACCACCGACGAGCGGCCCGATGACGGACGAGATGCCGAAGACCGCCAGGAAGTAGCCCTGGTACTTCGCCCGCTCGCGAGGGGCGAGCATGTCGCCCATGATCGCCAGCGGCAGGGACATCAGACCACCGGCACCCAGGCCCTGCAAGGCGCGGAAGCCGGCGAGCATGAGCATCGAGTCGGAGAACGACGCCGCGAACGAGCCGACGATGAAGATGCCGATCGCGGTGATGAAGAGCGGACGGCGACCGAAGATGTCGGAGAGCTTGCCGTAGATCGGGGTCGTCACCGTCGACGCGATGAGGTACCCGGTGGTGACCCAGGCCTGCTGGTCGAGTCCGTGCAGGTCGTCACCGATGGTGCGGATCGCGGTGCCGACGATCGTCTGGTCGAGGGCACCGAGGAACATGCCGGCCATCAGGCCGTAGATCACCAACAGGATCTGTCGGTGGTTCATCACGACGTTGGACGCCGTGGTGGGGGCCGCGGGTGCGGTCGCCGTCTGGGTCATGAGCAGGGTCTCCCGGGTACCGATGCGCTGGCAGAACGATTTTTGCGCTGCCTGCAAAGTTACAACTGCCGCAAGTGCTCGGTCGCGCCGAGACCGCTTCCTGAGTGGATCGGCAGTCACGGTACGCCCGGTTCACCCCGGCGGCACACGGCCTGGAGGCCCGGCTCGGTTCCGTCGAACGGGCTGCGGTGTCCGAGACCCGCAGCCCGTCCGACGAGGGCGCTACGCGCCCAGTGCTGCGTCGACGATCTCCTTGGCCTCGCGCTGCACCTGCTCGAGGTGCTCCTGCCCGACGAAGCTCTCCGCGTAGATCTTGTAGACGTCCTCGGTGCCCGACGGGCGCGCGGCGAACCACGCCTTGTCGGTGACGACCTTCACGCCGCCGACGGCTGCGTCGTTGCCCGGGGCCTTCGACAGCTTCGCGGTGATCGGGTCACCGGCCAGGGTGTCCGCGGTGATGGCGTCGCCGTCGAGCTTGCCGAGGCGCGCCTTCTGCTCCTTCGAGGCCGCGGCGTCGACGCGCTGGTAGACCGGGGCGCCGAAGCGCTCGGTCAGCTCGGCGTAGAGCTGGGACGGGGTCTTACCGGTGACGGCGACGATCTCGGACGCCAGGAGCGCCAGGATGATGCCGTCCTTGTCGGTGGTCCACGCGGTGCCGTCGGTGCGCAGGAACGACGCACCCGCGGATTCCTCGCCGCCGAAGGCCACGGAGCCGTCGATCAGGCCGGGGACGAACCACTTGAAGCCGACCGGGACCTCCCACAGGCGACGGCCCAGGGACTCGGCGACGCGGTCGATGATGCTCGACGACACCAGGGTCTTGCCGATCGCGGCGTCGTCGCGCCACTCGGGTCGGTGCGCGTAGAGGTACTCGATCGCGACCGCGAGGTAGTGGTTCGGGTTCATCAGCCCGCCGTCGGGCGTGACGATGCCGTGCCGGTCGGAGTCGGCGTCGTTGCCGGTCAGGACGTCGAAGTCGTCCTTGCGCGCGAGCACCGAGGCCATCGCCGAGGGGCTCGACGGGTCCATCCGGATCTTGCCGTCCCAGTCGAGCGTCATGAACGCCCACGTGGGGTCGACCTCGGGGTTCACGACGGTCAGGTCGAGGCCGTAGTGGTCGCGGATGGCGTTCCAGTACGGCAGCGAGGCGCCACCGAGCGGGTCGGCGCCGATCTTCACGCCGGCACGCTTGATCGCCGCGATGTCGATGATGTTCTCGAGGTCGGCGACGTACGTGTTCAGGAAGTCGTAGCGCTCGGGCTCGGCGTCCTCGGTGCGCTGCACCTCGGCGTTGCCGCCCTCGATGATCGCGTTCGCCCGGTTCGCGATCCAGCTCGTGGCGTCGCTGTCGGCGGGACCACCGTGGGGCGGGTTGTACTTGAAGCCACCGTCGCGGGGCGGGTTGTGGCTCGGCGTGATGACGATGCCGTCGGCCGTGTCCGGGTTGCCGGCGCGGTTGTAGCGGATGATCGCGTGGCTCAGTGCGGGCGTCGGCACGAAGCCGTCCGCGCTGTCGGCGAGCACGCGCACGCCGTTGGCGGCGAGGACCTGCAGTGCGGTCTGTTCGGCGGGGGCCGAGAGCGCGTGGGTGTCGCGGCCGATGAAGAGCGGCCCGTCGGTGCCCTGGTCGCGGCGGTACTCCACGATCGCCTGGGTGATGGCGGCGATGTGGGTGTCGTTGAAGGCGGTGTCGAGCGACGACCCGCGGTGTCCGGACGTGCCGAACACGACCTTCTGCTCGGGGACCGAGACGTCGGGGACTCGGTCGTGGTACGCGGCGAGGAGCTCGTCGAGGTCGACGAGGTCGTCTGCGGTCGCTGGGGTGCCGGCACGGTCGTTCATGTGTCCATCCTGGCATCGGCCGCCCTGGCGCGTTCGGGGGAAGTGCACCGGGGGCGGGGGAACGCGAGCGAGCGGCCGCCCCACCCGGGTTGAGGGGGGACCCCCGGGGTGGACGGCCGCTCGCGGTCTGTGGAGGCGGATGCCTCAGGCGGTGCGGAACGAACCCGTCGCCGTGCGGAACGAGCCGGTCACGGTGCGCGTCGAGGACGTCGCGGTGCCGGGGCGGCGGAACTGCGTGTCGACGAAGCGGCCGACTGCTCGGCCGACGCCGGTGCCCGTGTAGCTGCCGATCGGGCTGCGGGTCGCGTCGCCCGTGAAGGCGCCGAGCTCGGCGCGCGTCTCGAGGCCGGTCACGTAGGCGCCGCCCAGGGGGTTCTGACGGTTCTGCATGGGTGCTCCTCGTCGTCGTGCCGAGGTCCGCAGGTCACCGAGCCGGCGACCGCGACGCCGTCGGCTGGATGACCACCACCCTACGCGTCTTTCTTGCATCATGCAAAACAAACGCGTTTCGGAAGGTCAGGCGAGCAGCTCGCAGAAGTTCCGGCCCTCGGCCGTCCAGCTCTGCCGCGCGACCAACCCGGCTTCCGCCGCGTGCCGGTGCAGGGCGTCGAGGCCGACCTCGGCCCAGGGGAACCCGGCGCTCTCGTTGCCGTCGGCGTCGACCACCCGGGCGGTGTACACCCGGTCAGCCGTGACCTCGGGGTTCGTCTCGACGATGACCCGGCCACCGGCGCGCACGATCTCACGGCAGCGGGCGAGCAGCGCGGTGGGGTCGCCGCCGATGCCGATGTTGCCGTCGATCACGAGCGCGGTGTCCCAGTGGCCCTCGTCGGGCACGGCGTCGAACACGGAACCCTGCAGCGCCGTGCCGCCGGAGCGCTGTGCGATGGCGACTGCCTCGGCGGAGACGTCCACGCCGAGCGCCGGGATGCCCCGCGACCGTGCGGCGACGAGCATCCGGCCCGGGCCGCAGCCGATGTCGATGACACCGCCGTCGACGTCGTCGAGCAGCGAGCGGTCGACACGGTCGGCGGCGGCACTCCAGCGACCGACGTCCATCGTGGTGACGGCGTCGGGACGGTCGGCATCGGTCAGGCGCAGGTGGCCGTCGGTGCGCAGGGCGCGGGCGTACGGCTCGCCGCCGCCGGCACCGAACGAGACGGGTGCGTGCATGGTCATCGGGTGCTCCCCACGGTCTCGGCACGGAGTGCCCGGGTGAAGTCGGAGTCGGGTGCGAGGTCGGCGACCCGCTCGGCGTCCGGGATCGTGTCGACGTCGAGCATCTCCCCGAGCACGCCCACGTCGAGTCCGGCGTCGGTCAGGCGTGCGAGCTGCACGGCTCCGGTGTCGTCGCGCGACATCGGGACGCCGCGCAGCAGGTCGCCGGTGGGCTGTCGCAGGTAGAGCGACCAGAAGCCGCCGTCCTCGGCCGGGCCGAACCAGGCATCGCGCCCGGCGTCCTCGAACACCGGTGCGAGGTCCGCGGTGGACACCTGCGGGGTGTCCATGCCAACGAGCAGCAGCGGGCCGTCGACGGCGTCGAACAGGAACCCGAGGCGCTCGTCGAGGCCGCCACCGGGCTGGTGCAGCACCTCGAACCCCTCGGCCGACGCCGGTACGACGTCGCCGTCGAAGAACAGGACCCGACGGGCCGCTGGCAGTGCGCGGACGGTCGCCAGGGTGTCGGCGAGGCTCGCGGACGCGACGCGTGCTGCGCCCTCGGGGGAGAGCGCTGGCGTCAGGCGGGTCTTCACCTTGCCGGGCAGGCACTCCTTCGCCACGACGGCGACGGTGACGTCAGCGCGTGCAGCGTCGCCGACGTGGACGTGGGTGGCGGTCACGAGCGGACCTCCTCGACCACGGGGGTGGACTCGGACGCCTGGCGGAGCGGTCCCGGTGCGACGACCCGGACACGGGCCTCCCGGCGGTAGGCACGGAGCAGACGGGACATGTCCCGCACCGCGTTGATCGTGCCGCGGAGTGTGCCGGTGACCTTGCTGTCGCCGATGCGCTGCGCGTACCCGATGTCGGACTCGTCGACGCGCCATCCGGCGGCGTGGGCGGCCAGGACCATCTCGAGCGGGTAGCCGCTGCGGCGGTCGCGCAGGTCGAGGGAGACGAGGTCCTCGCGGCGCATCACGCGCATCGGGCCGAGGTCGCGCAGGCGGTAGCCGGTCGCGCGGTGCATGAGGACGGCGAGGACGCGGTTCGCGAAGCGCGCGTGCGGGGCCCACGCACCGCGGCCGGTCGGGACGCGACGGCCGAGTGCCAGGTCCACGCGGCCACTGGCCACGCGGTCGACCAGGGGCGGGAGCTCGGCGGGGTCCATCGAGGCGTCGGCGTCGCAGAACGCGACGAAGTCGGCGGTCGCCGCGGCGACCCCGGCGGCACAGGCCGACCCGAACCCCTTGACGGGTTCCGTCACCACCAGGGCACCGTGGGCGCGGGCGACGTCGGCCGATCCGTCGGTCGACCCGTTGTCGACGACGATCGCCCGGTAGCCCGTGGGGAGGCGCGCGATGACCTTCGGCAGGGCATCCGCCTCGTCGAGGCACGGCAGGATCACGTCGACAGTCATGTCCGTCATTCGGTGCGGTCGGTCGGATCGACGGGTCTGTCCTGGCATGCACTCGACACAACACGACGACGCGCTGCGGGGTACAGGAAACTGCCGGGTCCTGGTCGTTCAGCGCGCTCGACGCGCGTCCGGTCCCCAGAACGGGGGACAGGGGTACGCGGGTATCGCGTCCTGGGGGTCCCAGGACGCCGTCGTGTCGTCGAGACGCCGCCGAGTACGGCGGCGTCTCGCGCACCAGGGGGCGTGGTTCCGACACGGCGGCGTCCCGCGGGGACGTGGGGGCGGGGACTCCGGACGGGAGGCGCGGGGCGGGGCCGTCACGGGCCTCCCGTCCGGTGGCTGGCCGCGTTCTCAGGCACGGCCTGCGGTGCGCCGCTCGCGCACGCGTTCCGGCTAGCGGACGGCGCTGCGGAGCGGAGCCGTCGCGAAGTCGCGCATGCCGGCCTCGAAGTCGACCTCGGCGTGCCAGCCGAGCTCGGCGGCGATGCGTGCCGAACTCGCCGTGACGTGGCGGACGTCGCCCAGACGGTACTCGCCCGTGACGACCGGCTGCGGGCCGTCGGGGCCGGCGATGGCGGCGGCCATGTCGCCGATGGTGTGCACGGTGCCGGAGCCGACGTTGTACGCGCGGAACGTGTCCGACGGCAGGTCGGCGGTCGCCGCGATGGAGGCAGCGTTCGCGCCGGCGACGTCGTCGACGTGCACGAAGTCGCGTCGCTGGGCGCCGTCCTCGAAGACGCGGGGTGCCTCGCCGCGGGCCAGCGCGGAGCGGAACAGGGACGCGACACCGGCGTAGGGGGTGTTCGCCGGCATGCCCGGTCCGTACACGTTGTGGTAGCGGAGCGCGATCGCGCGACCGCCCGTGGCGCGTGCCCAGCTCGAGGCGAGGTGCTCCTGCGCGACCTTCGTCTGCGCGTACACGTTGCGGGGGTCGAGTGCGGCCGACTCGTCGATCAAGCCGGGCAGCAGGGGCTGACCGTCGGGGCCGATCGGGTCGAAGCGGCCGGCGTCGAGGTCCTCGCGGCGGCGGGCCGGCGGACGGGTGGGTTCGCCGGAGGCGGTGGTGTACGCACCCTCGCCGTAGACGACCATCGAGCTGGCGACGACGAGCCGGCCGATGTCGTGCCGGTCCATGCCGGCGAGGACGTGGGCGGTGCCGGCGTCGTTCGACGAGACGTAGTCGGGGGCGTCCTGGAAGTCCACGCCGAGGCCGACCTTGGCGGCCTGGTGGCACACGACGTCGATGCCGTCGAGGGCGGCGTCGAGGGCGACCCGGTCGCGGACGTCGCCGTGCACGAACGCGATGCCCTGCTGCTGGTGGGCGTGGACGACCTCGGCGGGGTCGCCGTGCACGTCGTCGCGCAGGGAGTCGAGGACGCGGACCTCGTGGCCGTCGGCCAGGGCGCGGCGGACGATCGCGGAGCCGATGAAGCCCGCGCCGCCGGTGACGAGGAGGCGGCTCATGCGGTGACACCCGCGGTGGCGTTGGCGGTGGCATCGGCGGTGGGCCGGGCCTGCATGATGCTGGCGCTCGCGCTGGTCGGGACGAGTTCGCGCGGGGTGAAGTCGGCGGGGACGGCGGCGACGATCCGGCCGATGGCGCGGACGATGACCTCGTTTGCGCGGGCGAGGCGTTCCATGACGAGGGCGTGGGTGACGACGGCTCCGGCGTCGTCGACGTCGGGACTGCTGGCTGCTGCAGCGGCTGCGGCCTCGTCCTCGGTCGGGGCCAGGCCGGCGTCGGCGTCGGTGACGAACGACAGGTTGACCGTGGCGATGCCGAGTTCGGCGGCGAGCGGGACCTCGGGCGTCATCGTCATGTTGATGGTGTGGCCTCCGGCCTGGCGGAGCCAGACGGACTCGGCGCGCGTCGAGAAGCGGGGGCCCTGGATGACGACGCACGTGCCGGTCGGACGGAACGGCACGTCGAGCCCGGCGACGGCGTCGATCGCCGCGCGGCGGAGCGTCGGGTCGAACGGGTCGGCGAAGGACAGGTGCTGCACGTCGTCCTCGAAGAACGTGTCGGCGCGGCCCCAGGTGCGATCGATGAGCTGGTCGGTCACGACGAAGGTGCCCGGGGCGTAGTCGGGATGCAGGCCGCCGACGGCGCTCGAGGACACGACCGCGCGGACGCCGAGCGAACGGAGCGCCCAGACGTTCGCACGGTGGTTGATGCGGTGCGGGGCGACGGAGTGCTCACGGCCGTGGCGGGTCAGGAACGCGACCCGTCGTCCGGCCATCGTGCCGATGCTGATCGGGCTCGACGTCGGGCCGAACGGGGTCGGGACGTCGAGCTCGTCGGCGGTGCCCTCCTCGAACAGCTGGTAGAGGCCGGAGCCTCCGATGACACCGATCGTCACGGCTTCGTCGTTCTCCACAGGTCCTCCGGTTGGTCGTCGGCGCGGGCTGCGCGCTGGATACGCTAGTGACGGCGCCACCGGGCGAACCGGGAGCGGCGCCGCCAACCCCTGTTCGGAGGCACCTGTGCGAACGATCGGTCAGCACCGCGACGACCTGGCGGCGTTGCTCGCGCCGGTGGTGGCAGGCCTCGGAGCGGAAGAACTGTCGCTCGACGAGCTCGTGGGTGCGGGTGCGCGTGTCGGATCCGCGCACCGCGTGCTCGCTGCTCCCGTCGCGTCGCCCGTTCCGCTGCCGCCCTTCGACAACAGCCAGATGGACGGGTTCGCCGTGCGGGTCGCCGAGGCCGGGCAGCAGGTCCGGGTCGTCGGACCGGTGCCGGCCGGCGTGGTGCCCGAACCGCTCGAATCCGGCACCGCCGCGCCGATCATGACCGGTGCGCGGATCCCCACCGGTGCCGACGCGGTGTTCCCCGTCGAGGCGACCGAGCCCGGTGCGTTCCCGGCGGCGCTGGAGTTGCCGCGGGTGACGGTGCCCGCCGACCTGACCGCGGGCACCTTCGTGCGGGTTACCGGCAGCGACCTGCCCACCGGTGCCGAGCTCGCTCCGGCCGGCTCCCCGGTCACGCCGGCGCTGCTCGGGGCGCTGGCCTCTGCGGGGGTGACGACCGTGTCGGTGCGCCGACCGCTGCGGGTCCTCGTCGTGTCGACCGGCTCGGAGCTGCAGGGCGCCGACACGGACGCGGCGACCATCGGTGACGCGAACGGCATCGCGCTGCGCGCGGCCCTGGCGCAGGTCGGTGCGGACCCGCGTGCCGTCCGGGTGCCCGACGACGTCGCCGCCTTCGACCGCGCGCTCGATGCGGCCGTGGGGGACTGGGCCGACCTCGTGCTGACCACCGGGGGCATCAGTGCGGGGGCGTACGAGGTCGTGCGACAGGCACTCGGACCCCGCGGGCTCGCGGTGACGCCGGTCGCGATGCAGCCCGGTGGGCCGCAGGCATTCGGCAGCGTCGTGTTCGGAGACGGTCGCGCCGTACCGGTCGTGTCCTTCCCCGGCAACCCGGTGTCGGCGCTCGTCTCGTTCGAGGTGTTCCTGCGCCCCCTGCTCGCCGCCGCCGTCGGGCTCACGCCGGACCGCCCCACGCAGGTCCTGCCGGCGGCGTCCGCTGCCGGCTCACCCGCCGGCAAGCACCAGATCCGCCGCGGCCGGGTGCAGGACGGCGCCGTGCACTTCGTCGGTGGGCCGAGCTCGCACCTGCTCGTGCACTACGCCGCCGCCACCCACCTGGTGCACGTCCCCGTGGGGGTCGACGCCGTCGAACCCGGCGACCCCTTGACCGTCTGGAGCCTCCGATGACCGACCCGTCCGCCTCCGACCAGCTGTCGCACGTCCGCGCGGACGGCAGCGCGCACATGGTCGACGTCTCCGCGAAGGACGTCACCGACCGCTCGGCGACCGCCACCGCCACCGTCGTCACCCGCCCCGACGTCGTCGCACGCATCCTCGACGGCTCGCTGCCCAAGGGCGAGGTCGTCGGCACCGCCCGCATCGCCGCGATCATGGCGGTGAAGAAGACCTCCGACCTGATCCCGCTGTGTCACCCGCTGCCGATCGCCGGCGTGCAGGTCGACATCACCGGCGCCGACGACCGCGTGCTGATCGAGGTGTCGGTCCGCACGACCTCGCGCACGGGCGTCGAGATGGAAGCCCTGACCGGGGCGAGCGTCGCCGCCCTGACGGTGTACGACATGGTGAAGGCCGTCGACCGAGCGGCCGTGATCACGGACGTCCGCGTGCTCGAGAAGCACGGCGGACGCTCCGGGGACTGGAGCAACCGATGACCGCCGAGCCGACCAGGGGCCGGGCGGCCGTCGTCGTGGTGTCCACGCAGGCCGCCGCCGACGCCGCGCTCGACCGCACCGGACCCGTCATCGCCGACTGGCTGCGAGAGCGGGACTTCACCGTCGCCGAGCCCGTGATCGTCCCCGACGGCGGGGCGATCACCGAGACCGTCACCGCCGAACTGCTGGCCGGGGCCCGGATCGTCATCACGACCGGGGGCACCGGCGTCACCCCGACCGACCGGACGCCCGAGGCCGTCGCGCCCCTCATCGACCTGGAGTTACCTGGTCTCCTCGAAGAGATCCGTCGTCGCGGGCTCGTGGGCGCCGGTCCGACCGCACTGTTGAGCCGCGGCATCGCCGGCATCAGCAGCGGCGGATCCCTGATCGTCACCCTGCCCGGGTCGCGCGGCGGGGTGGCGGACGGGCTGGCCGTGCTCGACGGGCTGGTCGAACACGTGCTCGCGCAGGTGCACGGCGAAGGCCACGCCCGGCGGAGCGCCTCGTGAGCGTCACCGAGGCCGCCGCACGGGTCGTGCTCGCTGACGTCGTCGACCGCGACATCAGCGTCGACGAGGTCGCAGCCGTGGTGGCCACCGAGCAGGACGGCGCCGTGGTGACCTTCGCCGGCGTCGTCCGCGACCACGACGGTGGCAAGGGCGTCACCGCGCTCGACTACGAGCGGCACCCCAGCGCCGGCGAGGTCATCGCCGAGGTCGCCCGGACCATCGCCGAGGACCACCCCGACGTCCGGATCGCCGTGCTGCACCGGGTCGGGGCGCTCGGCATCGGGGACGTCGCGCTCGCCGCAGCGGTGTCGTCGTCGCACCGTGCGCAGGCGTTCGCCGCGTGCGGTGCCCTGGTCGACCGGGTGAAGGAGCGCGTGCCGATCTGGAAGCACCAGCGGTTCACCGACGGGACGGACGAGTGGGTCGCGGCGCTGTGACATCTGCCGAACGGTCCAACGCCGAACTGACAGCGGTGGAACGCCGGTGGACCGAGTCCGAGGACCGCGCTCGCGCCGTCTCGGCGAAGCCCCCGGGTGCGCTCCTGCAGGTCCGTTGGTTCGTCCTGGCGATCGTGCTGGTGTTGGTCGTGCTCGGCGTCGGGGCGATCGTCCTGCCCGCCGGCTCCGACGCGCGCTTCGCACTCTCGGCGGCGGTCGCCGCACTGGGTTTCGGGGCCGGTCTCGGTGAAGCCGTGCAGGTCGGCATCCGCCGGAGACGGAACGGGGTGGCAGCTCGTCCTGCGCCGGTGCTCGCGCCGTTGCAGCAACACGAGCAGCGCGCGGTGACCGCGGCTGCGACCGGGCGGCGCGCTGCCCCCGCCGACCGGCTGGCGATCGTTCGAGCTCGAGCCGTCGAACTCGCCGACGGCACCGGCCTCCAGCTGACCGTGGGGCTCGTCGTCGTTTGGGCGGCGGTTGCGTTCTCCGGGTTCACGTTCTGGCCCGTCTACCTGGCGGGTGGCATCGCCGCCGCGGGGCAGTTCGCCTTGACGGCACGTTCCGTCGTGCTCGCCCGTCGGTACCTCGACGCCCACCCTGTGCACCTTCGCAACCACGACGCTCGTTCGGGGAATGGCGAGACTCCAAGCGGATCCATAGAATCGCGAACATGAGCGTCTTGCTGCCCGGGATCACCGTCATCCTGTTGGTCTTCGCCCTGATCGACATCCTGACGAAGACGGATGACCAGATCCGCGGCCTGCCGAAGATCGCGTGGGTGATCCTCGTGATCCTGGTCCCCGTCGTCGGCAGCATCGTCTGGTTCGCCATCGGGCACGACTGGGCTCCGGGCGAACGGAACCACGGTCGCTACATCGAGCCCACCCGCCACGAGGACCGCTACGCCACCCTCGGCGAGGCCCGCAGCGCCCACGGCACGAAGCGCGTGACCGGCACCGAGCAGGAGCTCGCCGAGCTCGAGCGCGAGATCGAGTACTGGGAGGCGCAGGCCCGCCTGAAGCGCGCGAAGGAAGCCGCGGGCGAGGGCGACACCGCCCCCGCGAGCTGATCGTGTCCACGCCGGCCCCGCATGAGTTCGCCGGAGCCACGGTCTCCGAGGAGACCTGGCAGCAGGTGGAGGACCGTCTCGCGGGGGCGCCAGTCGGACCGCGTGTCCGCCGTTCGATGGTCCGGCGGGTCATCTGGATCGTGCTGGCCGTCGTCGCCGCGGTTGCAGCCGGGTGGCTGAGCGCCGAACACCTGCCGCGCTTCGAGCTGCCCTCGACCGGAAGTGGCCTGCCGGACTGGGCGTTCTTCGTCATCGTCCCGCTCATGATCGTTGGCCCGGTCTGCTGGGTCACCGCAACCGTCCGAGGCGGTGGACAGTTCCAGAGCGCGCTGTCCGACCCGATGCTCGGGCTTCCTCGTGCCGTCCGCCGACGGATCGAGCGCATGGCTCGTGGGCAGCAGCCCGCCGATCCGCAGCACCGGACCGCGCTCGTCGCACTCGCCGGCCGTCGGCTCGGTCAATCGACATCGACGTTCTGGCTCGCCCTCGGATGGACGCCGTTCGCGTTCGCGCAGTTCCTGCTCAACTGGGCGACGATGTTCGGGCTGCTGTACGCGCTCCTCACCGTGTTCTTCCTCGCGATGCTGCTCTGGACCGTCAGCAAGCGGAAGCAGTGGCGAGCGTTCCTGCAGGAGACCGAGCCCCGCGCAGGAGCCGAGCCAGCCCCCGCGAGCTGACCCGGGCCTCCAGGCCATCGCACCGTGCGCGGTCCGTCGGCTGGTGCGAGGTTGCGCGTTCCGTGTGCCGCTCCAGGCTCGCACCGAGCGGGCAACCTCGCACCACTCGAACAAGCGCGCACGCCCCCGACCACCCGCCCCGCACCCACCACCCCGCCGCGCCACCTACCCTTGACGCGTGGCACATCTCCTCGGCGCCGAGAACCTGCATCTCGAGTTCCCCACCAAGGTCGTCTTCGACAACGTCACCCTCGGCATCGACGAGGGTGACCGGATCGGCGTGGTCGGTCGGAACGGCGACGGCAAGTCGACTCTCCTCGCACTGCTGTCGCAGCGCCTCGAGCCGGACGGCGGCCGCGTCACGCACCGCCGCGGCCTGACGATCGGCTACCTGGACCAGCGCGACATCCTGCCCGAGGGCGCGACCGTCGGCAGCACCGTCGTCGGCGACCTCGAGGAGCACGAGTGGGCCGGCGACCCGAAGATCCGCGACATCATCGGCGGTCTGGTCTCGGACATCCCGTGGGACGTCAGCGTCGACGACCTGTCCGGTGGGCAGCGTCGTCGTGTTGCGCTCGCGCGGCTGCTGGTCGGCGACTGGGACGTCCTGTTCCTGGACGAGCCGACCAACCACCTGGACGTCGAGGGCATCGAGTGGCTCGCCGGGCACATCAACCGTCGCTGGTCGTCGAACCAGGGCGGCATGGTCGTCGTGACGCACGACCGGTGGTTCCTCGATGCCGTGTCGACCGACACGTGGGAGGTCCACGACGGGGTCGTCGACCCCTTCGAGGGCGGCTACGCCGCGTACATCCTGCAGCGCGTCGAGCGTGACCGGCAGGCGGCCACGATCGAGCAGCGCCGGCAGAACCTGGCCCGCAAGGAGCTCGCGTGGCTGCGCCGCGGCGCCCCTGCCCGCACGAGCAAGCCGAAGTTCCGCATCGACGCGGCGAACGCCCTGATCGACGACGTCCCGCCCATCCGCGACACGGTCGCGCTGTCCCGGACGGCGACCGCACGCCTCGGCAAGGACGTCGTCGACCTGCTCGACGTGAGCGTCTCGTTCGACGGCACGCAGATCCTCGACCGCATCGAGTGGCGCATCGCCCCGGGGGAGCGGACTGGCATCCTCGGCCCGAACGGCGCCGGCAAGTCGACGCTCCTCAACCTGGTCTCGGGTCGGCTGCAGCCGACGAGCGGGCGGGTGAAGACCGGCAAGACCGTGCAGGTCGCGGTGCTCGACCAGCAGCTCGCCGACCTGCAGCAGTTCGCCGACGACCGCGTGCGCGAGGTCGTGGCGCGCAAGAAGACGAGCTACGTCGCCGACGGCAAGGAGATGACGCCGTCGCAGCTGCTCGAGCGGCTCGGCTTCACCTCGGAGCAGCTCTCCACGCCGGTCAAGGACCTGTCCGGTGGGCAGAAGCGGCGCCTGCAGCTCATGCTCATCCTGCTCGACGAGCCGAACGTGCTCATCCTCGACGAGCCCACCAACGACCTCGACACCGACATGCTCGCCGCGATGGAGGACCTGCTCGACACCTGGCCCGGCACCCTGCTGGTCGTCAGCCACGACCGGTACCTGCTCGAGCGCGTCACCGACCAGCAGTACGCCGTGCTCGGCGGGCACCTGCGCCACCTGCCCGGGGGCGTCGACGAGTACATGCGGCTGCGCGAGGCCGGCACCGGTGGCGGGACCGCCTCTGCGGCTGCCGCCGCGTCTGCCGGGAGGCCCGACACCGTCGGCGGGACCGGCTCGGCCGGTGCCGTGGCCGGGTCCACTGCCGCTGGTGCGTCCGCCCTGTCGGGCGCGGACCGGCGCACGGCCGAGAAGGAGATGTCGGCGCTCGACCGGAAGATCGCGAAGGTCGGCGCGGACCGCAAGAAGTTGCTCGACCAGTTCGCGACGCACGACCAGTCCGACTACGCCGGACTCGGCGAATTGCAGTCGAAGCTCGGTGCGCTCGAGGCCGAGGTCGAGCAGCTCGAGGAGCGCTGGCTCGAGGTCGCGGAGCTGCTCGGGGTCTGAGCCGGTCTACTCGACGGACGCGGGGTCGACCGCGTCCTGGCTTGCGTCCGTCGGTGTTGCGTCCTGGGGCGCCCCGCCGCCGGGGTTCGCCACGACCTCCCACAGGTGCCCGTCCGGGTCCTGGAAGAAGCCGGACCACATGCCCCACGGGCGCGTGTACGGCGGCTCGAGCATGGTGGCGCCGGCTGCCTGCGCCCGTTCGAGGAACGCCTCGGCCTCGGCCTGACCGCTCGTGAAGTGCCCGATCGTGCTGCTCGGTGCCGTGGCCAGCTGCACGCCGGAGTCCTTCGTCATGTCGTCTCGGCCGTAGACGCTGACGATCAGCCCGTCGTCGAGGGTGAACATCGCCGTGGTGCCGCCGGCCTGCGTCTCGGTGGCGGGGTACTCGGTCCCGATGACGCCGCTGCCCTCGATGCCGAGCAGCGCGCGGTAGAACTCGGCCGATCGTGCGACGTCGGCGACGGCGAGGGTGATGGCGTGCATGCGCCGCACGCTACGCCGGGGCCGCTCGGCCCGTGCCACGCTTTCGGTCAGTCCCCGAGACCCAGGATGAGTCGGCGGAGCAGCCCGGCCAACTGGCCCTGCTCTTCGGCGGACACCCCCGACAGGATGTCCCGCTCGGCAGACAACAGGTCCGCGATCGCCGCGTCCACGGCCACCCGACCCTTGCTCGTCAGCGAGACGAGGATGCCGCGGCCGTCCTTCGGGTCGGTCCGCCGCCCCACGAAGCCCCGGGCTGCCAGGCGGTCCACCCGGTTCGTCATCGTGCCGCTCGACACCAGGGTCTGCTGCAGCAGGGTCTTCGGGCTCAGCTCGTACGGTTCACCCGCGCGCCGCAGGGCGGACAGCACGTCGAACTCCCACGGTTCCATGTCGCTCGCGTCGAACGCCGTCCGCCGGGCGCGGTCCAGGTGTCGGGCGAGCCGATCCACCCGGGACAGCACCTCGAGCGGGCCGAAGTCGAGGTCGGCGCGCTCACGACCCCACGCCGCGACGATGCGATCGACCTCGTCCTCATGCGGCATCCCTCCATCTTGGCCGAACCCGGAGCGGACAGCCAGCCTCGTCGGTCGTGGGAGGATGGAGGAGCACCTGCGGGTGCGTTCCGCCTTGGTGTAATGGCAGCACGACGGCCTTTGGTGCCGTTAGGTCCGGGTTCGAATCCTGGAGGCGGAGCGGGGGGGTGTTCGGAGTTTTCGGCGATCTCAGTCGGAATATTCGGGCGTGACAGCAGGCCGAGGTGGAAAACCGCGCTCAGCTCCGCTCCCAGGGTCGCTCGTCCTGTCCCGACGACCGCTGGGGAGCGTACCGCGACGCGTGCCTTGGTCTGCGTTCGCTTCGAGGAACGACGAATACCCCCTGCCGGACGTGGCGAGGGGGAGTTCAGGGTCTATGAAGTTTGGAGGCGCGGGCTCGTCAGTCCAGTAGTTGGAACTCTGGTAGCTGCGCGATTGCGTTGAAGCCGTTTCGAGAGTCGTGCTCGTCGAGGGTCAGGGTGCTCAGGCCGGCCTCGAACAGGGCGGGGCTGGTGTTGTTCATGCGGTTGATGGGCGCGAGGCTCAGTCGCTCCTTCAGCCACTCGATGATGCGAGCGAGGTTTGCGCTTGCAGCTGCGAATGCGGCAGCGAGCTCGACAAACCAGGGTCCGCGGACGCGACGCTTCATAGCCACTCCGAGGGCTTCGCGATCGGCGTCTTTGAGGCGCGAGTTGCCGTTCTCGACATTGTTGCGCTGGCCGAACCAGGCACGCTGCTCGTCGGAACCGTACTCGAACTCCTGGTGGTACTTCAGGTGGCGCTGATTCAACACACCCGGGCGATTGCTGAGGTTGCCCGGGACCTTGACGGTCTTCCCAGGCACTTTGAGTTCCACGACTTCGCCGGATTCGGGATCGAACTCGACCTCATCGCTCTTGAACGTGGGATAGGTGTACTGCCGGGCGCCCGTCTGGTCGAAGTTGCTGCGCGGCTTCAGATGGTACTTGCTGCGCGAGTTCCGACGCTTCGTCGCGAGTGCCTCGGCCTCAGCGCGAGCGGCGCTTTGCGCTTCTTTCGGTAACTCTTCAATGGCGGCAAGTCGTGCCTGGTGAGTTTGTTCGAGGAAGACGAGGGTTGAGGGCATGCATGCCATGTACCAGTTGCCGCCCACCATGATGAGCTTGTGACGGCCGTCTTTGCTGTTGTAGGACGCCTGGATGCCGAGTTCGGTCGTCTTGTAGTCCATAACGACCTTGACGCCAGCTTTCGCGAGCGGCCCTTGGAGGTCCTGAACTCGGGCGCCAGGGAAGTACGCGCGGTCGCCGATGAGTGTCTTGACGTCGATTCCGCGCGAGCGCATCGAGTTGTAGAGATGCAGCCCGTGTCCGCGAGTCTTGCCCGGCTTGTGCCCGCTGGTCGCGAGGAACAGGAGCGGGTATGTGAAGTCGCTTTCAGCAGGGTCGCGAGTCATGACCGCGAACTCGACCTCCCAGCCGAACTTGCGCTTGCTCTTCTTGACTCCGGACCCGTCGTGATCGCCATCGCGCGTGTACCACCCGCAGTCGAAGTTCACCGAAACCGTATCGTTCGGGCCGATTGTCTTGTCACCCTTCTGGCTGCCGGAGACCTCCGCAAAGGTGGCGTCGATGGCGACAGCGCCCTTGAACCGTCGGCGGACGTCCCTCGGCAGGAAGTTGACCGAGCCGTCAATGAGGAGGTTCGTGAGCTCGAGCATTCGCGCGTGCCGTTTGGCCATCTGCTTACGCTCTCGACTCGCGACGAGGAGGTCGTAGTCCTTCTTCAGCGTTCGCTCGCCCCGCTTGCCGGGGTGTCGGTCAGTGAGGGTTCGCAGGCGCTGGATCGCCTCCCAGAGGCGGCGGTACTGCGTAGCCTGGTGCGGAGAGAAATGAAGGATGCCAACGGCTTCGCGTTGCCGAACGGTCAAGGACATCGCGACTTCGGTCATCTTCTTGATGCTGACGCTTCGTCGAGCTCGCATCGTCACGAACATCAACTTCAGAAGGCTTGCTTCTGAGAAGAGTGCGCGACGTCCTCGATTCGAGCGACGTTCCTCACGCCGCCACTCCAGCACTCGTTCTTCAATCGGTGCGCGGCTGAACAGGAGAACCGCCTCGTGGACAGCGAGTTCGAGTGGAACCACTTCGCCGACGCGCATGTACTTCCCCATAGGCACACCGAAGGCTTCGAGCATGAATCGCTCAGCATCTTCGTAGTCGTGGTGCTTGGGAAGCGGCGCGGTCATCGTGCCACCTCCGCGCGGAGCTGGCTGCGGTAGGAGTCGGTGTCCAGTGCCGGGACATGGGCGACGAGTTGGTCGAGGTGTTCGAACTTCGTGACGCCGGCGGCGGTCATGAGAGCGCGCATGTCGGTGCGGGCGATGAGGTGGGTGATGAGCCAGGTGTTCCGCATGCGGGTGGTGACGGGACCTGGTTCGTTGCCGCGGTCGGTGTCGTAGAGGAACGTGGTGAGCGTACTGATGCCGTGCTTGACCCGCTTCGGCGACCCGAATACCCAGTGCTCCGGCTCGACCTCGGCAATGGAGTTGAGCAGGAGCGTCTCAAATCGGGCCAGGAGCGGAACGGTCCGGGCTCCCGCCGAGACGGTGACGAGGACACCCTCGGCGTCAGCGACGATGTCGCGGCGGCGGACCTGGAGGAGCTCGTTCGCTTTGAGCCCCGCTCCAGCGCAGAGCGCGAGGACGACGCCGGCGCTGCGCCGTCGTGCCGCGGTCGACTGGCCCGTCGCCCAGCTCTCAAGGAGGTGCAGGTCGAGGTCGTCGTACGGTGCTGCGGTGTTCTGCGGAGCCGTCGGCGCGAACTCCAGCGGCACCTCGCCGACGAGGACCTCGGACATGCGCATCAGAGCGGACCGGTACGTGCGACGCGTGGTGTCCGACCAGGTGACGTCGGTCCGGGTGATGTAGCGCCGGATGATGACGGGGTGGAAGACGACGGCGGTCTTCGCCGGGTATCCGCTGACGTTGATGACCCAGTCGACGAACGGTGCCGCGACAACGATGAGCCGGTCGGCGGGCTGAGCAATGGACACTGCCGCGTCAGCCACTGCGCTGACAACGAAGGCCCGGACAACGCTCCACCTGTCCTCCGCGAACGTCGGGACGTACTTCACCGGTGTTCCTCCGCGCCTGAGGAACGACAGGACGGCACGGAGCATCGCGGCAATGTACTGACGCAACGAGCGGAGGATCTGGCGATACATGCCCGCCCTATGCAGACGCAGTGAGATGAGCTGTGGGAAAGCGCTCCAGATTCTGATCTCGCTGCCTGCCGATCCCCATGACTGCGCGGATCAGTGGGTACCGCCGCCGATGCGAACGGACGCGCCCTGCCGGGCGTGTCGCCGCTTGCCCGCGCATACGACGGTGACGTCGGCGTCGTACGCGTGACGCTCGCGATGTGCATGCGATCCGGGCGGCTCTCTGCTTCGGGGACTCAGAAAACGTAGTGATCTTCGCGTCCGGATTGGTCCTGTTTGCGGACCCCGCTCGTCCGCGACCCGCGCGTCCTCCAAGATCACGCCCGTTCCGCGCATACCCCCTCCGAGGCCGACCGCCGGCCTCGGAGAGGACCACATGCCCACCCCGACCACGGCGCTCGCAGCGCTCCACGCCGAGTACTCCGACCACGCAACGCAGCCAGCCCTGACGCTCACCCTCGACCAACGGCGCGGCGTCGCGTTCTACCTCGCCGACACCGATGACTCCGTCGAGGTTGAATCCTTCGTACGACGCTGGACCGACCGAGTGCACGACCTCGACGACTTCGTCGACAAGCACGGACGGATGCCCCGCGCCGACTCGACCCGTCCCCGCCCTGCGACCGCCGAACAGACCCTCGTTGACACCCTTACGTACTTCCGGCAGATCGGCGCTGCGGGCGGCTACTGCTCGTACCAGGTTCGACGACTTGAAGCGGTGCCGGGCTTCGCATGGAACCCCCGGGACGCTCAGTGGTCCGCGATGCTCGCCGCGCACCAGCAGTTCTGGGTCAATCATCAGCGACCGCCGCGTCGTCGCGCGACCGACCCTGCCGAGGTGACGATCGGACGGTGGGTCGCCCAGCAACGCGCCCAGCACGCCCGCGGCCGCCTGCTGCCCGAACGCGAACAGCAGCTCCGGGCAGCACGGTTCCGGGTCCTCTGACGGCGTTACCGAACTTCGCGAGCCTCAGCGAGGATCCGTCGACGATGCTCGGAAGCGTCCATCGTCGGAATGTGCCGCAGAGACGTGACCAAGTGCTCCGGCTTGCGCAGTCCGCCGGCAGCCATGAGCTCCCCGACGTGCGTGCCGCCAGCGAGCTGCGTAGTGATCCACGTAGCGCGCATTCGCGTGGGGACTGGCTTCGGCTCGTTGCCGAAGTCGGTGTGGTTGATGAACGGCGTGACGAAGTTGTAGGTCGCCTTTCTGTCCTCCCCGCCAAGCACCCATGCGTCGTCCGGCACGTCCGCGAGGGAGTCGATGAGGAGCTGTTCCCATCGTTCGAGCACAGGTACCGACCTCAGCCTTCCGCCCTGGACGTCGACGAGCGCTCCGTCACGGTCAACGCGCACGTCGCTCCGCCGCAGTTGCTGCATCTCCCACGGGTCAAGCCCAGCACCTGCTCCCAGGGCGAGGACTGCGCCAGCACCTCGACGTCGCAGTGCCGTCGACTGCCCAAGCGCCCAGGTCTCGAGCAGGTTCATTTCGAGGTCGGTGTACGGGGCAGTGACAGACTGCCCGTTCAACGGCGCAAACTCGATCGGACCCTCTTCGGGGAGGACGACCTCCGAGATCCGGAGCAGGAAGGAGCGGTAGTCGCGGAGCGTCTTGTCCTTGAGGTTTAGGTCGTCGCGGGAGATGTACCGGCGGATTAGCACCGGGTGGAACACGTTCGCGACCTTCTGCATCCCGTTGACGTGAACGACCCAGTCAACGTACGGCGTTACCGCGACCATCAGCCGCTCAGCAAGGTAGGCACACGCGGGTGCGACGAGCGCGACAGCGTCCAGTACGAACGGCTCGATGTTGGCCCACCGGTCGGCGGGAACCGACTGGTTCCGGTACTTCCGCATCGCGTGGAGGGGTTCTGGGCGAAGCTGCGGGACAAGCGTCCCCTTGTCTGCGTTCGAGCTTCGGGCCCCGAGCGTTGAGTCCCCGAGGATGAGCGGCTCGGGTTCCCAACATTGGACGTGCGAGCAGTGCTCGACGAGACCTCGACGTGGGAACGGACGACCGAAGGCGGCGCCCATCGGCCGCCCCAGGGCAGTCGCAGACGTGACGGTCTCCTGGTGCGGCACGACGCGGTGCTCGGTAGAACGAGGTGAGCGGAGCGCCGCTCGAACGGCGGCAGGGAGCGAAGGCATGCCACGGCTATGCCCGACGGCCGGACCCTGACGTGAGGAACGCCGAGAAGTAGACCGACACGGCCCTCAAGGACCGCTCCTAGCCAACTTCCCCAGCTGGTTCGGGCGTGCCGGCATAGCTCCAGGACAACGACTCCTGGAGGACCCCTTGGATTACCGCACCGCTACCCGTGAAGAACGAGCCGCCGAGTTCATCGACTTCGCGACGAAGCTGCACGACGGCCGATACGACTACGCGCACGTTCCGCTCGGCTACGTCAACGGCGACACCAAGGTCACCATCATCTGCCCCGACCATGGGCCCTTCGAGCAGACCCCGCGCGAGCACCGCCGAGTCCGCGAAACGCCCTGGGGCCCACAGCGTGGCCAGGGTTGCCGAGACTGCAAAGGGTTCAACGCTCAGGCGGAGATTCGTCGCGAGCGATTCGTTGCGAAGGCTCTGGCCACGCACGGCGACCGGTACGACTACACCGATGTCGTGTACTTGGACGCGCGAACCGACGTGACCGTGAACTGTAGCGAACACGGAGCATTCTCAGTCCGCCCAGACAACCACACCTCCAAATACGCGACCGGCTGCCCCAACTGCGCCCTCACATCTCACCGCTCGGCACCGCGGTCAAAGAAGAAGTCAGAGGAAGGCCAGTGGCGGAACCGCCCGGCAGGGACGACCACCGGACGGAAGCGGACCCCGCGCAGCGCGGAGACCCGCTAGCTGCGCCGTCGACCGCAGCCCCACTACTCGTTCGCCTCAACGTGTCAGCACCGGGCTCGTCGTGAGCGACGGCGAGGCTTGCAACCTGCCGCCAGCGGGGGAGCGGCTACCCGAATCGGCTGCGGGCAGAGCGATCTGTCGGCCCAACCCACACCATCGCGATGGCGTTCCACGGGATGTTCTCGCGGTTCGTCGGCTTGCGGCAGAAGGCAGGGTTGTTGTTGTTGTGAAGAGGGGAGCGAAAGTGTCTCGAAGTGCCTCAAACTGTCTGTTCCGCTCCTTGTTTGTCTGCCGCCAAGGCTTCCGCGGCTCGGCGAGTGCTGTCGGCCGGCGGCGGAAATGGCAGCCGCTGATCTGCCTAGAAGCCCACGGGAGTGTGGCCGCCCCACCCCGATCTGGATCGGTAGTGCGCTGATCGTGATCGGCCTGGTGTGCTGGATCGTCGAGGGCGTTCTGAGCAGTCGCACGACAGGCGGCGGACCGTCTCACTAGCCGATCGGCTACCGGACGCGCGCAGCCCAGATCCCGCGCTTCTCACGGTGCAGGATCCCTGCGTCGGCAAGCGCCCGGGGTGGGACGGTCGGCTGAGGCAGAGTGAACGGCCCCTGCAGCGACAGCGCGGTCAATTCTTGACACCACGCTGTGGTGTCGTGAAGTCGACCAGTTTGCTGGCGGAAAGCCCGTGCCCTTCGAGCAACTTGGCGACCGCTTGCGGGTCTGTCCAGACGCCTTCGGCCAGCGCGGTCGCGAAAGCGCGCAGTGCCGCCGCGAGTTCACCTAAGCCCCTTCCCGTGATGATGCGCATCCCTGTTACTGGAGTTGCATCCGAGTAGGCAGCGACAGCGCGATGCACCATGATCGGCACTGGCCGTGCGGCGGGGTCGTAACGCTTGCCGAACCACAGCATGGAGGTCGCGAGCTGTCCCATGTCGCGTTTCGCGATCGCGGCGCTTTTAGCTCCTGTTTTCGCTTCGATGACCCAGAACTCGTTATCACCAAGTGCCCAGAGATTGTCAGGACCGGTGTTCGTATCGTGCTCGGGGCGCTGAGACCCGAGCCCGATGAATTCGCCGCAGCGTCGCAACGCCTCTTCGGTCTGGTCTGTGCGGTATTCATCGAAGACGAGGTCCTCGATGATGGACTCTACGTCGAGGCGAAGTCCTGCGGCGGTCGAGTACTTCTGCCCGAGACGGCGCGCGCATGTCGCTGCTTGCGGAGAGTGAGCCTCTAGAGCGACGAATGTCAGTCCGGCCAGGGGCTTGGTGACATTGGTATTCAGGGCGCGAGCTTGCGTGAGGATCTGCTGGCCAAGTTCAGGGTTGGTCATATCGGCGTAGGTCGCTTGCAGCTCCAGGAGCCTGCCTGCGGACGCCTCATCCTGTTCCGCCTCGGCGGCGCTGCCGATGCGGTCGCGCGCGGCGACGAGGTTGCCGTTTTGGGCCAGTGCGTAGGCCTCACGCTCTGCCACCGCAGCATCGGAGACGTGGCCGGGCGCAGGTGCGATGTTGCGTAGTGTCCTGAGTGCGAGTTCGACCCAGCTCTTGTCCCGTGATAGCGCTTGTTTGACCGTTTTGATGATGCCACTCATCGGGAGGTTATCCATGTTCGAGGCGACCTGCCTGGAGAGCTTGAGCTGTTGCTGGGTCGCAGGACTGAAACGCGTCACGGTGCGTGGGTCCACGGTCAGTTGTGCGAGTCGGGGCCCGAGGAGGAACACCACGCAGTGGTCCTCGTTGCTACGCACGCCGCGGCCCATGCCCTGCTCGATGCGTTGCACCTGGCGGTCGTCAATTCCTGAACTGGAGCGCGTGAGGGTAGAGCTGATGCGGTCTTCGGGGCTAAACGCCTCGGGTAACCCGTCGAGTACCAGCACGCGACAAGCATCGTCGGGGAGGTCGATCCCGTCATACCGATTGACCAGCACGACCAGCCCGATGTGCTTCCTGCCGCGGAGCTTCTTCACGGCATCTTCGATATCGTCCTTCGTCGCGACTATTGCTGCGTGGGCTTTCCACTTCTCTGCCCATGGGGTGCTGGGCACGAGGACTACGGTGTTGACCATTTTGCTGAGATCGACAATCTGGGAGCGGATCTCCTCCGCGGAGAGTGCAGGATTGATCTCTTGTGGGGCGAGGATCATTCGCTCTCCGATATCACCAGCGGTCAGTGGGGTGATCGGTGATTGAACGCTGGCTGGAGCGGCGCCGAAGTCGGTGACGAGGACGCTGTCGTCGGCGAGCGTCGCTGTGAGGAACACGCGGTGCTTCGCTTCCATGAACGACGTCACGTGGTCGATGGGCGGGCAGTGCGGCGTGATCGTCAATTCATGGTTTGCGAAGGCGGCACGGCACAGGGGCAAGACTTCGGCAACTGCCGGCCAGTCGTAGAACAGGTCCTGTTTCTCGCCTGTTTGTAGGCGGAGGAGCTCTCGTACCTGCTCGACTTTTGACCGCCACGCCCAGAACGGCACGCGCACTGGAGCGCCTCGCCGGTCGTCGCGCACGTCGAGGTACGAGTCCGAGGACTGCGTCTTCAAATCCTCCACGAACAGCTCCAGAAGCGGCATGAATGCAGCGTTGCTGCGAGGCACGGTCAGCGACAGCTTTTCTCGTGTCGTGGCGATGGCAGCGTGCACGTCGTCGATGACCACCGCTCCGATGGGGACGCGGGGTCGCGTGGGCCGACGGTCTGAAAATACCGTCCGACCGTTGACGAGTTTGTGTGCGTTGATGATGCCGATGGCTTCGCTGTTGAGGTAGGACGCGCCGTCGACGTTTGTTGTGACGGCGATGCCGATTTTCTCTGCCTCTGCGATGACCTGCGTCACGAGGTAGTCACTGGGGGCTACGAAGAGCGCGGGGCCGGCGTTGGCGTTCAGGTAGCTCTGAAGAATGATGAGGCCATCGATAGTCTTGCCGCCGCCGGTATTGACTTTGATGATGATATCGCGATCGTCGCGGCGCTCGTGCCACTTCGATAACACCTGCCCCTGAACGTCGCGGAGGTACCCGTAGCCTGGCGCTTTGGTCAACTGACTATGCAGTTCCCGCGGCTCGATAGGAGCGTCATCCGCCCCGCTCGCCAGCATTGCTCCGAAGTCCACCATCGGCCTGCTCCATCGCTCGCGGGGTGTGCAGCTTCCTGCCTCCGGCCACGGCGGCCGTCCCCATGCACACTCTAGCGAAGTGTCGAGAATCGCTCATCCCCGCCGATGCGGCCGTCAACCTGCGCACTGCCACCGTGCTTGCGCTCTCCGATAGCTGCCGAGGTCGCCTAAACGCGGTGGGCCCACTCAATGCTCCCGAAGCACGAACCATCGTCTCGATAGCCGGTCCTTCAACGGACGAGTGGTCAGAGCCTGTCCTTGACGCAGTTCTGTCTGTCTCAGATGTGTGAGCAGCCTCGCTCTGTGTCGTCGTTTTCGCTGCGGTCGGTGTCGGGTTAGGTGGTGCCGATGACGAGGGTGCTGCGGGCGGCTTCGACGACGTCGTTGGTGATGACGTCGAGCTCGTTGATCTTCAGGACGCGTTGGATCTGTGGGAGTAGGCGTTCGAGGAGTCGGAAGTTGCCTCGGGTGATGCGTTCGACGGCGGCGATGGCTTGGGCGTCGGTGAAGTCGTCGGGGTCGAGCGTCTTGCCGAGCTTGCGCCATTGACGTTCGAGGACGAAGAGCAGCTCGTCGTGGCCGAGCGGACGGTACTGGTGGGCGAATCCAAGGCGGCTGTAGAGCTGCGGGTAGTGGCTGAACTGCTTCTCGATGCCGGGCATGCCGATGAGGATCATCGCGATGCCGGTGCGGTCGTACTGGTCACGGAGCCACTCGACGGCGTTGCCGGTGAGGCGTTCGGACTCGTCGATGATGATCAGCTCGAGCAGGGACGGGTTGGGGCCGTGTGCGTGGTCGAAGTGGCGGCCGTGGAGGATGAGGTGTTCCTCGATGCAGTGTTCGGTGCGGAGCATGTCGTGCCGGAGGTCGTCCTGCAGGGCTCGCATCGTGGCGGAGACCTCGGGCGTGTAGAAGACCGTGCGGGCACGGTGTGCGGCGGCGTAGATCTTGGTGTCGTCTTCACTGCGTGCGGCCCATCTGGCGATGAATGGGCCGATGCTGTCCCAGTGGGCGTAGCGGCGTGCGGAAAGGGTCTTACCGACGCCAGCGGGGCCGAAGCAGACGCCGATGGTGTTCTGCTTCCGAACGGCATCCGCGAACTCCGCGAACCGGCGGTGTTCCTTCGTGATGATGAACTGGCTCGTCATGACCGGTCCTCCTCGTAGGTCTTCAGTCGCCGTTGATCCGGTGCGGGTGCGGGTGCTGGTGGGGTGTGATCATCGGGCGTGGGGCGGACGATCGCGATGCGTTCGCGGATCTGCCCGCGCAGGGCTCTGCGTTGCGCGTTCCGGGCGGCTTGGATCTGTTTGAGGCTGATCGTCTCGGTCTGGTGCTGGGTGCTGATGGCGGTGCAGAGGAACGCGTCGCGGTGGAAGACGCGGATCTCGGTGACGTCGCGGGGGTCGTACCGGACGCTGACGGTGCTGCCCACGAAGGGTGCGAGGGTGGTTGCGGTGTAGCGGAGCCCTTCGAAGTGGATGCCGTCTCGTTGCACGACGCGCGTGGTTGGGACGGTGAGCAGGAACCCATCGAGCTGCTCGAGGGAGTCCGGCAGTCGTGGCAGCCACCCGTCTGCGATCCACGCTTCCAGTGGGCTCTTCCGGAGCTCGCGGTGGGTGCGGGCGTTGTAGCGGCGGATGAACGTGTTCATGGCACTGTCGACACCGGCGAGATCTAGCGCCGGCGTCGGCGCGGAGGATCCGGGCGCGAGGTGGCCGGGGAGCGTTGGGAGCAGCTCGGTGTTGATGGTGCCGAAGAACCGCTCGATCTTCCCGCGGCCCTGTGGTCGAGCAACCTGCGAGTGGATGATGCGGAGGTGCAGCACGGCGGCGGTGTCGCCGATTCGGTGGCTGGTGAAGTCGGACCCGTGGTCCGTGTAGAGCACGTCTGGGATCCCGCAGACGGGCCAGTCTGGTTCCGGCTTGTGCCAGATCGCTTGCCGGAGCGCGAGCGCGGTGTTCGCGGCGGATGGGGCGCCGAGGAACACCATGTACCCGCAGACCGCACGGGAGTAGTCGTCGAGGATCACCGTCAACCACGGCCGTTCCGGCTTGCCGTCGGGTCCGACGATGAGCAGGTCGAGCATCGTGTGGTCCGCCTGCCAGATCGCGTTGGGGCGATCCGCACGACGTCGGAGCAACAGTTCGTGCTTGTCCCGATATGACGCGGGCCCCTCGAGCGCGAGCGTCATCATCCCGGGATCAAGCCCGTTCACGATCGACCGCACAACGGAGTACGACGGCGCGGAGAGACCTCGTTTGGTGCAGTGGTTGTCGACCTGGCGGTGAATCGTGGCGATCGAGGGTCGTGGCTTGGTGAGCGCGAGCCCCTCGATCAGGCGCACCAGTTCCGGTGCCGTCCGTCGGGCGCCGTGATCGGTGCGGGTGCCGTCGGCGAGAGCCGGGTATCCGCCGGTTCGGTAGCGGGCGAGCCAGCGTTGCAGGGTGCGTTCGGCGACGCCCGTGGTGCGGGCGAGGGTGGCGAGCGGGATGGCGCCGTTACAAGACACGCCGTTCCGAAGGTCGCGCTGCCAGAGTTCAGGTCTGTTGTAGCGGAATCGGAGGTTTATGGTACATCCGATAGACAGAGTTCTCCTGGCCGAACGAGGGACGGCTTTTTGAACCGGCGGTTACTTCTGCCCGCGGCGTGCTCGACGCAGTTCTGCGACGATGCGAGCACGCTCGGGATCCTTGGCCAGCGTGCGGTCGTCGATGACATCGATGACGTGCTGGATCAGTGCGACGACCTGCTTGGGCAGGACGACACCGAGCACGCCACCGACGACGGCGATGACGCCGGTCAGGGCAGCGGTACCACCGGAGGCCATCAGCATGTCCACCGTGTCGGTGATGGGCATGATGCCTCCTTCGGGATTGGCCAGATGCGGCCAGAACCCACCCGGCTTCGAGTGGGGGCATGAGGGCACCGACGCGCAACGAAGGGCGCGGCGGCGGATGGCAGGAGCGACGAGCGCTTCCCACGGATGCCCGAGTCAGATCAGGACATGAAAAAAGCCGGTCCCGAGAGGGCCGGCCGGAGACAGCATCGTGCTGTCTTGAGTGTCAGCGTACAGAGCGGATGCGACACCCGGGAGGTTCCGGGCAGACGCGTACCGAGCGATCCCACAGTAGCGGAGCGACCGGGCATGAAAAAAGCCGATCCAGAGGACCGGCTGCAGGCGCGCACTATGAACGCAGGACGATTCTGACACGAGGAGTGGACCGTGTGCAACCCTTCCCGAGCTACCGCTGCGTCGGTTCCACTGCGGTCGGAATCAGTGCGGGCACGGCGCGGACGTAGATGATCATGCCGACGAGCTCGACGAGCGTCTGGGTTACCACGACGACCGGTGCGAGCCCGAGGTCTGGTGGGAGTGCGAGCGCAAGCGGGAGGACGACGAGGGAGTTCCGCGTTGCGCCGCTGAACACCAGCGCGCGCCGGCTGGGGACGTCGAGCCTGGTGATCTTGCCGGCGATCATCCCGAGCACGGCCATCACCACCAGGAACGCCCCGTAGATGGGTACCAGCAGGATGAGTCGGCTGACGTTCTCGGCGACCGCTCCCGCTTGTGAGGCGACGACAACGAACAGGGTCGCCATCATCAGGGGCACCATTAGGCCCTGCATCAGCCCCTCGACACGCTGGCCGATCCTCGCCCGCTTCGCGAGTGCCTGCGTCGCCGCGGCCGCGACCAGCGGCAGGACGATCAGGACGAGGAACGCTTCGACGAACGGTCCGATCTCGACTGCGGCGACCCCAGTGGGGCCGATGAACAGCAGCAGGTAGACGGGGAGCAGCAGGATCTGCACCAGCATCAGGAGGGGTGCCGCCGCGAGGAGTCGCGCGGACGCACCGCCGGCGAGGCCGGAGAACACGATGACGTGGTCGATGCAGGGTGTCAGCAGCACCAGCAGCACGCCGAAGAGCAGTGGCGGGTCGCCGGCAACGAACCTGGACAGGACGAACACCACGACCGGCACGACGACGAAGTTCAGCACGAGGACTGTGCCGAGGAAGCGAACATCTCGGACCGCTCGTCCGATCGCGGCGAATGGCACCCCGAGGAACGTCGCGTAGAGCAGGAGGCCGAGGACGGGGTTGATACCGACCTCGAGGTGCTCCGCTCCGGGCAGCACTAGTCCTGCTCCGGCGCCGATGGCGATCGCGGCCAGGTAGAGCAGGATCTGGTGATCCTCCATCGCGGAGACGAGCCGCTTCACCGGAACGCTCCGGCCGCATCGGGGGCGTTCCAGTGCGCTGGAAGGTCAAGCCGTACGCTGCTGACGTGCGCATCTCGGAAGCCAGCCGCAGAACCGGTGTCGCTGCGACCACGCTGCGGTACTACGAGTCCCTTGGCCTGATCGGCAGCCGCCGGCTCGAGAACGGGTACCGCGATTACGACGACGCCGCGATCGAGCGGGTCGGGTTCATCCAGGCGAGCAAAGAGCTCGGCCTCTCCCTCGTCGACGTCGCCGAGCACCTCGTCACGGTTGACCCCCGATCCTGCACGGACGTCCGCGACACCATGCGGCCCGTCCTCGCTCGACGTCTTCAGGAGATCGACGACAAGATCGCTCGCCTGCAACAGCTCCGCGGGCGGTTGGCGCAAGCGGATCAGGACTTCGCCGGATGCCCGGACCGTGACGAGCACTGCAGCACGCAGTGCGTCATCGCCGACGGCATCGGGGCAACTGCTCGGCGTCCCCGGAGAAGGTAACCGCGCGGCCGAGGGTTAGCGCGTCGGTGCGGTGATGAGGCCGGCGAGGGTGTCGAGCGCGCCGGGGACGAGTGAGAAGTAGGCCCAGGTGCCGCGCTTCTCGCGGTGGAGGATCCCGGCGTCGACGAGCACCTTGAGGTGGTGTGACACGGTCGGCTGGGACAGCCCGAGCGGTTCCTGCAGGTCGCAGACGCACGCTTCCGCGCCCTCGTGAGCGGCGACCATCGAGATCAGCCGGAGTCGTGCCGGGTCGGCGATCGCCTTGAGCGACTTCGCGAGGACCTCCGCGGACGCCTGGTCCATCGCCTCGGTGGTGACGGGCGAGCAGCACGCGGTGACGTCCTGGATGGGAAGCAGTTCGATCGTCATGGGCTCATCCTCCCACGGACTTTGACACGCGTCTATATTTGCACTCATCGATATCGACGTGCTTCGATGTACGCGCCGGCCCTCGGCTCCCGCTCGATCCGTGAAGGACCAGCCTGATGACTCACCTCCTCGCCGTCGGCGGCAGCGACGCCGGCATCGCCGCAGCGCTCCGCGCCCGCGAACTCGACCCGACCACCGATGTGACGGTGGTCCTCGCCGACGAGTTCCCGAACTTCTCCATCTGCGGCATCCCGTACTGGGTCTCCAGCGACGTCGCCACGGAAGCGTCCCTCGCGCACCGCACCCGCTCGGACCTCGAAGCCGCCGGCATGACCGTCCGCTCCTCCACCTGGGCTTCCGCAGTCGACGTCGACCGCCGCCGCCTCACCGTGACCAGTCCCGCCGGGGATGAGGAGATCTCCTACGACCAGCTGCTGATCGGCACTGGTGCTGAACCGGTGCGTCCGGCCGGGGTGCCGTTCGGGGAACCGGGCATCCACCTGCTGCACTCGATGACTGACGCCGAGCAGGTCGTCGCTGCCCTCGAGCTGCTGCCGGCGGGGAGCCGAGTGGCAGTAGTCGGCGCCGGGTACATCGGCCTGGAGATGACCGAAGGGCTCGTCGCCCGTGGCTTCGACACGACGCTGATCCAGCGCGGCCCGGAAGTGCTCTCCACCCTCGACCCCGAACTCGGTTCCCTCGCGACCGCCGAGGTCCGCCGACACGGCGCAACCGTCCTGACGGGGTTGACCGTCACCGGGATTACCCCGGCAGGCGGTGGGCAGTGGCGCGTCGCCACGACCTCCACGTCCGGTGACGCGGAGGGCACGTTCGCGCTCGTCGTGGTCTGTGTCGGTGTCCGCCCGGCCACGGGCCTTGCGGTCGCCGCTGGGGCACGGCTCGGGCAGGCTGGCGCGATCGTGGTCGACGAGTCCATGCGCACCGGGATGCCGCACGTGTGGGCGGCAGGTGACTGCGTCGTGACGCACCACCGCCTCCTCGGCACAACCTGGTTGCCGCTCGGTACGACCGCGCACAAGCAGGGTCGCGTCGCCGGGGAGAACATGCTCGGCGGCAGCAGGGTCTTCGCCGGCTCCGTGGGGACGCAAGTGGTGAAGGTGTTCGACCTCGTTGCCGCCCGCACCGGCCTCCGCCAGCACGAGACCGGCCCTCTGGACGTGTCGCCGCTGACGCGGGTGACGGTCGCGGATGACCACAAGCGGTACTACCCGGGCGCCGTCCCGCTGACGATCAGCGTCACCGGCGACCAGGCCACCGGTCGGCTCCTCGGCGCGCAGATCGTCGGTCAGCGGACCGCGGAGATCAGCAAGCGCATCGACACGTTCGCCACCGCCCTCCACGCGGAACTCACCGTGGACGACGTCATCGACCTCGACCTCAGCTACACGCCGCCGCTCGGGTCCCCGTGGGACGCCGTGCAGGTCGCCGCGCAGGGCTGGGAACGCGCCGCCGCTGCAGCGAACCAGGCCGGGGTGAGCGCCTGATGGTGATGGCTGTGGTCGCGGCGGCGATCTTCGTCGCGACGCTCGTGGTGGTGATCTGGCAGCCCAAGGGCTTCCCGATCGGCTACACCGCGCTCATCGGCGCCGTCATCGCCCTCGCCACCACCGTCGTCGGCCTCTCCGACGTCCCGACAGTGGTCGGGATCGTGTGGAACGCGACGCTGACGTTCGTCGCGGTGGTGCTGATCTCGTTGATCCTCGACGAGGCCGGGTTCTTCGAGTGGGCGGCCCTGCACGTCGCCCGCTGGGGCCGCGGCAACGGACGGCTGCTGTTCGTCCTGATCGTCGGCCTCGGTGCCGTCATCGCGGCGGTGTTCGCCAACGACGGGGCCGCGCTGATCCTCACCCCGATCGTCGTCGGGATGCTCCGAGCACTGAACATGCCGCGGAAGGCGGCGCTCGGGTTCATCCTCGCCACGGGGTTCATCGCCGACACCGGCAGCCTGCCGCTGGTGGTGTCGAACCTGGTCAACATCGTCTCCGCCGACTACTTCCACCTCGGCTTCGCCGAGTACGCCGCCGTCATGATCCCCGTCGGCATCGTCTCCGTCCTTGCTTCCCTCGGGATGCTGCTGCTCTACTTCGGCAGGAGCATCCCGAAGCGGTACGACGTTCTCGCCCTCACCAGCCCCGCCGCGGCGATCACGGACCGTGCGACGTTCCGCGCTGGCTGGGTCGTCCTGGCGCTGCTGCTGGTCGGCTACTTCGCCGCCGACCCGCTCGGCGTCCCGCTCGCGGCCGTCGCCGGCGTCGGAGCCGTCATCATCGTGCTCGTCGCCGCACGGCAGCCCGCGTTCCTCTTCGCCCGCGCCCAGGCCGCACCGGTTCTGGTCACGACCGGCGGTACTGCCACCGTCAGCGCAGGCAGCACCGGGCCGGGTGCTCCTTCGGGGCGGGTGATTCCGGTGTGGAAGACGATCCGGGAGGCGCCGTGGCAGATCGTGCTGTTCTCCATCGGCATGTACCTCGTCGTCTACGGCCTCCAGAACCAGGGCCTCACCGACCACCTCGCGACGCTGTTCGACGTGTTCGGTGACCACGGGGTCCTCGTCACCGCGCTCGGCGTCGGGTTCACCATCGCGATCCTCGCGTCCCTGATGAACAACATGCCCACCGTCCTCATCGCCGCCCTCGCCATCGGCGGTGCCGGCGCGACCGGGCTCACGTACGAGGTGATGGTCTACGCCAACGTCATCGGCTCCGACCTCGGCCCGAAGATCACCCCCATCGGCTCCCTCGCGACCCTGCTGTGGTTGCACGTGCTGGAGAAGAAGGGCATCCACATCGGGTGGGGGCAGTACTTCCGCACCGGCATCGTCCTCACCATTCCCGTCCTCGCCGTCACCCTCGCCGCCCTCGCCGGCTGGCTCACCCTCATCCACTGAACCCGGAAAGACACACACCCATGAGTGACAAGCCCACGATCCTGTTCGTCTGTGTCCACAACGCCGGACGCTCCCAGATGGCCGCCGGCTACGCCCAGGCCCTCGGTGGCGACCGCGTCGAGGTCCTCTCCGCCGGCTCCGAGCCGAAGGACCAGATCAACCCGATCGCGATCCAGGCGATGGCCGAAGAGGGCATCGACATCGCCGGCAACCAGCCGAAGATCCTCACCACCGACGCCGTCCGCGACTCCGACGCCGTCATCACGATGGGCTGCGGCGATGCCTGCCCGATCTTCCCCGGCAAGCGGTACGAGGACTGGGACCTCACCGACCCGGCGGGCCGCGGCATCGAGGACGTCCGCCCCATCCGGGACGACATCAAGCACCGCGTCCAGACGCTCCTCGCCGAGCTGCTGCCCACCGAAGCAACCGCGTAACGACCAGGAAGCCGCAGACCATGACGCTCACCCTCACCGTCCCACCCCGCACCGCCGCGGACCGCCTCACCGGACTCCCCGTTGCGGTCATCGGGGCCGGCCCCGTCGGGCTCGCTGCCGCCGCGCACCTCCTCGAGCGCGGCCTCGACGTCGTCGTCTACGAAGCTGGCCCGACGGTTGGGACGAGCGTCCGCGCTTGGGGGCACACGCGTCTGTTCTCCCCGTGGCAGTACGTCATTGACCCTGCCGCGCAGCGTCTCCTGGAAGCCACCGGCTGGGAAGCGCCTCGAGCGGCGTCGTTGCCCACTGGCCAGGACCTCGTCGACACGTACCTGGCGCCCCTGGCAGCGACCCCACAGCTCGCACCGGTGATCCGCTACGGCACCCGGGTGGAGGCGGTGTCACGGCAGGGCAAGGACCGCACCCGCTCCACCGGCCGCGCCGACACCCCGTTCCTGCTCCGCCTCCACACCGCCGACGGCGCGCACGACGTGAGCGCGCGTGCGGTCGTCGACACCTCGGGCACCTACACGTCCCCGAACCCCCTCGCTGCCGCCGGGCTCGCACCCGTCGCGGACCTCGGCGCCCGGGTCGTCCACGCACTGCCTGACGTCCTCGGCGCCGACCGGGCCCGGTTCTCGGGGAAGCGGGTCCTCGTCGTTGGTGCCGGCCACTCCGCAGCGAACACGCTCATCAAGCTCGCCAGCCTCGCCAAGACCGCGCCGGGTACCCACGTGCTGTGGGCTGTCCGGAACGCCGGCACAGCCCGGCTCGGCGCCGAGGCCGCGGACGGGCTCGCCGCCCGCGGTCAGCTCGGCTCCACCGTCCACGGGCTCGTCGAGTCCGGGCAGGTGCAGCAGATCGCCTCGTACGAGATCGACGACGTCCGACCCGACGGCGACCAGGTCACCGTCACCGGCCGCCGCGCTGGAGCGCCGTTCGCGGTGACCGTCGACGTGATCGTGAACGCGACCGGGTTCCGGCCCGACCTCGACATGCTCCGCGAGATACGGCTCGGTCTCGACGACATCGTTGAAGCACCCCGAGCCCTCGCACCGCTGATCGACCCGAACCTGCACTCCTGCGGGTCCGTGCCCCCGCACGGCGTCGCTGAGCTCGCGCATCCGGAGCCGAACTTCTTCATCGCCGGCATGAAGTCCTATGGCCGCGCACCCACGTTCCTGCTCCTCACCGGGTACGAGCAAGTCCGTTCCATTGCCGCGGAGCTTGCTGGCGACCGCGACGCTGCCCGGCTGGTGCAGCTCGTCCTCCCGGCGACCGGGGTGTGCAGCACCGATGTTGGCGGATCCTCCTCCTGCTGCGCCGCTCCGGCGGTTCCATCTCCGGCAGAGCCCGCAGCGTCGAGCTGCTGTACGGCGTCCTGACTGGGGATCCTTCTAACAACCACGGAGGCTCCAGGGCTCACGCTAACCACGGAGGCTCCAGGGCTCACGCCGGGACGCAGCTGAGCCGAGGGGCGAGGGCTCCCATCCCGATGACTGGCGAGAGCCCTCGCCTCGGGTCAGTTGGCGTGTTCGGCGATCGCGTCGCGGAGCTGGCCGAGGGTTGGGGAGCCCGCGAGCCCGTCAGGAGTGAGGTACATCCGGCATGACAGACCGGGCGGTCCGTCCGGTGTGGGGAATAGTGCAGCGCCGTCGATCAGCACCGACGGGGAGCCGTGGAAGTCCCAGGCTTCTGCCTCGGCTTGGGTTGCGATGAACTGCCGCGTCACCGTGACGTCGGAGCGTTCGGCCGCGATCGTGGCGAGGCGTTCTTCCGTGATCTGCCAGTTTGGGCAGCCATCGAAGTACTGCAGGGTGATCTGCATCGTGATGTTCATCTCTGAGCGCTGGTTCGGGTGCTCGGTGGGGTGCTGGTGTCAGTGGTGGCCGTGGACGACGGCGTGGCCGAGGCCGCGACTGATCATCCAACGGTTGATGGGGGTGGTGACGACGAATGCCACCGCCAGGGAGAACGCGAGCGACCCCCAGAACAGCCAGTTGTTCAGTTGCGCGTCCATGGCGCCGGGAACCGCGACGATGACGGTGTTATCGATGATCTCCATCACGGCGATGGAGACAGTATCGGCGGCGAGGGCGACCTTGAACGCGGCGGAAAAGCTCAGCCCGGACCGGATCACCCCGCGCATGGTGAGGGCGTAGCCGAAGATGAACGCGAGGACGATCGACAGGATGATCGTGCCGGTGTTGTGCAGACCGGTCGCGGTGCCGATGACCATGCCGAGCACTTCACCGATGGCGCAGCCCGTGAGGCAGTGCAGTGTTGCTTGCGCGGCCATCGACCACGTCGTCGGCGCATGACCGCCGTGGTTCTGGTGGCTGTCGTGGTCGGTCATGCTGTGGTGTTCGTGGGTGTCCATGTCGCTCCTATCGAGTGTGGAAGGTGCGGAGTCGAAGGCTGTTGCTGACGACGAAAACCGACGACAGGGCCATGGCTGCGCCGGCGATCATCGGGTTCAGCAGTCCCGCCATCGCGAGCGGGATCGCGGCAACGTTGTAGGCGAAGGCCCAGAACAGGTTCACCTTGATCGTGCCGAGGGTGCGGCGGGCGAGCGCGATCGCGTCCGCCGCGGCGCTCAGGTCCGCTCGGATGAGGGTGATGTCGGCGGCTTCCATGGCCGCGTCGGTGCCGCTACCCATCGCGATCCCAAGATCCGCGGCGGCGAGAGCGGCGGCATCGTTGACGCCGTCGCCGATCATCGCCACGGACCGGCCCTGCTGCTGCAGCCGGATGACGGTCCGGTACTTGTCTTCGGGTCGCACCTCAGCTTCGACGTCGTCGATGCCGACCTCGGCGGCGACCGTCCGGGCGACGTCTTTAGCGTCGCCGGTGAGCATGATCGTGCGCAGCCCCATGTCGTGCAGGCGACGGATCGCGTCCGGGCTAGTCGGCGCGATGGTGTCCGCGACGCTGATGACGCCGCGGGCTGCGCCGTCCCATGCGACAACGACCGCGGTCGCGCCGCCCCGCTCTGCGGTCCGGACCGCGTCCGTGACCGCTTCGGGGATGCTGATGGCCCACTGTTCGGCCAACCAGGCGGGTCGGCCGACGAACACGAGGGTGCCGTCGACGACGGCTTGGACGCCGAGCCCGGCGGTGGACTGGAACGATTCCGCGGTGGGGTGGTCGGTGGCGGCTGCGGTGATGGCGCGGGCGATCGGGTGTTCGGATCCTGCTTCCGCGGCGGCGGCGAGGGCGAGCACCCGGGTGTCGGTTTCCCCACCGACGGCGGTCACCTGGTGGACGCTCATCTTGCCGGTGGTGACGGTGCCGGTCTTATCGAGCACGACGGTGTCGATCCGGCGGGTGGCCTCGAGGACCTGGGGTCCGCGGATGAGGATCCCGAGCTGGGAGCCACGTCCGGTGCCGACGAGCAGCGCGGTCGGAGTTGCCAGCCCCAGGGCGCAGGGGCAGGCGATCACCAGGGTCGCAACGGCGGCGGTGAACGCGGCTTGCACGTCGCCGGTGAGCAGCAGCCACCCGACGAGGGTCAGCACCGCCAGGCCCATGACGATCGGGACGAACACGGCGGAGACCCGGTCGGCGAGGCGCTGCACCTCGGCCTTGCCGGTCTGCGCGGACACGACGAGCCGGCCGATGCGGGCAAGCTCCGTGTCGTGACCGACGCGGGTGGCTTCGACGATGAGTCGGCCGCCGACGTTCACGGTCGCACCGGTGACAGTGTCGCCGGGGCCGGCCTCGACGGGGACCGCTTCACCGGTCATCACGCTGGTGTCGATCGCGCTCGTGCCATCAGTGATGGTTCCGTCGGTGGCGATGCGTTCACCCGGACGGACCACGAACCGATCCCCGACCTGTAGTGCTGCGGTCGGCACCTCGGTTTCGACACCGTCTCGGAGCACCCGGGCAGTCGGTGCACCCAAGGCGAGGAGCGCCTGCAGGGCGGCGCCGGAGCGGTCCTTCGCGCGGGCCTCGAAGTACCGGCCGGCGAGGAGGAACACCGTCACCGCGGCGGCGACTTCGAAGTACGGCTCCGGAGCCGCGCCCGGGTGCGGGAACCAGGAGAACGCCATCCGCATCCCGATGTGCCCGGCGCCGCCGAACACCAGCGCCCAGACGGACCACACGGTCGCGGCGGCGACGCCGACGCTGACGAGGGTGTCCATCGTCGCGGCCCCATGCCGGGCGTTGATCGCGGCAGCACGATGGAACGGCCACGCACCCCACACAGCGACCGGCAGCGCCAGCACCAGAACGGCCCACTGCCATCCCGGGAACTGCAGGACCGGGACCATCGACAGCGCCACCACCGGGACGGCGAGCACCGTGGACACGATCAGGCGCCGACGCAGCGGCGCGAGCTCGTCGGTGTCCGCGCCGGCCGGTTCGGGCAGGTGCGCGCCGTACCCGGCCGCTTCAATGGTCCGGATCGCGTCGTCGACAGCGAGGTCCGCGGGGAGCGTGACGGAGGCGCTTTCGGTGGCGTAGTTCACGCTCGCGGTCACGCCGGGCAGCTTGTTCAGCTTCCGCTCGATCCGGTTCGCGCACGACGCGCAGGTCATCCCCTCGATGGTCAGCTCAACCGGCGGGGTGCTGGTCGTGGTCATGATGCGACCAACGTGTAGCCGGCCTCCTCCACAGCGGCGGAGACTTCCTCCTGCGGCAGGTTGCGGGTGCTGGTCACCCGAGCGGTGGAGACACCGCCGACGTTGAGGTCGATCGTCACGTCCGTGACGTCCGGCACGGCGGCGAGTTCCTCGTTGACACTCATCACGCAGTGCCCGCACGTCATGCCCGTGATGGCGTACGTGTTCGTCAGCTGCTCGCTCATCGTGGTGATCCCTTCGTCGTTCACGTTCATCAGGTACCCTAGGGGGGTACCGTAGCGAGTGTAACGCCGGTCGGGCGGATGTGTTCCCAATCCGCCGAACCGGCATCCGGAAAGAGGACGTGATGGCGAGCAGAACTGATCGGCGCGAAGAGGCGCGGCGGAAAGCCGCTGACCGCAGAGCGGAACAGCAGCGCAGTCGCACCCGCCGGTGGTGGCTGCTGGGCGCCGCCGTGGTCGTCGTCCTCGCCGCGGTCACCACGATCACGGTCGCCGCGCTGAACCGTGGCAACGACACGGCGCCAACAGCGTCCGGAGCGACGGCGGCACCGCCGTGGCCGGCCCCCGCGGATGCGGCGGCGCGGGCGAAGGCTGCCGGGCTCGAGGTGGCGGGGATGGAAGGTGCGGCGCTGCACACCCATCAGCATCTGTCCGTGTCCGTGGACGGGGAGCCGGTGGCGGTGCCGGCGAACATCGGCGTCGACGTGCAGCGGGGCGGCATGTCTGCACTCCACACCCACGACACCTCCGGCATCGTGCACGTCGAGTCCGCGAAGGTGCAGCCGTTCACCCTCGGACAGCTCTTTACCGAGTGGGACGTGACCTTGCGAGACGGGCAGGTCGGCGGGTACGTCGACGGGAAGAACGACCGGCACGTCGCCGTGTTCGTCAACGGCACCCGCACCACCACGCCGCTGCCGGATCTGGAACTGCAGGACCAGCAGGACATCGCCATCGTCATCACCCGTGGGTCCGGTACGCCGATCGCGCCGACCCCGTTCGATTGGTCGACGGCGGCATGAGCGCCGCTACCGTAATCGGTGAACCCCGAGGAGCGTCCATGACCGACACCACCGCGCCCGCAGCAGAGCACCACCACGGGTACATCACCGCGAAGGAGGACTACCTCAAACGGTTGCGCCGCATCGAGGGGCAAGCCCGCGGCCTGCAGCGGATGGTCGATGAGGAGCAGTACTGCATCGACATCCTCACCCAGGTGTCCGCGATGACGAAGGCGCTGCAATCCGTCGCGCTCGGCCTGCTGGATGACCACCTCGCGCACTGCGTCACCGACGCCGTCGCCGAAGGCGGCGACGAGGCGGCGGTGAAGCTGAAGGAAGCCTCCGACGCGATCGCCCGCCTCGTGCGCGCCTAACCAGCTCTCCGCCCGCCAGACGGGGCGGTTGTCCTCTCAGCGCTCGTCCTGCACCATAGAACCCGCACCCCGACCAGTCATCAGTACGGATCCGCATGCTCACCACCGCGAACACCACGCGCCGCCGCCTGCTGCTGCAGGCCACGGCGGTGCTGGCGTTGCTGCTGCTGGTCGGGTTCACGGTCCTGATGCACAGCATGCTCGGCCACGCGACCACCGGCGAGCACGCCATGACCGCCATGACGGCCGAGCACACCCACAGCGACGCAGCCGAGCACGCTGCCGCGCCGGCTGGCGCGGTGGTGAGCGTGCTCAGTGATGCTGGCTGCGATGGCGGCCTGTGCGCGCTGATGTGCTCCCTGATGGGGATGGCCTGCGCGCTGACGATCGCCCTGTTCGCGTGGGCGCTTCTGCGCACCCGGAACGGCGGGGTCCTCTACGTCCTCGCACGCCTCCTCGCCCTCGGGGACCGTGTCGCACGCCGCGTCGCGGCACCCAAGCCGCCATCACTGACGGCGCTGCAGATCATCCGTATCTGATCCATCCCCGGCGGGAGCGCTCCCTTCGGAAGCTCTCGCATGCCCAGAACACGGGCAGGTATTCGCCTGCCCGGAACACCTGACGCATCACGGGAACGGATCCATGAACACCACCATCACGCGCACCCTCGCGGCCACCGCCGCCCTCACCATCGGCCTCACCCTCGCCGGATGCTCCACCAACAACGCCGGCTCCTCGGACAACTCCTCCTCGTCGTCCTCGTCGTCCTCGTCGACGCACAATGACCAGGACGTGACGTTCACGCAGGGGATGCTGCCGCACCACAAGCAGGCCATCGAGATGAGCGACATGCTCCTCGCCAAGGGCTCCGACGTGGACCCCGACGTCGTCACGCTCGCGAAGCAAATCAAGGCCGAGCAGGCACCGGAGATCAAGACGATGACCGGCTGGTTGAAGGCCTGGGGCGAGCCCACGGAGATGTCGAGCATGTCCGGGATGGATCACTCCTCCATGTCGGGCGGGATGATGTCCGACGCCGATATGAACGCCCTCGACAGTGCCTCCCCGGCGGACGCCGGGAAGCTGTTCCTGCAGCAGATGGTCGAGCACCACACCAGCGCTGTCGACATGGCGAAGACCGAAGTCGATAAGGGCAAGAACACCGACGCGGTCGCGATGGCGAAGTCGATCGTGTCGAGCCAGACCGAGCAGATCAGCCAGATGAAGGACATGCTCGCGTCGATGTGACCCCGGCCGTGGGTCGCGGCGGTGTCCCCCCTCCCTGCCGCGATCCGCGACCGGCTTTCCCCCTCTCCCGCTCGAGCACCCCGCCGAGCGGCCCTGTTTCTTCTGACGTGCTCATCCCCGTCCGCCGTCTTTCTTGGAGCCTGCCTGTGCCCCAGCAGCACCCCCACACCCCCACTGCAACGCCGCTGACGCGCCGCGAAGCCCTCGCCGCAGAACGCGCCACACCCCCCGCTCCGCGGACGCCCCGCATCCGCCGGACCCCCGCTGTCGTGAGTCGGCCGCCGCTGCCCGCCGTGACGGTGGCCGCGCCGGCTCCGACGCGGACGTTCCGATCCCGGGCGCTGGCGGCGATTCCGCTGACCGGTGCTGCTGCGGCGATGGCGCTGTTCACCGCCGCGGCGCTTCCCGCGCAGGCATCTACCGGCCCCGCCGTCACCGTGCCCGGCGGCACCCCGTCCGCTACCGGGCAGAGCTTCACCGCGACCGGGCTGACCGTGACCGTTGACCGGGACGGCTACACCGTCACCAAGCCCGCCGTGAAGCCCGTGATCACCAAGACGACCACCAGCACCACGAACAGCGCCACAGCAGCGGCAGGTAGCACGGCTGCAGTCGCGCCCACCGGGACGATCGTGAACACCGGCGCCGGCGATATCCGCTGGCCCGTCGCCGGCAGCATCCGGGTCAGCTCCCCGTTCGGCCCCCGCCTCGCCCCGTGCGCGGCGTGCTCGTCGATCCACCAGGGCGCCGACATCACCCCCGGCGCCGGCACCCCCATCGGCGCCGTCGCCGCCGGCACCGTCCGAATCTCGGGCACCCACCCGGAGTACGGCCAGTACGTCATCATCGACCATCAGATCGACGGTCAGACCATCTCCACCCTCTACGCGCACATGATCTTCGGCTCGTCACCGCTGCATGCCGGGCAGAGCGTCGCCGTCGGGCAGCTCGTCGGCCTCGTCGGCAACACCGGCGCCAGCACCGGCGCCCACCTGCACCTGCAGGTCATGCTCGGCAGCAGCACCCCAATCGACCCCATTGCCTGGCTTACAACGAATGCCGGGCGCACCTTGTGAGCGGCGCCCACTCAGCCCGCTCCGCGGCAACCATCCGATCGCGCGCCGACGATCGCCTCCGGGCCGGCGGCAGCGTTGTGGAGAGCCGGCCGGCTGCACGTCGCCGATCATCGGTCGATACCGATATGATCGGCGTATGACGATCACTTGCCGGATGATGGTTCCCGTGTCTCGGCCGCCGCTTGTTGAGTCGAACCGATGATCGGCACGATTGCGGCGGCGGTGGGTCTCTTTGCTGCCACCAACATCGATGACGTCGTGGTCCTGACGGTTCTGTTCCTTGCATCGACGCGTGGAACGTTGCCGGGGTGGAAGGTCGTCGTCGGTCAGTACGCCGGCTTCATCGCCCTCGTCGCGATCAGTGTCCTCACTGCTGCGGGGCTCACCATCGTTCCGGACAAGTGGGTGGGACTGCTGGGGCTCATCCCCCTGGGTATTGGTCTGGTGGGGTTGGTCCGTGCTCTGCGACGACGCGGTGATGACGACGACGATGACGACGACTCGGCAGTGCGCGCCGGCGGGGTCCTCGGAGTCGCCGGGATCACCATCGCCAACGGCGCCGACAACATCTCCCTCTACACGCCGGTGTTCCGGACGACCCCGATCCCGGACACCGTGGTCACGATTGCGGTGTTCCTCGTGCTCGTCGCGGTGTGGTGCCTCGTGGCTCGCTTCGTGGGGACGAACAAGACCGTCACGGAAGCCCTCGAGAAGATCGAGCACTGGCTCGTGCCCGCCGTGTTCACGGGCCTGGGCCTCTACATCCTGATCGAGTCCGGCGTGATCGTGCGCCTCATCGACGTGCTCTCGTGAGAGCAAGCATCCGAGTGGTCGTGGTGCTGCTGATCGCCGCGGCCGCGCTCACCATCGACCAGCTCACCAAAGCGTGGGCACTGTCCGGCCTCGGCCCGTCGCGCACAATTGAGCTGGCTCCGGGTGCGACCCTCCAGCTCGTGTTCAACCCAGGCGTCGCTTTCAGCCTCGGCAGCGAGATGGGGCCGCCGCTCGCACTCGGCATCATCGCCCTGACGTTGTGCCTGGCAACGTGGGCAGTCGTGCGCGCCGTGCGCGGCGCCGACATGCTCGCCACTGGGCTGATGAGCGTCGCCGTCGGCGGCGCCGCAGGCAACCTCTGGGACCGCATCACCCGCGCCGAGTCCGGGCCACTCACCGGCGAAGTCGTCGACTTCATCAACATCGACTGGTTCGCCATCTTCAACGTCGCCGACATCTTCGCCACCCTGGGGATCGCCGGATTCGCGATCCGCTTCCTGATGCCGGGCAGGCACAAGGACGAGCCCGCGCCCACGGAGCGATCAGCGTGAACGGGAACCCCTTCGCGGAAGCGATCCTCAGCGGACAGCTCCTGATCGCCGTGCCGGTCGCACTCCTGGCCGGGCTGGTGTCCTTCCTCTCACCATGCGTCCTCCCACTCGTCCCCGGGTACCTCGGCTTCATCGGCGGTGTCGCAGAGCAACGCCGCCGCAGCACGCTCACCCTGGGCGTGCTCCTGTTCATCCTCGGCTTCACCGTCATCTTCGTCGCCTACGCCGCCGCATTCGGCGCCGCCGGCTTCTGGCTGATCCGCTGGCGCGACCTGCTCACGCAGATCCTCGGCGGCTTCGTCATCATCATGGGACTCGTGTTCATCGGCCGCTTCGGGATCCTGCAGCGCACCCTCAAACCACGATGGAAACCGGCCACCGGCATCGCCGGCGCACCCCTGCTCGGGATCGTGTTCGGGCTCGGCTGGACCCCCTGCCTTGGCCCGACCCTCACCGCGATCAACCTGCTGAGCCTGCAAGCCGCGAGCACCTGGAACGGCGTCCTGCTCGGCATCGCCTACTGCCTCGGACTCGGCATCCCCTTCCTCCTCCTCGCCCTTGGAACCACCTGGGCCACCACCGCGATCAGCCGCGTTAAACGGCACCTACGGACCGTGAACCTGATCGGTGGTGGCACGCTGATCCTCATCGGTGTCCTCATGGTCACCGGACTGTGGTCATCGCTGATGTACACGGTCGGCGCACACATCGGCCAGTACGTCACGCTCCTCTAACACCCAGGTGCAGCCCGCTGCAACGCATGGTCGACGGCGGCATCCCCATGGTCACGATCGAGCAAGCACCGCCCCAGAACCAATGGCCGACCTTGAACGCACGAACCGCGCTACGCCGATATCATCGGCATATGCCGATCGTAGAAGCGCGGGGCGATCTTGCCGCGGTATCGCTGTTCCACTCTCTCGCAGACCCGACCCGGCTGCGCATCCTGCGCCGACTCCGCCACGGGGAAGCTCGCGTGAGCGACCTCGTCGCGGAGCTCGGTCTTGCCCAATCGACCCTCTCCGAGCACGTCGCGTGCCTTCGCGACTGCGCACTCGTGGAGGGGCGGGCGCAGGGCCGGCAAGTGTTCTACAGCCTCGCCCGTCCGGAGTTGATGGACCTCCTCGAGTCCGCGGAGACACTGCTGCAGGCCACCGGCTACCAAGTCGATCTCTGCGGCACCTATGGCTCGGACGCGAGGGCTGGCGAATGAGCACGCTCACCGAAACCGAAACGGAGCAGCTCACCCGACGAGGGCTCCGCCTCGCGCAGTTCACCGTCGCATACAACGTCCTCGAAGGAATCGTCGCCATCACGGCTGGGATCGCCGCGGGACTCGTTTCCGTCATCGGGTTCGGTATCGACTCCGGAATCGAATCGATCGTCGCCGTGCTGGTGGGCATCCGCCTCGCCGCCAGGCTCCGCCACGGCGAAGCGGACGAGGGTAAGGAGCGACGCACGTTGAAGTTCGTCGCCGTGACGTTCTTCCTCCTCGCCGCCTACGTCGTGATCGATGGCATCCGCAGCCTGATCACCCACGAAACACCGGAGACCTCCCCGGTCAGCATCGTGCTGCTGGTCCTCTCGATCATCGTCATGCCGGTCCTCGCCGCACTCAAGACCCGAGTCGGCAAGAAGCTCGACGACCCGCTCATCCTCGCCGACGCGGCAGAAACTCGAATCTGTGTCCTCCTCAGCGTCGCGACCCTCATCGGACTCCTCCTCTACACCCTCACCGGCGCAGCCTGGCTCGACCCCGTTGCAGGATTCGTCATCGCCCTCTTCGCCATCCACGAAGGACGCGAGGCGTGGGAAGGCGAACTCGTGGAAGACGACGATGACGACTAAAGCGACCGCCTCATAGCGACACCGAATGCCGCCCAAAAGCCGACACCAAGCGCAGCTGCTCACACTCAGATGACTGGGCTGCTCACACACCCTGGCGTTCCGTCGGAACGGACGGTTGTAGCGGAATCGTTCGTATTCGCTACACCGGTCGCTTCAGTGCGGCAAGCTGGAGTGCTTGCACGGAACGTCGTTGTTGTTCCGCGCGGTGGCGGCCGTTGGCGGGAGAGGGGTGTGGCGCCGCGATGACGGGTATGAGTCTGGGGTGCTCGTCCAGGGTGAGATGCCGCATGACTCCGTCAAGGGCAACGGTCCCGTAAGTGACGATGGCGTCGAGCACGGGGAGCGCCTCGAGCAAAGCTCCGAGGGCGCGTCGCCCCTCGTCGATGTCCGCAGGTCGTACGCGGCCGGGGACTTCCCAGGGGATGAGGTTCCAGCGGAGGTACTCGTTGCGTGCGAGTCCGGACTCGATGCGGGCTGCGCGGAACGCGGCCGCGGTCGGGCCCGGGTTGTCCTCGCTGCAGACCGCCGCGTGCGCGGCGGCAATGGTCTGCGGGCCGGGCGACTGCATGAGGACCAGCACGCGGCTTGATGTGCCGCCGGATCGTGGGTCGAAGCTCGGGACGAACCGTCGCGAGCCGTCCGGTGCGGTGCGCCATGTCTCGGCGAGGGCGTTCAGCGATCGAACGTCCGCGAGCTCGTCCGCGAGCTCCTCGGCGGTGCTCACGCCGGCTGTGGCGGTGCCAGGAGGGTGCCTCGGATGACGGAGCCGTGGAAGGTGCGGACGGCAACGGTGATCCACGCGGCGACGAGGCCGACGTAGTAGACAACTGCGAGGACGGCGACGACGGTGAGTCCGGAGTGCAGGGCCAGGCCGTTCAGGCCGGTGACGCAGGTCCCGACGGGGAACGTGAAGGACCACCAGGTCAGGCTGAACGGCAAGTGCTCTCGGGCAGTGCGGATGGTGATCGCGAGGGCGATGACGGTCCACAGCAGCGCGAAGCCGAGCATCGCGAACCCGTACACCAGCGCCACGACCAGCAGGGCATGCGCGGTACTCGCATCGACAACGGTGGGGGCGTTCGATGCGAGGAGGTTCACGGCGGTGATCGACTGTCCGACCGGCCCGAGGACGATCCACAGAGTCGGGACCATGCCCGCGGCGCCGACCTTGTGCTGCGCGAGACGGTTCCAGATCAGCGTGATCACCACCAGCGACGTGATGAGGCTGAGGCCGAAGAAGCCGTAGCAGGACCACAGCAGCGTCTCCCGCGCCTGCCCGGCGGGAGCGTACGGCAGCAGGAGCGCACCGGTGGAGGCGGACACCATCGGCGGGACGATCGGCATCAGCCAACCGCCGAACGCGGAGTCGGGCGTGTTCTCGTGGCGGGTGAACGCCAGGTACGGCACGAGCACTGCCGTGAGCAGTCCTCCGATGGTGCCGATGCTCCAGAGCACCCAGTCGACGGTGACGGCAGCCGGGAGGCCGATCCAGTCCTTGCCGAGCAGGATCGTTCCGGCACCAACGGTGAGGAACGCCATCGGCGGTGCCCCGTAGAAGTGGGAGATGACCGGGTGCAGGTGGTGCTTCGCTGCGGTGCTCCGGTAGCGGATCCAGTGCAGCACCGTCGCGATCGTGAGGGCGACGAGCAGGACCGCGGCGATCGCCCATACGACCGTCGCCGCAGTGCGCAGACCTGGGAACTGCAGCGGCAACGACGCAGCCGCGACGGCGACGATCCCGGTCCCCATGATCGATGCGAACCAGTTCGGGGTCAGGTTCGACACGATCAGCCCGGGCCGCTCCAACTCCCGGAACAACCGCCGTTCTTGCACACCATGCTCGGAACGTGCGGGTGCGGGTGCATGGGCGAGGTGAGCGGACATGCACCCAGCGTGCGCGTGTTTCCCATGGTTCGGGAACGGCGAACTCGTTGGCGGGGCACAATGTTTGCTTGTGGCACTGCGACGGCTGACCGACCGGACCCTGGACCTCGACACTCTCGAGGTCCTCGTCCGCGTCGCGGAAACCGGTTCGTTGACCCGCGCGGCCGAAGTGTTGGGGGTGACACAGCAGGCGGTGTCTGCGCGACTGCGTGCCGCGGAGCAGGCGATCGGTCAGCCGCTGGCGCACCGGAGAGCATCCGGGACAGCTTTGACCGACGCCGGCCGGGTGGTGCTCGGTCTGGCCGTTCCGGTGTTGGAGGCGTCGCAGCGGCTCGAAGCAGGACTTGTCGCGCTTCGAGAACCGGCGGGATCCCTCGTGGTCGCAGCGTCGCAGACGATCGCCGAACTCTTGCTGCCTGGATGGTTGCTCACCCACCGTGCTGCCGCGCCCGATGCGCCGGTCCGATTGATCGCGGGCAACTCCACCGCTGTGATCGACCTTGTTCGCTCCGGCGCTGCCGACGTCGGATTCACGGAGACCCCTGCTGCGCCACCTGACCTCTCCTCTCTGGTGGTCGACGAGGACGAACTCGTGGTTGTCGTCGCTCCGCACCATCCGTGGGCGCGGGCTTCGAGCATCACCGCGGATGACCTCGCGGAGACGCCGCTACTGCTCCGTGAGGAAGGGTCCGGCACCCGCGCCACGGTCGAGGCGTGGCTCGACGATGCGGGCCGCACCCTCGTTCCGCCAGCGGCGGTACTGGAGACGACGGGCATCATCCGGGCCAACGCTCGAGCGGGCATCGCTCCGGCGGTGATGAGTCTCCGCACCGTCGGCAGGGACCTCGCCGACGGTGCCCTCGTCCGAGTGCCGCTGCTCGGCCCGCCGCTGATCCGGTCGCTGCGTGCGATCTGGTCGGGCCACCCCGGGCCTGCTGTCACGGCGTTTTTGGACACCGCTCGCAGCTCGAGTGCCGGTGGTCAGATCAGTCCGTAGGGCAGATCCGGGTGCTGCTCGGCGATCTCGGTGAGCCGGTTGTACTTCGCGACCCGTTCGCCGCGGGCGGGTGCGCCGGACTTGATCTGCCCAGTGCCGGTCCCGACGACGAGGTCGGCGATGAACGTGTCCGTGGTCTCCCCGGAACGGTGCGACACCATGCTGGCCATCCCGATGCTGGTGGCGGTGGCGATCGCGCCGAGGGTCTGGGAGACGGTGCCGATCTGGTTCGGCTTGATCAGTGCCGCGTTCGTCAGGTGTTGCTCGCCGCCGTCGCGGATGCGTTGGGGGTCGGTGACGTAGAGGTCGTCGCCGACGTTCTGGATCCGGTCACCGAGCGCCGCCTGCATGCGGCGGAACCCGTCATAGTCGTCCTCAGCGCACCCGTCTTCGATGCTGCGGATCGGGTACGTGTCGATGAGCTGCCGGTAGTAGTCGACCAACCCGTCCCGGTCGAGGCTGTCGTCGAGCATCCGATACGAGCCGTCTCCGAGGGAGAACTCGTTCGCGGCCGGATCGAGGGCGATCGCCACCTGGTCGACGCCCGGCTCGTAGCCTGCGGCGCGGATCGCGGTGACCAGCAGGTCGAGCGCTTCCTCGGGTGCAGCGATCGATGGTGCGAAGCCGCCCTCGTCGCCGAGGCCGAGGCTACCGAACCGGTCCCGCACCAGGCCCGCGAGGGCGTGGTACACGTCCGCGCCGATGCGGACAGCGTCGGCCATCGATGAGGCGTTGACGGGGGCGATCATGAACTCCTGGAAGTCGAGCTTGTTCGCTGCGTGCGCGCCGCCGTTGAGAACGTTGAAGTGCGGGACCGGCATCCGCGGCGTCGAGCCGGTGATCTCGGCGATCCACTGCCAGAGCGGGAGGCCCGCGGCGTGTGCGAGCGCCCGGGATGCGGCGATGGAGGTTGCGACGACGCTGTTCGCGCCGAGCCGGCGGTACCCGGTGGTGCCGTCGAGTTCGGCGAGGGCGGCGTCGACCTGTCCGATTGCGGACCACGATCGCCCTGTGAGGAGGCCCGCAATGTCGGTGTTGATCAGGTGGAGCGCCTGGGTGATGTCGCGGCCGCCGAACGCTGTTCCGCCGTCGCGGAGCTCGATGGCTTCGTGGGCACCGGTGGATGCGCCCGCGGGGGCGTCGCCGGTGACGGTGCGGCCGTCGTCGAGTTCGAGCAGGACGCGGACGGTCGGGTAGCCGCGGGAGTCGAGGATGCGGGTGCTGTGGACGGCGTCGATGGTGACGGGGTGGTCGTGGTGGGTGACGTACTCGCCCTGGTGGGCTCCGTGGTGGTGGATGCCGCTGATGTAGTCGTTCATGGTGACGCTCCTTCTGGTCGGGTCATGCGTCGTGGTCGTGCGGATGGAAGGGAAAGCCGCGGGGAGGCGGAGGGGACGACCTGCTGGCGATCACTCAGCGCCAGTGCCTCCCCGCGGCGGTCAAGGGGCCCGTGGATCACGGGTGTCGGGTGTGGGCTTCCTGTGCGGTGCGGATAACGGCTTCGGCAGCAGGACGGTTGGCCCACCCGTTGGTGGTGACGTGCTTGCCGTGTTCGATCTCCTTGTAGTGGGAGAAGAAGTGCTCGATCTCGATGAGGGTGTGCTCCGGGACGTCGCTGATGTCCTGCAGGTCTTCGAACCGGTCGTCGCCGGCGGGGACGGCGAGGATCTTGTCGTCGCCGCCGTTCTCGTCGACCATGCGGAGCATCCCAACCGGGCGGACGTCGATCACGACGCCGGGGAACGTGGGGCGGGGTAGGAGCACGAGCGCGTCGAGGGGGTCGCCGTCCTCGCCGAGGGTGTTGTCGATGGAGCCGTAGTCCTGGGGGAACACCATGCTGGTGAACACGGCCCGGTCGAGCCGGATCCGGCCGGTGGTGTGGTCGACTTCGTACTTGTTGCCGCTGCCGCGGGGGATCTCGATCGTGACGTCGAACTGCATGGGGAGGTCCGTTTCAGGATGTGGGGTGGCGGTCACAGCAGACCGCCGAGGAGGATGCCGGCGGTCGCTGCGGCGACGGAGACGACGAGCATCCCGAGACCATTGACGGCGGCGGCGTTGATCCGGCCGCCGCGGGCGAGGCGGACGGTCTCGAAGCTGGCGGTGCTGAATGTGGTGTAGCCGCCCATCACCCCGGTCCCGAGGACCGCGACCGGCACCGCGCCGAGGTGTGTAGCAGCGCCGACGATGATCCCGAGTAGCAGCGACCCGGTGATGTTGATCGTCAACGTCCCGACCGGGAGCCGGAACTGCCGGCCCGTGTTGATCAGGCCGTCGAGAAGGAACCGTCCGGCAGCGCCGACCCCACCACCGGCCGCGACGGCGAGGACCAGGAGCGGGCTCATGCGCGCACCTCCCGCGGACGGAACCAAGACACGACGACGAGCCCGCAGGCGGTCGCGATCGCACCAGACAAGACGGTCAGGAGCGCGTACCCGGTGCCGGCGAGGCCATGCCCGCCCAGGAACAGCGCGGCGGTGGACTCGGCGAGTGTGCTGTAGGTAGTGAACCCACCGAGGACCCCCGTGCCGAGGAGGAGCCGCAGGACGCGACGGCGGCCCTGGTCGGGCCCGCGGTGCGCGAGCGCTTCCAGGAGCACACCGAGCAGCAGTGCGCCGGTGATGTTGATCCAGAAGATCGACCAGCTCACCCCACCATCTGCGGGGAGGAGGCCGCTGATGACGTCGCGGAGCGCGGTGCCGACGGCACCGCCGAGCGCGACGAGGCCAAGGTAGCGCCACCGCAAGTGCACGGGCCGCATGACCGGTCGCGGATCGGAAACATCGACGTCGGGGTCGGATGGGAGCTGATCATCGAGTATCGGGGTGTCCGTTCGGGTGGTCATGTTCCGCCTTCTGCCGCGACGAGAGCCGCGGCGTGATGTGCTGCAGGGTCGAGGTACTCCCCACCCCGCGGCTGCAACGAACCGGCGCCAGTCGGCCGGTACAGCAAGGGCTGCCCGGTGGGCAGGTTCAGCTCCGCCAGCTCCGCATCCGACAGGTCATCGATGCAGGCGCAGAGCGCCCGCAACGAGTTCCCGTGCGCGACGACCAACACCGTCCGCCCCGCCGCCACCGCGGGTAGGAGCCGGTCGCGCAGCACTGGGCGGATGCGGGTGATGACGTCGGCGAATGATTGCGTTCGCCGGACCGCCGCCCGCGGAAGACCCCGCAGGGCTGGGCTCCGACGAAGGGTGAGCCATTGCCGGAGTGGCATCGGTGCTGGTCGGCCGTCTCGGGAACGGCGCAGCCGCAGGTACTCGGCGTCCCCAAGCGCAGCGAGGGATGCCGCCTTGGTCATCCCGGTGAGCGCGCCGAAGTTCCGCTCGTTCAACTCCCACACCGCGGTGGTCGGGATGTCCCGACCGAGGACGTCGCTGACGAGGTCCGCGGTGTGGACGGCGCGCTGCAACGTCGACGTGAGGATCAGGTCCGGGATCACGTGGTGCACGGCAAGAAGCCGACCGGCCTGTCGAGCCTGCTCCTCACCGCGAGCGGTGAGGAGCACGTCGAGCAGGCCCGTGAAGGTCCCGGCCTGGTTCGCGGTGCTCTCCCCATGCCGAAGGAGCACCAGTGCACCCGTCATGACGCATCCCACGGGAGCGGTTCATCGAACCCCACGGGGTTCACGGGGACCACGAGGACGGGACGGTGCTGCTGATGCGCGAGTCGCGCCGCGACCGAGCCGTTGAAGAACTCCGTGATCCGCCGGCGACCGGTTTGGGTGCCGACGACGATCATCACCGCGTCGCGTTCCTCGGCGACCGCGGCCAGCGCGCGTGCGGGATCGCCGACCTTCGCCAGCACCGAGGCGTGAACCGACCGAGCAGCGGCGATCTGCTCGATGACGGCCCGGTCAGTTTCGGGAAGATCCGCCGGCCCGGCGTCTGCCGAGTCCGGATCGATCGGCTCGATGATCTCGGACCCGTCCGCTCGATTCCCGGCTGACAGGAGCGCTGGGTCGACGGTCACGCACACAAGGGGAACCGTGAAGCGTTCAGCGATCTGCGCCGCGACCGTCACAACGTCACGCACCTGCCCGGCCCGCACGCCGACGACGACCGCGCCGGTCGGTACTGCTTGTCCCATGTCTTCTCCCTACCTCAGGCGCGCAGAAGCGCGACCAGCTGAGATAGGGACTGTTGTCGACGAGTGTCGAAGTTGGGTCCGGCAAGCCCCACTGCCGGGTCCGAAGACACCACCAGTATGCACCCGAATCGAATGCACCGCCGCGCCGATTTCCCGCCCCTTCCACCGCGCCGGATCGGCTATCGGACACCGGTGGGAGGGTCGGTCGGGGTCAGTCGTGCCGCAAGGGCCGCGGAGCCAGAGGCCTACAGTTCAGACGTGAGTGTTCGGAGCACGCGTGGCTGATCAGCTGACGCACGCGCTGCTCGGTGTAGTGCTGCTCCTTGGGGTCGCGTCTGCGGTGCTGGTCCTGGCGCGGGCGGAAGTGCCATGGGCGCCGGCCGTCGCGATCGTGCGTGGCGCGGCACAGCTGGCGGCGATCAGCCTGGTGCTGAGTGGAATCATCCGATCGCCGCTGCTGATCGGGGCGGCACTCCTAATGATGTTCTCCGTCGCTGTGGTGACTGCCGCGCGTCGACTCGGCAGCGTGTCCACGATGGCACTTCCGGTGGCGGTGTCCATGGCGTGCGGCGTCCTGGTGACCGGCAGCGTCGTCTTCGGCACGGGTGCGGTCGAGTTCAGCCCTCGGTACGCCCTCGCCATCGGTGGGATCGTGATCGGAAACGCGATGACGATTGCGACCATCAGCGGCCGGCGGTTCCGGGAGCTCGTGGCCGATCAGTGGGACGAGGTCGAGGGGTGGCTCGCGCTTGGAGCGTCACCTCGACGTGCGACGGAACGGCTGGTGCGTCGGGCGGTCAGCGCGGCGCTCGTGCCGACGGTAGATCAGACCAAGACGACCGGGTTGGTGACGTTGCCCGGCGCGTTTGTCGGAGCGGTGTTCGGCGGGTTGTCGCCGCTGGACGCCGGCCGGTTCCAGATCGTGGTGCTCGCCGCGATCATGGCCGCCGGATCGTGCACCGCGGTGTGCCTGACGCAGTGGTTGGCACCAGTCGCGACCAGGCCCACCACGTCAGCGCACTGACATGGGCTGAGGCTGAGACTTGGTCGTTCCTTGGTGTGCAGCGGCGAGGGTGGCCTCGGAGGTGGTTCCCCGTGGGCGTGTGGTTGGTGTGCGCAGTGGTCGTCGTGCTGCTGGTGATCGTCGGTTCGGTTGGAGCTGCTGTACTCGCAGTGGCCTCGGAAGCTGAGCGCGAGGGCCTCTTCGATGACTGAGCGGTGGCCTCAGACTGGTGTGCCGAGCCGGTATCCGACGCCGCGGATGGTGGTGATGAGGTCGCGGTCGGTCTTCCGGCGGATGTAGTGGACGTACGTGTCGACCGTGCCGAGCTGCTCGCCGTTGTCGAACACCGCGGACAGCAGATGCTGCCGGGTGAACGCGCGGGATGGTTCGCCCGCGAGCAGCCGGAGCAACGCGGTTTCCTTCTCGGTGAGCATCACCCGTCCCGCGTAGGGGGAGGTGATGCTGTGGTCCTCGGGGTAGAACGCCCACCCGCCGATCTCGACGCTGGTGCCGGTGCCGGTGTAGTCGCGGGTGAGCGCGCGGAGCCGGGCGGTGAGTTCGTCGAAGTCGAACGGCTTGACGAGGTAGTCGTTGGCGCCGGCGTCCAGCCCGGAGACACGGTCGTGGACCTCGCTAAGGGCGGTGAGCATCAGCACGGGGGTGCTGATGCGTCGCTGTCGGAGGGTCGCGATCACCGTGGTGCTGTCGATGCCCGGGAGTCGACGGTCGATGACCATGACGTCGAAGTACTCCGCGTCTGCGGTCTCGAGCGCGGATTCCCCGTCGGCGCAGAGCGTGACGGTCCACTGCTCGGCCAGCTCGTCCGCGACCAGCGGCCCGAGTCGGGGGTCGTCCTCGACGAGCAGCAGTCGCGGCATCATGCGCGGGCCTCCCGATCGTGTTCCGGTGCGCGGTCGTCTGTGATCGGGAGACGGAGTGCGAAGACCGTCCCGCTGCTATCGGTGTGCTCGACGACGACGACGGCGTCGCCGCCGGCTCTGACGGCGATGTCGCGGACCAACGCCAACCCGATGCCGTACCCCGTGCGGGTGCTGGTTGTCGTGGTCGCTTCGACGGGGGTGCCGTGAGCGAACCGGTCGAAGACCCGTGCTGGCTCGATACCGACCACGCCGGGGCCCTCGTCCGCGACGCGGATCGTCACGCGACCACCGTTAGTCACCGCGGTGATGTGAACGCTGCCACCGGCCCGGGTGTGGCCGATGGCGTTGTCGGACAAGGCAATCAGGCAGCGGTGCAGCTGGGTCTCCGACACCTGCACCACCGCGTCGACCGGGTCGACATCGAGGTGCACCTGCCGTTCAGTTGCGAGGACGTCCATGTCGCGGTGCACGGCTTCCATCGCGGCCCTCAGGTCAGCGGCGCCGTCCGAGCCACCCGACCCTGCAGCTGCTTCGAGGAGGTCGTTGACGATGTTGATCAAGATCTGCGTGTCGCCACGCAGCTCGTCGACGACCGGGCGCCGCCGATCGTGCGCCGGGGTCATGCGTTGCAGACGTTGCACGCGTGCATGGAGCACCGTCAACGGGGTGCGGAGCTCGTGGCTGGCGTCCGCGACGAAGGTGCGCTGCATCCGTGCCGCTTCCGCGATCGGCCGCACTGCTCGACGGGCGATGACCCATGCTGCGATGCCGGCGAGGATGATCGCGAGACCACCGACGCCGATGACCGCGATGCTCAGGTCGATGGTGTCGAGGTAGATGTGGATGTCGGTCGGCCCGGGGCGTTCGTGGAGCTGGTTCGGTGTCAGCTGCCACAACACGTACGTCACGACGAGGACGATGATCGCGATCACCAGCGCCGCTGACACGACCGCGACGCGGAGCGCAATCCCGACCACCGACCGTCGGTAGGTCAACCGGTCCGGGTCGGTCTCAGGACTCGACCGGAACGACCATCGAGCCAGCTTGTCTGCGACCGTTGACCGCCATCCTGCCGACATGAGACCCCTTCCGGACAAGCGACGCCGGAACGCGAGGGGGTGCGTTCCGGCGTCGCCGTGTTGGCTCGATCCTGCCTCACTCATGGCAACACCGGTGCACGGATCCTCACCGCCGCTGGTCAAGGAACGGCCAAGAAACCGATCTCCCCACCAGTCAGGCGTGATTCTTGGTGGAGTCTTGCGCGCCGCTTTCTACCGTCGGAGCATCGCCGGTCCCGCACACCGCGGCACGGCCCGTCCCGACGAGGAGAACGCCATGTCCCACTCGCCCGCAGCGCCGATGCCAACCCGGAGCCGCTCGAACAAGGTGCCTGATCCGACCGCGTCGTTCTGGATCATCAAGGTCCTCGCGACCACCGTCGGCGAGACCGCGGCTGACCTCCTCAGCGACACCGTCGGTCTGGGCTTACCGCTGACAACGCTGATCATGGCGGCCGCGCTGGCCGTGTTCCTGGTGCTGCAGTTCCGTGCCCGCAGCTACCGGCCGCCGCTGTACTGGATCACCGTGGTGCTGATCAGCATCGTTGGCACCTGCGTCACCGACAACCTCACCGACGGCCTCGGCATCCCCCTGGCCGTCAGCACCACCGTCTTCGGCGTCGCCCTGCTGGTCGTGTTCGCGATCTGGTACCGCGTCGAGGGCACCCTGTCGATCCACAGCATCGACACGGTCCGCCGCGAAGCGTTCTACTGGCTCGCGATCCTGTTCACGTTCGCACTCGGTACCGCTGCCGGTGACCTGATCGCCGAGCAGACCGGCCTGGGGTACTTCCCGTCCCTGCTGCTCTTCGCCGGCGCTATCGCCCTGACCGCTGCGGTCTGGTTCATCGGCCGTCGCGGTCCTGTCCTGTGCTTCTGGATCGCATACATCCTCACCCGTCCCCTCGGGCGCGTCCACCGGTGACCTGCTGTCCGCGTCCACGAAGGACGGCGGACTCGGGATCGGGACCGTCACCACGAGCGTCGTGTTCTTCGTCGTCATCGCCGCGATCATCAGCTTCCTCGTGATCCGGCTCCGCCGCGAGGAACCCGCGCAGCGGAGCCGACTCACCGTCTGACCCCGTTCGCTGGTGCCGCCGTCGACTCGAACGGCGGCTGCACCAGCCCGTCCCGTGAAAGGCACCTCGTGCTCCACACCGTTCCGCTCGCAGTGAGCGTCGTTCGACGCAGCCTCCGTGCTGCATGCGTTCGGCCCGTTCGTCCTCGCCGGGATCGCGCTGCTGATCTTCATCGAGTCCGGGGTCCTGTTCCCCTTCCTGCCCGGAGACTCGCTCCTCGTCACCGCAGCGATCATCAGCAGCACGCTCGGTGTGACACCGTGGCAGGTCGCCATCGTCGCCGCGATCGCCGCGATCGCCGGCGACCAGGTCGGCTACTGGATCGGGAAGCGCTTCGGGCGACGCCTGTTCAAGGAAGACGCCCGCATCCTCACCACCGCTCGACTCGACGAAGCGGAGGCGTTCTTCACCAAGTGGGGCGGCCTCAGCCTGGTCCTCGGCCGGTTCGTCCCGATCGTCCGCACCTACGTCCCCCTCGCCGCCGGCACCGCGCAGATGCACTACCGCCGGTTCCTGCTCTTCAACCTCATCGGCGCGATCTCCTGGGCCTGCGGCCTGACCGTTGTCGGTGTGCTCCTCGGCGGCATCCCGCTCATCGCTCACAACATCGACGCGCTGATGTTCGTCATCATCCTGGTCTCGATCCTCCCGATCGTCATCGGCGCACTCCGCCGCCACGTCGCTCGGAAGAACCGAGACACGTCCGCATCCGCGCCCGCATCCGCTGAGCGGACGGCTCGCGAGCAGTGAACACCACGCGAGGCGAGCTGAACCGGGTGCCGAAACCCACCGCATCGTTCTGGCTGATCAAGGTCCTCACCACCGGGATGGGTGAAGCACTCTCCGACTTCCTCGTCACACGCTTCGCCCCCGTCCCGACCGTGCTGATCACCGCGGTCCTCTTCGCGGTGATCCTCATCGTCCAGCTGCGGGCGGACCGATACCGGCCCTGGTTGTACTGGGGCACCGTTTCCATGGTGGGAGTCTTTGGCACGATGGTCGCCGACGTCACCCACGTCGCGCTCGGCGTCCCCTACGCGGTGTCGACGCCCGTGTTCCTCGCCGGGCTCGTCGCCGTCTTTGTCTTGTGGCGTCGCGTCGAGGGAACGGTCGACGTGCACACCATCACCAGCATCCCCCGGCAACTGTTCTACTGGGCCGCCGTGATCACCACGTTCGCAATGGGGACCGCCGCCGGAGACCTCGCCGCCAGCACCTTCCACCTCGGCTACCTCAGCGGCGGCCTCGTGTTCGTTGCCGCGATGATCGTCGTCGTCCTCGCACGGGCAACAGCGGTCCTCGGCCCTGTCACAGCGTTCTGGACCGCGTACGTCCTCACCCGACCGATCGGCGCATCCTTCGCCGACTACATCGCCGTCCCACACTCTCGAGGCGGCCTCGACGCGGGCACCGGACTCGTCAGCGCGGTCCTCCTCATTGCCATTGCCATTGCCTTCACGGTGAGTTGGAAGAACTCGACGCAGCCAGCACCATCCGCCGGAACTGTCCGCTGATTCACCAGCTACCGGGACGCGGTCACGACACAAAGCGAAGGCAGAAGGACGACACAAAGCGAAGCTGCTCACATGACTGGTCCCGGGGATGTTCTCGATGAGGGCCCGGGATGCGAACGTAGGTGCGGCCTCCTACTGTCGCGGTCATGGGTCGTCTCCGTTCGGATCGTTGGTTGCCCGGCTCGCCGTTCTCGCTCAAGGAGGATGCCCGTGGCACGGAGATGCGCGAACTGCCGAAGTCGTTGCCGGTGCATGCGTGGTTCCAGTTGCCCGACCGCCTGATTCGTCGAAGTGACGCCCATGCGTACCGCCTGACTCGGGACGCCGTCTGGGTGGAAGCCGGTCGCGGCGAGACCAAGCTCGCCGCCTGGGTGTGGCGCAGTTCGGGGAAGCACCATGGCAAGGTGATGTGACTTCCACCTAATCGATTGGTCTTCGTCAGCTGGGCAGGTTGTAGCGGAGGTCGTAGCTGGTGTCGGCGGCGAACAGCAGCCAGTTCCGTACTTCTTCGAGCGAGGCCGCGTCGTCGCCGCTGCGGGAGTCGGCTCGGGGGAGCGTGTGATGGCCAGACCGCAGATGCGCCAGTCGGCGCTGCTGCATCGGAGCGCACTCCGCGGGTAGACGATTGGCCCGCAGAGCGTGAACCTTCAGACGGGCGGCTGACAAGTGGCCCACGGTGACCTACCGCGGTCGGGCGCTGCTGGCGATCTCGCCGATGATGTCCATGTGGATGTCCTTGATGTCGTGTGGTTCGCGGCCACGTCTCTGTAGACACCGAACGGCCTCGACTCTGAGGAGTCGAGACCGTTCGGTACTTGACAGTTACAGCCCGACGCTGTAGCGGATAGCCACGTAGGCTGCAACCGCGAACTTCATCAAGTCGATGATCGCTCGCAGGTCAGGCGACACAGTGATCACGGATCGCGAGGGCTTCAAGATCCGCAACTCGACACGCCCAAGGCGCGCACGGATGTTGGCCAAAGTGGGCAGTTGGGGCCTAAACTGATAGCCATGAGGGGCGGGAGTTGACATGTTCCTGACTTTCGTGGTAAGGGCTGATTTCCGATCCGTGCCGGCAAGCTAGATCCGGAATGCAGTCCCGCTGGCGCCTCCAGTCGGAATCGACTGGAGGTTCTTGCGTTACGAGGCTCGAAACTGTGTTCGGCCTCAACTCGATCCTACGACGGACCACTGCCCTGCCGCACTTGTGTCTGATGGAAGTGTTACAGCCGTGTAGTTCTCCACAACGTCTTCCACAGTCTGAACAGTTCGGGTAATCCCGGAACATCAAGCATCCACGGCCGACCACCGACACTTCCCCACACCCGTGGACGCGCTCGATCCACAAGTGTGGAATCTTCGTCTCGGCGTGTCGGATCCACTCAAAGTCGCGTGTCGGACTTGTCTGCGGGCGCGCAGAAGTGAGACGGTGCTCGGTTGCTGACCGAGGAGCACTCCCCTGCGTCCTCGTCAGTTGGGCAGGTTGTGGCGGAGGTCGTAGCCGATGTCGGCGAGGAACTGCAGCCGGTTCCGCACCTCCTCGAGGGACGCTGTGTCGTCGGCGTTGCGGTAGTCGGCGCGGAGAATCGTGTTCGCGGTGATGATGTCGTCGGTGCGGTCCGTGTAGCCGGCGGCGGCCGCGGTGAGGAAGATCGCGGGGTCCGCTGGCCGGATGAGTTCGGTGCCGGCGAAGCCGATCGTGTCGGGTTCGAACCCGAGCGCGGCCATGTCAACTTCTTCCTCGGTGAACGCGACGAGCCGGTACGGCATCTCCCGTCTACTGATGGCGGGGTAGCCGGGCCGGGCGGAGATGGCGCGCCCGGAGATGCGACAGCCCGCACCTATGAGCCGTTCCGCCTGCTCGGCCAGCGGCAGGTCGGACGTCCATCGTGTCCTGACGCCGCCCGGTCCTGGATAGCAGGCGATAGCGAAGTCCACGAGGCCACCGACCTGCCGTGACTCCCACCCGATGTCCGTGCGGTGCACGCGCTTCCCGAGGCGTGCGAGCGCGTCATCTACCTGTCCGGCAGTGAGTCCGGCCTGCACGAGCTTGTCGAAGGTGGAGCCGTTGACGGCGAGCAGCCGTGCGACGGCGAAGGTGACGTAGATGGGGGCGGCGTCCTTCCATCGTTCCTTCGTCCCGAGGGCTTGTCTGCCGTCGATCCAGACGCGGCGCCGGTCGACGTCGACCAGCAGCACCGTCGCCGTCTGCTCCGCGAGCGCGATCTGCGTCGCAGTCACGGTCCGCGGGGCCAGCAGGAGCAGTTCCGCATCAGTCGGGTCGTCGTTGCGGGGGCGTTGGGTGAGGGTCGGGAAGCGTGCTCGGCGGCCGTCGGGGAGGCGGATTGTGTCGTGCGTCTCCACGACCGCGCGAAGCCCAGCGAGTTTCAGGACGGTGAGGGTGTCGGTGAGGTCGGTGGTGTCACCGAGCCCATACGGCATCGTGATCCGCGGCCGGCCGGCGTATGCGGCGGCGACCCATTCGAGCCTCAGTCCCATCAGCTTTGTTCTCCCGGGGTGTCGGGCCGGGTGATGGCGATCAGCCAGCGGGTTTCTTCGAGGAACGGTTCCCACCCGTCGCGGGTGTCCCCGTGTACTGGTTCGCAGATGTTGCCGGTGTCGGTGCTGCGGATGATGACCTGCCGCAGCTCGCTGCTAGGCGGGTCGCGGAAGAACACGTGCCCGTGCACCCCGGTGACGTCGTAGGAGACGTTGAGGAGGAACAGGTCCGGCCGGTTGGTCAAGGTCGCCACCGTCGTCCGCGGAACAGGGCGATGATCGTCGTCAGCGGTCGGCCTTCCCGCATCCAGTCGAGCGGGGTCAGGATCCGGTCGTCGACGGCGAGGAAGTCCAAGGGTGTGGTGATGAACTCCGTCATTGCTGCCGCGTCGAGGAGCGGCTGCGGGGCTGCCGCGTAGAGGACGTCAAGGCCTGGCAGCAGCGAGGACGGGTCGCCGAACTCGGGGAGGGCGGGCTTCACGAGTTGCCAGTCCGGGATGCGTTCTTCGCCATCGAGGTCGAAGCTCGTCAGCCGGCACGACTCGAACAGCTCCCCGACCTCGTCAATGCTGACCTGCAGGGCCGCAGCGACTTCGGGTTCGGTGAGGGTCGTGTTCAGGAGGTTCCGGCGGATTCGGGCCTGTGTGGTCTGCCACCAGTCCTCGGGAACGTCCGCCGGACCAACAGCACCGTGGTCGGGGGCACGGGGGATCTGTCTGCCTTCGTCGGCGTAGGCGCTGAGCTGCTCGCGGGTGACTTCACCGCGGGCGTACATCCACAGCTGCGACTGCCAGGGCATGTCGTCGGGGGACCCTTCCAAGTAGCCGGAGTGGATCACCGCCCGAACGGCTTTCTCCCGCTTCGCGATCTCGGAGGCGGGGATGAGGAGGGTCTGCACGATACGGTTCGCTTCCCGCACCGCCGGCACCGTCAGGTCCGACAGGACCGTGTTGGTCCTGTCGTAGAGCTCATACCCCGGCTCGACATCCACGGCGCGGACAAGGATCTGCGCCAGGTGTGCGTCCGGGTTCTCGGTGTCCTCGAGGAGGACATGCCCCGAGAGGATCCGGTCGTTCGAGAGATGCAGGGACACCAGATGCATCATCAGCAACTACCTCCAAAGGGACGGGCGTGAGCAGAGCGGATCAGGGCTGGGGGAAGTCGGCGGGAGTGCGGCCGATGCGTTCGGGCGTGTAGCGGAGGAGGAACCGCATGATGCGTTCCGCCTCGACCATCGCCGGGACCGAACGATCCTGCCCGTCCGGGTCCACGTTGGTGAGCCGGAACCAGGGCGGTTCATCCGTGTGGTCCACCAGGACCGCGGCGGGATTGTCGTCCGGGTGGGTGGGGTCGGTGAACATGACGGAGCCGAAGAATCGGGTGTCGTCGTACGCCAACGTCAGTGACAGCAGTTGCAGCATCAGCCCTCCCTGCCCTCACCGCTGCCGGGGTGCCAGCGAAGGTCATGGGCAAGGTCCGACTTGAAGTGCAGCAGCTGCCGCAGCCCGTTCACCGCATCCGTGTTCGCGGCCACCCAGCTGTCTTCGTAGAGAACGTGCGCGGTGATGAAGTCGTCCGCGCAGCACCCCTCAGCGCCGGTCAGGACGGTGGTGTCCTGCGGGATGACGACCGACACTGTCGCCTCATTCATAGTGGCGGGCTCGTAGCCGAGCGCCTGCATGTCGGGATGCTCGGCGAAGAACGCGGTCAATCGGTCTGGCGGGACGAGTACGCCGGACTGCTGCGCCGCCCACCGGTCCGACATCACCCCACCCAACGCAATCAGCTGGTCCGCCTGCTCGTCGATGGTGGTGTCGCGGCGCCAGCAGGTCCGGATTCCACCGACACCGGGGTAGGCCGCCAGCGCCCAATCGCACAGGGCGGCGCGATCGGCTGCTTCCCACCCGATCGGCGTGAAGAACACGTGTGTCCCGAGAGCAGGCATCGCGGCACGCACAACATCAAGTGGAATGCCGATGCGGTCCGCGATTGACTGAGAACCCCCGCCGTGGATGGCGATGGCGCGGGCGATCGCGAACACGGTCCGCCACCCTGGGGTCGCTTCCCGTTGCATCGACGTGCCGGACAGCTGCCGCCCGTCAGCCCACACCCGCCCGCGTTTCCCGTTCACGACCACCAGGTCGGGGTATCGGCGCACCAGTGACAGCACCCCGCCCTCGGACCCGCCGGGCAGGAGGATCACATCATCCACCCGGCCCTCGCCGCCGTCGCCGTCGGTGACGGTGGTGGTCGGGTCCGGGGTGGCGAGAAGCGCCGTGCGGCCGTCGTCGAATCGGAGCCGGTCGAACGTCTCCACGCGTGCGGTCAGCCCGGCAGCAGCGAGGGCGGTGAGGGTCTCGGTGATGTCGATCGTGTAGCCAAGCCCGAACGGCAGCGACAGCATCGACTGCTCATGCCGGATGGTCCGCACCCACTGCCGGTCAGACATCAGCCGCACCAGCCGCTTCAGGACCACGCCCCACCGCACGAAGCTTCGACAGTGCGTCCATCACTTGAGTCGCTGCCTCACGCAGCGGGTCCGCAGGATCCGACAATGGTGTTCCGTTCAGGAGCGTGAACACCCACCCGTCTTCGCTGGTGCGGACGTTGACGGTCCGCTGCAGGATCTTCGGCCCGGTGGAGTTCGTGAACGTCATTCCGGCCAACGTCGGCCAGATCCCGGCGTCGAACTGCGCCGACAACGACAGCAGCCGCAACGGCACCGGCTCGAATCGCAGCGCCGCCCCACGCTCAGGCATCGCCAGCCAACCGTGGGTCGTCTTCGGAGAGCCGCTCGAGCCCGAGCCCTGATGCGTCGAGGATGGCGTTCTCTGACTCTTCGGTGGCTACGAACGACCCGATTTGCGCGTTGATCGCGACAAGAGTCCCGATCCGACTCCGCGCGTCCAACACGACCGCGGCGACCTCCTCAGCCGTGCAGTCAGACGTGAGCTCCGGCTTCGATGGGTGCAGGGCAGGGAACTCGAGTTGCTGCACCGGCGGGTGCCACTTCACACCGATGCGCAGCACACGGCCGTCGGTGTCGTTGCGGTAGAACATCGACCCGAACGGGTGCCCCATGTCGAGCGTGAGGTCCGCACCGTACAGCGTCCAACCCTTGGCCGCGTAAGCGGGATCCCAACGCTGGACGGTGAGAGCACCGAGCCCCATCTTCAGGCCCGGGATCAGCGCCTGGCCGTCCTGCAGTTCGGCGTAGAGGGCCTGGAGGTTCGGGGGACTCTGGTCGCGCAGGTCCGATAACGGGATGCGCGCCATGCCACGAATCGCGGCGAGCTGCTGACGCTGCTTCGCGGTCAGCGCCGTCTCGTCGGGGCTGCCATTCACGAAGCAGACCCGTCACCGGTCTCGGCAGTCCTCTCGGGACGCCCGGTCGGACTGGTGATGGCACTCCTGGTGTGACTCGCGATGCGACGCATGTTGCGCACGCTACGAGGCCCGCGCCACTCATGGGGCCGTTCGAACGGCGCCGAGTCCACCAGCAGGAAAACCCGTCGCCGCCACGCGCTTCAGCGACTCCTGAGTCCCAGTCCGAACTCCCAGCCCGGACTCCCCACTCCGGGGGTCAGAAAACGCCGAACAGGCAACATTCTGGCCCACGAACGAGGGGCAAAACGGCTCTTAGAGTCCCAAATCAGGTCCGCGAACAGTGTCGGCGCCCCGCTCGCAAGCACGAGCTCGCATAGGGGTGGCGCAAGCGAGCAACCGCCTCGCTCCGACCTGAAGGACACCACCATGGACCGCAACCTCACCATCAGCAACACCCCCATCACGACCTGCACGCAGGCGACGCACCACATCCACAGCGTCGAGGAGCTGCAGCAGCTGCGCATCGCCCTCCGCCGAGCCGGCCGCCGAGGCCGGCAGGAGTTCACCTGCCCGATGATCCGTGCCTGGCGCCGCCAGTTCGTCGACACCTACGCGGTGGACGCCACGTTCACCCCGACCGATGCGTCGCAGTCGGACAAGACGGAGCTGCACCGCAGCCGCGTGCTGGAGGCCGACATCCAGGTCAGCAACGTCCTGGTGCGCTGGCACTGCGACGGATGGCCCGTCGCCACGCCCCGCACCGTGGGGGAGACCAACCTGGACGGAGATGCGCTGCAGCCGGCCCCGACGCCCGCGCCGAACGACCCGAACTGCTTCGGGTACGCGCACCGTGTCCCCGCCGCGATGCTCCCGCCCACCCGCAAGTACGACCACCTCGAGGGTGCCCAGCGGCGCTCCACGCGGAACCTCATCGAGCAGCAGAACGCCGACCAGCAGAGCGTTGACCACTGGGCCACGGACGGGTCTACGCCGCGTCAGTGGAGCTACCTGCCGGGTGTCAGCCAGCGCGTCCAGCTCGACGCGACCCCGTCGCACGCTGCGGACAACCCGACCGGCTCCCGCGAGTCGAACTACAAGCCCGGCTGGTACGACCAGCGACCGGCGACGGCGTTCCGACACGCGCCCTGGGTCATCGAGCTGATCATCATGAAGCGCGACGCGTCCGAGTCTGAGCCGAGCCTCCTCGACCCTGACCTCCTCGACTGAGCCTGTCGCCAGCGACGACCGCCTGCGGTAACGGTGTGGCCGCTGTCGGCCAGCCGCGCCGGGCCGTCGAAGCGCCGCTCACCATTGGTGAGCGGCGCTTCGTCATGCCGGCGAAGCGTTACGGCCCGGTCCTGGTTCCTCCAGCTGAGAGTGCAAGATTGAAAGGAGGAGACGTCTGCTCTTGTGGTGGTCCTCCAGCTGCTGCACCGACCTCGGTTCCAATGGCGGTGAGATCGACCAGAGATCGCCAGCTTGCGACGTCCCGCGTCGAGCGCACTCAGTTGAAGGATCCACCCGCGGCCGGCAGGTCGCTGCCCATCACCCTGACGCAGCATCTCGCTGACATGCTGTGGCTCACCGGCACCACGAGCCCCCGGATCCTCCGGGAGCAGCGAGACCGCTTCGAGAGCGACCCCGCCCTACCTGACCCAAACGACCCGATCTTCGCCCAGTCGTCTATGCGCTGGTGCCGCACCGCCGCCGACGCGGTCCTCCTCCTCGCCTACGAGCAAGCCGCAGGTCATACCGCGACCATGCTCTGGGATCTCGACCAAGACGAGCGCGTCGTCCTCAGCACCCGCGTCCACGAGTAACCGCCAACGACGGACCGGGAAAGGCTGCGCCTCGAACCGTCCCACGCTCGATGAACCCGATTGCCGGTGTGGGCGCGCTGGACCCTGTGCATGCGGCCACTGTCCGGTTGACCGAATGAGCGTTATCGGCTAGTCGCGGACTCCTCGACCCAGCGGATCCACGGACCTCGAGATGTCGGCGGCTCAAAGTACGCTTGCTCGAAAGGGGGGTAATTGCTCACAACCCGCGAAATTGCTTCGCTCATTCTGCTCGGGGCCGCGCTCATCGCGCTGCTTTCCTGGCCCGCGACGCGTAGTGCTCTCCACGAAGGATTGAGTTCGATCGCCCGGGCCTTGCGTTGGAAACTCGTAGTCAGTTTTCTTGCGCTCTTGTGCTGGATCGCGGTCTGCCTCCGCTTAGGCTCGCTCGTTACGTTGTGGGATTCAAGTCTGCTGAAGGACTCGATCATCATTACGCTGACTTTCGCCATCCCGATGATGTTCCGGATACCGAAGGCGGAGACCGGCGGAGCTATTGTGCGCCGGTTGGCGCTCGATGCGCTGGGCTTCGTGGCTCTTCTTGAATTCTACGTGAACGTCGAGCCGTTGCCGTTGGTCGGGGAACTCCTGCTTCAGGTCGTAGCGACCGCTCTGGTCATGCTCAACAGCGTGGCTGCAACAAAGCGGGAATGGGCATCAGTGCGCAAGCTCACTGGCGGCCTGCTTTCGATGATCGGCGTGGGTCTCGTCCTCTGGACCACCGCCGCGGTCCTTCGAGACCGAGACACGCTCGACTGGATCGGCCTCCTCCGTTCCTTCCTACTCGGCGTCTGGCTGCCGGCGCTCCTGCTTCCCTTCTTTTACGTCGCCGCTTTCCTCATGGCGGCCGAGACGCTATTTGTGCGGTTGCGTCTAGTCTCGAGTGTGACGCGATTGCCGATTCGAGTGCGTATTGCCGTATTCATGGGGCTCCGATTGAGCGTGAAGCTCGCTTCGCGATTCATTGGGAGGTACAACCAGGTCGCGGAGTCGCGCTCGTTCCGCGAGACCTCGTCCTTCATGCGCACGTTTCGCCGCGAGGTTCGCAAGCAAGACGAAGTAGAGATTCAGCGCGTCGCGATGCTCGTCGCGAACACGGGGCTTGCCGGTGTGGACGCGAACGGCGCGCAGCTCGACCGGCGAGAGTTTCACGAGACAAAGGAGCGTCTGCGGTGGGTCAGTGTTTGCGAGATGGGACGATACGAAGGAAACGGCCGTCGCTACTGGAGTGATGCGGATGGTCTGACGGACATCATCGTGGATGCCTCGAAGCACGGGCTTCCAGCGGATCACGGCATCACAGTGCAAGCTGCCCCAGACGATCAGCGATGGCGCGCTTGGCGTGTTCTTCCGAGCGGGTGGGTGCTCGCCATCGGCGGTTCAGGTTGGCGGAGCGAGTGGGTCTACACAGGGCCCGCCGCTCCCATCTCCTGGCCGGGGGACGGTGACCAGCGATGGGTGGACGCTATGACGGCGCCAGAGCTTCCGCCCGATTGGAGCCGTTCAGATGCTCCGCCTGTGCGAGCAGCGCCCGCAATCTGACGACGGCGCGCGCTGGAGCGAGATCGAGTCGCTCGTCAATCCGACGCTTACCGCGGTCGAGCGTCGCCGGGTGTCAGAGGCATTCGCGAACCTACGCACGTGACGATCTGCGATCAGGCCTGTTCTGCTCAGTCGACTCCGCCCGGTGAAGGTCCGTGCTTGCAAAGTCATCGTCGGTGCCCTGATTCCTGGTTTGCTTCGGATTCCGCTACGGTCGGCCTGCGTGCTGGTGGGCAGCGCGAAGATTCCATCGCATTACGGGGGATGTATGTCGCAGTCGCCGCTCTTTGAAGCTGTCGCTATCGGTACCTTTGATGCAGCGTGCCTTTGGTTCCTAGCGCTGCTCATTGGATGGTCCGGCGCGCAGTCGGTGGCGGTGCGCCCTACGTTCGGCGAGGAGCGGGCGGGCAGCGCCCGCGTGAGACGCCGGGTCAGGCGACTCGAGCGCCTGCACCGTCGGTACCGGCGTCGTTCGGGAGGTCTGCGGAGAGTTCACGCTGGGGAAAGCCCTCGGCGGGCGTCTGTGGCGTGGGAGCTGTTCGCGCAGCGCTGGTCCGCCGTAGCGGACGCGGCGCACGCGGGGAATCGTCGCTGGTTCAATGCGGCCTGGTGGTGTGGCGGGCTGACAGCGGCCCTCGGTATGACACTTCTTGGGACGAGTTTCATCGGCGCGGTCACGTCGACGCGGCTCTACTGGTGGGTACCCTCATTCCTGTTGATCGGACTGCTGTCAATGGCGGTCACAACGGTGTCCGCTCAGGCCACCGCTTGGACCAGCCGGGCGCCGTTCCCGTGGCGGCTGTACCGCACGATCGCTGCGGCGGAGGCACAGATTTTCCGCGCGCGGTTGCATTGTGAGCACGCTGACACCATCGAGCGGTTCGCGTTGGACGGCACTCGCGACATCGAGCGAGTTCTTCGACACAGATATGGCAGGCGCCTAACCGCAATCTCCGTGCGCACCGCTGCCCGAGCTTGGGATGAGCAAGTCGAAGCACTAGCAGCGATCCGCGCGATGCGGTTACAGAGCGGAAATCAGACTCCAACTCTGACATGGTTCGACAACTATATCGAGACGGTGGTCGCAGCGACGTACGTCGCGGGCCCGATTCGTGTTCACGGTGAAGCGCCGGCACGGCTCCCGCGCGACCGGGTGCAGCTGCCAGCGTTAGCACTGTGGGCGATAACGGCGGGACTCCTCGCCGTGGGCCTCGTTACCTCCCCGGACGCGGCGACCATGCTGAAGGGGGCGGACTGGGAGGGAATCGGTCGCGGAGTGACGATTTTTGGCGGCATCGTGGCAGCCATCGCGACTATCGTTGGTCTGTTCCGTCGGCGAACGGCCAGCAACGTTTGAAGCGTCCGCAGCGCGAGCACGTTCGTCCTCGGCGGCGGCACGCCGTTCAGACCGATTCGAGCCTTGCTTCCCGGCGCGCGTTCACCTGAACTTCTACGTGTGGCGGCTTGTCGCGCGGCCGCCGCGATGGGGCTTCTCGAACGCGACGTCTGGCCGCACGGAGCGTGATGGACCCGGCTTCGGGTATTCGCGAAGGCGGAGAAGTGAGTGTTTCGGTGCCGTCTGAATCGTCTTCAGCCAGGGCCACACGATCGGCCGGCACAGAGAGCGGCTCGGTCCGCCGGGACGAACTGGACCGGCTGAGGCCCCGATGGGCGATGCGTCAGGAGTGCCGAGGCAAAGCGCCGTAAAGCTGCCATATCATCAACTTTGAACTGTCCCAGGGAAGGGTGCTCTATGGCCGGGTTTGAACCCATCACGCTGAACTCGACGATGTTGCATGAACTACCACGGGGGCGGTTCCGAGAAGGCGAACCCGGTGTCGTCTGGTCTGCCGCTCCGACGCCCCTCAATTCGGACACCGATCGCTTCGTTCGTGAGGAGATGCTCGCGCCAGCGCTCGGCAACAACGCTCGCTCGATCGTCGAGGGTCACTACGACAGCCCCGTACCGGACCTTGTCCGCCAGGTGCTGGAGGACGACACCCTCCTCGCCGAGAACTCTCGCGAGATCGCTGATTGGTTGCACCGCACTCAAACCGGCGGGAGTCCAGCCGGCGTCTTCATGGCCTCGCTCGCCACAGTCTCCTCCGGACAGCGCTTCGTGATCTTGAAGGCGGAGCATCAGGAAGGCGTTCGGCTTCGTCATGAGATGTCACAGGGAGCGGCGGTTTTCGAGGTCGAGCACCTGACGGAACTGATCATGGGACAGAACTCGCGGGTGTATAAAATTGCGTTCTTCCACCTTGACCACGATCGGAAGGTTCGCGGTTTGATGGTCGACAAGCAGAACGGAGCGTCTTTCGCTGACTACTTCCTCCAGCGTTTTCTCGGTTGCGACCTCACCCATCGTGCCGAAGTGCAAATGAAGGAATTCGTGGATGCTCTAGAGGCACTGGTCAATCGAGCCGACCTCCCAGCCGAAAAGCGGATGCGATACGGAACCGCCGCCGTTGCGGTGCTTGAATCCCCAGCGCAGACCATAAGCCCGGCTCAGTTCATCAGCTCGTTCTTGGATGCGGAGGACAGAGACGCGTTCGCCGCCACTCTGCCGTCCCAAGTCGCCTCGACGACTTTTGCGAAGGACACTCGCCTAGTCAAGGCACAGATTGGAGGCCTTCGGCTGAAAACGTCGACCGGTGTCACTCTTAGCGCCTCGTCAGAGGCCCTGGAGAATGGGACGATCACTACGGAGAACGATTCCGATCTCGGGCCGCGGATCATTGTCAAAGGCGAGCTGGACGATTACAGCTTCCGTCGCCCTCCGAGCCGCTGATCACGCCCGTGATTGAACAGCAGGGAAACGAAGACATTGCTTCCATTTACAGGGACTCGCAGGAGACCTTGGAGCTCGCAAAGGCTGCGTACGAGCGCACTGCGCGTAGCTTGATTCCCAGCGAGGTGCTGGACGCAGTTGTCTCATCGCGCGTGAAGGACATCAGAAGCCTCGTCGTGAAGGCGCGGGGCAGCGGGGGTGCCCCGCGTAGCTGGGCCTCGATTACGGACAAGGTGGGAGTGCGAATCGTCACGTCCACGCGTGCCGACGTTCGTGCGGTTGATCGTGCACTCGCGGCCGGGCCCTGGGACTTGGTTGAACGTGACGTCAAGTCAGGTGATGCGGAGCGCTTGTACTACTCGGGGACGCACTTCCTCGTGTCGTCGAACCTGTTCAGCGACAGCACCGGAGGCAAAGTGCTCGCCGAGATCCAAATACGGACCCGTGCGGAAGACGCCTGGTCAGTGGTGTCGCACAAGCTGCTCTACAAGGGGCTCGTCGAACCACCCAAGCGGATGCGACGTGTCATCGCCCGACTGACGGTGCTGGTAGAGATGTTTGACGACGACGTGCAGCGGATGTTTCGGAAGCGCCGCAAGCAGGCGGCATACCGCCCAGCTCGGTTCTACGAGCTACTCGAAGGCATGTACGAGGGGCTCGTTGGAGAGTATGGCGTGCCGCCAGCTGACCTCGAACTCGCCGCCGTGCTGTTCGCTCTGTATCTCGACGTTGATCCTCGGGAAGCAGCGGATCAGGTTCGAGCCTTCGTCGCGTCGGAGAGGGAGCGGCTCGAGTCGCTCCTGGCGGAAAGGTCTCCTAGGCGGCAGGACTACCTGGACAGTAGAGACTGGCTGTTCAACCTGCCGGAGGTACTGGCAGTCCTCGAACGCGCGGTCGCTGCGCCGTACGCTCTCGCTGACGTCATGCGCGACACTGAGTACCAGGGAATCGTCCGGCGCACGTGTGCTGCCTACGGCGTGACCCTGCCGGAGTGAGCCAAGGCCGAGGGCCCGTGGAACAGATCCCCGAAACCCGTGGAACGCCGGTCGTTCTGGGATCCGCGATCCGCGCCACCACTGGCATCCGCGAATAAGCCGAACACCTCGCGGGCGGGGAAGCGGGCTCCTCTGTCGCCGTGGGAGCAGAAGGGGTGCGCGCAGTGTCGATCTCGGAAGACTTCCACCGCTGGGGTTCGCTCCTGATGGCGCAGCTCGAGGCCGACGCCGTGACCACCGAGCTGCGGCGCTCCCCCGAGGACCGGGACAACCGAAGCACCCACCTGTTGGTGGAGTCCGATCTGGTCGCCTACGACTTGCTCGTACGGGATTCGGGCGACGCCGAGCTCATGGTGTCCGACGAGCGGGGAACCGTTCCGACGCACCTCGACATCGGGGGGGGACCTGTCGGCTCGTGCACTCTTCGAAGGATTCGTCGATGGCGCGTCGAGGGTCACGGGGCGGCAGCTCCAAGCCTGAGGATGCGGTCGGCCCCCGTCTCGAGGTGACGTCTCCCAGGTCAATTGTCTTCTCTGCGAAGAGATATCACAGTGAAGGTATGCTCGTCATCGGGCGGTACTTGCCGCCCCACGAGCAGAGGACCACTCATGGCGACCACGCCACACCACCGCCCGCGCGTCCTGATCACCGGAGCGAGCATCGCCGGCCCTGCACTCGCGTGTGGACTCGACCGCTCGGGGTTCGACGTCACACTGCTCGAGCGGTCACCGGAGCAGCGGACCACCGGCCAGAACATCGACGTCCGGGGCCTCGGGCGTGAGGTCCTCGAGCGGATGGGCCTGCGCGGGACCGTCATGCGGCACCTCACCGGCGAAGCGGGTACCCGGTACGTGGACGAGCACGGCACCCCGTACGCCACGTTCCCGAAGGCCGAGGGGCAGGACGGCCCGACCGCCGAGATCGAGATCCTGCGCGGGACGTTCGCCGGGATCCTCGTCGATGCGTTGCCGGACACGATCGAGCGCCGCTACGGGGACTTCATCACCGGGGCCGAGCAGGACGACACCGGGGTGGACGTCCGGTACGACAGCGGCGCTCCGGAGCGGTTCGACCTGGTCGTCGTCGCCGAGGGCAGGAGCTCGCGGAGCCGCCGGATCCTGTTCGCCGACGAGACCGAGTACCGCGACTTCGGTGTCAGCATCACGTACGGCACCATCGAGCGGATCAGCAGCGACACCGACCACTGGGACTGGTACACGGCACCGCGTGGACGTGTGGCGTCGATCCGCCCGGACAACGAGGGGACGATCCGGGCGAGCATGTCGTTCGAGTCGGAGCCGATGGGCTTCGAGCAGCTCCCCGTCGACGTGCAGCTGCGGATCCTGCGCGAGCGCTTCCGGGGAGCGGGGTGGCAGACCGAGCGGATCCTCGACGGGTTCACCGAGCGGCCCGACGAGTTCTACACGCAGCGGATGGAGCAGGTCGTCGTGTCGCGGTGGAGCAAGGGCCGGATCGCCCTGCTCGGTGACGCTGCCTGGGGCTCCGGGCCGACCGGCATGGGCACCACACTGTCTCTGGTCGGCGCACACATCCTGGCCGGGGAACTGGCACGGACGATCGAGCCCGGCACGGGCTTCGCGATCGCGGACGCCTTCGTGCGCTACGAGGACCTGCTCCGCGGGTACGCCGACAGCGCCCAGGGCCTGCCCCGCGGCGGTGCACGCCTGCTGCACCCGTCGTCGACGGCCGGAGTCCGCGCGATGCGGACGGTGTTCCGGGTTGCGTCCCTCGGTCCGGTCCGCGGTTTCGCCCAGAAGTACCTGCTGACGAGCGAGAAGCACGTCCCCGTCCTGCCGCACTACCCGACACTGCAGGGGGCACCGAACGCGGGAGAATCGGTCGCATGACCGACCTGCGCTCCCAGACCCTCGAGGCGCTCCGCCACTACGCCGTCCGGTACCAGGAGTCGGCGTTGCACTTCGCGGCGTGGATGGAGCTGCCGACGTCGGACGGCGTCGCGCTGGGGGAGATCCTCTGGGCCGAGAACGAGGGCGAGCCGATGACCGGCACGCGTCTCGCCCGGCGGATCGGGATGACCTCGGGTGCGGCGAACGCGTTGGTCAACCGACTCGAGGAGCGCGGGTTGATCGAGCGGAGCCGTGAGAGCACGGACCGCCGGATCGTTACCCTCCGCGTCACCGAGCTGACCCGAGAGCGCAGTAGCGGGTTCCTCGGGGCTCGCGCCGCAGAACTGGACGCGGCGCTCGCTTCGTACGACGACGCAACGCTGACGGTGGTGCGGGACTTCCTGCTGCGGTTCGCCGCGGTCCTGCCGCAGGAGACGGCCGCGCCCGAGCGCTGACGGGACCGGTCCGGTCAGCCGCCCGTCACCACGAACTGGGCGCGTAGTCCTTCAGGAAGACGCCGAACACGTCCTCGCCCGCTTCGCCCCGGACGATCGGGTCGTAGACACGGGCCGCCCCGTCGACCAGGTCGAGCGGCGCGTGGAAGCCCTCTTCCGCGAGCCGGACCTTCGTGGGGTGCGGCCGTTCGTCGGTGATCCAGCCGGTGTCGACGCTCGTCATCAGGATGTCGTCGGTCTCGAACATCTCCTGTGCACTCGTGCGGGTGAGCATGTTCACGGCGGCCTTCGCCATGTTCGTGTGCGGGTGTCCCGGCCCCTTGTAGGCGCGGCCGAACACGCCTTCCATGGCACTGACGTTCACCACGTAGGTGCGGCGTCCCGTGCTCGCGGCCATCGCGGGGCGGAGCTTCGAGATCAGGATGAACGGTGCCGTGGTGTTGGCCAGCTGGACCTCGAGCATCTCGAGCGGGTCGACCTCGTCGACGGCTTGCGTCCACGAGTTCTCGTCGTGCAGGTCGGGGACCAGGCCGCCGGCGTCGATCGCGGTGCCCAGGGCGAGCCGTTCGAGCGAGCTCGATCCCGGTGCCATCGCCTGTTCCGTCAGTTCGTCGGCTCGGGCAGCGGCGGCAGCGAGGATCGGGTGCGCGGCCACCGAGCGGGCGAGCGCCAGCGGGTGCTGGTCGTTCGTGTGCCCGAAGGTCACGAGTTCGGGCAGCGGACCGTCGGGCAACGGCGCGAGTTCCGCGTCGACCAGCGGCTGGTAGGCCCCGCGCGATCGTCGCACGGTCTGCGTGGCGTTGTTGATCAGGATGTCGAGGGGACCGGATGCGGCGACGTCCTCGGCGAGTCCGATCACCTGCGCGGGGTCGCGCAGGTCGATGCCGACGACCTTCAACCGGTCCATCCAGTCGGCGGCGTCGGGCAGGCTCGCGAACCGGCGTACGGCGTCGCGGGGGAACCGCGTGGTGATGGTGGTGTGGGCGCCGTCGCGCAGCAGCCGGAGGGCGATGTACATGCCGATCTTCGCGCGGCCGCCGGTGAGCAGCGCCCGCTTGCCGGTCAGGTCCGTCCGGGCGTCGCGCTTCGCGTGGCTCATGCGGGCGCACGCCGGGCAGAGCTGGTGGTAGAACGCGTCGACGACCGTGTAGTGCTGCTTGCACATGTAGCAGGGCCGCGATTTCAGCAGCGTGCCGGCGGTCGTCGACGCGGTCGAGGCGCTGATCGGGACGCCGCGGGTCTCGTCGTCGATCCGGTCGGCGGCACCTGTGGCGGTGGCGGCGATCACCCGGCGGTCGGCCTCGGCGATGACGCTGCGCTTCTCGAGACGGTGCGCACGCTTGACCGCCTTGAACATCTTCGCGGTGGCCTGGCGGACCCGGATGAAGTCCGGATGCGTCTCGTCGATCGACGGCAGCTGCTCGAGCACCCGGAGCGCGACGCTCAGGTCGTCGGGGTCGATGCCGCTGGGTTCGGGGTGCTCGGAGCTCACACGCGATCCTACGTCGGGACCGAGGGCCGATCAGACGAGCTGCTGCGCGCCGATCAGACGAGCTGCCGCTCCATGCAGACGCTCGTCGGGTCGTCGACGTACGGGCCGAACCGCGGGATGTCCGCGTACCCGGCCTTCCGGTACAGCGCGATGGCCGCGGCCTGCGGCAGGCCGGTCTCGAGCCGGACGGTCCCGATGCCGACCGCACGGGCGCGGTCGTGCAGGGCGTCGAGCAGCCGCGTCCCCACGCCGAGCCCGCGCGCGGCGTCGCTCACGAACATGCGTTTGACCTCGCCGGTGCCGTCACCGGCGTCGACGAGCGCCACCGTGCCGAGGGCGGTACCGTCCTCGCGCGCCACCAGGAACGTGACGTCGGGCCGGTCCAGGTCGTCGACGTCCAGGGCGTGGTAGTTCTCGGCCGCGTAGAGGCTCAGTCCGTAGTCGTCGCCCTGCTGCAGCAGGTGCAGGACGTCGTCCTGCCGGGGGCTCTCGATCCGCACGGTCAGCACCGTCACACAGTAGCGAGGACGACGAGGACGACGAGGACGATGAGCAGACGAGGCCCCCGGCCGACCACGATCAGGCCAGGAGTCCCTCGCTGACCTCCCACAGTCGCCGGGCATCGTCGGCGTCGAGCATCGCCGAGTTCGCGTCCGACGGGATGCGGTCCGCGGTGAGGGGTAGGACCCGGTCGTCGATCACGGCGACGTCGCTGTCCTTCAGGTAGACCCCGCCGACGCCGTCGAGCAGCGGGCTCGCGGCACCGAACACGAGCGTCGCTGCGCCCTGCTCGACGGTCTTCTTGCCGACCTCGGGGTCGATGACGGTCACCCCGTGGTCGTCGACCAGCCCCTGCTCGCGGTACGACGCGAGCACCGTCGGGTCGTGGGGGCCGGGCCCGATGATGACGCCCGGGTGCGCGGCGAAGGCACGGATGCCCTGGTCGGCGTACCGGCTGTCGAGCTCCACCGTGAACAGGACGTTCGCCCGCTTCGACTGCCCGTAGGCGGTGACCGGGTCGTACCCGCGGGCGAACGTCAGGTCGTCCCACCGGATCTCGCCGAACCGGGCAGCGCCGGAGGTGACGGTCAGGACCCGCGCACCACGGGCCTCCAGGAGGGCGGGGAGGAGCGCCCGCGTGAGCTGGAAGTGCCCGAGGTGCGTCGTCGAGAACGCCAGCTCGTTGCCGCGCCCGTCGAGCCGGCGGTCCGGGGTGAAGAGCATCGCGGCACTGTTCACGAGGATGTGCAGCGGGCGGCCGGAGGCCGACCAGCGCGTGGCGAAGGCATCGACCGACGCCGGGTCGGTGAGGTCGAGGGCCTCGACGTGGATGCCCGGGATGTCGGCGACGGCTGCCGATGCCCGGTCGACGTCACGGGACGCGACGGTGACGTCGGCGCCGACCGCCGCGAGGGCGCGGCTGGTCTCGCGTCCGAGCCGGCTGTGTCCGCCGGTCACGACGACGTTCCGGCCGGTCAGGTCGACGCCGTGCAGGACGTCGGCGGCGGTGGAAGCGGCGGTGAACGGAGTGGGCAGGGGGTGCTGGTCGGTGATCACGAGTGGTGCTCCTTCGATTCGATGTGGCCGACGGCGGCAGCAGAGCCGACGGCGGCAGCAGAGCCGACGGCGTCGGCGATCGCCGACCACGCGTCGGGGTCGAGGCCGAGCTCGGTGCGGAGGAACGCCGTCGTGGTGCGGCGGACGAGGTCCACACGCTCGGGGCTCTCGTCCGTGGTGGCGGTCGACTCGTAGTCCTGGATCCCGCCGAGCAGGTGCTCCCCGCCGTGGACGGTCACCAGGTGCCGCGCACCGGGGCTCAGGTGGTAGACGTCGGTGAACCAGTCCGGGCCTCGCGTCGAGAGCTGGGACTGGTCGTGATCGCCGGCGACGACGAGCGACGGGGTGTGCAGTCGGCTGAAGTCGGGGCTCATGAACGCGAAGTGCTCCTGCGCGAACGGCACGAGGTCGCCGCGCGCGATCCCCGTGGTGGACAGCAGGACCCCGGCACGCAGGCGGTGGTCGGTGCGGTCCTCACCCGGCCGTCCGTCGGCGTCCAGGACGCGGGCCCCGAGCAGCATGCCCACGGACTGTCCGCCCCACGAGTGTCCGACCGCCGCGATGCGCGCGGTGTCGACGCGTCCGGTGAGGCCGGGGACCGCGTCGATGATCTGGTCGAGGTCGTCGAGCACCCACTCGAGGTCGTCGACCCGTGTCTGCCAGATGGTCGGGTACCGCGGGTCGTCGAGCGTCAGTCCGTAGGCCTTCGCGTCGAGGAACGTCGGCTGGACGACGACGAAGCCGTTCGCGGTCCAGTGGTCGACCAGCGGGTCGCCGCCGGTCATGGACTGGCCGAAGCCGTGGGCGAAGACGATGACGGGCAGGTCCGTGCCGGTCGTCGGTGCGGTGATGCGGACCTCGAGGTCCTGACCGCGTGTAGGGGCCGAGAGCGTGACGGGGCGCACGCTGATGACCTGCGGTCGAGGTGCTGTGGGTGCCATGGGGGCCTTTCCTGAAAGCGGTGTCGCCCTCGGACGGAGCGACTGTCACTCGAAACGGAGCGACGTTCCGGAACGATACGGAACAACGATCCGGATTGCAAGAGAAAGCGGATCGCTGTTCCGCATCGCGTCGGTGGCGTGCGATGATCGATGCATGAGCACCCCGTCGACCGACCCCGTGCCGCGTCGCCGTCGCGACGTCGAGCGCAACGAGCGCACGATCCTCGACGCCGCTGCCGCGGTCTTCACGGCCTCGGGCGTCGGAGCACCGGTGCGCGAGGTCGCCGCCGCCGCCGGTGTCGGGGTGGGCACGCTCTACCGGCACTTCCCGACCCGTTCGGACCTGGTCGTCGCCGTCTACCGGCACCAGATCGAGGCCCTGGTCGACGCGGGGCCGGCGCTGCTCGACTCCGAGCCGACACCGTTCGCCGCCCTGCTGCGCTGGGTGCACCAGTTCGTCGACTTCCTCGGAACCAAGCACGGTCTGGCGCGCGTCTGGGAGGGCGACGCCGACGGGTTCACGGCGCTGCACACCCTGTTCGTCGACGAGCTCGTGCCCGTGCTCGGACGGCTGCTCGACGCCGCGCGGGAGTCCGGTGAGGTGGCAGCGCCGACCCCGCCCTACCAGCTGCTCCGGGCCGTCGGCGACCTGGTGGCGTGGAGCCCCGAGGACCCCGACTACGACGTCCGGACGATCGTGACGCTCCTGGTCACCGGGCTGCGGCAGGCGCAGCCGACGGCGACCGACAGCGCGTAGCCGGCCACGCGCACTGGTCGTGACCGGCGTCGGACTGGAGGCGCGGGGCGGGCCCGTGACGCGCCTCCCGTCCGTCGTCGCTGCCGCCTCGGGCCGCACCGGCGCCCGTGCCGCCCGGGCCGGGACCTACGATCGTTCCGACGAAGGGGGACCACCATGACGGAACCGGCGGACTGGGAGACCGAGGGGGCCAGGGCCCGTCCGGCTCGTCCTGGTGACCACGAACCGGTGCCGACCGCGCTGCGGGCCGTGACGATCATCGGGGTGTTGTTCCTGATCGCCGCGGGGTGCGTGTTCGTCGCGTCGGCGTTCCTCCCCGCGTCCGACGAGACGGCCGTGCCGGACGGCCTTCGGATGCTGATGGCGACGGTCGTGTCGGTCGGGATCGCCGCGGTCGGTGTGGTCGCCCTGCTGCTCCGACTCGTCGCCGGGGTGCTCGTCCGGCGCTGAGGTGCTGGGGCGCTCAGTCGCGCGGGCGCTCAGCCCGCCGGCGTCGAGTACAGGACCGCCAGGGTCGCCACCAGGCCGACGGCCACGATGCCGAGGTCGAGTGCGGCCAGGGTGACGAGTCGTGCACGTCGTGGACGGATGGCCGCCCGCACCACGACCATCGCCACGAACAACGCGACGACGAGCACCAGCGCCGGCCAGCCGATCGCGGGCGCTCGGATCGCCATAAGCACCATCACCGCGGCGACGATGACGGCCGTGACGGCTCCCCACACGAGCCAGTTCGAGCCCGACGCCGTCCGGAGTGCGGGCTGGTCGCCGACGCGGGTGGGATCGGGGCGGCGGGGCTGTTCGTCGGACACGAGCCGGACGCTACGCGGCGGCCCCTGCCCGTGCCCGCAGCCGCTGGGGCACGAAGGGGCACGCACGCCGCTCGGGCACGAGAGGATGGGGTGTGCACACCGCCGCGACCATCCTCGACGCCGTCGTCCGGCACATCGACGCGACGGGGTTCGCCGCACACGGCATCCACGTGCGCACGCGGACCGCGGCTCCGGGCACCGGCTGCACCGCCGACGACGTCGCCGAGCACCACTGGACCCCCGACGTCCGCCGCGAGGTCCACTCCGCCGCGAAGGGCGTCTGCGTCCTGGCCACCGGCATCGCGGCCGACGACGGCCTGGTCGACCTCGACGAACCGCTCGCGACGTCCCTGGTCGGCAGCGGCCTCGCGCTCGGCCCCGGCGTCGACCGGGTCACCCTCCGGCACCTGCTCACCATGACGAGTGGCATCGACATGCCGTGGTCGGCCTCCGAGCTGACGGACTGGCCGGACCTGGCCGCCGAGTTCCTGCGGAGACCGTGCCGCGGCCGGGTGTTCCAGTACGCGAACGCCAGCACCTACACCGCGATGCGCGTGCTCGAGACCCGGGTCGGTGACGTCGGCGCGTTCGTCACCGAGCGGCTGTTCGCCCCGCTCGGCATCCAGGACGTCGAGTGGCAACGCTGCCCGAACGGGTTCGTCGCCGGCGGCGAGGGGCTGGCACTCCGCACCGAGGAGCTCGCCCGCATCGGACGCCTGATCCGCGACCGCGGGGTCGTCGACGGACAGCGGATCGTCGGCGCGCGGTGGTGCGACGCGATGCACACCGACTGGGTGGAGCGAGAGGGCACCGGCCCCGGCTACGAGCGGTACGCGATGGCCGGGTGGGGTGGCCCCGGCCGACTCTGGCGGCTGCACGGCGCGTACGGCCAGATGCTGCTGTTCGACGAGCCCGCGGCGAACTCCGACTCCGGCACCGGCACCGTCGTCACCATCACCGCCGACGACCACTTCGGCGCCGACGCGCTCGCCGCCTTCGTCGCCGACGAGCTGGCCCGCCAGGACCCCCGCCGGTAGCGACCGCGACGACCCGACCTGCACGTCCGCGCGCGCCCGGCGTGGGAGGATCGGTCAGTGCAGCAGCAACCCGTCGCGATCATCATCGCGGCCATGAGCGAAGAGGTATCGGCCTTCGCCGACCTCTTCGGCGGTGTCCCCGTCCTCGACGGCCCCGTCGGTGGCCACGACCCGCACCAGCTGCTCGACATCGGCGGCGCCACGGTCGTCGTGCGCCGCAGCGGCATCGGCTTCACGAACGCCACGGCCGCCGTCGCCCACGGCTTCCACGACTTCGGCCCGGGCATCCCGGTCATCAGCGTCGGGACCGCCGGCGGGCTCATGCACGGCGTCGCCATCGGTAACGTCGTGGTCGGTGACCGGTACGTCAACCTCAACGCCGACGCCACCGCGTTCGGCTACGCCCTGGGCCAGGTCCCCGGCATGCCGACCGGCTACGCGCCGGACGCCCGGCTCGTCGAGCTGGCGATGGGCGCCGAGATCGCGTGGCCGCTGCGGTCGGCGACGATCGGCTCGAGCGAGGTCTTCGTGACCGAGGGCCGTGCCCGCGCACTCCGGGTCGCGTTCCCCGAGGTGGCTGCGGTCGACATGGAGTCGGCAGCGATCGCGCAGTTCGCCCACGTGCACGACATGCCGTTCGTGTCGGTCCGGTGCATCAGCGACCTCTGCGCGCCGGACGGCGCCGAGTTCCGCGAGCACCTGGACGACGCGGCGGCGCGCGCAGCGCGCGTGGTCCACGACCTGGTGCTCGGCCTGCGTTCCTGAGCCCGCCCCGCTCTCCGGCCTGGAGGCGCGACTCGCCGCCGCCGGTCTGCCGACGGTGATCCGGGCCTCCCGTCCGTCCCCGCCTGGTCGCGTACGTCCGCCCACCCGCTCCGTCAGCGCTCGACGACGCGCCACTCGCTGACGAACGTCGTGACGTCCTTCTCGTCCAGGTCTCGTTCCACGGTCTCGAGGAGTCGCTCGGCCTGATCCGCGTCTCCGGCTCGTGTCCGGAGGACCTCCGCGCCGTCGTCACGACGGCGGACGACCAGGTCGAAGCTCGGCAGGAAGTCCTCACCCGCGCCGCCCATCGCGCCCAGAGCCAATGCCGCCGTCGTCCGGGCCAGACGCTTCAACGAGTTCTGCCGGGAGCCCTCCACGGCCGCCTGCAGCACATCGCCGGCTCGCGTGCCGTCGTTCACGCGACGATCCCAACGGCACGGAGCCGACGGACGGCGAGCCGGTCCGCGGCTCCGGGTGCTGCGCCGAGGGCGTGCGACGCGATCGTGACGTCACCGTGCCGGAGCAGGCAGACGCCGGCGTCCCGTGTCTGCCCGCTGTGCCAGATCAGCCCGTCGCGGTGCTCCCACGCCAGGAAGTCCGGCTCGATGCGTCCGATCCCCACGCCGAGCCGCAGGAGGTCGGACATGGTCGACCAGATCCCGCCGGCCGGTGCGTAGGGACCTGATCCGATGGTCCAGGGTTCACGGGGGCGACCCCGCCACGATCGCAGCAGCGTTCGTCGCTCGGGTGCCGGGTCGAGGGTGGCGCTGGTGATGCCGAGCGGAGCCAGGACCGTCCGCTCGACGACCGTGAACCATGCGTCGCGCGTGACGTGCTCGAGCAGCCGACCGAGCACCGCGTAGCCGAGGTTGGAGTAGTCCCGCTCACCCGGTGTGGTCGCGGTCTGCCGCAGCGCACGCGTGACGTCCGCCTCGGACACGGTCGCGTACGGGTCGCCGACGATCCCGGCCGACATGCCCTGGTGCACACGGGGCAGGCCCGAGCGGTGTCGGATCAGGTCGTCGACCGTGTAGGTGGCGTCGTCGGGGACGTCCGGTACCAGGTCGCGTGCGGGGGTGTCCCGTGGGATGTCCCGTTCAGCGAGGACGGCGAGCACGGCGGCGGCGGTCACGGTCTTCGTGACGCTCGCCCACTCCACCAGCGCGCCCGCTTCGTAGCGATCGCCGAGGTCGGCGGTGACGTCGCCCCCCACGTCGGTGATCACGGCTCGGTTCGCAGCGGTCACGCTCGTCCTCCTGATCGGGTCGGAGCCTCCATGATCGCAGCCGGTCATGCGGGGATCCGCGTTCGGGGCGTGCGAGACCCCAGGTGCCGGAGGGGCGCGTTCCGGCTCGCTGCACGGCCGGAATTGCGTTCCACGGACGTTCCGGGACCGATCGCGAACTCGGCGCCGCGCCGCTCGCTAGCCTCCATTCCGGGGGGCCAAGGAACCACGGCCAATCACACAGGGAGATCAGCCATGAGCGCCTACACGAGCGACGAGAACGTCGAACCCGCACGCATCAACACCTTCAAGCGCATCCGCAAGCAGTGGCGTCGGACGGGTGAGGTCGGCTACACCCACAGCGGCAGCGACTTCTTCCGTGACGACGCCCCCGAAGCGGTCGAGCGGTAACCAGCGGCAGCCACGGAGTGCCCGCCAGGAGCGATCCTGGCGGGCACTCCTGCGTCATCGACCGAGCTGGTCCCGCAGGTAGGGCGCGGTCCGGCTGGCGGTCGAGGCGGCGACCTCGGCAGGCGTACCGGAGGCGACGACCCGGCCGCCGGCATCGCCGCCCGAGGGACCCATGTCGATGACGTGGTCGGCGCTCGCGACGACGTCCATCGCGTGCTCGACCACGACGACGGTGTTGCCGGCGTCGGTCAGGCGGGCGAGCTGGGCGGTCAGCAGCTCGACATCGGCCGGGTGCAGGCCGGTGGTGGGCTCGTCGAGCAGGTACAGGGTGTGGCCGGTCCGTGCGCGCTGCAGCTCCGTCGCGAGCTTGATGCGCTGCGCCTCACCGCCGGACAGCTCCGGAGCGGGCTGCCCGAGCCGCAGGTAGCCGAGGCCGACCTCGCGGAGGGTCTCCAGTCCGCGCCCGGCTGCGGGCAGGGGCGCCAGGAACGGTGCGGCTTCGTCGACGGTCATACCGAGGACGTCGGCGATGGACGCCCCGTTCCACCGGACCTCGAGCGTCTCGGCGGTGTAGCGGGAGCCGTGGCACTCGGGGCACGGTGCCCAGCTGCCCGGCAGGAAGAGGAGTTCGACGGACACCGATCCCTCGCCCTGGCAGACCTCGCACCGGCCGCCGGCGACGTTGAACGAGAACCGTCCGGCGGTCCAGCCCCGGGCCTTCGCCTCGTCGGTCTGGGCGAACGCGGCTCGGACCGCGTCGAACAGGCCGGTGTAGGTGGCGAGGTTCGAGCGGGGCGTCCGGCCGATCGGCTTCTGGTCGACCTGCACGACGCGGTCGACGAGTGGGTGCGACGTCGCGACGCCGGGCAGCACGCCGCCGACGAGCGACGACTTGCCGGACCCGCTGACCCCGGTGACCGCGGTGAGGACACCGAGCGGCAGGTCGACGTCGAGCCCTCGCAGGTTGTGCAGGGTGAGGTCGCGGAGCTCGAGCGTGCCGATGGGGGTCCGCACGGCTCGGTCGGCGGTCGGCTGCCGGGGCTCCAAGAAGCGCCGGGTGACCGACGCCTCGACCTCGGCCAGGCCGGCGACCGGTCCGCTGTACAGGACGGTGCCGCCGCCGGTGCCCGCGCGGGGGCCGACGTCGACGATCCAGTCGGCTCGGCGCACGATGCTCATGTCGTGTTCGACGACGAAGACGCTGTTGCCGCCGGCGCGGAGGTCGTCCAGGACGTCGACGAGTGACTCGGCATCGGCGGGGTGCAGCCCGGCGCTCGGTTCGTCGAGCACGTAGACGACGCCGAACAGGCCGGAGCGCAGCTGCGTCGCGATCCGCAGCCGCTGGCTCTCGCCGGGGGAGAGCGTCGGGGTGGCGCGGTCGAGCGCAAGGTACCCGAGACCCAGGCCGACCAGGACCTCGACGCGCGTGAGCAGGTCGCGGGAGATCGCCACGGCGACCTCGGTGTGCTCGCCGGACGATGCCCGCGACGTCGCCGCTGCCGCGTCCGTGATCGCGGCGATCGGGCGCAGGACGTCGGCCAGGCCGGTCAGCGGCAGCGCGTTCAGCTCGGCGATCGAGTGGCCGCCGATCGTGACGGCGAGGGCTGCTCGGGTCAGGCCGGTGCCGCCGCAGAGCGCGCACGGGCCGGACTCGACGAACTGCAGCACCTTCCCGCGCTGGGTCTCGCTCTGCGAGTCGGCGAGGGTGTGCAGCACGAACTGGCGAGCGCTCCAGAACCGGCCCTTGTAGGGCTTCGCCACGCGGTCGCGCTTCGGCTGCACCTGCACGACGGGCTGCTCCTCGGTGAAGAGCAGCCAGTCGCGGTCCTCCCGGGACAGCTCGTGCCACGGGCGGTCGATGTCGTAGCCGAGCACGGCGGTGACGTCGCGCAGGTTCTTGCCCTGCCACGCTCCGGGCCAGGCGGTGATCGCGCCGTCGCGGATGCTCAGCGACGGATCGTGCACGGCCGATGCCTCGGTGACCTCGTGCGCGGTCCCGATGCCGTGGCACCGGGGGCAGGCACCGGCGACGGTGTTCGGTGAGAACGAGTCCGACTCGAGCCGGTCGGCGCCGGACGGGTAGGTGCCGGCACGCGAGTAGAGCATGCGCATCGAGTTCGACAGCGTGGTCATGGTGCCGACGGTGGAGCGGGAGCTCGGGGCGCCGCGACGCTGCTGCAGGGCGACGGCGGGCGGCAGCCCGGTGATCGAGTCGACGTGCGGGGTGGACCCCTGCGCGATCAGCCGCCGCGCGTACGGGGCGACGGACTCCAGGAACCGGCGCTGGGCCTCGGCGAAGACGGTGCCGAAGGCGAGTGAGGACTTGCCGGAGCCGGAGACGCCGGTGAACGCGACGATCCGGTCGCGGGGGATGTCCACGTCGACGTCGCGCAAGTTGTTCTCACGGGCACCTCGGACGCGGATGAAGTCGTCCGGCCCGGGTCGGTCGTCGGTCTGGGTCGAGCGGGGAGCGGGCATTCGCTCGATCGTAGGCTCGGCCACTGGGAGGAGCAGTACCGTCGGCGGAACCGTGAACGACGAAGAGCCGCTCCGCCCTGATCGGCGGAGCGACTCTTCGTGTCGTGCGGTGGTGCGGTA
>NZ_JAUZVA010000006.1:0-392461 GCF_031844325.1 Curtobacterium sp. BRB10
TACGGCCCGTTCGGGGTCCTTGTCGAAGGGGTCTGGTCAGGCCGTAGGATCAGCCGACGACGGAGGAACGATGACCGAAGCCTGGCCGGCCCTGCCCGACGGCTCCCGCCTGGCGCTGCGGGAGATCCTCATCCACGGGGTGCTCTCCCGTGCGGAGATCGCCCGGTCACTCGGGCTCTCGCGCGCGAGCCTCACCCGGGCCATGCGCGTCCTCGTGTCACAGCGGCTCGTGGTCGAGGTGGGGACCGACGTGCGAGGCGCCACCGGCCGCCCGTCGGAGCTCCTGCAGGTGAGCAGCGGGCAGTGGGAGTTCCTCGGTGTCAAGCTCACGAAGGACCGCCTGTACGCCGCGGTCACGGACCTGGGCGGACGGGTCCTCGCGCTGCACGAGGAAGTGATCGACGACACCGCCGCCGATTCGCTGGCGGAGCAGATCACGGCCGTGCTCGAGCGACTCCGGGATGCGCATCCGGCCATTTGCGCGATCGGTGTCTCGCTGCCCGGTGACGTGATCGTCCGCGCGGGGGAGTCCGTCGTCGCGGCGTCGGTGTTCCTCGGGTGGCACGAGGTGCCCTTCGCCCGGATGCTCGAGGAACGGACCGGCATCGCCACGTTCACGGCGAACGACGTCCATGCGCTGACGGCGAAGGAGCACTGGTTCGGTGCAGGTGCCGGTCGGGGGTCGATGGTGCTCGTGACGGTCGGTGAGGGCCTCGGTCTCGGGCTCATCGCGAACGGGCAGGTCTCCACCGGGGAGCACGGGCGACTGGGGCGCATCGGGCACCTGCCGGTCCTCGGCGGCGGGCCGGACTGTGGCCTCGGTCACGCCGGGTGCGCGTCGAGCTACCTGCCGAGTCCGGTGATCGTGCGGAACGCCGGCCACGAGGGGAAGACCTACGACCAGGTGCTCGAACTCGCCCGGGACGGTGACGAGGGAGCGCTCGCTGCGTTCGAGGATGCCGGCCGCGCCCTCGGGGTGCTGCTCGCTACGGCAGTGCACATCGCGGACCCCTCGGCGATCGTGCTGACGGGCGACGGGCTGCCCGTGTACGACCTGGCGCGGGCGACCGTCGACGAGTCGATGCGAGCAGCACTGGCGCCGTACACCGAGCCGGTCACGGTGGAGGTGCAGCCGTTCGAGTTCTCGGAGTGGGCACGCGCCGGAGCGGTGCTCGCCATCCGCCGGCTGCTGGGGGAGTAGTCCGTCGCCGGAACAGCAGAGGTGTCGACGCCTTAGTTGCACACGTTGACAAACGCTACCGCAGACGGGAGGCTTGAGCGGTCCACACCATCGAAGGAGATGCCGTGACCGTTGCCCCCACCGTCCCGTGGCCGACCGACGGCCTGTCGTTCGGCGGCGACTACAGCCCCGAACAGTGGCCCCGGGAGACCTGGCTCGAGGACGTCCGACTGATGCGCGAGGCCGGGGTGAACCTGGTCACCGTCGGGGTGTTCTCGTGGGCATTGCTCGAGCGGTCGCCGGGGGACTTCACGTGGGGGTGGCTGGACGACGTCCTCGCGCTGCTGCACGAGTACGGCATCGCGGTGGACCTCGCGACGCCGACCGCTGCCCCGCCGAACTGGCTGCTGACCGCACATCCGGAGATCCTGCCCCTGGACGCGACGGAGCGGCGGGAACGACCAGGCGGACGACTCGGGTGGTGCCCGGCCTCCGCGCTGTTCCGGGAGCACGCGCTCCGCATGGTCGACGCGCTGGCCGAGCGGTACGGGCGACACCCTGCGGTGCGGCTCTGGCACGTCAGCAACGAGCTCGGTGGCGGCAACGGCCGGTGCTACTGCGAGGAGTCGGCAGCGGACTTCCGGCACTGGCTCGTCGCCAAGTACGGCGACGTCGAGTCCGCGAACGCTGCCTGGGGCACGGCCTTCTGGGGACACACGTACACCTCGTTCGACGAGGTCTCGCCGCCACGGGGTGTGGGCGGGGCGCCGAACCCCGGGCTCGCGCTGGACTTCGAGCGGTACTCCTCCGACGCCCTGCTCCGTCAGTTCGACGCCGAGAAGGCCGTGATCGAGCGGCACTCGGACGTGCCGATCACGACGAACTTCATGGTGGGCGCCGGGTCGCAGGTCGTCGAGTACGCCGGGTGGGCGAAGCACGTGGCGATCGTCGCGAACGACCACTACACGCTCGTCGACGACGCGCGCCGCGAGCAGGACCTCGCGCTGGCCGGTGACCGGATGCGCGGGATGTCGGCGGACCGCCGTCCCTGGCTGCTGATGGAGCACTCGACGGGTGGGCCGAGCTGGCAGCAGCGCAACCGGGCCAAGGAACCGGCCGAACTCGTCCGGAACGCCCTGGCGCACGTCGCCCACGGGTCCGACGGGGCGCTGTTCTTCCAGTGGCGGGCCTCCACCGCGGGCGCGGAGCAGTTCCACTCCGCGATGCTCCCGCACGCCGGCACCCGCACACGCATCTGGCGCGAGGTGCTCGCCCTCGGCCGTGCGCTGCAGGACCTCGCCCCCGTGCAGGGCACCCGCGTGGAGCCGGCCCGGGTCGCGATCGTCGTGGACGAGGCCTCCGGCTGGGCAGTGCAGTCGGGGCTCAAGCCGCACCGGGGCCTGCGCTACGGCCGGGAGCTCCGCGCCTGGCACCGTGCGTTCCACGACCGGCAGGTGCTCACCGACGTGGTCCCCGCCGACGCCGACCTGGACGGGTACGACGTGGTCGTCGTGCCGACGATGCTCATCGTCGACGACGCGACCGCCGCCCGGCTCTCCGCCGTGGTGGACCGCGGCGCCACCCTGATCGTCACCTACCTGTCCGGCGTCGCCGACGAGACCGCACGCATCCGCACCGGCGGGTACCCGGGAGCGTTCCGCGGGGTGCTCGGCGCCTGGAGCGAGGAGTTCACCCCGCTGCAGCGCGACGAACGCTGGGCACTGGACGACGGCGAGGTGGTGAGCGACTGGGCCGAGGCGGTCGTGCTCGAGGACGCCGAGTCCGTGCTCCGGTACACCGACGGTCCGCTCGCGGGCCGGCCCGCCGTCACGCGCCGCGCCGTCGGCGGCGGCGCCTGGTACGTGTCCGCGATGCTCGCGGACGACAGCATCCAACGGCTCGTGGACGGGGTGATCGCGGAGCGGGGGATCCTGCGGACGGTCACCGGGCCTCCCGGCCTGGAGGCGGTGCGTCGCGTCGGCGACGACGGCTCCGCCTTCCTGTTCCTCGTCAACCACCGCGCTGACGACGTCACGGTCGTCGCGTCCGGGACGGACCTGCTCGACGGGTCCGGCCACGGGCCGGACACCGTCGTGCCGGCCGGACGCGTCCGCGTGCTGCGCGAGGAGCGGGTCTCGTGACCGTCGTGGAGCCCGAGCCGACAGCCGTCGCTGCGCGCGATCGAGCGGTGCACGTGCTGCGGTCTGCCGGGGTGTCGCTGGTGCTGGCGTCCGCGGCGGACGGGCTGCCCGAGGTGCTGCACTGGGGTCGGGACGTCGGGCCCGTCGCACCGGACGATACGGCCGATCTGCTGCTCGCACTCGGTCGGCCGCTCGGACCGAGTGCGCTGGACGCGCGGTGGCCGCTCACGGTGCTGCCGACCGAGCGCGACGGGTGGGAGGGTCGGCCGGGGATCGCCGGGCACGTGGACGGGATGCCGCTCGTGCCGCGGTGGCGTGAGGTGGTGGTGATCGGTGACGACGGGCGGATCGTCGTGACCGCCGAGTCCGACTCGTTGGCGCTCCGGAGTGAGTTCGCGCTCGACACCGCGGGGGTGCTGCGGGTGCGGCACACGGTGACGAACACGCACGCCGAGCCCGTGCACGTGCAGGCACTCGAGGCGACGCTGCCCGTGGGGGAGCGGATCACCGAGGTGCTCGACCTGGGCGGACGGTGGACCCGTGAGCGCACCCCGCAGCGCCGCACCGCGACGGCCGGGAGCCACGCACGGGAGAGCCGTCGCGGGCGGACCGGCCACGATTCGCCGACGTTGCTCGTGCTCGGGACGCCCGGGTTCTCGGACGCCGAGGGCGAGCTGTGGGCGGTGCACCTGGCCTGGAGCGCGGACTCCGTGTACCGGTACGACCAGCTCGCCGAGGCACGGCCGTTGCTCGGCGCCGGAGAACTGCTGCGTGCGGGCGAGGTCGTGCTCGGCGAGGGGGACTCGTTCGCCGCTCCCGACGCCGTGTTCGTGTGGAGCGACACCGGGATCGACGGGCTGTCCGACCGCCTGCACGACTCGTTGCGCAGCCGCCCGGGGCATCCGCGACGACCCCGGCCCGTGGTGCTCAACACGTGGGAGGCCGTCTACTACCGGCAGGAGCTCGAACCGCTGGTCGCCCTGGCGGAGACGGCGGCGGACATCGGGGTCGAGCGGTTCGTGCTCGACGACGGGTGGTTCCTCGGCCGGCGGTCGGACTCGACCTCGCTCGGGGATTGGCGCGTCGATCCGTCGGTGTGGCCGGACGGGCTGGCACCGCTCGTCGACCGGGTGCGTGCGCTCGGCATGGAGTTCGGCCTGTGGTTCGAGCCCGAGATGGTCAGCCCCGTGTCCGAGCTGGCCGCGGCGCACCCGGAGTGGATGCTGCAGCGCCCCGAGGACGACGTGCGGACGTGGCGGAACCAGTACGTGCTCGACATGGCGAACCCGCTCGCCCGGCACCACGTGCTCGAGAGCATGTCCCGGGTGATCGGTGCGCACCACGTCGACTTCGTGAAGTGGGACCAGAACCGGGACATCGTGCACGCGGTGCACGCGGGACGCGCCGGCATCGACGCGCACACCCGCGGCGTGTACGCGTTGATGGACGAGCTGCGTGCGCGGCACCCGTGGCTGGAGATCGAGGCGTGCGCGAGCGGCGGTGCCCGGATCGACCTCGGCGTGCTCGAGCGCACCGACCGGGTGTGGCCGTCGGACTCGAACGACGCCTTCGAGCGACTGCCGATCCAGCGGTGGACCGAGGCGCTGCTCCCGCTGGAGCTGATCGGCTCGCACGTCGGGCCGGAGATCTCGCACACCACGGGCCGGCACCTCGACCTGGACTTCCGGATGGCGGTGTCGCTGTTCTGCTCGGCCGGCATCGAGACCGACATCACGAAGCTGTCGCCCGAGGAGCTCGACCGGCTCCGGGCCTGGACGGCGCTGTACCGACGGGAGCGCGGGCTGCTGCACTCCGGGCGGCTGCGGCACCTGGACCTCGGGGACCCGGGGACGGTGGCCACATCGGTGGTGGCCGCGGACCGATCGCGGGCGCTGGTGCGGGTGGCGCGGACGGAGACCGGGCCGAGGTCGTTGCCGGTGCCGCTCCGGGTGCGCGGACTCGACCGGTCGCGGCGCTACCGGCTCGCCCCGGTGTCCGGGCTCGCTGTCCCGCGCGGGCTCGACATGGTGCCGCCGGAGTGGCTCGTGCGCGGACACCTGGAACTGACCGGCGCCGTGTTCGAGGACGTCGGCGCCCGGCTGCCACTGCTCGCACCCGCGACCGCGATCGTTCTGGAGCTCCGCGCGATCGACTGAGCACGTTCGACCGAGCGCGGCCGGCCGTGCGCGGTCCGCTGCTGTCCGGGGCGAGCGGGCGGGATGCCGGGGTGGCGCTGGTTGCCGACCCCGGTGTTCCGCCCGTTCGTGGGAGCGGGGCGAGGGGATGGGCACCGGGTGACGGTTCCGGTTCGCGAACCCGGGGGATCGTGAACCGGAACCGTCAGCGGCTCGAGGGGACGTCGCCGTCCCCGCCCCCAGGGGGCACCCCGGTCAGGGCAGGAGCGAACCCGCGTGGCGGAGGACGAGCGGGTGAACGAGCTCCTGTGCAGCGATGCCCGGCGCACCCGTCACCGTGAAGGTCACCGACTCGCCGGGGAGCAGGGACACCAGGCCGTCGTCGACGCGGGCGGCCGCATCGACGCGGTCGGGGAACAGCGAGACGTCCCGCGCGTACGCCGTCGCCGTGACGGTGACCGTCGCGCCGTCGTCCGTCGCCGACACGACCGAGGACAGGGGCGAGGGCTCGAGTGCCTGGTCGACGACCTCGGCGAAGTCGTGCACGGTGCGGGTGCCGGCTCCGGTGACGACGAGGACCTCGGAACCGGGGTCCCCGGGCACGGCGAGCGACGACGGCAGCTGCGTCCGGTCGGCATCGGCGGGGGCTGCTGCGAGCGTGAACGACGACGACTCGAGCACGGTGCCGTCGAAGGCGACGCGGGAGACCGTGACCTCGCCGGCGACCGACGAACCGGACGCGTTGACGAGGACGACGTCGAGACCTCCGTCGCCGTCGCCACCCTGGCCGCCGGACGACGGCTGCACGGTGAGCAGCACGGGCTGGTAGGCCTGCCGGACGGCGTACCAGACGGGCTTCCGGATGCCGGCGTGGTCGACGAGGGCCCACGACACCACGGGCCAGTCGTCGTTGAGCTGCCAGACGACCATGCCGGTGTTGTCGGGCGTGCGGGAGCGGAACCACTCCATGCCGAAGCGGATCGCGTGCGCCTGGTTGAGCTGCGCGGCGAAGTGCCAGTCCTCGATGGAGGTCGGCTCGGGCAGGTGCCCGCGCATGCCGTCGGCGAGCTTCCGGTTGCCCTGGTCGGCCTTCTGGTGCACGAGCATCTCGTGGCCGTCCGGGTCGAGGGGCTCGTCGTGCACCACCGCGGTCAGGGTCGACCACGCCGGAGGACCCTGGAACCCGAACTCGGCGACGAACCGCGGCTCCCAGTCGGCGTAGGCACGGTAGTCGAGCCGGTTCCAGACGTCCCAGATGTGCACGCTGCCGTTCCGCTGGTCGTTCGGCGTCAGGTACTCGTCGAACGAGAACGGGCTGCCCGCCGTGTACGGCCGGGTCGGGTCGAGCTCGGCGACGACCGACGGCAGCAGGGAACGGTAGTAGCCGTTGCCCCAGGTCCGGCCGACGAGCGACGGCCGCCAGCCCCACTCGGCGTAGGCGACGAGGTTCTCGTTGTTGCCGTTCCACACCACGAGCGACGGGTGCGGGCTGAGGCGGGTGACGGCCTCGCGGACCTCGGGCTCGACCTCGTCGGCGAGCCAGGGCTCCTCGGCGTACGCGGCACAGGCGAACAGGAAGTCCTGCCACACCAGGACGCCGAGCTCGTCGCACCGGTCGTACAGGTCGTCGGACTCGTAGATCCCGCCGCCCCAGATGCGGAGCAGGTTCACGTTCGCGTCGATCGCGTCCTGGATCCGGTCCGCGTACCGCTCGGGTGTCATCTCGGTCAGGTAGGCGTGGTCGGGGATCCAGTTCGCCCCGCGGACCATGACCGGACAGCCGTTGACGCGGAGCAGGAACGGCGCCCCGCCGGCGTCGGCGGCGGTGTCGAGCGTGACCGTGCGGAAGCCCACACGGCCGGCCCACACGTCGTCGCCGACCTCGACCCGGACGTCGTACAGCGGCTGGTCACCCTCGCCGCGGGGCCACCAGACGGCGACGTCGGGGACCTCGAGGCGCACGGTCGCGGCACCGTCGACGACGGGGCGTGCGCCGACCACCCGACCGGCGGTGTCGGAAGCCGCATCCCCTGCGGACGCGGGGTGCGCGGTCAGGGTGATCCGGGCCTCCAGGCCGGTGCCCGCGGAACCGTCCGCGGACGCGACGGGCGCGCTGCCGATCGCCTGCGAGAAGGAACCGGTGGAGCCGGCGTGCTCGACGTCGACGTGGGCCGTCAGCACACCGGTCGTGTCGTCGAGGTCGACGAGCGGACGGACGGACGCGATGCGGACGCCGCTCCAGGACTCGATGCCGATCGACTTCCAGATGCCGCTCGTGGCGACGTCGACGCCCCAGTCCCACCCGAAGTTCGACGCGTTCTTGCGGAGCGCGTTGTAGGGGTGGTGGTTGACGTGGGGCAGCTCGCCGCCGTGCAGTGCGGACAGACGCTCGGCGGCGGGGACGGGCGCGTCGAACGTGACGACGAGCTCGTTCGTGCCCGGTCGGAGCAGGTGCCCGACGGGGAACCGGTACGAGCGGTGCTGGTTGGCGGTGGTCGCGACGACGATGCCGTTGAGCTCGATCGTGGCGAGGGTGTCGAGGCCCTCGGCGACGAGGTCGTGGCGGGTCTCGTCCGGCGCGGTCCACTCGAAGGTGCGGCGGTAGCGCCAGACGGTGTCGCCGATCCACTGGGTGGCGGCCTCGCCGTCGCCGTCGAACGGGTCGGGGATCCGGCCGGCCCGCAGCAGGTCGGTGTGCACGCAGCCGGGGACCTGCGCCGCGATCGGTTCGCGGTGCTCCGCCGACTGCTCGGGCCCGGTCACCGCCTCGAGGGTCCACGTGCCGTCCAGGGTGGTCCGCTCCATTGCGTCTCCTCATCGTTACGGGGCCGTGACCCGACCCCTTGACCGCCTTAGTTTACGCGTGTAACAATCACGCTCACAACGTGGACCCTGCGACGACGCAGACCGAGAGGACAACGATGTTCAACCCAACCCGTTCACGGCTCGCCATCGGCGGCGCCGTTCTCCTCGCAGCCGGCCTCGCGCTCAGCGGCTGCAGCTCCAGCGGCACCGCCAGCACGAACGACGCCGCTGCCTCGACGCTGGTGGCGTACACCGGCCAGTCCGGCGACTACCAGATCAACTTCAACCCGTGGTCGCCGTCCAACATCGGCGGTGTCGGCACGATCTACGAGTCGCTCTTCTTCATCACCAACGTCAACACGGAGGACCCGAAGCCGCTGCTCGGCAAGTCCTACGAGTGGAACGACGACGGCACGCAGCTCACCATCACGCTGCGCGACGGAGCCACCTGGAACGACGGCGAGCCCTTCACCTCGAAGGACGTCGTGTTCACGCTCGACATGCTCAAGAAGCAGAAGGCCCTGAACTCGATCGGCTACGACGGCACCGCGAAGGCCGACGGCGACGACAAGGTGGTCGTCTCGTTCGACAAGCCGTCGTTCGTGCTCGGCCCGAACCTGCTCGGCAAGACCTGGATCGTGCCCGAGCACCTGTGGAAGGACATCGACCCGACCACCGACGTCGTGCGCGAGCCCGTCGGCACCGGCCCGTACACGCTCGGCACCTTCAAGGCGCAGGCGTTCACCCTCGAGGCGAACAAGAAGTACTGGGACGGCGCCCCGGCCGTGAAGACCATCCGCTACCTGTCGCTCTCCGGCAACACCGCCGGCGCCGACGCACTGAAGCAGGGGTCGATCGACTGGCAGACCGGCCCGGTGCCGAACATGGACGACATCCCCGCCAACTACAACGGCTACGACGGCATCACCGTCGGCCAGAACCAGATGGCCCTGCTCACCTGCGCGAACACCGACCTGGGCTGCGCCGGCCCGCAGACCGACCCGGCCGTCCGCCACGCGATCGCCGACGCCATCAACCGCAAGCAGCTCAACTCGCTGGCGTTCGAGAACACGGCGAGCGAGATCTCGCCGACCTTCGCGCTCACCACGACGCAGAAGGACACCATCTCGAAGGACATCGAACCGGCCGTGATGCCGGAGACCGCCGACACCGACGCGGCCGCCTCGACGCTCGAGGACGCCGGTTGGAAGAAGGGCTCGGACGGCATCTACGCCAAGGACGGCAAGAAGCTGTCCCTGACGGTCGAGGTCGTCACCGGGTGGACCGACTACATCACCGCGATCGACACGATGACGCAGCAGCTCAAGGCTGCGGGCATCGAGCTCAAGGCGCAGCAGTCGTCGTGGAACGAGTGGACCGACAAGAAGACCAAGGGCAACTTCGAACTCGCGATCGACTCGCTCGGCCAGGGCCCGACGGCGAACCCGTACTACCTGTACAACAACTACTTCACGACGGCGAACACCGCGAAGGTCGGCGAAGCAGCCCCGATGAACATCTCGCGGTACAGCAACCCCGACGTGGACAAGGCCATCGCGAAGCTCGCCACGATCAACCCCGAGGACACCGAGGCGACCCAGCCCGAGCTCGACACGATCCAAGAGCACATCGTCGAGGACCTGCCCTACATCCCCGTGATGACCGGCGGCACGACGAGTGAGTTCCACGCGGCGAAGTTCACCGGCTGGCCGACGAAGGACGACCTGTACGCGTTCCCGGCGGTCTGGGCGAGCCCGGACAACGCCGAGATCTTCAAGGCGCTCAAGCCGGCGAAGGGCTGACACCGATGGGATCGCGACCGAGGGGCACTCGACGATGACCTACTTCCTGCGCAAGATCGGCTTCTACGTCGTCGCACTGTGGGCGGCCCTGACGCTGAACTTCATCATCCCCAGGCTCCTGCCCGGCAACCCGGTGGACATCCTGCTCGCCAAGCTCCAGCAGCGCGGCGGGCAGGTGACCCCGGCGACCCGGGAGGCGTACGAGCTGCTCCTCGGTGGCGATTCCTCGGAGCCGCTCATCTCCCAGTACGGCCATTACCTGGTCAACGTGTTCCGCGGTGACCTCGGGGTGTCCGTCAGCTACTTCCCGGCACCCGTGACCGAGGTGATCGGCAGCTCGCTGCCGTGGACCATCGCGCTGGTCGGGATCGCCACGATCCTGGCCGCCATCATCGGCGTCGGCCTCGGGGCCTTCGTCGGGTGGCGGCCCGGCACCTGGCTCGACTCGTTCGTGCCGGCCACCACCCTGCTCGCCGCGGTGCCGTACTTCTGGCTCGCGCTGATCCTGGTGTACTTCTTCGCCACCGGACTCCACCTGTTCCCGGCGCAGGGCGGCTACGACGTCATCCTGACCCCCGGGTTCAACTGGGACTTCATCGTCTCGGCGGTCCAGTACGGGGTGCTGCCGGCGGTGACGATCGTGCTCGCGTCGCTCGGCGGCTGGCTGCTCGGCATGCGCAACATGATGGTGTCGACGCTGTCCGAGGACTACATCACCACCGCGCAGGCGAAGGGCCTGTCCGACGGCAAGATCCTGCGGAACTACGCCGCCCGGAACGCCGTGCTGCCGTCCGTCGCCGGGTTCGCGATCTCCCTCGGGTTCATCGTGTCCGGCTCCGTCGTCACCGAGCAGGTGTTCTCGTACCCGGGCATCGGGTCGAAGCTGCTGTCCGCCGTGACGAACAACGACTACGCGCTCATGCAGGGCATCTTCCTGTTCATCACCCTGGCGGTCCTCGGCGCGAACCTCGTCGTCGACCTGCTGTACGGACTGATCGACCCGCGCACGCGGGCCCGGAGCTAGGGGAGGAGACGACCATGACCAACATCCAGCAGGAGACCGAGCCCACCATCGGCGCGCTGACCGAGGAGGCCGACACCACCACGTCGATCGCCACCCGGCGCGCGTCGAAGGGCGGCATCCGTCGGTTCCTCCCCACCCTCACCCCCTGGCTCGTCACGGGCATCGCGCTCGTCGCCGGCGTCACGCTGTTCGGGGTGATCGGACCGCTGCTCGTCGGCGACCCGACCACCATCCGCGACACCGGGCTGCAGGGGCCGAGCGGCTCGAACGTCCTCGGCACCACCCAGACCGGTCAGGACGTCCTGGCCCAGCTCGCCTTCGCCACCCGGGGCAGCCTGCAGATCGGGCTCATCGTCGGCGTCCTCGCCACGGTGCTGTCCGCGTTCTTCGGGATCCTCGGCGCCTACCTGGGCGGGATCATGGACGAGGCGTTCTCGCTGTTCTCGAACGTGTTCCTCGTGATCCCCGGCCTGCCGCTCGTCATCGTCATCTCCGGCCTGGTGCCGCGTGAGGCCCGCGGGCTGTGGACCATCGCGGTCGTCCTGGCGATCACCTCCTGGGCCGGGTCCGCCCGGGTGCTGCGGGCGCAGACGATGTCGATCCGCAACCGCGACTACGTGTCCGCCGCCCGGGTCGCCGGCGAACGGCCCTGGCGGGTCATCGCCGTCGAGATCCTGCCGAACCTGCTGCCGGTGCTCGCGTCGCAGTTCGTGTTCGCGGTGATCGCGGCGATCCTCGGGGAGGCGGGACTGTCGTTCCTCGGGCTCGGGGCGTCGAACTCGTCGACGCTCGGCACCATGCTCTTCTACGCCCAGAACGGCTTCGCGCTGGCGAACGGCGCCTGGTGGTGGTTCGTGCCGCCGGGCCTGCTCATCGCCCTGCTCGGCATGGGCCTGTCCCTGGTGAACTTCTCGATCGACGAGGTCATCAACCCGCGACTCGCGAACGTGCGCGCGCAGCGACGGCGCGACCGTCGTGCGAAGCGTGCGGCCCGCTCGGGAGGCCCGGCCCGCGTCGCCACCGCCGGTCACGACACGAAGGGGGTCGCCCGATGAGCGCCACCGACACCGCACGACCGGTCACCTCCGACGCCACGGGCGCCGGCCGCCGGCCGACCGTGCTGACCATCGACCACCTCGACGTCGTCTACGAGACCGAGCACCCCGTGCACGCCGTCAAGGACGTCTCGCTCACCCTGGCGCCCGGCGAGATCCTCGGGCTCGCGGGGGAGTCCGGCTGCGGCAAGACGACCCTGGCGTACGCCATCACCCGGTTGCACCGGCCGCCGGCGAAGGTCACGTCGGGCAGCATCACGTTCCACGACCGCGACGGCACCGACGTCGACCTGCTCGGCCTGCCGCACGAGCAGCTCCGGGCCGTGCGGTGGTCGAAGCTGTCGATGGTGTTCCAGGGGGCGATGAACGCGCTCAACCCGGTCACCACGATCCGCGCCCAGCTCGACGACGCCCTCGTCGAACACCGCAAGGGCCTGCCGCGCCGCGAACGACGAGCCATCGCCGAGGACGCCCTGCGCCGCGTCGGCGTCGACCCGTCCCGCATCACGGCGTACCCGCACGAACTGTCCGGCGGCATGCGGCAGCGCGTGATGATCGCGATGGCGATGCTGCTCGAACCGCAGATCATGATCATGGACGAGCCGACCACCGCGCTCGACGTCGTGGTGCAGCGGGAGATCCTGCGCGAGATCGTCCGACTGCGCGACGAGCTCGGGTTCGCCGTCGTGTTCATCACGCACGACCTGCCGCTGCTGCTCGAGATCAGCGACCGGATCGCGATCATGCTCCGCGGCGAGGTCGTCGAGTGCGACCGCGCCAGCGTGATCCAGCACGACCCGCAGCACCCGTACACGCGGAAGCTGCTGCAGTCGTTCCCGAGCCTGTCCGGAGCCCGCGGCGCGTTCATCCGCACCGGGGTCGAGGACGGCGCCGAACCCGAGACCGACACCCGGGCCGTCGTGGTCCAGGCAGCACAGGAGACGGACCGATGACCAGTGTGACCGTCAGCCACCTCGGCAAGGACTTCCACACCCGCAAGGGCCTGCAGCGCACCACCCTGCGGGCCGTCGACGATGTGTCGTTCGACCTGCTGCCCGGCCGGACCGTCGCGCTGGTGGGGGAGTCCGGCTCGGGCAAGTCCACCATCGCGCGGATGCTCGCCAAGCTCGAGACCCGGACGCGCGGCTCGATCGACGTGCGGCTCGAGGACGGCACCCCCGTCGAGGGCAGCATGTACCGCCGGCACGTGCAGATGGTGTTCCAGGACCCGTTCGCCTCGCTCAACCCGTTCCACTCGATCGAGCACCACATCGCCCGGCCGCTGCAGCTGCACCACCGGGCCCGCGGCGCCGACGAGACCGCCGACAAGGTGCGGGAACTGCTCGGTCGCGTGAACCTCGACGAGGACTTCGCATCGCGGCGGCCGCACGAGCTCTCCGGCGGACAGCGGCAGCGCGTCGCGATCGCCCGCGCACTCGCCCCGGGCGCCCAGGTGCTCATCGCCGACGAACCGGTGTCGATGCTCGACGTCTCGATCCGCCTGAGCGTGCTCAACCTGCTCGGTCGGCTGCAGCGCGAGGACGACCTCGCCGTGCTCTACATCACGCACGACCTGGCGACCGCGCGGCACTTCTCCGACGAGATCCTGGTGCTCTACCGCGGCCGGGTCGTCGAGCGCGGACCGTCGGACGCCGTCATCCTCGACCCGCACCACGACTACACCCGGCTGCTCGCCGAGGCCGCCCCCGACCCGGAGCGCACCGAGCGCCGGATCACCGCGGGGCCGCCGCTCGACCGGACGAAGATCGACAACACCACCTGCTACGACCACACGGTCGGGGACTGGGTGTCGAGCGAGCCCGCACCGGTCGGGGCGCGATGAGCGACGGGTCGACGTTCGTCGACTGGGTCACCGATGGGTTCGCGGCACGGTTCCGGGTCGGTGCGGACCAGCCCGCGGCGCTCGTGTCGTTCGTTCCGACCGGCGGAGCGGCCGGCGGCGGAGCGCTCGCCGATGGGCCGGACGACCCGCAGCCGCTCGTGGAGCTGACGACGATCGGGCACGGACGGTTCCCGGGCGGGTTCCGGCATGTCGACTCCACGATCGGGGCGCGACTGCGACCCGTGTCGCACCACGAGCACGACGACGGGACCGACCTGTGGTTCCGGATCGTGCAGGCGGACGCGGCCACGGGCCTCCAGGCCGAGTCGGTGTTCCGGGCGCGCGCCGGCGTGCCCGCGTTCCAGACCTGGACCGAGGTGTCGGCCGCACACGGTGAGCACGTCGTCGACTTCGTGTCGTCGTTCGCGACCGGGGCGTTCCTGACCGACTCGAACGCCACCGTCGACGAGCTCGCCCTCGTGCACGCCGACAACGACTGGGCAGCGGAGAGCCGTTGGCGGACCGATCCGCTGCGGTCGATCGGGCTCGCGGCGATCGACCGGGAGGCCCAGCACCACCCGCCCCGCAGCCGCGCCGTCGTGCAGAACCGCGGTTCGTGGTCGACCGGTGAGGCGTTGCCGATCGGGGTGCTGCAGGCGGAGGACGCTGTGTCGGCTCCGTACGCGCTCGTCTGGCAGGTCGAGCACAACGGGCCGTGGTTGTACGAGCTCGGCGAGACCCGGCGGCACGCGTACGTGCTGCTGAGCGGGCCGACCGACCAGGAACACCAGTGGACCGCAGTCGTCACGCCGGAGCGGCCGTTCACCTCGGTGCCGGTGTCCGTCGGGATCGCCGGGTCGATCGACGACGCCTTCGGGGTGCTCACCCGGCAGCGTCGGGCGTTCCGGCACGTGCGGGAGGCCGACCGTGCCCTGCCCCTGGTGTTCAACGACTACATGAACACGCTCATGGGCGACCCGACCACCGAGAAGCTCCTGCCGCTGATCGACGCCGCTGCAGACGCCGGAGCGGACCTGTTCTGCGTCGACGCCGGCTGGTACGCCGAGGGGCACTGGTGGGACACTGTCGGAGCGTGGGAGGAAGCGGCGTCGCGGTTCCCGACGGGGCTCGGGGCCGTCATCGACCACATCCGTGCGCGCGGCATGCAGGCCGGTCTCTGGCTCGAACCCGAGGTCATCGGCATCCACTCGCCGCTGGCTTCGACCCTGCCGTCGTCCGCGTTCGTCGAGCACCACGGGGTCCGGGTCGCGGAGCACGGGCGGCACCTGCTCGACCTGCGCTCGCCGGAGGCCCGCGCACACCTCGACGCGGTGGTCGACCGGCTCGTCGGGGAGCTCGGGGTGACGTTCTTCAAGATGGACAACAACACCATGACCGGGCCGTTCGCCGGGATGCTCGACCACCAGCGGGCGCTGCTCGACTGGCTCGACGCGGTGCAGGAGCGGCACCCGGCACTGCTCATCGAGAACTGCGCCTCGGGAGCGATGCGCGCCGACTGGGCGATGCTGTCCCGCCTGCACATGCAGTCGACCTCGGACCAGCAGGACCCGGTGCTGTCCGCCACGATCACCGCCGCCGCTCCCGCCGCGATGCTGCCCGAGCAGGCGGGGAACTGGGCCTACCCGGCACCGACGATGGACCCGGAGCTGTTCGCGCTGTCGCTCGTGAACGGGGTGCTCGGGCGGATGTACCTGTCCGGGTACCTCAACGAGATGTCGTCGTCGCAGCGTGCACTGGTCGGTGACGCCATCGTTGCGCACCGGCAGGTCCTGGACATCGTCGAGGCGTCCGTGCCGGTCTGGCCCCTCGGGCTGCCCGCCTGGGAGGACCCGTGGATCGCACTCGGTCTGCACGCCGCCTCGGGCGACCTGTACCTGTCGGTGTGGTCGCTGCCCGGTGCGTCGGCGTCGGTGTCGTTGCCCCTGCCGGCGTTCGCCGGGCAGGCGGTGGTCGTCGAGCCGCTGTTCCCGACGGCATTCGGGTCGTGGTCCGTGGCGTGGGACGCCGCTTCGGGCTCGCTCGAGGTCGCGAACGGCGGGGCGACCCCCACAGCGCGGGTGCTCCGCGTCCGGTCACAGGAGGCGGACGCGGGGGCCTGAGCGGGCGCGCGTCGCGGTGGCAGGGCGCGCGCTGGAGCGGACGGGAGGCACGGTGCGGGCAGGCACCGTGCCTCCCGTTTCGTCGGGACCGGCGTCGAGTGAGCAGAAGATGTCGGGTCAGCGCACAGGACCCGACATGTTCTGCTCACTCATCGGGCTCGTAGGTCAGGGGAGGAGCTGGAGCTCCATCGCGCGGGTCACGGCGCGGGTGCGGTCGTTCACGCCGAGCTTCTCGAAGACGTGGCCGAGGTGGGTCTTCACCGTGGCCTCGCTGAGGAACAGCGCGCGGCCGATCGCCGGGTTGCTGTTGCCCTGGGCGACGAGGCGCAGGACGTCGAGCTCGCGCGGGGTCAGCGACGGGCCGGCCGCGGCGGGGAGTGAACCCGTTGCTCGGCGGACGAGCGCTGCGGCAGCGGAAGGAGCCAGCGCCGTCTCGCCCCGTGCGGTCGCCCGGACGCCGGCGAGGATCTCGGACTCCGGGGCGGCCTTCAGCAGGTAGCCGGTGGCGCCGGCCTCGATGGCGGCGAGGATCTGGTCGTCGGACTCGTACGTGGTCAGGATCAGGACGCGGACGCCGGGGTCGACGGCGAGGATCTCCGCCGTCGCCGCATCGCCGTCGAGCACGGGCATCCGGAGGTCCATCAGCACGACGTCGGGGCGTTCGGCCAGTGCCACCGTCACCGCGGCGCGGCCGTCGCTGGCCTGGCCGACGACCTCGACGTCGTCGGCGTCCTGCAGCAGGGCCACGATGCCCGACCGGACGATCGGGTGGTCGTCGGCGACCACGACGCGGATCACCGAGTCACCTCCGCCACGGGGTGACGATCGACGGCCTGGAGGCTCGGCTCGGGTCCGGTGGGCAGGCTCGCCTCGACGACGGTGCCGCCGCCCGGGGTGCTCGTGATGGTGCAAACACCGCCGGAGAGTGCCAACCGTTCGTGGAGGCCCCGGAGACCGTGCCCGGCCGTCGGGACGCCGGTGTCGAAGCCGACGCCGTCGTCGGTGACGCGGACGCCGACGTGCTCGGGCGCGTGCCGCAGGACGATGCGGACGGAGCTGGCGTCGGCGTGGGCACGGATGTTCGCGAGGGACTCCTGGACGACCCGGAGCAGCACGACCTGGGCGTCGCGGTCGAGCGGCCCGTCGGTCGCGTCCACGGTCACGGGGATGTCGGTCTCCCGCGTGAAGCGCTCGGCCAGGCGGTGCAGGGCCCCGGCCAGGCTGCCGCTCGTGGCACCGGCGACCCCGGCGGCGATGAGCGCGCGGGAGTCCTCGAGGGCCGCTCGTGCCGACTCCTCGAGGACCGCCAGCCGTTCGTCGAGCGCGGTACCGCGGTCGTTCGCCAGGTCCTTCCGGGCGCGTTCGGTGAGCATGACGATGCCGGCGAGGTTCTGCGCGACGGTGTCGTGGATCTCGCGGGCCAGGCGCTCCCGTTCGCTCGCGACGCCCGCGCTGCGGTGGGCATCGGCGAGGGACTGCTGGGTCGCGCGGAGTTCGTCGAGGAGCTGGCGACGCTCCTCGGACAGGCCGGCGACGCTCGAGATCCACACGCCCATCGCACAGGCGCCGATCACGCTGATGCCCTCGATGAGCAGGGTGCTGACGAGGGCGTCCGGGCCCTCGGAAACCTGCAGGCCGATGCCACTCGCGACGCCGACCGCGATCGAGAGCACGACGGCGGTGCGGACCCGTTCGGACTGCACCCAGACGAGCGGGAACGCGATGCACTGCACGAACGCGGTGCTCGGCACGGCGGCTGGCAACACCAGGGCGGCGGCGAGGACCAGCGGCAGGAAGGCCGCGGCGGCACGGGGGCTGTCGTAGCCGCGGTGCCCGAACACGGCGTAGGCGACGACGAGCACCACGACCGCCGTGTACGCCGGCCAGCGGGTGTCCCACGGCGACCACCCGAACACGGTGATCACGGCGGTGAGGAGCATCGTGCCCGCGAAGAAGACGTGCAACCACCGGTTGCGCATCCACGTCTCGCCGTTCATGACGACAGCATCCCATCGATGCAGGACCGCGGAGCGGTTCTCCACAGGGGTCATATCAGGCGTCCTTGCGGTTCCACCGGAACGTGAGCAGGCAGGCCACCGTGCCCAGGACCAGCCATGCTGCCAACACGAGGGCTCCGAGGCCGAGGTGCCACGCGCCTCCCGGCTCACCCGACTCGAACGCACCGGGCAGGAAGACGAACCGCATGGCGGATGCCATCCAGCGCAGGGGGAAGACGGAGGCGACGTCCTGCAACCAGGTGGGGAGCTGCGTGAAGGGCAGGTAGACGCCGGAGATGAACTGCAGCACCAGCACGATCGGGACGATGGAGGCGGTGGCGCGCCGGCCCTCGCGGGGGAGCGCCGAGACCGCGATGCCGAGGACGCAGCTGGTGGCGATGCCGAGGACCATCACGCCGGCGAAGACACCCCAGTTGCTCGCGTCGGTCGGCAGGTCGACGCCGAACACCAGACTCGCGATCGCCAGCAGCAGTGCGGTCTGCACGATGGTGGTGACGAGGACCATGCCGATCTTGCCGACGAAGTAGCTCAGGACCGGCAAGGGTGTGCCGCCGAGGCGCTTCAACGTGCCGTCGCTGCGCTCGGTGGCGATGTCGACGCCGAGCGACTGCGTGCCGGAGAGCAGGATGCCCGTCGCCACCAGGCCGGGCAGGTAGTAGGTGGCGTAGTCGACGCTGACGTCGGGGCCGGCCTGGATGTCGGCGGCGCCGGAGAACGCCACCGAGAACAGCGCCAGCATGATGATCGGGAACAGAAAGGTGAAGAAGACCGCGTCGGGAGCGCGGAAGTAGGTGCGGATCTCGTACGAGATGCGGCTGGTCGCTGTCTTCACTGCTGTCCCACCATGTCGAGGTAGACGTCCTCGAGGGACGGACGGATGACTTCGAGGTCGTGCATGGCCGTGGTGCTGCTGCGGATGAGCGCTGTGGGGTCGGTGGTGCGCTCGTCGTGGTGTTCGCCGCCGTCGTCGCGCCAGCGGACCCGGGGCGTGCGGGCCTCGGTGCCGCCGATCTCGTCGATGGGTGCGAGGTCGAGGAGCTTCCCGTCGGCGATGACCGCGGCACGGTCGGCGAGCTGGGCGGCTTCGTCGAGGTAGTGCGTGGTGAGCAGGACCGTCGTGCCCTCGTGCTGGAGCTGGCGCAGGAGGTTCCAGAACTGCCGGCGGGCCTCGGGGTCGAAGCCCGTGGTGGGCTCGTCGAGGAACAGGACCTCGGGTCGGCCGATGATGCCGAGGGCGACGTCGACGCGGCGGCGCTGGCCACCCGACAGGCGGCTGATGCGGGTGTTGCGCTGCGTCTCGAGTCCCGTCGCGGTGAGGAGTTCCTCGGTGCTGCGGTGCTTGGGGTACAGCGTCGCGAAGTGGTTCAGCTGCTCGGCGACCGTGACGTTCGGCGACTCCGCGCTGGTCTGCAGGACGATGCCGATGCGTGCGTTGTGGCTGCGGCTCGTCCGTGCCGGGTCGTGGCCGAGGACGCGGATCTCGCCGGCGGAGCGGGAGCGGTACCCCTCGAGGATCTCGACCGTCGTGGACTTACCGGCACCGTTCGGGCCGAGCAGGGCGAAGGTCTCGCCCCGTTCGATCGTGAAGGAGACGTCGTCCACGGCACGTTTGCCGGTGGCGTACTGCTTGCCGAGGTGCTGGACCTCGATGGCGGGGGACTCGGGCATGGGTCCAGCTTCGTCGCCGGGGTGCCGTAGGGGATCGGCCGGGGCGGTGGTCTCGGCATCGTCCGATCGGGGGATGGTGCAGGACTGGAGGCGCGGGGCGGGCTGGTCGTCCACAGGGCGTTCCACGGATGGCCGCGTCCGGCAACTCCTCTGATATGTTGCCAACGGGGAAGCGGTGCAGACCGCGACGGCGAGACGGGGGAGACGATGGCCGATCTGCAAGTGTCGTGGAGCACGCTCGAAGCCGTGCACGGCGCACTCGAGAAGGCGACGGAGACGTTCAGCGGGGACGCGCTGCCCGCGGAGGACGGGGCGTTCGGCGCTGACGACGTCGCGCAGGCGTTCGCGACCTTCCGGACGGCGCAGCAACGATCCGCCGAGTGGCTCGCCGACACCAGCCGCACGCTCGGCCAGTACGCGAAGGACACGAAGTCGCTCTTCGCCGACACGGACGACGACCTGGCTGGCATGGCCGGGGGCAAGTGATGGCCGCCGACCCCCTCGCCGGTGACTCGGGAGCGATCACCAAACTCTCCAGCGCGCTCGCAGACCACCAGGACGACATCCGCACCGGAGTGCACCACGTCGTCGGCGCGCAGCACGATGCGGACGGGTGGCGGGGAGCCTCGAAGGACCGGTTCGCCGCCACCGTCGGTACCGTCGCTCCCGCCGCCCAGCGGATCATCGGCCGGCTCGACGCTGCCATCGACGTGCTCGACACCTACGCGGACGCCGTGCAGCAGATCCAGGACGAGGCCGAACGCATCCAGTCCGCCCAGCTGCGCAACGCCGTGGACTCGGTGACGAACGCCGCGTCGATGGGCAGCGCGGAGTCGGCCGCGTCCGGCAGCGACGCCACCGAAGCCGACAGTCGGCGCCTGGACCGTCTGCAGAGCGATGCCGACGACCTCGCGGCCGCCGCGAAGCGACTGGACGCCGAGTGGGACGCGCTCGTCGAACGGCGGGCGGCGGCTGACCACGCGGCCGCCGCTGGTCTGTCCGACAGCGACGTGCTCGGAGTCGCCCCCGGGTACGCCGGGTCGCTCGCCGCCATGAGCGACGCCGACTTCCTGCGAGCCGTGGCCGGGATGCCGCCTGAGGTGCTCGCCGGACAGGGCAAGGGCGTCGCGGACCGGATCGCGAGTATGCCGCCCGAGGTTGTGCAGGCGTGGTGGGACGGGCTCGGCGGGCGCGGGACCGCGGGGGAGCACTCGACGGCGCAGGACGCGCTCATCACGGCGTTGCCCGCGGTGATCGGCAACCTGAACGGGGTGCCGTACTGGGCGCGGGACCAGGCGAACCGGCTGAGTGCGCAGCGGGCGTACGAGCAGGCGACTGAGGCTCTGGGCAAGGCCCAGAAGGCGTACGGCAAGGCGGTCGGGCGCGCTGCGCTGGCTGACGCGCGCCGGGCGCTGATCGCGGCGCAAGAGCGGTACAACCAGCTCAAGAACTTCGCGGCCGGGGCGAGGACGGACCTCAACCTCCGCTATCCCCTCCCGCGACAGATGGTGGCGTTCCGCGACGGCAAGCCGCCGTTGGGCGCGTTCTCGGTCGGCGACCTGGACAGCGCGAGCAGCGTCACCTTCCTCGTCCCCGGGATGGGCAGTTCGCTGGCGGACACCACGCAGTACATGCGGACAGGGTCGACCGTGCAGCAGTCGCAACAGCAGATGAGTGGCGATGCCAGCGCCTACGTGACCTGGCTCGGCTACGAAGCACCCCCGAACTTCATGGCAACCGGTGACACTGCCGTCTTCCACGAAGACTCGGCGCGTGCCGGGGCTGCGAACCTCGCCGCAGATCTTGCCGCAGTCCGCACAACCAGACCAGACGTTCAGCTGAACGTCGTGGCGCACTCGTACGGCTCGACGACTGCCGCGATCGCGCTCGCGCACGACGCCGCTCTGCGCGTCCACTCCTTCGTCACGCTCGGATCGGCGGGCATCCCTTCGTCCGTGCCCGATGCCGCAGCGACCAATGCGGCCCACATGTATGCTGCGCAGGCTGACGAGAAGTGGGACATCGCCGCGTTCGGGCGCACGTTCAGTGATCCGCAGCGTGCAGACCCCGCCCAGGGATTCGGCGCGACGGAGATACACACGGATGGATCGAAGACGGTGAACGTACACGACCTTGCCGCCGACCCTGATTCCGGGAACATCGGCTACCTCGACAGCGGCACGAAGACGCTGTTGGGAACAGCGAAAGCGACCATGCCGTGAACAGCCTGTCGAAGTCGCTCCTCGGGTTCGTCGCCGTGGTGGGGCTACTCACGACGGTGACGGCCTGTGGTTCGAACGGGGGAGACGAGATGCAACCAGATGAGGCGAAGCAGAACGCCGTGGCGTTCCTGCGGGAGACGATGGACCACGAGCCGCTGGCTTGGCCCGAGGTCCCAGAGCCGGTGGCCACGCGATGCGCCGATGGGGACGACGGAGTCCGGTTCCAGTACCTCGTGACGATCGACCAGAAGACCGATCCGAAGGAACTCGCCACTTCGTTCGAGGAGTTCTGGAGGACGAAGGGACTCGACGTGCAACCTTCGCAGGAGGACTTCGGGAAGTACGGCATCGCCTACTCGGCAACTGCGCGTGCGGACGGGAAGCCGTGGGGCTCGTTCCAGTTCAGTGAGCGGGGCATCAGCCTCTACGTCGACTCTCAGTGCGCCGAGGGTTCTCCGGATGACTACGAGGACTGATCGGTGTGGTCCAGGAGACTCCGCATCCGACGGACGCACGCGGTGGTGACCGAGTACCGGCTCCTGCATCCGCTACCGCGGTCCGTCCGCGACGGCTTGATCGTCAGCCCCTCCGACTCGCAGGGACGCAGGGACGCGGGTGCCGGGTACCAGGCGAACGCGAGCCGCACCAACCTGCGCTCGTCGGTGGGACGGCGGCTCACCGGGGCTGCGGTTGCACTGTTCCTCACGACCGTGCTCGTTGGATGCGCGACAGGAGAGAAGACCATGACCCCCGAAGAAGCGCAGAGAGATGCCCTGACGTTGCTCGACCAGACCACGGCGTCCGCCGACCTCGACTGGTCGTCGCCGGGGGAACCCGTCAGCAAGGAGTGTCCCAAGGGTGTCCGCTACCAGTACATGGTGCACGCTCCGGTCACCTCGAAGCAGGCCGAACTCGCTGACTCCCTGTCGGAGTTCTGGCGCTCCAGAGGACTCGAGGTCGAACGCAGCCAGCAGGATTTCGGGTCGAAGTACGGCAGGGTGTACGGAGCGACGGCGAAGGCAGACGGTAATGCTGGCGCAGCCTTCGAGATCACGAACGGGAACGCACTCGTCTCCGTCAACTCCCAATGCGTTGCTGGCTCGCCCGATGACGAATGACAACCGTGGTGCGGCGGCTGAAGACAGCACGACCGCAGCTGCGGAGCGGGGGCCAGTCGTGGCGAAGGTGACCCTACCGTGATGTCGAAGCAACGCATCGGGCTCGTCGTGTTGACGGCGAGCTTGTTGACCGTGGGCTTCACGGCCTGTGCAGGAGGGAGCCGATCGACGCACACCCCCGAGGACGCGAAGGTCGAGGCCTTGCAACTGCTCCGCAAGACCGAGAAGGCCGTGGACGTGTCGTGGCCAGACACCCCGGAACCGACCGCCGAGCCGTGCGATGACGGCGTGCGTTTCGCCTACTTCGTCCCGGTGTCGGTCGACAACGACGCCAAGGCGACCGCCGAGTCGCTTCGGCAGTTCTGGGAGTCGGAAGGCCTTCGAGTATCGCCGTCCGAGACGGATTTCGGTACGAGGGGCACGCTCTACTCGGCGACTGCCGACCGGGACGGTGCGGGAGGAGCGGCGTACCAGATCAGTTCGACGTCGGTCGCGGTGCAAGTGACCTCTCCGTGCGCAACGGGGTCCGTGCACGATCAGGACGAGTGACGGCGTCGAGGCGGGGGCGGCTGTGATGACGAGGCGAGTGGACAAGCCGATGACCGCTGCCGCTCTGGCCGTCACGATCGCCCTCGCGCTGTCGGGGTGCGGGATGACAGCGCCGGGCAAGACCATGACCATCGACGCGGCGCGCTCGCAGGCCGTGACGGAACTCCGGTCGGTCCTGGAACTCGCTCCCGACACATGGCCGCAGGAAGTCCCGAAGCCGGTCACGAACGACTGTCAGGTCGACGGGCAGAAGGCGGTGCAGTTCAGCTACTACGTCGAGGTGGACAGACCGGACGACCCGCAGGTGCTCGTCGGACAGGCCAGTGAACACTGGAGAAAGCAAGGGTACGAGCTCGCAACGACGCGGACCGAGATGGATGCAGCGACGGGTGACGTTTCCGCCGTGGTCGCGCGCGCCGACGGCAAGCCTCGTGCGTCGATCGCAGCCACGAAGATCCGCGCGCACGTCAATGTGGACTCGCGCTGCGTGCTCGGTGACCCGGACGACTACCGGTGACGGCCCTGATGACGAATGAGGTCTGACGGTTCTGGTTCGCGATCATCGGGGATCGCGAACCGGAACCGCCACGACTTCAGTACTGCGGGCGGATCCAGTCCGTCGGTTGCGCGAAGCGGACGCGGGGCAGGACCTCGTCCGGCTCGGCGGTCCGCACGCTCGTGATGATCGTGTCCTCGCCGTACTCCGACAAGCGGCGGGCGATGCCGTCGCGTTCGTCGATCACCAACGTCGTGCGGAACGCCGGGTCCTCGTGGTGCTCGAACGTCAGCAGGATCGAATGCTCGCCGACGTGCTGGACCAGGATCGGGTGGAAGCTCTCGGAGCCTCGCCCCCATCGCACCATCAGCTTCGGCACGGCCATCCGGACGACGGGAGACGACGCCATGCTCCGGGCGAACGACACCTCGTGCGGACCATCGTAGGGGTCGTGCAGCACGCCCTCGCGGTAGGAGACCGGCTTGGCGCGCTGACGGACGAGCGTCCAGGTCTGCGCGGGCTCGTCGATGTCGACACGGAACTGCCAGAACTGCTGCCGGGACTCCTGGTGGATGCCATCGAGGACGTACCGGGCGGGACGGCTGAGGGCGGCGAGCTCCTCGGCGATCGCGGGACCGTCGGGCCGGGTGAGGAGTTCGTCGAAACGCACGGTGCCAGCATGGCGCACCACGTGCTGTGGACCGCACCCCCTGAAGGGCGGGAGGCGCGGGGCGGGGTGGTGCCGGGCCTCCATGCCGTGTGCTGGTCGCGTCAGGTTGCGTCAAGCAACCGGCGCGTAGACCGGGAGGATGCAGGTCATCGGAGTCGAAGAGTTCGGAGGGCCTGAGGCCCTCGCCGTCCACGAGGTGCCGGAGCCGCACGCCGGGGCTGGATCCGTGCGGATCCGGGTGCAGGCGTTCGCCGTGAACCCGACCGACACGGGGGTGCGTGCCGGGCAGCGGGACAGCTCGCAGGCCTCGCCGCCGTACGTGCCGGGGATGGACGCCGCCGGCGTCATCGACGAGGTCGGGCCTGACGTCACCGGATGGCAGGTCGGCGACGAGGTCATGGCGATGGCGCTACCGCTCAGCGCTCACGGTGGCGCTTACGTGCAGGAGCTCGTCGCGCCGGTGGGGTCGTTCACGCGGATTCCTCGTGGGACGTCTCTCCCGCTCGCCTCCACGGTGCCGATGAACGGGCTGACGGCGTTGCAGATCCTGTCGCACGCCTCGCTCGCGCCGGGGCAGACCCTCGCCGTGTCCGGGGCCGCGGGGCTGCTCGGGAACTACGTGGTGCAGCTGGCGAAGGCCGCCGGGCTGACCGTGATCGCGGATGCAGCTGAGAAGGACGAGGCGCTGGTCCGGTCGCTCGGGCCGGACCACATCGTGCCTCGCGGTGATGGGTTCGCTGCCGCGGTGCGCGTGCTCGTGCCGGACGGGGTCGATGCGCTCGCCGATGCTGCCGTGCAGCGCGACGAGGTGGTGGACGCCGTTCGCGATGGGGGAGTGTTCTTCGACGTGCGGGGGTGGCAGGGCAACGGGGCTCGGGGGATCGAGTTCGTGCAGGTGATGGTGTTCTCGGAGTACCGGTCGTTCGACAAGCTCGAGCAGCTGCGGCATGCGGTGGAGAGTGGGACATTGACGCCGCGGGTCGCCGAGGTGCTGCCGGCTGCTCGGGCTGTGGAGGCGCATGAGCGGTTGGAGGCTGGGGGGACGCGGGGGCGGTTCGTGCTCACTTGGTGAGTTGACGACGCGGTGATGGACGGGAGGTGCGGTGCCGGTTGGTGCCGCGCCTCCCGTCGTTCGGTGGCAAGGCTCTCGTGCTTCGTCGACGTCGAGCAGGTACCCAACCGGTAGGTGGCCCGAAATGACAGTCAGAGCGTGTGGGCTCCCGTGGAGGTCAGTTCGTCCAAGACCGCGCCTGCGCGCTCAGCACCGAGCGTGCGGCTTTGAGAGCAACGCGAGAGCTCGCGGCACCCTGGATATTGATCGGCGGATCCAATTCGCCGATGATGGGCGCCTCCAGCAAGCGGAGAGGAGCAGCCAACTCTGCAGGTTTTGCCCACGCGGACAGCAGGAGGTGTTCGTGCATCCACGCGGTCAGACGGAGGTCATCGTCCGAGCGCAGGGCGTAGTTCGAGAAGTGCCCCGGCTTTTCGACGTTCCTCGGGATGGCCCGGAAGCCCAACGACGGGGCCAGAAGCGCTGCAAAGGAGCGGCGCAGCGTGGACGATCCGGTCTTCGACACCGCGGAGCGTCCCGCCGCAAAGTGGGTGTCGATCTCACGTTTGCGAATGCTGTCCTCGGCCTTGCCGACGTACAGCGGAGTGAGCGGTCCCCGCCACTCAAGTCCGAGTTCGGACCACGTTTCCTTGTTGGACCAGACCGCGTAGAGACCCGGACCGGTCGGCATCCGCTCGGCCGACGTGACCGGGAATGGGTCGGCTCTCAGGGCCTGCTTCGCATCGTCCAGATGGACCTCGAGAGAGTCAGAGCTCATGAGGGAATCCTAGGCATTGCCCGCGGCCAGCGGTTGGACGGGCCGATCACGAGATCGAGCGCACGCAACTGTCGATGGCGCGGATCGTCGGTGCCGCTCTTGCGTGATCCCGAAGGGATATCGCAGTTGTGGCACAGGCGTTGCCGCACCGGTCGGGGGAGAGATGCGCGTTCCCATAGGCTCCTGCGGGCCGACGATGTGTTGGTGATGCGCCTGCGCAGACGAAACGGGGAGAGCATGGCCGACGAGGCTGTTCGGTACGAAACTCGCACGGTGAAGTGCGTGCGGGGGATGGAGTCGCGCACAGCGGCACGATGGGTGCAGGACGGGTGGGAGGTCGTTTCTCAGAAGCAGGGGCGGCTCCAGTCCGAGCTCGAGATTCGGCGGCCGGTGCGGAAGATCTCTCGACGTGCTCTCGTCATCGGTGGCGGCGTCGCTTCAGTACTCGTCGTCGTGATTGTCCTCGGGGCGACCGGAGTCTTCGGGAGCGCCAGCAGCGAGAAAGACAATCGAGCAGACGGTATTCCGACGACAGCGACGACTGCTTCGCGGACACCGACGCCGTCCTCCGCTTCAGCATCTCCGGCGGAGACGACCGCTGACGCCACGGTGATCACCGCCGCGAACACCTCGCAGTTCGCAGCGCTGTTGCAGCTCGGGGAGTACTGCGATTCCTCGATCGGCGCGTTCGCAAAGGACTACGGGGGTCGCACAGTTGCTTTCGACGGCTCGATTCTGAAGATGAACAATCACGACAGCTACACCACGCGCTACGACATCCTGCTCGGTGCTGGCGATTTCAGCACGACCAAAAGTCGCGGGCCGGCCTTCCAATTCGAGGACGTCAATACGACTTTCGACCTGCACTACGTTGCCGACGTGCCTGACACGATCGGCGAAGGAACGAATATCGCTGTGACCGCGAAAGTCGTCGCCTACAACTCGAACCAGTGCCTGCTCCGGCTTGAGCCCGTCCAGACAGCAATCCGCTGACCGGAGACGTACAGTGCTCTTGTGAACACGCCTGGGTTGCCGTTCGATCCGTCAGCGCTCTCCGTCCGGCAGCTACTCAACACGTCCGCCGCGGTGATCGAGGAGCTGCGGCATCGTGGGCTCGTCCGCACGCGGAACTCACCGCTCGGCGACCTCGCGGAGTCGATCGCGCTCCGGGCCTACGGTGGAGTACTGGCTCCGAACTCCGAGAAGGGCTACGACCTCCTCACCGATGACGGCCGGCGGATCCAGGTGAAGGCCCGGCTCGTCGACCCGACTGACCGACGCAGCCAGCAGTTCTCGGCGTTCCGATCCTGGTCGTTTGAAACCGCGTTGTTCGTTCTCTTCGACGCCCGGACGTACGACATCATCTGGGCAAGGGCGCTGTCTAGGGCTGACGTGCAGAGTCTTGGCCGGCGTGTAGAACACACCAACTCGTCCGCTGTGCTCGTTCGACAAGTTGTCTCCGCCGGTCAGGACGTGACAGGGGTGATCGCGGCGGCGTTCGACGAGCTCGACGATCCCGAGAGGCATCGCCCACTCACCACGCGCACACGGTTGTAGTCACACGTAGTCTGCCATTTTCCCCCTGCCGCAGTTCGACTGGACCTCGATCGACACCGGGACTGCTGCAGGTTTCGTTGACTCGTTCGTTCCGGCCGCGAGTGCGACCTGTGGGTTGATGATCGTCTCGTACTCGATCGGGGTCAACTTCTCCAGACCTCGTTGCCGTCGTTCCGGTGATAGGTCGCTTCGATCCAGGTGGTAATTGCCAGCCGGAGCACTTTCCGGGTGGCCCAACATTTCCGGCTCAAGACGTTCTTCTGCAGGAGCGCGAGGAACGATTCCATCGCAGCGTTGTCCGCGCACGCACCGACTCGGCCCATCGACCCGAGCAGGCCGGCTTCACCCAGCGAGCGGACGAGCTTCTTCGACCGCAACTGACTACCGCGATCCGAGTGGACGACCGTCCCGGTCGGGTTCCGGCGGTGCACCGCCATCCGCAGGGCCGCGACGGCGAGCGAGGACTACAGCCGGTCACTGATCGAGTAGCCAACTGTGTGGCGCGAGCAGGCGTCCTTGATCGCGCAAAGGTAGAGGCTGCCCTCACTAGTCGGGTGCTGAGTAATATCGGTCACCAGAGCTCGTCGAGGTCTGGCGTCCTGAACGCACGCCGGACCTGCTCGTTGTGCACCGCGGCCCGGCCTTCCGGTTCAGGCCACGATTCTTCGCGTGCAGCGAACACAGCCGCTGCCGCGAGCACAACCACCACACCCGCTGCTCGGGCACCCGATGGCCGGCAGCATGAAGGTCATTGGCGATAGACCGGTACCCGATCGTCGGATCGTCCCGGTGCGCATCGTCGCTGAGTTGGCGCGCGTCCGCCCAGTCGCGTCACCGGATCAGCACGCCACCGATAGAAGGCCTGCTTCGAAAAACCCAACACCCGGCAAGCCACCGCGACAGGAACACCGTCATCGGCGAGTTCGGAGACGAGCGGGTAGATCATCTTGGAGTTGCGACTGGGCGAAGTACGCCGCTGCCCTGCGGAGGGTCTCGTTCTCCTGCTCGAGAAGCCGGATCCGTCTCTGCGCGTCCCGCAGCTCCGCCTGGTCCACCGCTTTCGCCGACCGCGACGCTTCAACACTGATCCCGTCGTCACGGTCCGCGGTCCGCGAGCCGCAGCCAGCGGAGCCAGGCAGCACTCGGAGACGCCAAAGTCCATCGCGACCTGCCGCACCGACGTCTCGACCTTCGGGGTGACCGCGATCACATGACGGCGGAACTCTTCCCGATACGCCCTCACCATGGCGCACATCCCTCCAGCAGGAGCCAACGCCCCTACCTCTCAGGAGTCAACCGAACCTGCAGCAGTCCCGTATGCCTCCCGTCCTTCCCGCATGTCACAGCCCGCGCCACTCTGCCAGATCATCCTGTCGCTAAGTGTCCACAGGCCCCAGACCGGGGCCGTCTGGCACCGCCAAGCCAGGTAGGCTCGCGGGGTCTGTCAGACGCAAGGCGGACAGTCTAGAACTCATGATTGACGCATCCGCGATTGCTCCGGATGGGAAGTTGAGGATAGTGCTCGATCTTAAGCGCTCGCTACCGCTGGCATCGTTGGAGGAGCCTCCTGTCGGCGGACGGCCCTCTCGTCCGCCAAGGGCGGGACGATTCTCTGCCCCGCGCGTTCACCGTGCCATAGAGGCACTACGCGCCGACACTAGGCGCACGTTCGAGTCCAACTGGCTTGCCGCGGTGTGTGCGTTTGCCAGTGAGGCTCGGCCAGATCTCGAAGAATCCTTCAAGATATTTCTCGGAACAACTCCTTCAGGCTCCAATCATCTACGCGGAATGACTGTCGGCGAGGTCGGCGTAGTGTACGAAGCGCTCTTGGCGAGTCTCGGACGTAGTGAGCGCAAGGCTAGCGGGCAATACTTCACGCCCGATGATGCTGCCGCGTTCATGGCTGAACAATCGCGTACGTTCCCAGACGAAGGCGTCTGGCTCGACCCTTGTACGGGTGTAGGAAACCTCGCCTGGCACCTGGCCGCAGCTCAGGCGGACCCTGCTTCGTTCGTGAAACACAGGCTCACCCTTATCGATTTGGATAGGACGGCGTTACTGACGGCTGTCGTAATCCTCGCGAGCACCTACGCAGAGGAGAACGACCAAGGCGCTTTGGAAGCGATATGGGGCCGGAGCCGGGTTCGGGATTTCCTCTCAGACGAGGCTTTGCCGCCCCATGATTTTGTGATTGTAAACCCCCCGTACGCGAGAAGTCCTCGCCGGAGCGGGTTTAAAACCGCTGCAGCAAACGAGCTGTTTGCCTATTTTATGGAGCGCGTATCGTCCACGTCGCGAGGTTTGATCGCAGTTACACCAGCTGCATATCTGAATGCGCCACGATATCAGGCGCTGCGTGACCACCTCGACGAAACGCAAACCGGAGGGTATGTATTTGTTTTTGATAATGTGCCTGATACGCTCTTTCGCGGCTACAAGTACGGATCAACAAATACCTCTAACACCAATTTTGTTCGCGCTGCAATCACCGTCTGCACCCCTAACCGTGCTGGATGGCAGATAACTCCGATTCTCAGGTGGGCTGCGGGATCGCGGAGTCGAATGTTTCTGGAAGCGCAGGACCATCTCGTAAATCGGCGCATTGGACCTGACGGCCAGTGGGCAAAAGTGATGCGCGGTACCGAGCAGTTGTGGCAATACCTAGAAGGTGCGACGCATTCGCTCTCAGATTTCCTGGTCCGGGGTCCAACAGATTACCACTTAGATGTCGCTTCGACGCCGCGCTATTACATCTCGGCATCAATCCGTCCGCTCGACCGGGCGAGCAAGCACATTCTGTTCTTCGCGGACGCGGAAAGTCGTGATCGTGCGTATCTTCTAATAAATTCCTCCGTATCGTATTGGTGGTGGCGTGTGATCGACGGAGGGGTTACTTTACCGCTTCGCGCGTTGCGATCTTTGCCGATGCCGGAGTTTACTCCGGACGACACTATTGTCACACGCCTCAGAAATTCCGAGACGACGGACGTGGTATCTAAACTCAACGCTGGACGCCAGAACGAGAACGTGAAGCGGCCCCCTGCTTTGGTGGAGGCGGTGAATCGGTGCGTGTTGGGAGATGTGCCTGGGAGCTTCCGAGAGGTCTACGCTCCTGATTTATTTGTCGCCTAGCTTTGGCCCTCGGACAGGGGTTTGATCATCTGAGAATTAGTCGGTATCGTCGCAGGTGTGAATCAGGGTTATGGCCAACGCGATCCTCGCGACCTCGAACGGTCCGAGCAGAGAACGCACCGAGTGGGTCTCGAGCGAGAGTTCGTTCCGGCGGAAACGCTTTCAGAGGCAACAATCCGCGTTCGAATGTTGACTGGTGTTACTCCTGAATCTACTCGCGGAGAAAAGCGTGCACTGTTGGCTCTACGCGATGCACTGCGTCTCGATGTAGCAACAGTTGAGACGAATGCTGTGCTCGGGGCCGCTCTGGCCGATGCTCTGAATGTCACCTGGTTGCCGGCGATCTATGTTGACACTAACAAGCTTACTCTCGCTGGTGTGAACGCTCTTCTTGAGGGTGCGACGTTCGCCTATCAGGAGGGAGCACTGCGGGCTCTGCAGCCTAAGCTTTCCGACCATTTTGCTGCACTGACCTGGTCGGGTTTTCAGTCTGCCGTTTCGAAGATCGAGGCTGTGACTCGCATTGCGGCACTGACCAATTCCGGCCCGGAGTGGTTGGGGCCCGGTAGCAAAGAACACAAGAGTGTCCTCATTAATCTGGGCGCCAGTTTGCTACCCGGTCTAAATCAAAATGGATTGAGCAAAACTCAACTGGCTGCTGCGATCGCTCAAGGTCTTGACGCGCCGTGGAGTGACGACTTCATCTCAACCGGGGAGACAATTCGGTTGAATGGATTGAATGCAATTCTGGCCGGCGCCGAGCGCCGACTTGGCAGGCTTGGATCCTCTTACGCTGCTGGCTTGACGCCCGAAGCGGAAGGTGTTGCCCTGGTCGACGCGCTGTGGCAGAAAATGTTGACCGAAAAAGAAGAGCGGTGGGATGGCAAGGAGAAAATCGAATGGCTACGCGACGAGGGTACTCGTCAGGAAAATCAGATGGAGTGGCCCGGTTTCTACTTCGAGTATCGTGGTCGAGATGTGCTGAATAGCACCTTCCGCCCCAACCCGCACCCAGTGCGAGTGAAGTATGGACACACTGTCTTTGACTACTCATTGAACCATGTTTGGGATCTTAAGTCGCACACGGCTGAGCGCGAACGGCCCGGGTATGCGACGGTGGTGCAAGGTGATGACGAGGTTCAGCTGAATGATGCGTCTGCGGTTCGTGCTTGCGTCGACGAGCAAGGTCTTGGCTTCATTATCCTCACCGGTAGGGCTGTCAGCGATGAAGACGGCGAATTCAAGCGCTGGCACGACGAGTTCAAGGGTAAGCCGAGTAGGCCGAGCCTGAGTGGAAAATCGCGTGCGCGTAAAGCCGCGTTCCTGCCTCTGGCTGTGGAAGCGTACTGGATTTCCAACACTTCCGCTTTGAATGCGGGCGTATTGAGTGGGGCGCTCAAAGCGGTACCGCAGGGCCGACAATCATCCGGCGCCGCGAGGCCAGACAAGTTTCACATGAGGCTTGAACCTGCGCGGCGGATCATGAGCGTTGCTTCGCGAGCCTCCCGCCTCGGGTCTTAGCGCTAAGGCTATGGCTCTTCAATCCCTATACCGGTTGGTCGGCGCACCGCGAAAGACAGGCGTTGGCCAAGGGTCGTGCTGAGAAGAGTTGCGTAGGTCGGATATATCGACGCGTCGCGGCTGTCAGGCGGCAGGCCACGGAGCGTCAAAACGACTTTGCCGCAGTACTTCCCGCCGACAGTGGCTGAACAGTGACTGAACCCGCGGGCCGCGGTTGCGCACCACCCTCGGCAGCGGCGACTCGGCGAACCGCTCCCGCGAGTGCTCCAGCTGAATTAAGGCTTCGGCAGCGTTGGGTCGGTTCCGATCGAGGATCGCCAGCGCCTCGATGACCGCAGGATGCACGCCCGGCGCCGAAGTGCCGTCGAGCACAGCGACGTCATCGCGGACGAACGATCCCAGCCACGCCTACGAGTAATCGGTCAGCGCCGAACACCCGATGTATAAGTCGTCCCCACCGGTATCGACGAGCGCCACGGCCTGCAACGATGGCGGCGTGGTCCGGTGCTCCTCGACGGTCGACAGCCTCTCGCCGAGTGGTCCACGCCGCACGGAGTGACCCGCGATGAACGCCCGACGCGCCAAGCGAAGGAGCGAGTGACAGCAACGGGGCCCGCGACCGAGGACAACGCCAACCCGGCCCATTCCCGCGGGTAGAAGTTGTAGGTGAGCTCGACGTCCAGGTTAGCGAACGGCGCCAGGTCGACGGCCCGCGGCGTGCTCGCGTTGAGGGCGATCGGCAGGACGGCAGCGATCGAGAGGATCTCAGGGACCGAGAACCTAAGTCGATCCGAACCCGAGCCAGCCCGATCGACCGCAGGAACTCCCACGGCGAATCACCGAGCAACCGAGCGATGTTGGGGGAGACATCTGCCACGGCCGAGAGTACCGAGGACTCAGCAACCGACAGGATCGCGGTCGCAGTGGCTCAGGCACCCGCGGCGACGTCGAAGGTCGGACCAGCCAGCGGACCGTGCGCCAGGTACGCACTCGCGCCCAACCGCATCAGCGCGCAGTTCCCACGGAGTCAGCCGACGTGACCTGCACGTCGAGCGGAGCGTGTGGAGCGACGGGGTCGCCGGACGGTGCAGACGACTGCGCCTCGAGGTCGGCCTTCACCGACTCGGACACCCCGAACAACAACGTCGCCACGAACCCCACGACGTACGCCACGACGAGGCCCGACCCGTACCCGAGCAACGCCCACCCGTACCCGGACGAGCCGTTCAGCAGCGGGATGAGCGACAGGTCCGAGGCCCCGATGGCGATCGCCCCGACGGAGTGCCCGAGCTGGTCGAACAGCCCGACGACACCGCCACCGAATGCCCCACCGATGCACGCGGTGATGAACGGCCGACCGAGGGGGAGCGTCACACCGTAGATCAGCGGCTCACCGACACCGAGGAACCCAGCCGGCAGCGCACCCCGGATTGTCTGCACGAGGGAGGCGTTCGACCGGAACCGCACCCACAGCGCGATGCACGCACCGATCTGCCCGGCACCACCCATCGCCAGCACGGGCAACAGCACGGTCCACCCGGTCTGCTCGATCAGCGTGGCGTGGATCGGGATGAGTCCCTGGTGCATCCCGGTCATGACGAGCGGCAGGAAGAGCCCGCCGAGGATGAACCCGGCGAAGGCCCCGCCGTTCGCGAGCAACCACGTGGCAGCCGTACCGATGGCGACGGAGACGACTCCGGCGACCGACATCAGGATGCCGAGCGTCACGGAGCCGGCGACGAGGACGGTCACGGTCGGCACGACGATGAGCGCGATCACGTCCGGAGTCACGCGCCGCATGAAACGTTCGACGTAGGCGGCGAGGATGCCGCCGGCCAGCGCGCCGAGCACGCCGCCCTGCCCGGGGGCCAGGGTCTCGCCGAACACGGTGACGTTCGCGACGCCGGCCGCGACGATGATGCCGCCGACGGCACCGCCGAGGATGGGCGTGCCGCCGAACTCCTTCGCGGCGTTCATCCCGACGAACACGGCGAGCAGGGACAGGAAGCCGGACGAGAGCACGCCGAGGAACGGCGTCACTCCGGGCACCCAGCCGAGGTTCGTCAGGATCCCGTTGATCCCGGCGATCAGCCCGCAGGCGATCAGTGCGGGGATGAGTGGGATGAAGATCGCAGAGATCTTCCGGATCGCGTGCATGGTGCGGCCGTCGGAACGGGATCGCGTGGTCGCCTTCATGGACGCACCGCGAGCAGCGAGCTCCTCAGGCGACGTACCGGACCCACCAGCCGCAGCTGCCGGGGCGGACGCGCGCAGGGCCTCCAGGCCGTCGGCCACGCGGTCGACGAGGCCCGGGCCGAGCACGATCTGCAGATTCGAGCCGGCCGCCAGGGCGGCCATGACGCCGTCGGTGGCCTTGAGCTCGTCGAGCGCGACCGCGTCGGTGGACACGACCTCGACCCGGAGTCGGGTCATGCAGTTCTCGACGTCGACGATGTTCGCGGAGCCTCCGACGGAGTCGAGGATCTGCTGGGCGAGTTGCTGTGCATCGGGCATTGCTGTGCTCCTCGGGGGAAGGAATCGAGCGGAAGGAAAGCGGAGAAGGGGAACGGGGTCTACAGCACGGCGCGCAACGAGCCGGAAGCAGCGACGAGGCGCTCACGGGCCGAAGCAGCCGAGGCGCCGGTGAGGATCACGGCGATCGCGGTCTTCACCTCGCCGTCCGAGGCATCCAGCGCCGCCTGGACTTCGGCAGACGGAGCCCCGGTCACGTCCTGCACGAGCGAGAACGCCCGCGCGACGAGCTTCGCGTTCGTCGCCCGCACGTCGACCATGCGGTTGCCGTAGGTCTTGTGGCTGCGCACCATCGCGAGCGTGGTGAGCATGTTCAGCACGAGCTTCTGCGCGGTGCCCGCCTTCAGGCGGGTCGATCCGGCGATGAACTCGGGGCCGACGACGACGTCGATGGCGATGTCCGCCTCCCGCCCCGCGGCCGAGTCGGGGTTGCACGCGACGGAGACCGACAGGGCGGAGCGGCGCCGGGCCTCCAGGATGGCTGCGATCACGTAGGGCGTCCTGCCGGACGCGCTGATCCCCACGACCACGTCGTCGGCCGTCAGGCCGAGCGCGTCGAGGTCGCGGACGGCGGCTGCTTCGTCGTCCTCAGCGCCCTCGACGGCGGTGGTGAGCGCGACCTGGCCGCCGGCGATCAGGCCGACGACCTGCGACGGGTCGGTGCCGAAGGTGGGCGGGCACTCGCTGGCATCGAGGACGCCGAGCCGGCCCGGCGTGCCGGCGCCGACATAGATGAGGCGGCCGCCTCGACTGAACGCTGCGGCGATCGAGTCTGCCGCCAGGGCGATGGCCGGGAGGCACGGCTCCAGTGCCGCAGGCACGCTGCGGTCTCCGGCGTTCATGCGCTGGGCAGCTTCCAGCGTGGAGATCGTGTCGATGTCGTCCAGCGAGTGGTCGGTCGCCTCGGTGGTGAGGGCCGCGAGTTCGTCGCGGAGGGCGTCGTGGGTGTGGGTCATGGTGGTGCTCAGTTCCGGTGGTGGGTGCGGACGGCGTCGCGGCTGCGGGCGAGGAGCGGCTGGGAGCGCTCGTCGGTGCGCTGCGCGACGACGATGAACAAGGTGTCGACGATGGCGAGCTGGCTCATGCGGCTGCCCATGGCCGCGGGGCGCAGGGCGCTCTCGGCACCGGCGACACCGAGCAGGACGTGGTCGGCGGTGGTGGCGAGCGGGGCGGCGGCGTGGCCGGTGATCGCGACGATGGTGGCGTGTTGGGCTCGGGCGGCGTGGGCGACCTCGAGCGTCTCGACGGTGGAGCCCGAGTGGCTGACGAGCACCAGGACGTCGTGCTCGCCGATGACGCTCGCGAGGGTCAGGGCGTTGTGCGGGTCGTCGGCGATCGAGCTCACGATGCCGATGCGTTCGAGCTTGAGGTGCAGGTCACGCGCGACGATGCCGCTCGCTCCCACGCCGTACAGAACGACTCGGCGGGCATCGCTCACGGCTGCTGCCGCTGCTTCGAGGGCGTTCGGGTCGAGTGCGGCGCGGGTGTCGGCCATCACCGCTCGGACGTCCTCGGTGACCTTCGCGATGACCGTGGCGACGTCGTCGTCGACGGCGACCCCGGCGTGGATCTCGGCGTGCTCGCGCTCGTGGATGCCGCGTTCGACGGCCCGGGTCATGCTGCGCTGCAGGGCGGCGAAGTTCGCGAAGCCGAGGTGCTGGGCGAAGCGGGAGACGGTGGCGGGGGAGACACCTGCGCGGCTGGCGAGGTCGGTGGCGTTCGTGGTGGCCGCGGCAGCCGGGTCGTCCAGGACGGCGTCGGCGATGGCGCGCATGCTCGACGGCATGCTCGCTGACTGGGTGCGGACGAGGGCGAAAGCGTCGGCGCGCTCGGATCGCTCGGGCCGCTCGGTGATCGTCATCCCGCCATGAAAGCGTCTTTCGCAAGCAAGCGCCAGCTCTGAAAGTAAATTGCGTGTTACGTCGTTGTGCCCAGCCTGTGTGCCAGCGGACTGACGATGGCGGCGATCACCATGGGGAGGACGAACGCCCATGACGCCGGGTCGGTGTTCGTCGACACGACTCCGGCCCATCCGGCTGATCGGTCCGGGGTCCCGCGACCGAACAGCGCTGCGACGAACAGGTAGAGCACGCCCGGCACGGACTGGTACCGGTCGCCGAGTACCGCTCGGCTGACCAGTGCCAGTGCGCAGAACGCGATCGTGTTCCGGGCGGTCGCGACCGCGGCCTCGGGTTCGGCGCCGATCGCGAGGCCGATGCTCGCGGTGGCCGTCACCAGCGCGACCACCGCGATGACGGTGGTCAGCTCGAGCAGGTCCGTCCGCCGTGTCGGAGCGGGGAAGGGTGCGCGGGTGATCGAAGCACTCGTCGCGATGGCGATCACCAGCGGGAGCACGGCCGCGACGGGGATCAGCGCGAACGGTGCGCCGCCACCGAACGAGGGGAAGAACATGCCGATCGGGCCGAGCGCGATCGAGAGCACCGTCAGGGCGGTCGTGAGTCCGAGCAACGGCAGGGTGCGGTGGACTTGCAGCCACCAGATCACGAGGACGGCACCGCGATGTGGCCGCTCGAGCAATCCGTCAGCCGGTCGACCGTCGCGGTGACCCACGCGGCTTGAGCGGGGACCGGAGCGCGACGGAGGGCTCGCAGAACGTCGGGGTCGTCCAGCTCGAGGGCGGGTTCCACGTGGTCGGCGTTCACGATGCCCTCGGCGGCCACGTCGATGAGCCATCGGTTGGCGACGGCGGCATCGTTGAGGCGTTCGGCATCGTCCTCCTCTGTGCCGCAGTACGCCACCTCGGCATCGCCGAGCAAGGAGGTGGTGATGCTGTGCAGCAGGTCGACGTCGGACATCCGGACCTGGACGATCATGTTCAGGGCGTCGGGCGTCGACGGCGCGTTGTTCGCGCGGATGGTCGACGGCACCGTGATGCCCGCGCGACCGAGGTTCTCTGCGGCCTTCCGGATGACCGACCCCGAGTTGCCGGTGTCGCGTTGCTCCGGGAAGAGGCAGATCGTCGGCGCTGCGCCGCTGCAGATCGCCTGCGCTTGCGGACGATCGACGATCGGCGCTGCGGCGAGGCCGGACCCGGCGGCCAGGGCGACGACGGTGACCACGGCGAACGAGCTCGCGCCGATCTGGAGTCCGAACCGGCGTGCACGGTCACCGCTCGAGCGTCGAGCGACCGCGATGACGAGCAGACTGCACCCGGCGAGCAGACTGAACGCCGTCGCAATGACCGGTGCCCGGATGTCGAGCGCGGTCTCGACCGAGCAGCAGTCGGCCATCACGAGACCGGCGAGGTACCGGAGTGGGAAGTAGTCCACCGACCAGGTGAAGCCGAGCCAGCTGTACGAGACGAGCAGACTCAGCGGGATGGACGCCACCGGCGGGAGCCACCGCCCCAGTGCGAACCCGATGCAGCTGTGGAAGAACAGGATCCCCGCGAAGGCCAGGGCGACGAGCGGCGACGGGCCACCGGGAGCGCCCCAGGTGTCCCGACTCATGAGTGCGACCGCGACGAGCTGGAGCAACAGACCGGCGGCCAGTGATGTCCACAGGTGATCGGTGACGACTGCTGCACTGGATCGGCTGCTGGACTCGATCACCGGCGCCGCAGCTCGGAAGCGCTTCCCTACCCAGGCGCCAGCCGTGGCCGCGACGCCGCACGAGAACACCAGGTAGATCGCGGAGCCGGCCATCGCGGCAGGCCAGTAGCCGGCGACGGTCGTCTCATCTGCGAACTGCACGCTGTACGCGACGACGCCGAGCAGCCCAGGAATGAGGAGCCACACCGCTGCTCGGCTGCGCCACGGGATGATCGGGTGCATCAGTCGTCCTCACGCGTGAACCGCGCGTACGAAGCGGTGATCGCCTCGGCGGGCGAGAAGTCAGCGAACGGCTCGGTGAACGCACCGACCGAGCCAGCGAACGGCACCCGGCCGTCGACGAGGACGGTCACGTGGCCGTAGGTCGCGACGACGTCCTCGGTCTGGTGTGTCGAGACGACGACGGACACTTCCGTCGGCAGGTTCTGGATCACCCGAGCGAACCGCGCGCGCTGTGCCGGATCGAGTCCGGCCGTCGGTTCGTCGAGCAGGATCCACTGTGCGCCGGACACCAGCGCGCCAGCGACGCCGAGCCGCCGGATCTGGCCGCCCGACAACGAGGTAGCTCGTGTGTCGGCTCGGGTGGCGAGATCGACGGCGGCCAGGGCAGCCGCCGAGCGATCCCAGGCGTCGGCGCGCGACAGGCCCTTCAGCCAGCCGCAGTACGCGACGTGCTCCCGGGCGGTCAGGCCGGGGAAGGCGCCGCTCCGCTGGGGGAGCCATGCGACGCCGCGGCGGTACCGTCGTCGGTTTCCGTGTGTGCCCGGTTCGCCCAATCCCTCGACGCTGATCGTCCCGGTGCGGGGTCGAAGCGTGTCGGCGACGAGTCCGAGCAGGGTCGACTTGCCGGCGCCGTTCGGCCCGAGCAGCACGCTCGCTCCTGTCGGAAAGACCGTCGACAGCCCCGAGAGCACCGCGTGGTCTCGCCGGTACCCGAAGGTGAGTTGATCGATCTGCACGCCCACTACGCCCCCTTGAAACCTTGTACTGGTGTTTCACCGTACAGGTCGAAGGGTCACCTCAGGAGCACGAGGTGCGGCAGGCGTACTGAGTCAGCGCTGGCGGGCGGCTGCTTCGGTGGCCGCCTGCACGTAGCGTCGACAGTTTCGGGACTGGTGGAGGAAGAGCGGCGTGAAGACGACGGCCGCCACGAGGAGTGCGCCGCAGAGGATCCGACTGAAGACGGCAGAGAAGGGGTCGTCGTCGACGAGGTTCGGGAGCTGCGGTCCGGCGATGCCGAGGTAGAGCAGCAAGAACTGGCCGAGCGCGATCGGTTGGGAGACGGCGCGGAGACGAGCGAGGTCGAACGCCCGTCGAGCGAGGTCGGAGTCAGCCGGTTCGATCGGGGCTTGCTTGGCGATCGCCTGCGAGAGGGTCTTGCGGCCGAAGCGCGACAGCCCTGCGAGGGGCGCCTGCATCTGCGGAGAGAGGCGAAGGCTGGTGGCGAGCAACGAGAACGCTCCGGAGAGTCCGCCGACAGCCGCGGTGCACCCGACGATCACGAGGGGCCATCCCGGTCCTGGGCTCACGCGCTCGAGCAGAACCCCGATGATCGCGCCGGCCACGGCTCCGGCCAGGATGATCCAAGCCGTCCGGCGCCAGGCTCGGCGGGCGATCGCCTCGGGTGTCTCTGGTGCCTCCGTCGCAGTGGTCATGCGACGGAGACCGGAGTGTCGGTGCGGCGATCGTTGTCGGCGGTGGCGGCGTCCGCGTAGCGCCGAGCTCGGCGGCCTCGGACGACCAGCAACGGCGCGACGAACACCACTTCGATGACGAAGAGCGCGAGGAAGATCCGGCTGATGATCGTGTTACCATCGCCGGTGACGACCCGGGCGAACTGGGGAGCGGCGGCTCCTGCGAACAGCAGGAGGTTCTGGACGAGGATCAGTCCGTTGAACACGGTGGTCCCGCGGGCGAGGGTGAGCGCGCGGTGTTGCAGTTCCGGGCCTGCGTCCTCAGCGAGCGGAACGCACGAGCGGATGGCTCTCGTGATGATCTTGCGACGGTCTCTCGTCAGGTCCTCGGTCGCCTGCGTGATGATCGACGACGCGCGTGCACTGGCGGGGAGCAACGAGAGCATCCCGGCCAGGCCGACCAGCACGGCGACGCACGTGAAGATCGCCAGGGCGACGGTCCAACCGTCCTCGTCCCGCGAGGTTGCCCAACCTGCCACTACCCCCGCGACCGCGGCGATCGACACGACCAGGGCGGTACGACGCCACGCGCGCCGGATGATTCGTTCGTCTTCCCCCACCCGCTCACCCTACGGGGCGGGGCAGAGCCGTGTTCTGGAGCCGAGCACCCGTCGGACGCTGGCGGTGTTGTCGAGGTGCGGCGGGCCTCCAGGCCGGACGCCGTCAGGCGACGCCGCGCCGCGAACGGAAGACGCCCGCGCGGACCAGCCACACGTAGAGCAGGCAGCCGATGCAGACGTCGAAGGCGGCGTTGAGGAACGCGGCGACCAGGGCGACCGCGGCACCGATCGGGGCGGCGTACGGCACGCCGAGCAGTGCGAGGAGAAGCGCGACCGCGGTCACGAACAGGCCGACCTGCTGAGCGAAGGTCGGGGGTTCCGGAGCCTCGAGTTCGGCGGGCGGGGCGAGGCGCGGGCGGACGACCCGTCGGAAGAGTGCACCGTAGGGTTGCCGGCGGATGCCGGCGATGCCTCCGACGGCGAACAGCACGACGATGACCGCGAGCAGCACGATGCCGGCGACCTCCGTCTCGGGGATCAGCGCGAGGACGATCGTCGCGGCGAGGAGCACCGTGGTGATGGCTGCGCCGAAGCGTGGGGAGCGCGGGTCGATGCCGCGTTCGGGGTCGTTCGTGGTGGTCATCGGGACTCCTGGGTGCCGGCGGTGCGTGTGACGAGGACGGTGTCGAGGGCTGCGGCGAGTTCGGGTGGGCGGGGTGGCCCGCCGAACCGCGTGTGGACGGAGCGGTCGGCGGCGAGCAGCAGGACCGTCGGGGTCTGCAGGACGTTGAAGCGGGTCGCGAGATCGGGGCGTTCGGTGAGGTCGATCTCGAGTCGGGCGACGCCGTCGTGTCGGGCGGCGAGGGCGTCGAGGTGGCGGCGGGTGCCCGGGCAGCGGGCGCAGGTCGGGGTGGAGAACTGGACGAGGGTGGCGACGCTGCCGTAGTCGCTCTCCGGTGCGAGGCCGTCGGCACATAGGCCGTCCGAGCCGGTCCTGCCTCCAGCGGGTACGGCACGGCCGGTGCGTCGGCGCAGGAGCACGCCGAGGACCGTCGTGAGTGCAAGGATCCCCACGAGGACGGCGACGGCGGTTCCGACGGTCATGCGGTGACGGTACGCCCGGCTGGTGACGACTCGGCGAACGTGACCGGATGTGACGCGAGCGCAGCAGGGCTGCTGCGGTCCTGTCGGGCGATGGAGGCCCAGTGATCGAGCTCGTGTTCGACGCGGTCGGCGACGGAGACGGGGTCGTCGTGTTCCCAGGACCGGATGACGCGCCAGCCCTCTGCGATGAGGATCGCCTGGTTGCGGAGGTCACGCTGGCGGTTGGCGAGGAGCTTCCGTCGCCACAGCTCGGCGTTCGCCTTCGGCAGGTGCGTGTGCTCCTCGCAGAGGTGCCAGAAGCAGCCGTCGATGAAGACCGCGATCCGGGCTCGGGGAAAGACGAGGTCCGGACGGACGCGGCAGCGACGGCTCACCTGTCGGTCGACGAAGAACCGGCGGCCACGGCGGTGCAGCTCGCGCCGCACGGCGAGTTCCGGTGCGGTGTCACGTCGGCCGAACCGTGCCATGTGCAGTCGTCGCGCGTCGTCGGCAACCCAGGTCTCCATGTCACGACCATGCCGAGACACCGGTCGATGACGGTCGGGCGGCCCGGGGGCGGTGGACTCCGTCGGCTCGGTCGTCGGCTGTGGAGGAAGATCCTGCGGTGGTGCTCGCGCTCGCCTGCTGCTCGTCAGACTGTCACGTCGCGAGCCGCGGCGGGACCGGCCTAATCGGGGATGCCGAGCCGCTCGCACTCCGCCCACTGTTCAGGCCGGCGCTCGGCGATCCACGCGGTGAACTCCTCGTACCCGCGGTAGATCGTGAAGACCGTGAACTGCTTCTTCCTCCGGTCGTTCCACGCGGTGAGGCTGATGAACGTCGGCCCGCCGTTCGACTGGGACCCGTACCGCAGCGTGTGGATGTCGTCCACCTCGCGACGACGGAGACGGCCGAATCCGGACTTCACGTCGTAGTGCCGGTCGTACACGTCGATCCGGCCGGCGGCGAGTGCCTGTCCGAGCAGCCACATCGCCGCGCCGAGGCCAGCGAGGAAGCCGAAGGCGGTGCTGTCGGCGCCTGGTGCGAACACCTGCTGCAGGACGATCCCGGGAACGCCGATGACGACCCCAGCCGCGCCGACGACGGTGAAGATCACTCCCGGGAACCTCGGCCGCCGCACCACGAACAGCGGTGCCTCGTGCTCCTTCGTCGCGGTCCCGCCCCATGTGTTGATGCTGTCGCTCATCGTTCCCCCTCCGTCGGATACCGTACCGAACGGACATTGTCCTTCCTCGGCCAGGACGGTGGAGGCGTCGAGTGCGGCGCGGTTCAGAGTCAGAGTCAGGGCTCGCTGGATGCCGCGAGGTAGCGGCGGGCGCCTCGGATGTTCCGCCGGAACGAGATGCTGAAGCCGACGCACGCGACGATGATGGCGGCGACGAAGATGCGGCTGAAGCCGGCGCTCCAGGCATCGTCGCGGAGCAGGTTCAGGAGCTGTGGGCCCCCGATCCCGGCGAACAGCAACAGGGTTTGGGCGAGGGTCACCGGCAGGGTCGTGGATGCGACTCGCGCCGACTCGCGGGCCGGGAGCGCGAGATCGGAGTCCCGCGGTTCGATCGGGCGCCCCGAGTAGACGGCGCGGAGGATCGTGCGACGTTCGCGCTGGTTGAACGTCCGCCCTGGGGTCTGCATCTCACGCCCGAGCCGAAGGGTCGTGGGCAGCAGGGAGAAGGCGCCACCCAGTCCGCCGATGCTCAAGCCGATGCCGAGACTGGCGAGGATCCGCATGGGCAGCGGATCGCCGGTGGTCAGGAGTACGCCGACGAGTGCGCCGATCACGAACCCGACGGTCGCGATCACGATGGTCCGGCGTCGTGCTCGTCGTACGGTGTCGTCCAGTTCCCTCACGCGGTCCACAGTACGGTGCGCCGGGTTTCCTGACCGTACGATCATGCGCATGAACAGCGATGTCACGCCCGGCCGGTACCGCCACTTCAAGGGCAACGACTACGAGGTGCTCCTGGTCGCCCGTGACGTCGAGACCGAGGAGCCGGTCGTCGTCTACCAGGCCCTGTACGGCGAGCACGGCCACTGGGTCCGCTCGCTCGCCGACTTCACGGCGCACGTGGCCCGTGACGGGTACGACGGGCCGCGGTTCGTGCCGGTCGGCAGCTGACAGCCCGAGCAACCGGTGTCGGCGCCCGCCCCTAGGCTTTCAGCGCACCGGAGAGCAAGGGGGAGCGCATGCAGATCGGCGTCAACGGGCACGTGCTGCTCAGCCCGAGTGACCTGAGCACGTGGGCGGCCTGCGAGTGGGCGTTCCTCCGCCGGCTCGACGCCAAGCTCGGGCGCGGCGGCCCCCTGCCCGACGAGCACGACGACATGCTCGAGCGCACCGCCCGCCTGGGGGACCAGCACGAGCTCGACTACCTCGACATCCTCAAGCAGACGCGCGACGTCGTCGAGTTCGACCGCCCCGCACCGCCGGACTACGCGCGCGCCGCAGCCGAAGCAAGAACGGCTTTCGAGACCGGCGCCGACGTCCTCTACCAACCGACCTTCCACAAGCCGCCCACCGCCGAGCGCCCGGGGTTCATCGGCTTCGCCGACTTCATCATCCGCAACGACCGCGGCGAGTACGAGGTCTACGACACCAAGCTCGCCCGCCACGCGAAGATCAGCGCCCTGCTGCAGCTCGCCGCCTACGCGGAGCAGATGCAGGCGCACGGCATCCCCACGGGCGAGCAGGTGCACCTGGTGCTCGGCGACCGGACGACGACCACGCACGAACTCGCCGACATCGCGCCGGTGTACCGCACGCAGCGCGCCGAGCTGCAGCGGGTCATCGCCGAGCGCATCGCGGCAGACGAACCGCTGCGATGGGGCGACCCGCGCTACTCGAGCTGTGGCCGATGCGCCGTCTGCTCGACCCAGGTCGCCGAGCACCGGGACCTCATCCTCGTCGCCGGCATGCGCCTCGACCAACGGGCCAAGCTGATCAAACACGAGGTGCGGACGATCGACGACCTGGCGGTCCGCACCCGGGCAGTACCGGGCTTGTCTCGCGCGACGCAGGATCGGCTGGTGCGTCAGGCGAGCCTCCAGATCGAGTCCGAAGACGCCCGACGGAAGGGCGCCGACGGGCCGGGCCAGCCCGTCATGCCGCGCTTCGAGGTCCTCGATGCCCGCGCGCTCGACGCGATCCCGGCGCCCGACTCGGGCGACGTGTTCTTCGACTTCGAGGGTGACCCGCTGCACACCGAGGACGGCGTGCACTGGGGCCTCGACTACCTGTTCGGCCTGGTGGACGACCAGGCCGAGTTCACGGCGTTCTGGGCGTACACCATCCGCGATGAGCGGCAGGCGCTGGTCGACTTCCTCGCGTTCATCCAGGCGCGGCGCGAGCAGTACCCCGGCATGCACATCTACCACTACGCGGCCTACGAGCGGACGCACCTGCTGTCGCTCGCCGCCCGGCACGGGGTGGGTGAAGAGGCCGTGGACGACCTGCTGCGCGCCGGCGTCCTGGTCGACCTGTACCCGATCGTCCGCAAGGCCCTGGTCGTCGGCAGCCACAGCTACTCGATCAAGAAGCTCGAACCGCTGTACATGGGGTCGGACCTGCGCGAGAGCGACGTCACGAACGCCGCGGACAGCATCACCGCCTACGTCGACGCGATCGAGGAACTCCGGAACGGTGACGCCGTCGAGGGGCAGCGGATGCTCGACCAGGTCGCCGACTACAACGCATACGACTGCCGCTCGACCCTGCGCCTACGCGACTGGCTCCGCTCGCTGCGTACCGTCGACCCCGACGCGGCCGACTCGGCGCTCGAGCTCGAGGTCCCGCCGATCCCCGTCGAGCGCGAGCCGAACCCGGTGTACGTCGCCCTGGCCGCGCAACTCGAGGACGTCGACGCCCTCGACCGCACTCCCGACCAGACCGCGTTGGCGCTCGCTGCAGCCGCAATCGACTACCACCGCCGCGAGGCCAAGACCTTCTGGCAGGACCACTTCGACCGCCTGCGGAACCCGGTCGACAATTGGGCCGACACGCGTGACGTCCTGGTCGTGGAGCGTGCGTCCGTCGAGCGCGACTGGGACACGCTGCCGCGTGCCCGCTCGCAGTCGCGGGAACTCCGGTTGTCGGGGACGCTCGCGCCCGGCTCGCGGCTCCGGCCTGGAGGCACGCCCCACCTCGTCTACGACGACCCACTTCCGCCATCGGTCGTGTCTCCGGGTCCGGGGTCGAAGGGCGCGTCGTCGCGCGCCGTCATCGTGGACGTCCGAGACAACGGCGATGCCGTCGAGGTGCTCGTGAAAGAAGGACTGCCCGTCGGTGGCGAGCCGCACCACGAGTTCCCCGTGGCGCTCGCCCCGTCGGCACCGCCCCGTGCGAAGCCCCAGCCCGAGGCGATCGCGTGGTGGGGCCAGGCCGTCCTCGACGAGCTGCCCGAGATGCTGCCCGACCCCGCGCTCGACCTGCTGCGCCGTGTGCCTCCTCGTGGCCGGATCGTCCCGGTGCATGGCGACGACACGGTGTCGGCCGTCGTGTCGACCCTGCTCGACCTCGACCACTCGTACCTGGCGATCCAGGGGCCTCCCGGCACGGGCAAGACCTACGTCGGCTCGAACGTCGTCGCCCGGCTCGTCCGCGAGTACGGCTGGCGCGTCGGGGTCGTCGGGCAGTCCCACGCGACGTCGGAAAACTTCCTGTCGTCCGTGGTGCAGGCCGGCGTCCCCGCGGACCGCGTCGTGAAGGTGCCGAAGTCCGGCGCGACCGAGGACGAGCTCGACGCAGCCGCTTGGACCCCGGTGAAGAACGGTGCCGCGGTCGCCGCGTTCCTGTCCTCGTGCGAGGCCTCGGGCACCGGCGGTGTCGTCGGCGGCACGGCGTGGACGTTCGCGAACGAGTCGACGATCGAGCGCGGTTCCCTCGACCTGCTCGTGGTCGACGAGGCCGGGCAGTTCTCCCTGGCCCCGACCATCGCATCGTCCGTCGCCGCGACCCGCCTCCTGCTGCTCGGGGATCCCCAGCAGCTGCCCCAGGTGTCGCAGGGCTCGCACCCCGAGCCCGTCGACGAGTCAGCGCTCGGCTGGCTCGCCGACGGCCAGCACGTCCTGCCGCCCGAGTTCGGGTACTTCCTCGCTCGCACCCGCCGTATGGAGCCCGCACTGACCGAGTCCGTCTCGGCCCTGTCCTACGACGGGCAACTGGCCTCGATGGTCTCCGGGCGACACCTCGACGGCATCGACGCTGGCGTGCACCCCGTGCCGGTCGTCCACACGGGCAACACGACGTCCTCTGCCGAGGAGGCCGCCCGGGTCGTCGCGCTCGTCGGTGACGTCGTCGGCCGCACGTGGACGGACGGCTCCGACACCCGCGCCCTGACCGACGAGGACGTCATCGTGGTCGCGCCGTACAACGCGCAGGGTGCACTGATCCGGCAGGAGCTCGATCGCGCTGGCTTCACCGGCACCCAGGTCGGCACCGTCGACCTGTTCCAGGGCCGCGAGGCCGTCGTGTCGATCGTGTCCCTGGCGGCGTCGAGTGCGGCGGACATCCCGCGCGGCCTCGACTTCCTGCTCATGCCGAACCGGTTGAACGTGGCGATCTCGCGGGCGAAGTGGGCGGCGTACCTCGTGCACTCGCCGGCGCTGACCACGGGGCTGCCCCCGTCGATCGCGGGCCTGTCCCTGCTGTCGCGCTTCATCGAGCTCGTCGAGCCGCGCTGACCCGCGAGCGACGCCGCTGCGCGGGAGGCTCGACGGCCGCGGATGCATGACGGTTCCGGTTCGCGAACCCCGGGGATCATGAACCAGAACCGTCAACCGCACGAAACCATGGGGCCGCCCGCCGCGCCGTGACGCCAGAACGAGGGCTGGCAGGACCAGACGTCGTCCTGGAACGGTGGAGGCGTGGGGGAACACACGATCACCGCGGACCGCCCGAGCCCGAAGGGAACGGCGCCGCTCACACTCCGCGCCCGCAAGCCCGGGTACGCCGTGATGCAGCAGTGTCTCGCGATCCAGACCGAGGGCCCCGCGCTGACGACCTGGCAGCGGTTCTGGGGGCACGACCCGCTCCGGCCGGAAGCCCGTTCGTGGTTCAAGGGAGCGATCGGCGAGCGGCAGGTCGCGGCCCAGCTCGAGGCACTCGGCCCGGACTGCACGGTCCTGCACGCCGTCCCGGTCGGGGAGGGCAGCACGGACATCGATCACGTCGTCGTCGGGCCGACCGGTGTCTTCTCGATCAACACGAAGAACCACTCCGGTCACGCGGTCTGGGCGGGCGGACGCACACTGATGGTGAACGGCCAGCGGACGCCGCACCTGCACCGCGCGCTGGCCGAGGGAGAGCGTGCGACCGCACTGCTGTCGGCTGCAGCGGGCGGTCCGATCCTCGTGCAGCCGATCCTGGTGGTCGAGGCCGCCGAACTCCGGTTCGGCAAGAAGCCGCCGGCAGCCGTGATCCTCGAGCCCGAGCGTGTGGGCGGCTGGATCCGCGGGCTTCCCCGCGTGCACTCCGACGAAGCCGTGCGCTTCCTGTCGATGCTGGCTGAGGAACGGGGCACCTGGCACGTGGATGCCGTGGTCATCGACGACACCCTCCGCCACGTGCAGCGCTTCGAACGGCTCGAACGCGAGATCGCCGACGCGCGCTCCCGTCGGAGCCTCATGCGCCGCGCTCGGGTCCTCGCGGTGCTGGCCGTTCCGGCGGGCGGTCTGCTCGGGTACTGGTGGGCGGTCGCCGCGACGGCGATGGCGGCTGCCTGACGACGAAGGCTTCGAGCCGCAGACAGTCCGGGTCAGTCGTCGTCGGTCGGGGCGCCGCCCTGCATCTGCGCCCGCATCTCGGCGAGGACGTCCGCGTGCAGGAAGTTCGCGTCGGCAGCACTCGTCGGGTCGACCACGATGCCGAACTCCTCGGGCAGCGCGGACACGAGCTCGGACATCGGCACGGGACGCCCCTCGGCCTCGGGCAGACCGGCGGCGAGTTCGGCCGGGTCGGTGAAGACGGGCACGAACGGCTTGTCCCGGATCATGACGTGGGCGACGCTGCCGGCCTCCGGGGTGCCCGCCGGCTTCCAGGGGACCCACGCCGCGCTGCGCAGGAAGCCCGCGGGCGAAGCCGCCATCCGCCGTCGCAGTTCGACGGCCGCGGTCGGCGGGGCCTTGTCGACGCCGCGGCCGAAGGCTGATCCGTTGGTCTGATCGCTACTCACACCAGCCATGCTGTCACGGTCGTCGGACACGGCGGGCCGAGCCGTGCCTCCAGGGGGGTGCCAGCGTCAGCAGGCGTCGAGCACCCGCACCATCGCGTCCCGCTCCGCTGGCGCCACCCACAGGCGGTACTTCGCCTTCACCGTGACCTGGTGCTCGATGTAGGTGCAGCGGAACGCCTTGTTCGCGGGGAGCCAGGTCGCCGCGTCGCCGGAGCCCTTCTGCGAGTTGGACCGGCCGTCGACGGCGAACAGGTTCACCGGGTCGTTCGCCAGCGCCTGCCGCTCGGCCTCGGTGAGCCGCTGGGCTCCGGTGCGCCAAGCGTTCTCGAGTGCGACGACGTGGTCGATCTGCACGAGCGTCGAGGTCGTGTTGCCGCGGACGAAGTCGACGGTCGCCCCGGTGTACGGCGAGACAAGGGTGCCCGTGAGGACCTTGCAGCGGCCCTCGCGGGTGATGTCGGCGAGATCGCGGGCGAGGACGTCGTTCCGGGTGTCGCACCCGTTGTGGTCGACGTCGAGCCAGGCGCTGCCGAAATCCCCGGTGCGGTCGTAGCCGGTGCCGGCCGCCTTGCCCTTGACGGGCAGATCGGCGAGCTGGGTGCGTGCACGGACCGCATCGGCGTCGGTTCCGCGGCTGACGGTCGGACTGGAGGCGGGGCTCGCCCCCGACGACGCCTGCTGCGGTCCGATCGTGGTCGTCTCCACGGCCGTGGGGCCGCCCGCCGCGGTCGTGCCCGCGGCGTCGGTGTCGGGACCGAGGACCCCGGTCGCATCGAGGGCGTACCCGCCGACCGCGAGGGCCAGGACGACGAGGACGGAGGTCAGGGTGATGCGGCTGCGGCGTCGGCGGGACGTCATGCGGTGGGACTCCAGGTGGTGCGGGCGGAACGGTGGTGCGGGGCGGAACGTGGTGTGCGGGTCGAACGGGGGGGGGGGCAGCGGCTCAGGTCAGCAGGGAGCGGATGTCGTCGGCGGTCAGATCGTCGGCGAACAGGGCGTCGTCGTCGATCATCGTGGCGAACAGCTCGGCCTTGCGGGCGGCGAGGGCGAGGACCTTCTCCTCGATGGTGTCCTCGGCGATGAACCGCTGGACGCTCACCGAGCGGGTCTGCCCGATGCGGTGCGTGCGGTCGACGGCCTGGGACTCGGCGGCGGGGTTCCACCACGGGTCGAGCACGAACACGGTGTCCGCCTCGGTCAGGGTGAGCCCGAACCCGCCGGCCTTCAACGAGATGAGGAACGCCGGGGCAGTGCCCTGCCGGAAGCGCTCGATGACCTCGGGGCGCTTGCGCGTGGAGCCGTCGAGGTACTCGTAGCCGATGCCACGGGCGTCGAGGGCGTCGGACACCATCCGCAGGAACGAGGTGAACTGGCTGAACACCAGGGCGCGACGGCCCTCTGCCGCGAGCTGTTCGAGTTCGTCGAGCAGCAGGTCGAGCTTGGCGGAGGGGAGCGGCGTCGCCGGCGACAGGGGCGAGTCCGATGACGCCGACCCGGACACCCCGGACGACACCAGCGCCGGCGACAGCGCGAGCATCCGCAGCAGCGTCAGCGACCGGAACACGATCATCCGGTTCTTCGACAGGTCGTCGATCAGGTCGAGGACCTTCAGGCGCTCCCGGTTGAGCGTGCGCTCGTACAGCTCCCGGTGCGCGGGGTCGAGCGTGACCCGGACCACCTGCTCCTGCTTCGGCGGCAGGTCGGCCGCGACGGCTTCCTTCGTGCGGCGGAGCATGAGCGGCCGGATCCGTCGACGCAGTCGCCCCGTGAGCTCCTGCCGGGCCTCGCCGCGCAGGTCGGGGGAGGCGAGGGGCTTGACGTAGTCGTCGCCGAACCGGGTCCAGGTGGACAGCAGCCCGGGCGCGACGATGTGGAACAGCGCCCACAGGTCGGTCAGGCCGTTCTCGAGCGGCGTGCCGGTGATCGCGAACTTCACCGGTGCCTGCAGCTCCGACGCCACACGGTGCGTCTGGGACTGCGGGTTCTTCACGAACTGGGCCTCGTCGAGCACGAGTGCCGACCACGGCAGGTCGGTCCAGGCGCGGGCGTCGAGCCGGAGCAGCGCGTACGAGGTGACGACGACGTCCGACGCGGCGGCGGTCCGGGCGACGAGCCCCGGGTCCTTCAGCGATGTCGAGGTCACCGTCGCGACCCGCAGCGACGGCACGAACCTGGCCGCCTCGGCGGCCCAGTTGCCGACCACCGAGGTCGGCGCGACGACGAGGAACGGGGGAGCGTCGGGCTCGGCGGCACGACGGGCGGCGACCATCGCGAGCACCTGCAGCGTCTTGCCGAGGCCCATGTCGTCGGCGAGCACCCCGCCGATGCCGTGCGTCACCAGGAACGACAGCCACGCGTACCCGGCGTGCTGGTACGGCCGCAGGTCGGCGTGCACGGTGTCCGGCACGGGGACGTCACCCGGGGGAGTCGCCCCGAGCAGACCCGAGGCGATCGCCTGCCACCGCTCGTCGTGCGAGGTCTCGTCGGCCAGCAGGTCGAACTCCGACCACAGTCCGGCGTGCAGCGGCGTGACGGCGATCGGCTGGTCGGGCTCCCATTCGTCCAGGTCGCGGGCCTCGTCGATGAGCTCCTTGAGCCGGTCGAACGCGGGGTCGGCCAGCGACAGGTACGAGTTGTCGACGAGCTTGAGCCGTCGCTGCCGACCCGCGAGCGCGGTGAGCAGCGGCGTGAACGGGATCTGCTTGCCGTTGACGCTGACGATGATGCCGAGGTCGAACCAGTCGTGCTTGTCCGACGGCATCGTCGTCACGCGGATGTGCGGCCGCCCGCTCAACCGCTCGTAGTCGAGCCGCTCGCCCTGCACGACGGTGCGGACGCCGAGCGACGGCAGCTCGGGCAGGAACTCGTTCGCGAAGACCGCGACGTCGGCTCCGTCGATGGTGCCGTCCTGGAACCAGTCCAGTCCGCCACCCGGTCCCGCAGGGCGCTCGGGAGGCCCGGCCCGCGTCGCGTCGTCGGCCTGCGTCGTCGCCGTGGTCGGCTCCACCGCCGCGGCCGGGTCCGCGACGGGACCGCCGGCCGGGTCGTCGGCCGCACGGAGCCCGGAGAGGTCGGGGAGCGGGCCGTGCAGGGACACCGGGTCCTTCCGGCCGTCGACGTGCCAGCGCCAGTGCAGGTGCACGCGGTCGTCGGTGCGCGGCGCCCGTGCCGGTTCGAACGTCGCGGTGAGCACGAGTTCGGGCGGGGTGCGCTCGGGCAGCTCCACCGAGCCGTCGGAGCTGACCAGGCCGAGGGCGCCGCGCAGCCGTGGCGACCAGTCGGCCAGGAACTCGTCGACCTCGGCGGTCGGCACGGTGATCCGGGTGCCCTCGACGAGCATGCGGCGCTGGTCCTCGGGCACCGGCGCCGGGGTCGGGGCGACGGCGACCGTGAACTCGGGGCTCTCGCGGAACACGTAGACGCCGTGGTCGCCGATCATGCGCGCTGCACCGGGCGCCACGGGGCGGCCGTCGAGCACGGCACTGGCGCCGATCACCACGGCGTCGTCGTGCCGGGCGACGTCGAGCAGCACCTGGGCCTGCGTGCCGAGGACTGCACCGCCCTCGCGCTTGCCGGTGACGAACGCGATGTCGAGCGCCGCGGCCTGCTGCAGGAGCGGCCAGAGCAGGGGGCTCCGGAAGTCGTCGAGGTGCAGCCAGTCGCTCTCACCCGGCAGGCCCGCGAGCTGCCCGGCGCGGTGCAGGGCGGCGAGCTGCAGGAACCAGGCGTGCTGCTCGGCACCGACGCCGAGCCGGTTCTGCGAGTAGGGGAGCGTGCCCCAGGTCAGCTGCCCGCGCACCCAGTTGCCGGCGTCGCTGCGGGTCACCGGCCGGACCCCGAGCCGCACGCTGCGGGACGGTGCCGGCAGGGCACGGCCGGCGGCACGGGCTCGCGAGGCGAGCTTGGCGGGGACCGCGTCACGCAACTCGAACTGCAGCCCCATCCGGGTGCCCTGCAGGGTGGGCGCCCGCTCGTCGTCGCCGGCGAGGCGGGCGAGGTCGTGCCTCCAGTCCGAGGGCGGCGGAGCCGGCGCTTCCGGGCGTGGGCCGGCGTTCGCGGCGAGGGCACGGGCGTTGATGGTGAGGAGCGCGGCCGCGACGTGCTTGCAGTCGCCGCCGAGCGGGCAGCTGCAGGTGCTGCGGACGGGGCGGACGAAGTCGCCGCGCGCCGGGGTGGTGTCGACGCGGAGTTCGTACGGGTCGTCGGCGGTGCCGGACACGACCGCGGTGACCGTGCCGTCGTGGTCGTGCCAGGTGGCGTCGTCCACCAGTCCGGCGCGGACGACGTCGCGTGCGCGACCGAAGGTCTGCGGCCCGACGAAGCGGATGACGTCCACGGCGTCGATCATCGGGGCAGCAGGCACGGGACCATCGTGCCAGTCACCACCGACGATCCCCGCCGCCACCCTGTGCGACGAACATCTGACAGGACTACCGTCCAGATCGGAGCGCGACGACCGCGGTCCACGGAACCGATTGGAAACGCATGCCGGACCGACTGCGGTGGGTACGCGACTCAGCCGACCACTGGAACGGGTGGATCGACGCCGAGGTCGTGTGCGACATCACCCGGACCGACACGTACACGGTCGATTCTCCGGACCATTCGCTGACCGGCGGGCACTCGTCCTTCGAGAGCGCGGCGGCGCAGGTGCACGGCTGGGTGCGCTGGACCGGCCGTTAGGCCGCGGAACGCAACCCGGTTGTACGACCACTGGTCGCTCCCTAGCGTGAGAGGGCAGACCGGGGGCACCCGGAGGTGACCACACCGCTCTGCTCGATCAGGGAGAGGTGTGCACATGACCGACACGACGGAGTCTCGGACCCCTGCTCACCCGCCCCGTCAGCCGCGCTCGCTCGTCGCCGTGTCCGGGCAGGACACCGACGAGGCCATCAGTTCGCTCGCCGGCATGTACGCGGGCAAGGCCTGGTACTCCCGCGCACTCGACCAGGACTACTGGTTCAAGTACGTCGGCGTCGGTGACGAGCGCCTCAGCATCCGCCGGTCGCAGATGCACGGGTACCTGCGGGGCGACGTCGCCACCGAGGGCGAGGTCGTCGTGCAGTGGCTGGAACGCGGCGAGGCCCGCGTCGACGTCGGCCGCGACGAGGTCCGCATGCGGCCCGGCGTGCCGACGATGTTCCCGGTCGAGCGCCGGTTCGAGATGGAGTACCAGGACTGGGACCAGCGCCTGGTGCACCTGCGTCGTGACCTGGTGCTCGACGTCGCCGCCGAGGACCACCTGGTCGACGGCACCATGGCGTTCGACACCACGGCCGTGCCGGACCTCACCGCCGTCGGCCTGTGGCGGACCGCCGTGTCCGGCGCGCTCCGAGCACTGCGCGAGGAGGGCGAGGAGTCCCTCGCCTGGCACGAGGCGCAGCGCGACGTCGCCCGCGCCCTGTTCCGGATGTACCCACTGCAGGCCGACCGGTTCCCCGCCGGCTACGGCACCCGCAGTGACGGCCGGCTCCGGGCTGCGGTCGAGTTCATCCAGGCGCACGCCCACGAACCGCTCACCGTCGCCGACATCGCGCAAGCCGCGGGGCTGAGCATCCGCGGGATCCAGGAGTCGTTCCAGCGGGCGTTCGAGCGCTCGCCGATGACGTACCTGCGCGAGGTGCGGCTCGGACGCGTGCACGAGGAGCTGCGGATCCTCGACCCGCACGCGACCTCGGTGGCGGACGTCGCCCGGCGCTGGGGGTTCGCGCACATGGGGCGGTTCGCCTCGGTGTACGCGAGCCGGTTCGGGGAGTACCCGCGGGAGACGTTGCGGCGCTGAGGGCGCGGGCGTGGGCTCTGCCGACGTCGGCGTCGGCTGGACATCGGCTGTCGCTGGGGTTCAGCCCTTCGCCGGCTCGGCCAGCTTGCTGTGCTTCCGCGAGTACCCGAAGTACACACCGAGCCCGATCGCGAACCAGATCGCGAACCGCACCCACGTCTCCCACTGCAGGAACGTGACGAGCCAGAGCGACGCGATGACGCCGATGATCGGGATGACCGGCATGAACGGCAGCCGGAACTGGCGGTCCAGGTCGGGCTGCCGGTAGCGCAGCACCACGACGGCCGAGCACACCACGACGAACGCGAGCAGGATGCCGATGTTCGTGAGCTCGGCGACGACACCGATCGGCAGGACACCGGCCAGGATCGCCGACGCGATGCCGAGGATCCAGGTCACCCGGGTCGGTACGTGCCGCTTCGGGTCGGTCTTCGCGAACCACTTCGGCATCAGGCCGTCGCGGCTCATCGAGAACCAGACACGCGAGGCGCCGAGCATGAACGTCACGAGCACCGTGACGATGCCGACGATGGCACCGATCGCGATGACGTTGGCGACACCGCCGAGCCCGACCGACGCGAACGCCGACGAGAAGCCCGAAGCGGGGTCGATGTCGGTGTACTTCTGCATCCCGGTGAGCACGAGGGTCGCCAGGACGTACAGCACCATCGAGATGCCGAGGGACAGCAGGATCGCCTTCGGCATGTGCTTGCGGGCGTCGGTGGACTCCTCGGCCGCGGTGGACATCGCGTCGTAGCCGAACACGGCGAAGAACACGGTGGCGGCACCGGTCATCACGCCGCCGAAGCCGAACGGGAAGTACGGGGAGTAGTTGGCGCTGTTGATGTGGAACACGCCGAGCACGACGATGAGCACGACGAGCGCCACCTTGATGCCGACGGCGACGAACTCGAACCGGGCGGCGCTCCGGATGCCGCGCGTGAGGACGAACGCGGTGAGCAGGCACAGGATGATCGCGAAGACGTCGATCACGTGGCCGTCACCGGTGCCGGGCGCGCCGAGCATCCACGCGGGCAGGTCGATGCCGAACTGGCCGACCAGGAACCCCACGTAGCCGGAGATGCCGATCGCGACCACCGCCACGATCGCCGTGTACTCGAGCAGCAGGTCCCAGCCGATGAACCACCCGACGATCTCGCCGAGCACCGCGTAGCCGTACGTGTACGCGCTGCCGGCCTTCGGGATGAGCCCCGCGAACTCGGCGTACGACAGGGCTGCGGCGGCGCTCGCGACCCCGGCGACCAGGAAGCTGATCAGCACCGCGGGCCCGGCGACGCCGTTCGCGACGGTGCCGGCGAGGGTGAAGATGCCGGCGCCGATGATGCCGCCGATGCCGATCGCGGTGAGCTGCCACAGGCCGAGGTGCCGTTTCAGGCCGCCCTCGCCCCCGGCCTCGTCATCGATGGTGTCGATGGGCTTCCGTCGGAACAGGGTGCGTGTCGTCGTCGTCACCCGCCCATGGTGCACCCGGCGGCGATCCCGCGCACGCACGCGGCCGGACCGCAGGCACCGGGCGTACACCTGGAGCATGCGCCACCCGAAGAGGACCGAGCCCGGCCCCGGCCAGGAGTCCGTCTGGGACTACCCCCGCCCACCCGCCGTCGAGCGGGTCACCGCCCGTGTCGTCGTCCGTCTCGGCGGCACGGTCGTCGCCGACACGACCGACGCCGTCCGCGTGCTCGAGACCTCGCACCCGCCGGTCTACTACCTGCCGATGACCGACCTGGCCGAGGGTGCGCTCGTGAAGGCGTCCGGATCGAGCATGTGCGAGTTCAAGGGCCTGGCGCGCTACTTCGACGTCGTCGGCGGTGACGGGACGGTCGCGAGCCGTGCCGCCTGGAACTACCCGACACCGGTCCCCGGCTACGAGTCGCTGCGGGAACGCGTCGCGATCTACCCGTCGGCGATGGACTCGTGCGAGGTCGGCGGCGAACGGGTCCGGGCGCAGGACGGCGACTTCTACGGCGGCTGGATCACGGCGGACATCGTCGGGCCGTTCAAGGGCGCGCCCGGCACGCTCGGCTGGTGACCCGGCTTCGTCAGGCGGGGCAGCCCTGACCCGGACCGACCCCTTCCGCGCGCGACGGGCCGGACCCGACCCGGGCCTCCCGGCCGGACGGCGTCAGCGGTAGGCGTACGGCGACCAGAACGGCGGCGGGAACGCACCGCCGGTCACGATCACGAGCACCTGCCAGACGAGCATGACGAGCCCAGTGCTCCCGATCACGATGCCGATCCACGACCACACCTGCACCGCGCGACGGCGACCCGCGATCCGGATCGCCCGCCAGCCGCTCAGCACGCACACCAGCCCGAACACCGCGCCGAGCAGCACGTGCCGCACGGTCGACTGCGCGGGCACGATGATGCCGAGGTAGAACGCGACCGGTCCGAGCAACACCGCGAAGGTCGCCGGGGCGGCCGGCGGTTCGTGGTCCCGAGCGACTGCTCCCATGGACGGCATGATAGCGAGTGAACCTCGCTTCGAGCGCGTCCAGGTCGCGCAGCGCGGGCACCCGACCGCGGGAACGGGCACCATGGAGGCATGCGTTCCTTCTTCCGCGTCCTGCTCGGCCTGGCCCTCGTCGTCGCGGGTACGAGCCACCTCACCTTCGCGCGCAAGGAGTTCACGGCGCAGGTGCCCGACTTCGTCCCCCTGGACGACGACACGACGGTGCTCGCGTCGGGCGTCGCCGAGATCACGCTCGGCTCGGCCCTGGTGCTCGCCCCGAAACCGGCCCGCCGCTTCGTCGGCTCGGTCGCCGCGCTGTTCTTCACGGTGATCTTCCCCGGCAACCTGTCGCAGTGGGTCAACCGTCGCGACGCCTTCGGCCTGGACAGCGACGAGAAGCGCTTCGTCCGCCTGTTCGGCCAGCCCGTCCTCATCGCGCTCGCCCTCTGGTCGACGCGCGGCCGGCGCTCCTGATGGGCGCGCCCGCAGGACAGACCGGCCCGGCCACCGGAGCGGGTTCCGGCCCGGCCCCCGGGACGGGTCCTGGGGCGGGTCCTGCGTCGGGTCCCGATCCGCTCGGGTCCGGCCCGGCGCGCTTCGGTCGGGAGGCCCGGCACCCCCTGGCAGGTCGCGCTCGTGTCGCGGACGTGGTCACCTCCACCGCGCTGCTCGTCGTGCTGACGGTCGGTGCGTTGGCAGCGGGGTGGGGGATCAGGCTCATGTCGCTGGCGTTCGTGTCGTGTGCGGCGCCCGGCAACACCTGCAACGAGACGCTGGGGGACTCGGTCGTCGTCGTGGGACCGATCGTCGTGGCGGCGGTGCTGGTCGCGACGATCGCGGTCTGCGTGCTGCGGCTCGTCCGGCGGCGGCTGACCTGGCCGGTGGTGCTCGTCGGCATGGCGGCGATCGTCGCGGTGTTCTTCGCCTCGCTGTTGCTCGTCGACAGCTCGGTCACGCACGGCATCTGAGGGACTCTTCCCGCACAGGCTGGGTTCGCGGAGCGGCTTTCCACAGCCCCCGGACCGTGCCTCGGGCGGTGGCTTCCGGTTCGCCACGCTGGAGCCATGCCTGACACCGAGATGCTCGACCGCCTGATCCGTGAACCCGTCCGCACCGACGACGACGTCGTCCGACTCGTCCAAGCCGTCGTCGAACGGCCGCTGCGACGGCAGTGCTGGGTGCTGTTCCTCGACGACCGCGGGATGTCGATCCCGTTCCTGCTGCCGATCGCTGACCTGCCGTACTCCCCGGACGAACACGTCGACGACTTCGCGGCCCTGATCGCCGACATCGTGGCGCAGCTCGGGGCCGTCGACGTCGTGCTCGTGTGGGAACGCCCCGACGCCGACCGGCTCTCCCCGGTGGACTGGGAGTGGGTCGACGCCTGCGCGTGCGCCCTCGACGAGCACTCGGTGCGGCTCCGTGCCCAGGTCGTCGTGCACTCCGGGGGAGCCGCGATCGTCGAGTTCGACGAGGAGACGCAGGCGGTGGCCTCGTGAGCGGTCAGCCCTGGGGAGCGACGTCCGGCACGTCCTGGCCGGTGAGCTCCTCGACGATCGCCTTCGCCTGCGGCCACGACTTCGCGTAGTGGTCCGGATCGGAGTTGATCTGCACCGCGTGCGCCATCTGCGTCGGGGTCATCGTCTTCCAGCCGGGGACCTTCACGAGCTTCGTGTAGAACATCGTCGCGGCCGTGTACGGGTCCATCCGCTGCTCGTACGTGCCCCAGGCGCCGTTGTCGCGCTGCTGGAACAGGCCACGGCTGTCCGGGCCCGCGGCGTCGCCGTGGTCCAGGTTCACCAGGCTCGACTCGCCGATCGCGGTCATCACCCCGACGGCCTGCGTGTGCGGCCCGATGCCGAGCGCCTGCGCGGCTTCGATCACGGATGCGGCGTTCACCAGGCGGTCCTGGCAGAAGCCGCCGACGGGTCCGGCCGGCACGACCATCCCGCCGATCGTCTTCGAGGCGACGGCCGGGCACGCGGGAGTCGGGGTGGCGGCGCTCGACTTCGCGATGCCGGCGAGCGAGTTGACGGCGATCACCACGAGGACGACCACGCCGATGCCGACCGCCACGATCCCGGCGCCGAACACCGAGGCGAGGGTGATGCCGACACGGCGCATGACGGGACCTCTCGACGGGCTGGGCGGGTGCTGGGCGGGCGGAGCGGGAAGAGCAGCACGAGCGTACGGGCGCCTCCTGGGAAGCGAGCGGCGGCCCGCCGTGGTCGCACGTTCGGGGTTCGGGGTTCGGAGTTCGGGGTTCGCACTTCGGGGTCCGCGGTTCGCCGCCGGTCGCTCGCCGCCTGGAAGGTGCGTCCCCGGCAACGAGTGACGGCTCTGGTTCATGAAGCGAGGGCTTCGCGAACCAGAACCGTCACGGGTCGTTCGTGCGCCGCGGTCACCGCCCGCGTCGACCGTCCCGTCGACCTCGACCCCGACCCAGGCGCCAGCCTCCGGCGGACAGCGACAGCGCGGCGATCACCGCGATGACGATGGTCCAGATGACACTGGTCGCGTCCATCAGACGTCGCGGTGGTCGTGCGGCGGGCGCTGCACCTTCGTCGGCTCCGTCACGAGCCCGGTCGGGGCCTTCTCGGCCTGCTTCCGTCCGTGGGTGAACCAGGTCAGGACCCAGAGCAGCACGCCCAGCGCCAGCAGCGCACCGGCGATCTGGTACTGCTGTGGGTCACGACCGGACGAGAACGGCATGACGAGCCACAGGCACGTGACGACGCCGATGACCGGGATGACGACGCCGGCTCGGAAGTGCTTGTGGTCGACCTTGTCGCGGCGCAGCACGAGCACGGTCACGTTCACGACGGCGAACACCGTCAGCAGCAACAGCGAGGTGGTGCCACCGAGCACGACGACGATGGGCGACTCCGGGTCGAGCGAGACCCACCCGATCAGCAGCAGCGAGATGAGCGTGGTGAAGACGATCGCGGTCGACGGGGTGCGACGGGCGGGGGAGATGCGGGACAGGAAGCCCGGCAGCACGCCCTGCTTGCTCATGCCGTAGAGCAGGCGCGACGCCATCATCATGTTGATCAGTGCGGTGTTGGCGACGGCGAACATCGAGATGAAGGGCAGCAGGTCGGCGATCGGGAAGTCCGGCGCGGCGGTCTGCACGACGGTCACGAGCGGGGTCTCGTTGCCGGCGAGCTCACCGATCGGCACCACGGCCACGGCGCAGATCGACACGAGCACGTAGATCACCGCGGTGATGCCGAGGCCGGTGAGCATGATCTTCGGGAAGATGCGCGAGGGGTCCTTGGTCTCCTCGGCCATGTTGACCGAGTCCTCGAACCCGACCATCGCGAAGAACGCCAGCGACGTCGCGGTGCTGATCGACAGCAGCAGGGACTTGTCCTCCGGCGTCTCGAACATCACGACCCGCGAGAAGTCCGCGTTGCCGCCCGCGATCGCCCAGAACCCGATCAGGATCACCATGACGAGACCGGACAGCTCGACCAGCGTCAGCACGACGTTCGTCTTGACGCTCTCGCTCACCCCGCGGAAGTTGATGAACATCACCGCGAGCATGAAGCCCATCGCGATGAGCATCACCACGCCGTTCGGCAGTTCGATGCCGAACCCGGCACCCAGGTTCGCCGCGAACGCCCGCGACGCCGTCGACGCTGACGTGATCCCGGAACACATCACGATGAACGTCACGATGAAGGTGACGAAGTGGATGCCGAACGCCTTGTGCACGTAGAGGGCGGCACCGGCGGTCTGCGGGTACTTCGTCACGAGTTCCAGGTACGAGAACGCTGTCAGCAGCGCGACCGCGAACGCGATGAGGAAGGGGAGCCATGCTGCCCCGCCGACCTCGGCCGCGACCTGGCCGGTCAGCGCGTAGACACCCGTGCCGAGGATGTCGCCGACGATGAAGAGCAGCAGGAGCTTGGGACCGATGACCCGGCGGAGCTCGTGCTGCTCCTGCTGTGGGCGGTCCGTCTTGGTGGTGGCCATGCGTCACCCTTTCGCGCGATGTGCCTTCCTGTCCAGTCCCACAGGGAGGTTTCTCGCGATCGCAACACGGTCGCTCGGCGACGGATACGCTCCGGCCATGGACCAGCAGTCGAACACCACCGAGGAGCCCATCGAGTTCGCGGACTTCAACGCGAAGCTCCTGGTGCTCGACGTCCTCTGCTACGACCTCGACGTCCTCGACCCCTACGACCCGGACGCCGAGGACGAGACCGACGAGGACCTCGACGTCGACGGGCAGGACGACCGGGCGCGCGAGTACTACGACGACCTCGACCTGCTGCCGTCGCACCTGTCGCTCGTCACCGAGATCACGGTGGACTCCGACCTCGAGGTGCTGCAGGACGTGCACCCCGGCTGGGACGGCTCGGACGACCGCTTCGACCCGCAGAACTGGGACGACCTGCTCGACCTGCCGGAGCTCCGCACCGTGTACGCAGCCGCGCCGCTGCCCGCCCACGTCACCGAGCGGCTCGCGGCCAAGGGCATCGAGGTCCGCTCCGCCTGAGCGGGTCTCAACCGGGACGGACCGACGGTCAGCTAGCGGTCCAGCGCCCGCAACTGTTCGGTGAACTCCTTCGCACCGCCCTGCGCCGGGTGCCGCACGGCGGTCGCCTCGATGCCGGCCAGCGCGAGTGCCCCCTGCGCCTTCCGACCGACCGCGACCACCCGGACCCGGTCCACGCCGCCCAGGGCCTCCAGCAGCGCGAGGGCGACGGGCGCTCCCGAGCGGACCTCGGCGGGTCGGGGCGTCCGGTTCGTCAGCCGGTCCGGTGCCACGAAGGGGTGGTGCGGGAAGATCGCCCACGCGACGGGGAGCGCACCGCGCCAGCCGTCCAGTGCCGCGTGCACGACGCGCGACGACGCTTCCCACGGTGCGGTCGGTTCCGGCGGGACGAGGTACTCGGGTCCGAGCTCCCGCATGCTCGTGAACGGCACACCCGTGTTCGTCATGCCACGCCAACCCGGGGCCTCGGCCACGAGCAACGTGTCGGCCCCCGACCCGGACTGCTCCAGGTACCGTGTCAGGTTCGCTCGCCGCAGCCGTCCCTCGGCCGATCCGACGTCGTACAGCGCCTCGGCGTCCGACTCGACGGGCACGGCGTCGAGCGCCGCCCAGAACGCGGCGAACCGCCCGTCCGTCTCGCTCACGGGCGCCCGAGCACCCGGCGGTAGACGTCCTCGAGCCCCGCGGCCGACCGCTCCCAGCTGAGGCGCTCCGCGTGCTCCCGCCCCGCAGCGGCGAGTCCGGCGGCGTACGGCGCATCCGTCAGGATCCGCTCGATCTCGGCAGCCCACGCCTGCGGGTCGCGGGACTCGAGGACCACACCCGTCTCCCCGTCGACCACCGCTTCGCGCAGGCCCCCGGCAGCGGCGGCCACGACCGGCACCCCGGAAGCGGAGCCCTCGAGCGCGACGAGCCCGTACGTCTCGGAGTGGGACGGCACCAGCACGGCTGCCGCGCCGCGGAACAGGAACGCCAGGTCGGCACGTGACTGCGGCCCGATGAAGGTGACGTGGTCGGCGATGCCCCGCGCCTCGGCGAGCCGACGCAGTTCGTCCACGTAGTCGCCCGCCTCACTCGAGACGTCGCCCGCGATGACCAGGGTGGGGCGGGCCTCCAGGCTGATGTCCGCGATCGCCTCGATCGCCAGGTCCAGGCCCTTGAGCGGCTGCACGCGAGCCGCCGCGACCACGTAGGGGGTGGCGGCGCGGCGCGCACCGACCGCCGCGGGGCGGAAGACGGACCCGTCGACCCCCGGCGGCACGATCCAGATGCGGGCGTCGTCACCGCCGAGCCGTGTGCGCACGGTCGACGCCTCGGCCTCGGACACCACGACGACGGCGTCCGACTCGCGGGCCAGCAGTTCCTCGCCGGCGATGCGGCCCGCGGACTCGGGGCGTTCGCCCTCGGACAGCGGCGTGGCCGGGTCGGCGGCGATGGAGTGGAACGACTGCACGTGGGGGACGCCGCGCTCGCGGGCGACGGGCAGCGCGGCCGCGCCGGAGAACCAGTGGTGCGAGTGCAGGACGTCGAACGGCCCGAGCTGCTCCAGCTCGTGACGGAACGGCTCGATGAACGCGTCGTGCTCACCCTTCGGCACCGGTTCGGCCGGCCCCGCGGACAGGAACCGCAGGCACACGCCCGGCACGAGCGACACCGAGTCCGGCTGCGTCGGGGCGGACCGGCGGGTGATGATGTCCACGTGGTGGCCTCGGTCGGCCAGCGCCTCGGCCTGGTGCCGGACGACGACGTTCATGCCGCCGACCTCGCCCGAACCGGGTTCGTCTCCGGGGGAGGTGTGCAGCGACACCAGCCCGATGTGCAGGGGTTCGGTCGTCGTGCTCACCGCTCAACCCTAGCCGCGCGGCCTCCGCTGCGACGGGCGCGCGGGTGCCACCACGACGGGCCGGCGGCCCGCCTCGTCCAGCGGGTCGGACGGGAGGCCCCGATCACCTCCCAGGATCTGCACGCGCTGGTCGCCGTGTCGCTCCCAGAACGCCGCCGTCCACGCGCACAGGGCGCCGTCGAGCAGGTCCTCGCGGTGCTTGTGCGTCGGACCGTGCAGCACCGACGGGTCGGCGAGCCGCCGCGTCAGCGGGTGCGAGTCGAGCAGCAGCGGCGGGTCGAGCGGGGTCTCGCGCAGCCGCCGGATCAGCTCGTCGAAGGCCTCGGCACGACGGGCACGTGCCTCGGCAGCGGGGATCCGGAGATCGAGCCGCTTGTACCGGGGCCGTTCCACGTCGTAGCCGAGCTCCTCCACCCCGACCAGCGTCGTGTACGGGTAGCACTCGAACATCGCCGGACCGGTGCGTCGTCGCATCGAATCCGTGTCGGAGACGTACCCGACGCCCAGCGCGGTCAGCCGGTCGAGCAGCGCTGAGCCGGCGCTCGCCGCCGATGCCTGGTTGGTCGGGTTCGCGGCGACCTTCCACCGGCCGTAGCGCTGCCCGACCTGCCGCTCGGACTCGCGGATGCCCGTCGGGTTCGTCACGACGAGCGAGGCGTCCACGGCGATCAGGGATCGTGGCCCGAGGTGCTGGGCGATCCAGTCCGTGACGGCGTCGACCCCGCGGGCCCACCCGGCGTCGGTGATCGTGCCGTCGTGGTCCATCGCCACCAGCCCGGTCTCGTTCGCGGCCTTCCGCTCGGAGCCGAGACCCCACGCCAGGTCGATGCCGAGGTACGCGTTCACCCGCCCATCCTGCCGACCCCGGCCGCAATACACCGGTGTCCGCGCGCTGAACACCGGCGTGCGCGTGTTCGACCTGGGAACACCGGTGTCCAGCGGGAGCGCGTCGGCGCACACCCGGCTGCGGGCGGGCGGCTGCCACGCGTGTACGGTCCGCTGCATGGCGAGCGAAGCGACGACGGTGCGGGTGCCGGGGCCCGACGGTGACCGCGAGGTCCGGGTCAGCAGCCCCGCGCGGGTGCTCTGGCCCGAAGCGGGCATCACGAAGCTCGACCTGGCGGAGTACCTCGTGACGGTGGGCGACGCCTTCGTCCGGGCGAACGGCGACCGGCCGATCTCGCTGCAGCGGTTCCCGGGCGGCGTCGACGGCGAGCAGTTCTTCTCGAAGAACCCGCCGAAGGGTGCGCCCGACTACGTCCGCTCGATCACGGTGACCTACCCGAGCGCCCGCTCGCACCCGCAGCTCGTGATCGACGAGCCGGCGGTGGCGGTGTGGGCCGCCCAGATGAACACGGTGGTCTTCCACCCGTGGGCCTCTCGTGCCGAGGACAGCGATCACCCGGACCAGCTGCGGATCGACCTCGACCCGCAGCCCGGCACGGACTTCGGCGACACGGTGCCGGTGGCCGAGGAACTCAGGAAGGTCCTCGACGAGGTCGGCCTGACCACCTGGATCAAGACGAGCGGCAACCGCGGCCTGCACGTGTTCGCGCCGATCCGGCCCGAGCACGAGTTCCTCGAGGTGCGGCACGCGGTGATCGCCGCGGCGCGCGAACTCGAACGCCGGATGCCAGACCGGGTCACGACGGCGTGGTGGAAGGAGGAGCGGGGGCAGCGGATCTTCGTCGACTTCAACCAGGCGAACCGCGACCGCACGATGGCCGGTGCCTACAGCCCCCGAGCTCTCGCACACGCCTCGGTGTCCACGCCGATCACCTGGGACGAACTGCGCACCGCGGACCCGACGGCCTTCACGATCCGCACGGTGCCGGAGCGGCTGCTGACCACGGGTGACCCGTGGGAGTCGATGGGGGAGCAGCCGGGCAGCATCGCCCCGCTGCTCGAGTGGTGGGAGCGGGACCTGGCGAACGGCGAGGGGGAGCTGCCGTTCCCGCCGGACTTCCCGAAGATGCCCGGGGAGCCGCCGCGTGTGCAGCCCTCACGGGCGAAGAAGCCCAGCTGATGCCGAGCGGCCGACGCTGAGCCTCAGGCTGCGGAGGAGACGTCCCGCTGACGGTCCGGGTCCTCGACGCGCGTGGTGTGCGTCGGCAACCCGATGCTGGCGGTGTGCAGGCGGGTGAGCCGCGACCAGGTGCCGCGGTGCACGTCGGTGATGCCGTCGACGATCACGAGCCGAGTCCGACCGTGACGAGTGCGAGCGCCGTGGCGGTCACGCCGGCGATGGCGCTGATGACCGCGCTGAGCTGCAGGACGCGCTGGCGCCGTGCCTCTCGGACTTCTGTGAAGGGGCTCCGCCGCGGGTGGCGGACAAGCGTGCTGGTGCTCATGTCGACCGCTTTCGATCCGGGCGTCCGGACTGGACGCCTCGTGCTGCTGACATCATCCTGGCACGGCTTCGCTAGTTCGGCTAACTACTTTTCGCCGAACGTGACAGAACAGCGACAAACGGACACCACAGTGCGTTCCGCGTCAGGACAGCACGTCGCTCAGGTCGTACGCACTCGGCACCTCGAGCTGCTCGAACCCGCACGACTTCGCGTCACGGTCGGGTCGCCACCGCTCGAACTGCACGGTGTGCCGGAACCGGTCGCCCTCCATCTGGTCGTACCGGACCTCGAGCACCAGCTCCGGCGCCAGCCGGACGAACGACGTGTCGCGACCCGACGAGAACCGTGACCGTTCCCCGTCACCGGTGACGGGCCTCCCGTCCGCATCGCGGAGCACGACGGGCTCGAGCTCGTCGATCAACGCGGCCCGGCGCTTGTCGGAGAAGGCGGAGACGCCGCCGACCTGGCGGAGCTCGCCGTTCGCGTCGTACAGGCCGACCAGCAGGGACCCGACGCCGGAGCCGCTCTTGTGCACGCGGTAGCCGATGGCTACGACGTCGGCGGTGCGGTGGTGCTTGATCTTGAGCATCGAGCGCTTGTTCGGTTCGTAGGGCCGTGCGCGCGGCTTCGCGACGACGCCGTCGAGCCCGGCGCCCTCGAAGGTGGTGAGCCATTCGCGCGCCTGTTCGACGTCCAGCGTGGTGCGGGTGACGAAGAGCGGGTCGGTCATCGCGTCGCCGAGTTGCTCCAGGCGCTCGCGGCGCTCGTCGAAGGGCAGGTCGAGGAGCTCCTGTCCGTCGACCGCCAGCAGATCGAACGCCACGAACTGCGCCGGGGTCTCGACGCTGAGCTTGGCGATCCGTGAGGCCGCCGGGTGGATGCGCTGCGACAGCGCCTCCCAGTCCAGCCGCTCGGCGCCGGGCTCGCCGGAGCGCAGGATCACCTCGCCGTCCAGGACGACCGGGTGGTCGCGGCCGCCGAACTGCGCGCGGAACGCCTCGACGAGCTCGGGGAAGTACCGGGTGAGCGGCTTGGACCCGCGACTGCCGATCTCGACGTCGTCACCGTCGATGGTCACGATCCCACGGAAGCCGTCCCACTTCGGTTCGTACCGCAGCCCGCCCTTCGTGCTGTCCGGGTCGGGGACGGTGGCGACGGCCTTGGCGAGCATCGGTGCGATCTCCATGCGTCCTGTCTACTCGCGCGCGTCGGCAGGGCTGTCTGCCTGGAGGCCCGTGCTCCGCCCGGTGGATGTGCTCGGTGAGCAGAAATGGTCGGGTCCAGTGCCGGCACCCGACCATTTCTGCTCACCATGCACTGCAAGCGTGTTCAGCGTCGGCAGTCCGGCTCCATCTCCACCTGCGTGTGCGTGTTGGCGGTGTACGAGCGGCCTTCGGCTTGGTAGTCGATGAAGATGGGTCCTGTCGAACCTGATGTTCCCTTGTCGCGTGACAGGTGGATGGCGAGGTCGAAGTGCTCACCTGCGGGAACAGACCGGCCGATCGCAGACCTCGGATCGCCCCATTCCTCCGCCAACGGCCACGACACCGACCCGGTCCTGCTGTACGGGGAGACCGGAACCAGCAGGACTTCGTGCGTCGTCACGCCGATCTGCTCCGGAGTTCTGATGCCGGTGACCACGACGGACGGGCCGCTTTCCCTGTCGATCGGGATGCCGATCGAACCATCGAGGCGGGCGCTCTGGCACCAGACAGTGCCGCTGTCGGTGAACCGGAGCGGTCCGTTCGTCGACGGTGTGCACGAGGTGATCCCGAGCGTGAGGGCCACCGCGAGAGCGGGAACTCCTGCACGTTTCACTTGGTCACCGCCCGGATGGGCGTGCCTCCCCAGTAGCCGTGTGTGCCGCAGATGCGTTTGTTCGAAGATGAGTTGTTCGTGTACGACATCGAAGCCGAAGACGACCAACCGGTCTTCGCCGTGAGGTTCACTCCGAGCGGTCCGCTGAAGTTGACTGCATTGCTCCACGTGTTCGACGTCGTCGTCTTCCGCGTGACCGTGTCTCGTCGGCTCAGCGGTGTGCAGTACTTTGCCGATGGAACAGGAGCCCTCCTGACGGAGGAGCCACCCGCGTAGCCGTTCGCCTTCACGACGTGGTTGTACACGTTGTTCTTCGAGCTCCCGAGCGGACGGCACCACTGGGCGTACTGACCGTAGGTGAAGTACGTCGAGTACGCATTGCCGCCAGTCCGCGATCCGAAGCTCACGCCTGCGGTCGACGAGCGACTTGTCGTGCCCGCCTTCGACCAGGTGCCGCCTCGCCCGCTGGCCGAGTACGCCACTCCGAGGCTGGACGAAGCCCCGGCCTTGTACGTGAACCTCCCGGTCGTCGAGCCGGCCATCGCGTAGGTCGCCCCGACCAGCACGCGACGGGTACCCAGATTCTTGGTCTTCGTCTCCCCGCACACCTGCGTCATCGGCGCTGCGCCCGAACCTTGGACCGCCGGGGCTGATCCCTCCGCGATCAAGCCGGCTTCCAGTGGAGATTCGATGGTGGTGGTTCCGGTGATCTGCAACGGTTCGGTCGTAGCTGCCCGAGCCGGCGACGTCTCCTGGTCGAAGGCAGGGTCAACCAGGAGCACTCGACCGTCGGCGTGGACGATCTTGCGGCTGATCGAGAAGGGGGCCAGTGCAGTCCCGTCCACGGCGCGGACCTCGAAGTCGACGACGGCGGACTCGTCCGCCAACGCTTCGACCGTCGCGATGTCGCCGATGGTCAACTCGAAGGCCCCACTCGCTCCGACGCGGGATGTCGCGACGCGGACGGACTCGACGGTCCGGCCCACCGTGGAGTCGGCATGGTCTCGAGCAGTTGCGAACAGTGCGACGGGCGCGCCCCTCGAGAACGGCGATCCGTCCGCCCGTGTCGCGGTTCCGTCGATCGTCGGCCCGGGGGAAGCGCTCGCTGCTGCGAACGGGGAGATCGTCATCGATGTGGCCGCAAGACCGATGCTCGCGATCAGGACTGTGAACTTGCGCATGGATTCCTCTCGTCGGGATCAGCGATCACGTCTGAACATAGTGGAATACCAAAGGTGAAACAATAGATTGCACGGCACTGCTCCTGCAGCATGAACCCGCGGCGTCGGTATCGTGGCGAGCGTGACGACCGTGCCCCCGCCGGCAGCGCCGGCCCCGGAACCGATCAGCCCCGTGCAGGCCGCCGCGCTCCGCGACGGCGTCCTGCCACCCGTCGAGCAGGTCCGGCCGGGCATCTGGACCCTCGCGGTGCCGTTCCGGTTCGGGGTGCCCGACGCGACCCTGGTCTACGTCGTCGAGGGGTCGGACGGCTCGCTCGCGGTGATCGACCCCGGGTGGTCGGCCGACGGTGGGCTCGCCGAGCTGCGGGACGGGCTCGCAGCGATCGGACGCACCCTGGACGACGTGTCGCTCGTGGCCGTGACGCACCTGCACGCGGACCACCTGGGTGCCGCGGCGGCCGTCCGCCGGGCGACGGGTGCACGTGTGGCGATGCACGGCCTCGAGGTGCGCGCGCTCGAACGGGAGCGCACCGACGCGAAGCGGAACGACGCCGACATCGCGACGTGGGGGCTGCCCGAACACCTGCGGGCCGGGGTCGTCGAGGCGTGGGGCAGCGGTCGCCGGATCGGGATGGGCCGGATCGAGGCGCCGTTCGCCGACGTCCTGCTCGAGGACGGCGACCCGCTGCCGATCCCCGGCCGGACGATCCGCACACTGTGGACTCCGGGGCACACGGCCGGGCACGTCTGCTTCCTCGACGAGCCCGACGGTCTGCTGTTCTCCGGCGACCACGTGCTGCCGCGGATCAACTCCGGCATCGGGCTCGGAGGCCGGACCGGCACGAACCCGCTCGGGGACTACCTCGCCTCGCTCGCGCGGCTCGAGCCGTACTCCGACCTCGAGGTCTGCCCGGGGCACGAGTACCGGTTCCGTGACGTCGTCACCCGCGCGCAGACCCTGGCCCGGCACCGGGAGGAACGCTCACGTCACGTCGCGGCGGCCCTCGACGCGCTGGCCCGTCCGACGCTGTTCGAGGTCGCCGCCCGGGTGCCCTTCAGCGGTGGGATCGAGTCGATGACCGGGTTCCTGCTCGCGAGCGCGCTGACGCAGACGGCCTTCCACGCAGACCTGCTCGGGCGGGCCGACGAGGTCCGGCCCGCCTGACGAGCGCCACGGACGCGCGGGTCAGCCGAGCGTCGTCGCGAGCCGCTCGATCGTCGTCTTCGCGTCGGCGAACTCCGCGGCGGCGTGCTCGGCCAGCGGTGCGAGATCCGGCAGCCGGTCGGCCAGGGTCGCGCTGACGGTGATCGGGTACAGCTTCATGCCGAGCGCGGTGCCGAGCACGATGTGCAGGACGGGGGAGCCGTGGTCCCAGCCCTCGGTCGGGGTGCCGGCGTCGTAGGTGGCTCCGCGGCTCACCACGGTGACGACGGGGCGGCCGGCCAGGGGCTGCACGCCGCCGGTCAGGATGCCGGGCACGTGGATGCGGTCGATCCAGGCCTTCAGGGTCGACGGCACGGTGTAGTTGTACAGCGGCGCACCCACCACGACGACGTCGGCGGCCAGGAGCTCGTCGATGACCGCCTGGCGCAGGGCCTCTGCCTCGGGCGCGACGGTCTCCTCCGCGGTGCGGTCGGCGGCGGCCCAGTGCAGCGCCGAGCTCTCGAGGTGGGGGAGCTGGTCGACGTGCAGGTCCCGCCGGACGACCGTGTACTCCGGGCCGCGGGCGCGCCAGGCGTCGGCGAAGGCCGCGGTCAGGGCACGCGAGCGGGAGTGGGACAGGTCGGCCGAGGAGTCGATGTGCAGCAGCGTGGGCATGTCGCCAACGCTACCGGCGCGGACCCGGCCGGGCGCGGATGCGGAAACGGCCCCGCCTGCTCCGGTGGAGGAGCAGGCGGGGCCGTCACGGGCCTCCCGTCCACCGCGCGGGCACGCGACGGACGGGAGACGTCTCAGGGTGTCAGCGCTGGGCGCGGCGACGGCGCGCGAAGCGGGCGCCGATGAGGCCGGCACCGGCGACGAGCAGGCCCAGGGCCCACGGCAGTGCGTCGGTGGTGTCCGAGCCGGTGTAGGCGAGCTGGCCACCGGTGTTGACCGGGGCGACCGGGGCCGCTGCCGGCGCGACCGGGGTCGGGTCGGCGATGCCGGCGACCGCGGTCGGCTGGACGTCGACGGCGAACGACGTGCTGAACGAACCGAAGGCGACGGACAGGTTGTGCACCGAGGCGTGCGGGAACGTGACGCCGACGATGCCGAAGTCACCGAGTTCGGGGTCCGGAGCGATCACGTCGCTGGCGACGTCCGACGTGACGGTCGGCAGGACCGTCTCGTCCTCGTCGGCCAGGATGTCGTTGCCGTACCGGTCGACGAGCCCGCCCTGGACGACGAGCGTGCCGCCCTGCTTCACGGTCGGACGACCGCCGTCGGTGAACACGACCGAGAAGGAGTCGTCGGTGGACTCGGCGTCGACCGTGTAGACGGAGCCGTCGGGCGCGATGACCCACGAGCGCTGCTTCTCGGCTTCCAGCTGCGAACGGTCGATCGTGTAGACCTGCACGCCGAGCGGAGCGCCGGCTTCGACGGTGAGTGACACGTACTGGGTGACGGACTCGGTTCCGCTCGTCGCGGTCACCGCGAACTCGTAGTCCCACGCGTCGGTCGTGACGCCGCTGAGTTCACCGGTCGAGGCGTCGAAGGTCAGACCGTCGGGGAGCTGGTCCTCGGGGGCCGCCTCGTCCTCGGGGAACTCCTCGGCGTACTCGGCATCGTCCTCGGAGAACCAGGCGAGGCTGTACTTCGGCTCCGGGAAGCCCTGCGCACGGAAGGTGTGCGAGAAGGCGTCACCGGCGGCGGTGCTCAGCTCGAGCGGGCTGTCCTGCGTGGCGCCGGCCTCGGTGGGCTGGCCGTCCTCGCCGAGGAACGCCGGCGTCTGCGTCACGGCCGCGGTGGCCTCGGACTCGACCGTGGAGGTCTCGGTCGCGCCGGGCAGCGTGCCCGTCACGGCGACGGTGATGGTCTTGCGGACGTCGGTCGGGTCGACGACGTAGCTCGCGGCCTTCGACAGGACGTTGCCGTCCTGGTCGGTCCACGAGTACTTGTACCCCGCCTCGTCGTCGAAGCCGGTGACGACGGCGACGAGTCGGGTGCCGACCTTCGCCGTGCCCTCGATGGTGACGGTGGCGTCGGCGGCCTTGGCCGTGACGTCGGGCTTCGGCGTCTCGGTCGGCTTCGGGGCCTCGGTGGCGGCAGGCGCGGTGGTCTCCGGTGCGGCCGGCTCGCCGGCCTCGGGGGTGGGTGCCGCCGGGGTCTCCTCGGCCGGAGCCGGGGTCTCGGGCGCGGTCTCGGCGGGCGGGTCCGTCGGCGTGGGCGTCTCGTCGGAGACGACCGGGGCGGGCGTCTCGGCAGCCACGACCGGCTGCGTCGTGTCGAGCGTCTCGGCGTTGGCGGCCGTCGCGGTCATGATGCCGAGGCCGGTGGTCAGGCCCACCAGTGCGACGGTGGTGCCGACGGCGCAGGCGCGACGGACGGTGGAGGTGCTGCGGTGCACGGGTTCCCCCCAGGGGTCGGTCCGGGCTCTTCGCCCGGATCATGTGAATTTGCCGAGAATGTCGGCGCTCTCGGATCGTAGCGGGATGACGTTGCCGGGCTGTGACGATTCACCGGAATGTGACCCGGGTTGGGGGTGCGTGCGGGAAACCGCCTGACCCCCGCACGCGCGGCGCGTCCTGTGGGTGCGGAAGGGCGGACGGGAGGCGCGGTGCACGCCCGCACCGCGCCTCCCGTCCGTTGGGGCCGCGTCTCAGGCGCGACGGCGACGCAGACGGTGGACCAGCAGACCGCCGCCGGCGGCGAGCAGGCCCAGCGCCCACGCGAGCGGCCCGGAGGCGTCGGCGCCCGTGTAGGCGAGGTGCCCGCCGCCTGCCGTCGGGGTCGGGTTGCCGACGGTCGCGACCGTCGGCCGCACGTCCACGTCGAACGTGGTCGAGACGTCACCGAGGGCGACCGTGATGGTGTGCGGCGAGGCGTGCGGGAACCCGACGCGGGGCTCCCACTCGCCGTACGGCAGCGTCACTTCGTCGCTGGCCACGCTGCTCGTCACGACCGGCTGCGCGCCGTCGGACTCCTTCGTGCTGTTCCCGAACGCGTCGAGGGCCGTCACCCGGACGACCATCGTCGACCCCTGGGCCACCGGGACGGCGTCGACCGGGATCGACTTCGGGCTCTCCGCGAAGACCTCGCGCAGGCCCTCGGCATCCCGGAGCCACCCCTTCGGGGACCCGATCGTGCCGACGAGCAGGCTGAGTTCCTTCGTCGCGGCGGGACGGATGGACAGGTGGACGTACTGGGTGGCAGCGCGGGACCCGTTCATGGCCATGACCTGGAAGTCGTACTCGCCGGCCACCGTCGGGGCACCGCTCAGGACCCCGCTCGTGTCACCGACGGCGAGGCCGAGCGGTGCGATCGGGTGTTCGTTGCCCGGCACGGGGAACGCCGTCGGGCCGGTCAGCAGGACGTAGTGCAGTTCCGTCGACGACCCCGTCGCGGTGAAGGTGCGCTCGATCTGCTCGCCCGCGGTGGTCTCGATGCGGATGGGCGACTCGGGCGTCGAGGGTTCCGTGAACGTGATGGTGTCCGGGGCGGCGGGCTCGTCGGTGTCCTCGCCGCCGACCACGACCTCGAACGACGTGGAGACGCCCCCCTCGGAGACCGTCACGGTCCGGGTGCCGGTGCCGCCGAAGGTCACGGTGTTCGAGGAGCCCCCGTCGTTCCACACCGCCGCGTCGGAGTCGTCCGTGCTCGTGACCGTCGACCGGGGGTAGTCCGGACCCGGCGTGGTCCGGTTGCCGTACGCGTCGACCGCCAGGCCGGCGAGCGTGAGCGGGGTTCCCTCGGCGACCGGGATGTTGGGCACGATGCGGACGCGGCCCTGCCCAGCGGCCTGTTCCCAGATCGTGCCGTCGGTCTCGACCTGCCACAGCCCGTCGTGGTTCGGGGTGGCGACACTGAACGTCACGCCCACAGGGTCGCCGGGTGCGACCGTCAGCTCGACGTACTGCGTGATCTCCGTCGAGCCGCTCAGGGCGACGACCTGGAACCGGAAGGTCCCGGCCTCCTTCGGGTCGCCGCTCAGGACACCGGTGTCGACGTTGACCCAGTAGTCGGAAGACGGGGCGTCCTGGATGGCGTAGCCGACGGTGCCGTCGCCGCCGGTGGTCTCGAAGATGCGGGTGAAGGGCGTGCCGCTGGTGGCGGTGAGCTCGATCGGGTCCTCGGCAGTGGACGGTTCCGTGAAGGCGAGGTCGCTGCCGTCCTCGGCGGCCGGGGTCGGCTCGGCCGCCGCCGGCGCCGCTGGTGCCACAGGCGTGGCCGGTGCGGTGGGTGTCGTGGGCTCTGGTGCCGGCGTTCCTGGGACGGCGGTCGGCGTCGGGTCGGTGGAGGGGCCTCCCGGCTGCTCGTCCGTGTCGACCGTCGCGACGGGCGCGACGGGCGCGACGGGCGCGACGGGCATACCGGGTGTCGCCGTGCTCGTGGTGGTCGTGGGCTCGGCCGCGACGGCGGTCGCGGTGCCGATGCCGAACGCCGACGACGCGGTGACGATGGCGACGGCTGCGCCGATGGCGGCGACCCGTCGCGTGGTGGCGGTGCAGGGCTGGTTCATGGGATCCCCCTCGGATGCGGTCGGGGCACCGGCAGGTGCCCTCATCCAGGAGATGTCCGCGTCCACGAGATCCTGACGGATGCACAGGTCTCGATCCGGTCACGGCGCTGGAGGGAGTGCGCTGGATGGCGTGCGCTGGACGGCGTACGCGCCGGCGGATCAGTCGGCGACGGCTGCTGCCGCACGCTCGAGCGCGTCGCGGAGTGCGCGGACCGCCGGGGACGACGACCCCGCGGACCGCACCACCGTGAAGATCGTGCGTCGGGGGCCCTCCGGCAGCTCGAGCAGCCGACAGGTCGTCGTCCGACCGGTCCACATCAGGTCCGGCATCAGGCTGACGGCGTTGCCCGACTCGACCAGGCGGATCTGCGTCTGCAGGTCGGCGGTCTCGTACCGGACGTCGGGCTCGAAGCCCCAGCGCCGACAGACCTGCTCGGCGAAGTGCCGCGACGCGGTGCCCCGGGGCTCCATCACCCAGGGCATGGTGCGCGCGTCCTCGAGCGACCCCACCGGGCGCAGGGCCGTGTCGAGCGGGGGCAGGGCGAGCCGGACCGCATCGGTCGTCAGGTCGGAGCGGTCGAGCCCGGGCAGGTGCGGAGCGGCATGGGCCGGGTACTGCTCGGCGATCACCATGTCGAAGTCGCGAGCCCACGTCTCGTTCAGTGCGGTCTCCGGTTCCCGCTGCACCATCTCGACCCGGACGTCGGGGTGTTCCGTGGCCATCTCGTGCAGGGCGCTCGGCATCAGGGCGAGGGCCGCGGACTGGAACACGGCGACCCGGACGCGGCCCTGCACGGACGACAGGGTCTCCTCGACCTGCGACTGCGCGTGCTCGAGGACGTCGAGCACCTGGCCCGCCGCGGCGACCAACACCTCGGCCTGCGGGGTGAGCTGCAGCCGTCGCCCGGCCTTGCGGAGGAGCTGCACGCCGGCCTCCCGCTCCAGGGCGCTCAGCTGCTGCGAGACCGCCGACGGGGTGAAGTTCACGGCCTCGGCGACGGCCGCGATCGTGCCGCGGATGGACAGCTCACGGAGGAGCACGAGACGGCGGACGTCGAGCATGGTCCGACGCTAGCCGGGCCGAGCCCGGAACGGTAGCGCAACTGAACGGTATCCATCAGGAACGCTCACTTCCGCTACTGCATCCCGGACCTCCACACTGAACCCATGACGACGTTGCACGAGGACTCCGCCATCGACCACGACGCCCTGGCGGACCAGTCCGTCGCGCTCGTCCGACAGTGGCTCGCCGAGGCCGAGACCTACCCGGTCGACGGCTCCGCGAAGCAGCTCGCCGGGGTGCTCGCCGACCCCGCGGGACTCGACTTCGCCGTCGGGTTCGTCGACGGGGTCGTGCGACCGGAAGACCTCGCCGTCGCCGCCCGCAAGCTCCGACAGATCGCCCCGGACGCCCCCGGGTTCCTGCCCGCCGCGCTCCGCGGACTCGTCCGACTCGGCGGCGGCATGGCCCCGGTGCTGCCGAACGTCGTCGTCCCCATCGCCCGACGCGTCCTCCGCAACATGGTCGGCCACCTCATCGTCGACGCCACCGACTCCAAGCTCGGCCCGGCCATCGCCGGCATCAAGCGCGACGGCGTCCGCCTCAACGTCAACCTGCTCGGCGAGGCCGTGCTGGGCGAGCGCGAAGCCGCCCGCCGACTCGAGGGCACGCACAAGCTGCTGGCCCGCGACGACGTCGACTACGTCTCGATCAAGGTGTCCTCGACCGTGCACCCGCACTCGCCGTGGGCGTTCGACCACGCGGTCGACGACATCGTCGAGCAGCTCCGACCGCTCTTCCAGCGCGCCGCAGCCGCCAGCCCGGCCAAGTTCATCAACCTCGACATGGAGGAGTACAAGGACCTCGACCTCACCATCGCGGTCTTCACGAAGCTCCTCGACGAGCCCGAGTTCCTCGGCCTCGAAGCCGGCATCGTGCTGCAGGCGTACCTGCCCGACGCGCTCGCCGCGATGCAGGAGCTGCAGGAGTGGTCCGCCGCCCGCCGTGCCCGTGGTGGTGCCGGCATCAAGGTCCGGCTGGTCAAGGGCGCGAACCTGCCGATGGAGCAGGTCGAGGCCTCGGTGCACGGCTGGCCGCTCGCCACCTGGCACACCAAGCAGGACTCCGACACCAACTACAAGCGCGTGCTCGACTGGGCGCTCACCCCCTCGCGCGTCGAGAACGTGCGCGTCGGTGTCGCCGGGCACAACCTGTTCGACGTCGCGCACGCGTGGCTGCTCGCCGGTGAGCGCGGGGTGCGGGACGGCATCGAGTTCGAGATGCTGCTCGGCATGGCGCAGGGGCAGGCGTCGGCCGTGAAGAACACGGTCGGCTCGCTCCTGCTCTACACGCCGGTCGTCCACCCGGGCGAGTTCGACGTCGCGATCGCCTACCTGATCCGTCGTCTGGAAGAGGGCGCGTCGCAGGACAACTTCATGTCCGCGGTCTTCTCGCTGGTCTCCTCGCCGCCGCTGTTCGCCCGCGAGGAAGCCCGCTTCCGCGCCTCGCTCGAGCCGCTTGCGCAGCCCGGCGGACTCGACGCACCGCCGTCGCACCGCGTCGCCGACCGGTACGCCGCCGTCGGCCGCCCCGGCCCCGGTCACTTCGAGAACACCCCGGACAGCGACCCCTCGGTCGGCGCCGTCCGCGCCTGGGGCGACGCCATCACCGCGCGGGTCGCCTCGTCGACGCTCGGTGTCCGGGCCGTCCAGGAGGCCCGGGTCGACTCCGCCACGGCGCTCGACACCGCGCTCGGCCGCGCCAAGGCCGCCGGTGCGGTCTGGGGCACCTGGTCCGGTGGCGCACGTGGCGCCGTGCTCCACGCCGTCGGCGACGCACTCGAGGCGAACCGCGCCGCGCTCATCGAGGTCATGGCGTCGGAGACCGGCAAGACCATCGACCAGGCCGACCCCGAGGTGTCCGAGGCGATCGACTTCGCGCACTTCTACGGCACCCTGGCGTCCTCGCTCGACGACGTCGACGGTGCGACCTTCACGCCCGCGGCGCTGACCTTGGTCGCGCCGCCGTGGAACTTCCCCGTGGCGATCCCCGCCGGATCGACCCTCGCTGCGCTGGCGGCCGGGTCGGCCGTCGTGCTGAAGCCCGCGCCGCCCGCCGAGCGCTCCGGGGCAGTGCTCGCCTCGATCATCGAGACCGCGCTCGACGCGCACGGGGCCCCGGCCGACGTGCTCGCCTTCCTGCAGGTGTCGGAGAACGACCTCGGGCAGCAGCTCATCGCGTCCCCGATGGTCGACCAGGTCATCCTCACCGGTGCGTACGAGACGGCCGAGCTGTTCCGCTCGTTCCGTCCCGACCTGCCGCTGCTCGCCGAGACCTCGGGCAAGAACGCCGTGATCGTCACGCCGTCGTCCGACCTCGACCTCGCCGTGAAGGACGTCGTCGCATCGGCCTTCGGCCACGCCGGCCAGAAGTGCTCGGCCGCGTCCCTCGTCGTCATGGTCGGCTCGGTCGCCAGGTCGAAGCGCTTCCGGAACCAGCTGCTCGACGCGGTGGCCTCGCTCACGGTGGGCTACCCGACCGACGCCGCGACCCAGATGGGCCCGGTCATCGAGCCGGCCTCGGGCAAGCTGCTCGACGGCCTGACGAAGCTCGGCGCGGGGGAGTCCTGGGCCGTCGAGCCGAAGCAGCTCGACGAGACCGGCAGGCTCTGGAGCCCGGGTGTCCGACAGGGCGTCCGCCGTGGCTCCGAGTTCCACCGCACCGAGTACTTCGGCCCGATCCTCGGCATGATGACCGCGGACTCGCTCGACGAGGCGATCGACATCGTGAACGAGGTCGACTACGGCCTGACCTCGGGCCTGCACTCGCTCGACCCGGCCGAGATCGGCACGTGGCTGTCGCGGATCCAGGCGGGCAACCTCTACGTCAACCGCGGCATCACGGGCGCCATCGTCCGCCGTCAGCCGTTCGGCGGCTGGAAGAAGTCGGCGGTCGGCGCGGGCACCAAGGCCGGTGGGCTGAACTACCTGCTCGGGCTCGGGTCGTGGACGCCTGCGCCGGCGGTCGCCGCGTCCGGTGTCGCCGTGTCGGGTCCGGTCTCGGCGTTCGTCCGGGCGGCCGAGGTGAGCTCGGAGGCGCTCGACCGCTCGCTGGCTTCGGACGAGCAGGCGTGGTCGACGCTGTTCGGCACCGCGATCGACGTCTCGGCGCTCAGCGCCGAGCGGAACATCGCGCGGTACCTGCCGTTCCCGTCGGTGCAGGTGCGGCTGGCCGCTGCCGACGAGGACGCTGTCCCGGAGCTCGTCCGCGTCGTCGCCGCTGCACTCCGTGCCGGCACGACGATCGAGGTCTCCACGGCCGCGACGCTGCCGTCGGCCGTCGCCTCGGCGATCCGCTCGCTGCCGATCGTCCGCTCGCTGTCGCAGACGGTGTCCGACGAGGCCTTCGCGAGCTCGGTCGCCTCGGGACCGTCGACCCGGGTGCGGCTCATCGGTGGCGACACCTCGGCGCTGTACTCGGCCGTCGGAGGCCGTCCGGACGTCGCGGTGTACGGCGGCCCAGTGACCGAGGCCGGGCGGCTCGAGATCCTGCCGTTCGTCCGCGAGCAGGCGGTGTCGATCACGGCGCACCGCTTCGGCACGCCGAACCACCTGACCGACGACCTGATCTGACCGGACCGCGGCGCTGGCGTTCGGGTCCAGCGCCGCTTGCGCAACCGAAGTGCCCCCGAACCGCGCGATCGCGTGGTTCGGGGGCACTTCGGCTCTGCGGCGTGTGGAACGTCGTGTACGTGGCTGTCCGGTCGCCGCACGGCCTCGGGTGCTTCGGAGGGACCGAGCGTTGCCTCGGGAGCGCGTCGCAACCACGGCGCGCAACCCTGAGGAGCTCCACCATGACCGAACCGTTCGCACGCCCGACCGCCCTGGCCCACGTCCGCGTCACCGTGACCGACATCCACCGCAGCAAGGCGTTCTACCAGCAGCTGCTCGGCACCGACCCGGCGATCGACTTCAGCGACCAGGTCGACGAGCCCGGCGTGCGCGAGGACCGCGAGCGCTTCTACGGCGGCTCCGTGTTCCAGCTCGGCGACCAGGTCTTCGGCCTCCGCCCGGTCGCCCCGGCGGGGCAGACGTTCAACCCGGACACCGTCGGCCTCGACCACGTGAGCTTCGTCGTGGGGTCGGTCGACGAGCTGCACCAGGCCGCTGCACGCCTCGACGCCGCGGGTGTCGAGCACGGCGAGGTGACCGACCTCGGGGACGCCGGCATGGTGATCCTGTCCGTGCAGGACCCCGACGACATCAACCTCGAGCTCGCTGCTCTGAAGGAGTGAGGTCCTCAGTCGGCGGCGGCGGGCTGTGACGCGACCATCGAGCCGGTCACGAGCTCGCGGAGTTCTGCGGGCAGCGGGACCGGACGGCGGGCGCCCTCGCGGTCGATGATGACGTGCACGAACTCACCCGTGGCGAGCAGGGCATCGTCGGACTGCCGGAACAGGCCGAACTCCCACGACAGGCTCGTGGTGCCGAGGTGCTTCGAGCGCATCCCGACCTCGATGACGTCCGGCCAGACGGCGGACTCGACGAACCGGCAGCTCGACGACACCAGGACGGCGATCCACTCCGACGAGAACGGGTCGAGCCCGGCGACCTCGCGGAACCAGTACGTCGACGCGTTGTCCATCGCCGAGTAGTAGATCGTGTTGTTCACGTGCCCGAACATGTCGTTGTCGTTCCACCTGGTGGGGTAGGTCCGACGGAACGGGTACTCGGCGATGGTCATCGGTCTCCGATCGGTGGTGCGGGTGTGGCGTGCACCGCGTCGGGCCGCAGGACGTACTCGAACGCCGCACGGGCCCGGTCGGGATCAGGGGTCTCACCGGAGATGAACTCGGCGTAGGTGAACGACTCGGAGATCCGGACGAGCAGCCGTGCGAGCTCCTCGGCCGACAACGGTGCCGGGTCGAACGTACCGGACGACTCCTGCTGCTCGATGAGTGCGGTGACCCGGGCGACGAACCGGCTCTGCACGTCGCTGTCCGAGGTGGTGAGCAGACGCATCGCCCGAGCGGGTTCGCGGGTCAGGAACGCCCGGAAGTACGGGGCGTCGATCAGGTCGGCGGTGAACCGGTCGAGCACGACGACGAGCCGGGCCGCTCCGGTCGCCCCGATCTCGTCGGCGGCGTGGGTGGCCCCGTCGAGGGTCGGGACTGCGAGGGACCACAGGATCTCGGACAGCAACCGGTCACGGTTGCCGACCCAGCGGAACAGCGACGTGCGGTCGACGCCGAGTGCTGCAGCCAACGCCCCCATGTCGATCCGTGAGCCGGCGATGAAGGTGTGACGGGCCTCCCGGAAGGCGCGCAGCGCTGAATCCGATGTGTACACGCGATCCTCTCTTGCAACGTTTTCGAGAATGATGCATCGTGGTTGCCATGTCAACGACCGTGCCCGCGACGCCCCTGCTCGAATCGGACTTCTACGGCTTCCAGCAGCAGCTCACGGAGCAGGAGCGCACGTCGCTCGGGCAGCTCCGGCAGTACCTCGAGCGCGAGGTCGCGCCCATCGCCGACGAGTACTGGGCGCGCGCCGAGTTCCCGATGCAGGTGATCGCGCCGCTGGCCGAGCTCGGCATGTACGGGCCGGGCGTCCCGCTCGTGCGGCAGTTCGAGAACTCGGCCGTGTACCGCGGCTGGGCGGCCCTCGAACTCGGACGTGTGGACGCGAGCGTCGCCACCTTCATCGGCGTGCAGTCCGGCCTGGCGATGAACTCGATCGCGGTCGCCGGCAGCGACGAACAGCAGCGCGAGTGGCTCCCGCGGATGGCCACGGGTGAGATCGTCGGGGCGTTCGGGCTCACCGAGCCGTACTCCGGCAGTGACTCGGCGAAGGGCCTGCGCACCACCGCCCGGCGCGAGGGCGACGAGTGGGTGCTCGACGGCGAGAAGCGCTGGATCGGCAACGCCACCTTCGCCGACGTCGTCGTGATCTGGGCGAAGGACGTCGCCGACGGTCAGGTCAAGGGCTTCCTCGTCACCACCGACACCGCGGGCTTCACCGCGACCAAGATCGAGGACAAGATCGCCCTGCGCGGCGTGCAGAACGCCGACATCGTCATGCAGGACGTCCGGGTGCCCGAGTCGCGTCGGCTGCAGAACGCGACGTCGTTCCGCTCGACCGCCGAGGTGCTCCGACTGACCCGCACCGAGGTCGCCTGGCAGGCCGTCGGCATCGCCGTCGGGGCGTACGAGGCCGCGCTGGCCTACGCCCGCGAGCGGATCCAGTTCGGTAAGCCGATCGCTGCGCACCAGCTCGTGCAGGACCTGCTCGTCAAGTCGCTGTCGAACATCACGGCCTCGATCGCACTGTGCACGCAGGCCTCGGCCATGCAGGACGCCGGCGTCGGCGGCGACGAGCACTCCGCGATGGCCAAGGCGTTCGCCACCGCGAAGATGCGGGAGACCGTCGCCTGGTGCCGCGAGGTGCAGGGCGGCAACGGCATCGTGCTCGACAAGGGCGTGGCCCGGTTCTTCGCCGACGCCGAGGCGATCTACTCGTACGAGGGCACGCGCGAGGTCAACACCCTGATCGTCGGTCGGGCGATCACCGGGCAGGCCGCGTTCGTCTAGCGGCCCGCCCGGCCCGCCCCGGATCGCCGGACGGGTGCGCTACCCGAGCAGCGCCGGCCGCTCCCACTCCTGGTCGAGCACGTGCTGCCCGAGGAACGCGAACACCGTCTCGTACCAGACCACGGCGTGCTGCGGAGCGAGCACCCAGTGGTTCTCGTCCGGGAAGTACAGGAACCGGTGCGGCATCGAGCCGTCGGGCGCCGCGTGGTGCTCCGCGAGCTCGGACCAGAGCCGCAGCCCCTCGCCGATCGGCACCCGGTAGTCCTTGTCGCCGTGGATGACGAGCATCGGTGACGTGATCTCGGCCACGAACCGGTGCGGGTCGTTCGCCGCGATCCCCTCGGCGTCGAAGATCGACGACCAGTACTGCGACGAGTCCGTCGTGCCGTTGAACTGCTCGAGCGCCCACAGGCTCGCGTGGGTGACGATCGCGCGGAAGCGGTCGGTGTGCCCGGCGACCCAGTTCGCCATGTACCCGCCGAACGACCCGCCCATCGCAGCGGTGCGGGTCGCGTCGATGTCCGCCCGCGCCTCGACCACGTCGGTGATCGCCATCAGGTCGGTGTACGGCGCCTGCCCCCAGGCGTTCCAGCCGCGGTTCACGAAGTCGAGTCCGTAGCCGGTGGACAGCGCGGGGTCCGGCAGCAGGACGGCGTAGCCCCGGGCTGCGAGCAGCATCGGGTTCCAGCGCCACGACCACTGGTTCCACGAGTTGAGCGGTCCGCCGTGGATCCACAGGACGAGCGGGTGCGGTCCCTCACCCTCGGGCACGACCAGCCAGCCGCGCACGCGGACGCCGTCGGCTGCGGTCGTCTCGACCTCTTCCAGGTGGGCGGGCACGTCCGGCAGGGGCGCCGGCGTCGCCAACGGGGTCACCGTGCCGTCCGCCGCGATCCGCACCGGGTGCAGCGGGGCCGCCCAGGAGGCCCGGAGCGCCACCACCACGCCCGTCGCCGCCGCCACGCGCAGGCTCGAGTACGCCCAGTCGTCGTGCGTCAGCTGCTCGACGGCTCCGCCGTCGAGGGGGATGCGGAAGACCGGCGCGCGGCCGTCCTGGTCGGCGACCGCCAGGAGCGCGCGGTCGCCGTGCTCGAACACGAGCTCGCTCGGCCAGCGGTCCCAGTCGGTCGCGACGCGGCGGGCGTCGGAGCCGTCGATCTCGGCGACCCAGACCTCCTGCTGGTTCGCGCCGGCCGGGGTGGAGCGGACGGTGCGGACCCAGGCGATCGTCCGGCCGTCGTGGCTGAGTGTCGGCATCTCGTGGTCGACGTCGACGTCGTCGAACAGCACCGTGCGGTGGCCGGTGGACAGGTCGATGGTGACGAGGGTCGAGCGGTCCCCCCGGGCCTCCCGGACGCCCACGGATGCCAGCAGGGCCGAGCCGTCGGGCGTGAGCGCGCCGCTGACGTGGTCGAGCGAGCGGCCGGGGGCCGGTGTGCGGTCGACGGGCCGGACGTGTCCGGCGCTGGCGCCGGCTGCGTCACTGTCGGTGTCGTCGCCGGCCGTGTCGGTGTCGTCGCCGGTCGTGTCGAGCGTCAGGACGTGCGTCTGCGCCGGGCCGAGGTCGTGGTCCCAGTACCGGACCGGGTAGGTCTCGTGCAGGATCGCGCGGACCTGCTTGGCCTTCCGGGTCTTCCGGAGCTCCGCGTCGGCTTCGAGCACGGTCGCGGGGTCGGACCCGGCGCCCGGCAGCAGGTCGGCGGTCAGTGCGACGACGTCCGACGACGCCGCGGTGGCCAGGACCCCACCGACGCCCCCGGCCAGGCGGGTGAGTGGGCGGGCCTCGCCACCGGTCGCGGGCAGGACCCAGAGCTGGGCCGCCTCGAGGTCGGTGGCGTCGGCGTCGGGCCGGGCGGAGACGAAGAGCAGGTCGCCGGTGCGGGTGAAGGCGATGCCGCCCTCGCCCTTGGCGGATCGCGTGAGGCGGACCGGGCGCGTGGCGGACGCGCCGGCGTCGTCCGTGTCCTCGGCCGGGGCTGCTGGCACCTGCCAGATCGACCGGCGGTACCCGGTGCCGTCCGCGTCGAGTGCACTGACCGTCAGGGCGACGCGGGTGCCGTCGGGACTGATGTCGATGCCGTCGACGCGGGGGAGCGCGACGTACTGGTCGAGGTCGGAGAACGGGGTGCTCATGCGTGCACGCTCGCCAGGTCCTCGGCCCAGAAGGCGGCGACCTGCTCGGCGACCGCGGTGCCCTGGGCGTGTCCGGCCTCGGCCGACGGCGCCTGGGTGGCGAGCGAGAGCGAGTTCGTGCCGAAGGCCTGCTGGGAGGCGCTGTCGGCCACCACGACCTCGACCGACGAACCACCGGCGCGCAGGGCCTCGACGGCGACGTCGAGCCACGGCCCGCACGGTGACGGCCCTTCGGGGCCGCAGGCGATGACGAGCACGCGCTCGTACCCGGCAGCGGCGTCGGCGTTGGTGCCGGAGCGGACACCACCGTCGACGTACGGGCGGCCGTCGATGACGACCGGTGTCCAGACGAAGGGCACCGAGCAGCTCGCCGCGACCGCGCGGGGGAGCGGCACGCCGTCGGCCGCCGTCAGCAGGCGGAAGGTGCCGTCGGTGGCGTCGACCGCGGTGACGGCGAGCGGCTTCTCCGGCCACTCGGTGGACGGGAGCGTCTCGCCGAAGGTCACCGTGCGCTCGTCGTCGCTCTGTCCGCCGACGACCTGCTGAGCGGCCTGACCGAGGCGAGCGCGGGCGTCCTGCTCGCCGGTCGCGCCCTGCAGTGCTGCGCCGATGTGCTGCTGCACAGCCTCGACGTCGATGGGGGCCGGCTCTTGGTAGGTGGTCGGCGCCGGGGTGTGCTGCTGGTCGTAGGCCTGCTGGACGGCACCGTTCCGGACGAACGCGCCGACAACGCTGCCGGCGCTGGTGCCGACGACGAGGTCGGCGGCGTCGAGGTCGACGCCGGCTTCCTGCAGGGCGACGAGGACACCGACTTCCCACGCGATGCCGGCGACACCTCCGCCACCGAGGACGAGGGCTCTGGATCCGGGAACGGGCGTGCTGACGTCGGTCATGTGTCCTGCTTACCAGCTGCGTGCGACGGGCTGGTCGAGCCCGGTGCGTCCTGTGGAGGATCCGCCTGTGGACAACCCCGTCCGCGTCGGTGGCGTGACCTAGCGTCGTGGTCATGGGGAACCAGCGTTCAGGACGGGTCGGCACGGTCGTGTGGCCGATCGTGGTGGCTGCTGCGCCCACCGCGGCGTTCCAGCTGCCGAACCTGTTCGTCGCGCCGGCGGTCCGACTGTCGCTCGTCGCGTTCGGGCTCGTCGTGCTCGTCGGAGCGGTGACGGTGCAGGTGGTCCGGACCCGACGCAGCGACGCTGCACGGTCGGTGGCCGAGGACAACGCCACCGCGGCGGAGCTCGAGCAGTCGACGGCGGTCCGGTACGCGTTCGGCCAGATCGCCACCCGGCTCGTCCGGTTCACCGAGCTGCCCAGGTCCGAGCGCCACGGCGAACTCGCGGTCGTCGCCGACCGCGTCGCCGTGGCCCTGGCGTTCTACCTGCTGCCGAAGGTGCCCGACGTCCGCGCCAACGTCTACCAGCTGTCCACCGATCTGCGGGCGCTCGAGCCGATCGGTCACGGTGGGGCCGGCGACACCGCCGGGGTCTTCCGAGCGGGCACGCCCTACGGTGACCGCAACCTCGAGTGGGTGCTGGTCGGGGGATCGCCCCGCATCGTCGGTGACCGCTCGGCCGATGTGGACGTCGACCAGGACCTGCCGGGCTTCGAGCCGCGGTACACCTCGTACGTCTCGGTGGTGATCCGGTCCGACCAGTACTCGTTCGGCATGCTCACCGTGGACTCCCCGGTCCCCGACGCGTTCACCGAACTCGACGCCAAGAACATCGCGATGATGGCGTCGTTCATGGCCGTCGCGTTCTCGCTGACCTACTCGTTCCCCGAGCGCGACCGCAATCCAAGGAAAGGCCCGTGATGCTCACACGCTCTGTCGGACGCTCGACGTACGATGCCCCCATGACGACCGTGAACCCTGCTCCGCCGTCGTTCGGGCGTGCCCGGATCTCCTCGCCGAACTGGAACGACACCACCACCGACGCCGACTACGAAGACCTCGACGTCATCGCCGCCAACATCGAACGCGAGCGCGCTGCAGCCCGGCTCCGGGTCACCGCAGCCATCGCCGCGCGTCTGGGGCGCTGACCCCTCCCGCATCGTCCACGACGAACGGCTCCCACGCGTGCGTGGGAGCCGTTCGTCGTCTGCGGAGCCCGAGCCGGATCCGGTGTCGCAGCTACGGCGCCTCGGACACGTCGATGAGCACCTTGCCGACGGTGTCCTGCTCGACCGCGTCGTGCGCCTGGGCGGTCTGCTCGAGCGCGAACCGGGTGAGCGGGAGCCCGGCGTCCTCGCCGACAGGCAGCACGCCGTCGTGCAGCGCCTCGGTGACGTCCGCGGCCGCCGCGGACAGCGCCTCGTCGCCGATCGTGTAGAGCAGCAGGAACTGGTAGCGGGCGTTCACGCTCATGTTCGGGCGGATCGGCAGGCTCGCCTCATCACCGCCGTTGTTCGCGTAGATCGACACGACGCCGTGGTTCGCCAGCACGTCGGCGACCAGCGCGGCGTTCTGCGGGATCGACACCTCGACGACGATGTCGACACCGTCCGGCGCGATCGCCCGGATGCGCTCGGCGGCGTCCTCCTCGCGGTAGTTCACGACGTGGTGGGCACCCGCCGCGGTCGCCAGTGCTGCCTTCGCGTCCGAGCTGATCGTGGTGATGACGGTCGCTCCGGCCCAGCGGGCGAGCTGGATCGCGGCGTGCCCCACGGCACCGGCTCCGCCGGCGACGAGCACGGTGAAACCGTCGAGGGCTCCGGGGCCCAGGCGTGCAGGGCCGTCCTCGTGGGTGGTGAGGGCCCGGTGCGCCGTCATCGCGGGGACGCCGAGCGAGGCGCCGACGTCGAACGAGACACCGTCGGGCAGCGGGACCACGCGCGACTCGGGCACGACCGTGTACTCCTGCGCGGTGCCGGTCGGCCGGGACGCCGCCGCCATGAAGAGCCAGACGCGGTCGCCGACGGCCAGTCCGTCGACTCCGGGGCCGACGGCGTCCACGACGCCCGCGCCGTCCTGGTTCGGCGTGATCTCGGGGAACGGCAGCCCGTCGCCGTACGTGCCGCCGGCGCGGGCCTTCCAGTCGGTCGGGTTGACGCCGGAGACGACGACGCGGACGCGGACCTCACCAGCGCCGGGTTCCGGGATGTCCCGCTCGACGAGTTCGAGGACGCTGCTGGCACCGGGCTTCGTGTAGACGATCGATCGCATGTCCCCAGGCAACCACTCGTCGCCGTCGGGGATTCCGGACGGGGGACACCGGGCCACATCGTGAGCGGAAGGTGTCGCGCGCGATCCTCGGACACGACCGTTTCTGCTCACCAGGGCCGGGGCGCACCGCGCCGCGCCTCAGCGCGCGTCGTACCCCTCGCGCGCCTCGGCGACGTCGGGCATGTGCGAGGTGGCCCAGTCCTCCAGCGGCACGAGCACGGTGCGCAGCGACCGCCCGAGCTCGGTCAGCTCGTACTCCACGTGCGGGGGGATCTCGGGGAACACCGTCCGCGTCACCATGCCGTCGCGTTCGAGCGCCCGCAGCGTCTGGGTGAGCATCTTCTGCGAGACCCCCTGTACCCGGGCCGCCACCGCCGAGTAGCGTGCGGGACCGTCGGCGAGGGCGCCGATCGTCAGCACGCTCCACCGGTCGCCGATGCGGTCGAGCAGCTGCCGACTGGGGCAGTCCGCCGCGTAGGGGCTGTACTCGAGTGCTGACATGGTGTCCTCCGTCACGCACCGCCAGGTGCCTACTTACTCGAAGAGAGTAACTCTTGTACGGTGACTGTCAACGTCACTGACGCCCAGCACGTCCACGAAGGGAACACCATGACCAACATCGTCGTCTTCGGAGGCACCGGCTACGCCGGCTCCGCCATCACCCACGAGGCACTCTCCCGCGGCATCGCCGTCACCGCGGTCGCCCGCGACACGAGCAAGCTCGAGCCGGCCGAGGGCCTCACCCTGGCGCAGGGTGACGCGTTCGACGCCGACTTCGTGTCCGAGGTGACCAAGGGCGCCGACGTCGTCATCGTCTCGCTCCACGCCGTGCAGGCCGACGGCAGCGAGTTGAAGGACAAGTTCCAGCACTTCGTCGACGCCGCCGCTGCAGCGGGTGCACGGCTCGGCATCGTCGGCGGTGCCGGCTCGATGCGCGTGTCCGAGGACGGCCCCCGCCTCTTCGACACCGACGGCTTCCCGGACGCTTTCAAGGGCGAGGCGAAGAGCCACGCGCAGATCCTCGACGCCCTCCGCACGTCGGACACCCAGGTCGACTGGTTCTACGCGAGCCCCGCCGCGGCCTTCGGCAGCTACAACCCGGGCGAGCGTCGCGGCACCTACCGTGTCTCGGACGAGGTCCTGCTCGCCGACGCCGAGGGCAACTCGGACATCTCCGGTGCCGACTACGCCATCGCGTTCGTCGACGAGATCGTCACCCCGGCGCACCACCAGACGCGCTTCGGCGTCGCCTACTGAGGCACTGCGCCTCGCAAGACACCGGTGTTCACGCAACACACCGCGGGATCCCGCGGCGTCGAGCGTGAACACCGGTGTTTTGCGTACCGCCGGGCGCGTCCAGGGCCCCCGTCAGTGCGCGACGATCGCCGGCACCGGCAGGTGGTGGCGCATGCGCACCGCCAGGTGCAGGCCGCCCCGACGGGCGAGCACGAGCGCGATGACGGCGGCGGCAGCGGCCGGCACACCACCGGCGACCATCATCCCCACGTGGGCGCCGAAGTGGTCGACGATCTGACCCATCAGCGGCCCACCGATCGCCTGCCCACCGAGCAGCACCAGGACGTACAGCGACATCACCCGGCCGCGGATCGCCACGTTCGACGACAGCTGCACGAGCGAGTTCGACGCGGTCTGGAACAGCAGTTGCGACATCCCGACGGCAACCAGCGCGACGGTGAACGGTGCGATCGCCGGGATCGACCCCGAGACGACGAGCAGGGCGCCCGTCCAGAACACCCCGCCGACGATGGTGCGGAGCCGGACGACGGCCCGGCGGGTGGACAGCAGCGCGCCGACCAGGGCGCCGATCGCCACCGCGGAGTTGAAGACCCCGTAGCCACCGGCACCGACGTCGTACACCTGTGACGCGAAGGCGGAGAGCAGCACGGGCATCGTCAACGCGAACACCGAGAAGAACGCGACGAGGATCACCGGCACGATGATCGTCGGCTTGTGCACGGCGTAGCGGAGGCCCTCCACGAGCTGGCCCTTGCCTCGCGGCGCCGGTGGTGTGCGGTGCAGTTCGGAGACCTTCAGGAACCCGAGCGTCACGATGACGGCGACGCAGGCGATCGCGTTCACGCCGAACGACCACCCCGCGCCGACCGCGACGAGCAGTGCCCCGGACAGCGCCGGACCGATCATGCCGCCGAGCTGGAACACCGACGAGTTCACGCTGATGGCGTTCCGCAGGTGCTTGTGGCCGACGATCTCGGTGACGAACACCTGCCGTGCCGGGTTGTCGATGACGGTGACCATGCCCACGAGGAACGCGATCACCCAGATGTGCCACGCCTCGACGACGCCGGCGAGCGTCAGGACGGCGAGCAGCGCGGACAGCACGGCGAAGGCGCCCTGCGTGATCATCATGAGCGCACGCTTCGAGAACCGGTCGACCAGGACGCCGCCGAGCAGCCCGAACAGCAGCATCGGTGCGAACTGGCAGGCGACCGTGATGCCGACCTGCGCGACCGACCCGGTCAGCTGCAGCACGAGCCAGTCCTGGGCGATCCGCTGCATCCAGCCGGCGGTCATCGCCACCAGGTTCGTCGCCGTGAACAGCCGGAAGTTCGGCACGGACAGGGCGATGAGCGTGTGGCGCCACGGGGGTCGCGTGGCCTGGATCGGGAGCGGTTCGGTGGGCGGGGGGAGGGTCGTCGGTGACGCGCTCACGGTGCGGGGTTCTCCGGACGTCGGTGTGGATCTGGTACCCCAACGAAACTACGTGGCCCCGGCCCATTCGATACCCCTATGGTGGCTATCACTCCATTGCGATGTCGAATGAGGTCGCACCGACGGAAGGCGCGACGTGCTCGATCCGGTCCTGTTGCAGACGTTCCTGGCCGTGGCGGAGACCGGCAGCTTCACGCAGGCCGGCACCCGGCTCGGCATCAGCCAGCCGACGGTGTCGCAGCACGTCCGGCGCCTGGAGACCGCCGTGGCGCGCACCCTCGTCGCCCGGGACACCCGCGGGGTCGCCCTGACCGACAACGGGGACGCGATGGCCGGGTTCGCGCGGACGATCCTCGCGGCGCACGCCACGGCCGACGCCTACTTCTCCGGCGCGGCCACCCGCGGGCGGCTGCGGTTCGGGGCGGCGGACGACCTCGCCATCACCCAGCTGCCGCGGATCCTGCGGGACTTCCGACGCCTGCACCCGCAGGTGAACCTCGAGCTCACGGTGAACCAGTCGTCGCCGCTGCTCCGCCGGGTGCACGCCGGCCAACTCGACCTGGTGTTCATCAAGCAGACGGCGGGGGAATCTGCCGAGGGCACCCGGGTCGCCACCGACCAGATGGTGTGGATGGCGCAGGACGGTATCGCCCTGGAACCCGGCGAACCCGTCCCGCTCATCGCGTACCAGGCGCCGAGCATCAGCCGGCAGATGGCGATCGACGCCCTCGAGGCCGCCGGCCGCACCTGGCGGATCACCTGCAACACCCGCGACGTCAACGGGGTGCTCGCCGCGGTTCGCGCGGGCATCGGCGTCGCGGTGTTCCCGCACTCGCTGATCCCGGCAGACCTGGTGAAGGTGTCGCAGCGGCTCGGGCTGCCGGACCTACCGGCGGTGGACTACGTCCTCATCGCGAACCCGACGGTGCAGCGGGAGCCGATCGACGCCCTGACGAACGCGATCCTGTCCCGCGGGGTCGTCCGCGCCGTCTGAGCGCTCGCCGCGCTACGGGCCGAGCGTCGGGGTCGTTCCGGTGCCGGTGACGTCCGGCAGCGTCACGCCCGCGAGCGGCAACAGCGCCGCCGCGACCGCCCACAGCAGCACGACCGTGCCGACGGCACCGAGCACGGTACCGAGCAGCGCGACCGGCCGCTGCCACGTGGCCGTCCGGTCGCGCAGCGTCACGATCGAGAGCACCAGCGCGAGCAGCCCGAGCACAACGCCGACACCGTGCACGGTCGCGGGAGCGGAGAACCACCAGGCCGCCAGACCGAGCGTCGCGATCCCGGTGACGGCACCGAGCACCGCTCCGGCGGTCGCGCCGAGCGGACGGCGCGGCTCCGGCACGGCGGCTGCGGGCACGGGCTGGTCGAGCAGTTCGGTCGGGAGGCCCGCCTCGCCCCCGCCGACACCCTGCGGCACCGGGGTGGGTGCGACCACGGCCGTGCTCGCGTCGGCGTGCCGGGTCGCGACGGTGGGGCCTCCGGGGGCGGTGGCTGGCGCAGCGTGCAGCACGGCGTCGAACGACCGTGTCGGTGCGGGTGCGGGTGCGGGTGCGGGTGCGGGTGTGGCGGACCGCGCGGCGGCCTGCTGGTGGGCGAAGCGTCGGGGTGTCCGGTAGCCGATCGGGCCGACGGGTTCGGGTTCGGTGCCCTCGACGACCACGTGTTCGAGGCCGGGCACCGAGAACCGGGGCTGTCCGGCGACGGGCACCGCGGGTGCGGCGGTCGGCGGCGCCGGGGTGGCCTCCGGCGACGGGGCGGTGAGCGGTGCGACGAGCGGTGTCGCGTCCGCCGAGGCGGGTGCGGCGGCGACCGGGGAGACCGGCACCACGAGCCCGGACGCAGGGACGACCGACGACGGCGGCACCGCGGGGGTCTCGAACGGCACGGTGTGCACGTTCGGTGACGTCGGGGCCGGGGGCAGCAGTTCCTGCTGCGGCGGGAAGTCCGGCACGGGGGCGTCGGCCTCGACCAGTGCGGCGATCGACGCGGGTTCGGACGTCGCTGCGTGCGCGTCGGGCGCATGCGCTGCGGGTGCCGCCGCGGCGGGTGCCTGCGCTGCGGTGGCCTGCGCTGCGGTTGTCTGCTCCGCGGTTGCCTGCGCTGCGGTTGTCTGCTCGACCGCGGTGTTCCCGGCCGGGGTGACCGTGGTCGGTGGGACCGGCGCCGCGTGAGCGGCGCGTGACGAGCCGGGGGTGGGGCGGGCCTCCCGTCCGGAGGCGTTCACGTGACCGGCAGCGGCGACTCGCTCGGCCGCGACCTCGTCGACGGGCGGCGCGGTCACCCAGGCCGGGACGGGCCGACGGGGCCGGTCCGATTCGGGCATGCGATGCGCTGCCACTGCGGCGCTCCTTCCGTCGACTGATCCATGCTCAGTTGTAGCGGCAACCGCTGGGAGGATCGCAGCCCCAGTTCGGGGTCGCCGGTACGTTCGGGTGATGACCGGAATCGAACACCGTCCCCTGGGCCCCTCGGGGCTCGTCGTCTCCACCGTCGGCCTCGGCTGCAACAACTTCGGGCGGCGGGGAACCGCGTCCGAGTCGCAGGAGGGCACCGACGCCGTCGTCGCCGCGGCACTCGACGCCGGGGTGACGCTCTTCGACACCGCCGACATCTACGGCGGCGTGCCGGGCATGTCCGAGGAGATGCTCGGACGCTCGATCCGCGGTCGCCGTGACGAGATCGTCCTCGCCACGAAGTTCGGCATGGACATGCAGGGTGCGAACGGGCCGGACTGGGGTGTCCGAGGGTCCCGCCGGTACGTGCGGCTCGCGGTCGAGTCGTCGCTCCGCCGCCTCGGGACGGACTGGATCGACCTGTACCAGATGCACCGGCCCGACGACGTGACGCCGATCGAGGAGACCCTGTCGGTCCTCGACGACCTGGTGCGCGAGGGCAAGATCCGGTACGTCGGGCACTCGAACTTCGCCGGCTGGCAGATCGCCGAGGCCGAGCTCACGGCGTCGATCGCCGGCACCACCGCGTTCGTGTCCGCACAGAACGAGTACAGCCCGCTCGCCCGGGATGCCGAGGCCGAGGTCCTGCCGGCCGTGCGGGCGTACGCGCTCGGGTTCCTGCCGTTCTTCCCGCTGTACAACGGGCTGCTCACCGGCAAGTACACGAAGGCGGGCGGCCCGGCCGACGGGCGGCTGACGACCTCGAAGCCGCAGGTGCTCGAGGACGCCCCGTGGGACGTGCTCGACGACTACCAGCGGTTCTGCGACCTCCGGGGCGTCACGATGCTGCAGGCGACGTTCGCGTGGCTCCTGGCGCAGCCGGGGCTGTCGAGCGTCATCGCGGGGGCGACGAAGCCGGAACAGATCACGCAGAACGTCGAGGCCGGCACGACGTGGACGCCGACCGAGGACGACATCGCCGACATGACGACGATCTTCGACCGGGCCTGAGCACGCGGGGCCGGTTCGCGCCGGCTGGACCCGTGGACTAGCGGGTCGCGGCGGCCAGGGCGTCGCGCAGCTCGGCAGCGGTCATCCGCGGGCCGTAGCCGGGGGTGTCCCGCTGGATGCGCCAGCCCTCGGCGAGCGGACCGGCGTCGACGACGTCGAAGCCGAACGCGTCGATGAGCTCGGTGACGGTCTGCTTGGCGGAGTCGTCGTCGCCGGCGATGACGAGGGCACGTCGGTCCGGGGTGCCGGTGGGCGTCGCGTGGCCGGTCAGGTCGTCGGCGCCGATGTGGTTGAACGCCTTCACGACACGGGCGCCGGGCAGGTGGTCCTGCAGCATCTCGGCGGTGGTCGTGGACTGGTCGTCGAGGGCGGCGATGTGGCCGTCGCGCTCCCAGTAGTAGTTGTTCGTGTCGATGACGACCTTGCCGACTAGGGGCTCGACGGGGATCGTCTCGATCGCGGCGAGCGGCACCGTCACGACGACGATCTCGCCCGCTGCTGCTGCCTCGTCGCGGGTCGCTGCGCGTGCGTCGTCGCCGAGTTCGGTGACCAGGTCGGTGAGGGTCTCCGGGCCGCGGGAGTTCGCGATGACGACCCGGTGGCCGTTCCGTACCGCGAGTCGTGCGAGCTGGGATCCGATGTTGCCGGCGCCGATGATTCCGATGGTTGTCATGGTGTCCCAGCAACGCTGCTCGACGTCGTGCATTCCCGGGGGCACGAACGCCTCGCCGGGAGCATGATGGCGGGCATGGACCACGAGTTCCGCGACGAGACCGACCAGGACCGCTACGCGATGTACGTCGACGGTGAGCTCGTGAGCGTGCTCGACTACCGCGTCAACGGTGACGCTGTTGCGTTCCCGCACACCTACACGGTCCCGAAGCACCGTGGCCACGGCTACGCGGCGCAACTCGTCGAGTACGCCGTCGCCGACGTCGAGTCGTCGACCACGAAGCGCATCGTCCCGATGTGCTGGTTCGTCGGCAAGTGGTTCGACGAACATCCCGAGAAGGCCGACCTGCTCAGCCGCGGCGCCGCGGACTGAGCACCGAACGAAGGGGCTCTCGTGCCCACCATCACCCCGTTCCTCTGGTACGACGACCAGGCCGAACAAGCGGCCGAGTACTACGTCGGACTGTTCCCCGACAGCCGCGTCGACAGCGTGAGCCGGATGCCCGACGGCCGTGCCCTGGTCGTCGAGTTCACGCTGCTCGGTGCGCCGTACCGCGCGATGAACGGCGGTCCCGGGCACCCACACACCGACGCGGTCTCGTTCCAGATCGACGTGGACACGCAGGACGAGCTCGACCGTCTGTGGGACGCCCTGCTCGCCGACGGCGGGAGCCCGATGGCGTGCGGCTGGTTGACCGACCGTTGGGGTCTGGCATGGCAGGTGACCCCGTCGATGCTGGGCGAGTTGATGAGCGGATCGGGTGATCCGGAGGCCAACGCACGCGTGTTCGAGGCGATGATGCAGATGGTCAAGCTGGACATCCCCGCACTGCAGGCCGCGGCGGCCGGTCGCTGACCCCGGACCACACGGAGCCGCCGGTAGTGTGACCGGACCAGGAGACCGCCGGCAGGCGCCGGCACAGACAGGCTGGAGCCACCATGGACCACCCGAGTTCGAGGGTCCGCAACAGCGACATCAGCCGGGCGTACACCGAGCTCGCCCGCATCACCCGTCGGGCGAGCATCCGCGCCCGTGGCTCGGACCAGGTGTTGAGCGTCGTCGACCAGTCCCTCGTCGACTTCGTCGTCCAGCACCCGGGCTGCATGGCCATCGACATCGCCCGCTACCTGCGGTTGAACCGTTCGACGATCTCGCGGCAGCTGTCCGGGCTCCTCGCGGCCGGACTGGTGCGGACGACCGACGGCGGCAGCGGCAACGCGAAGCCGCTCGAGGCGACCGACGCCGGCCGAGCGGCTCTGGAGCGGTCGGTGCAGCTGCACCGCGACGCGCTCGAGGAACGGCTCGCCGACTGGTCGGACGACGACATCGCGCTGCTCGCCGGGCTGCTGGAGCGCCTCGGCGCGTCGGACGAGGCCGGGCTCCCGATGCCGGCACCCACCGAGCCGTGACGACGTCGTTCGTCCTGCTGTCCGACACACACCTGCCGAAGCGCGCGAAGGACCTGCCGCCCGGGCTGTGGGCCGACGTCGACGCGGCCGACCTCGTGGTGCACGCGGGGGACTGGGTCGACCTGGCCACCCTCGACGCCGTGCAGGCGCGGTCCCGCCGGTTCGAGGGCGTGCGGGGCAACAACGACGGTCCGGAGTTCGACGACCGGCTGCCGCTCGTCGCCCGGTTCGGTGTCGAGGACCTGCGCTTCGCCCTGGTGCACGAGACCGGTGCCGCGACGGGTCGGGAGCGGCGGACGGACGCCGAGTACCCGGACACCGACGTGCTCGTCTTCGGCCACTCGCACATCCCGTGGGACACCGTGGCGCCGTCGGGGATGCGCTTGCTGAACCCCGGTTCGCCGACCGACCGACGTCGCCAGCCCGACCACACGTGGATGCGCGGCACGGTCAGCGGCGCCGAGCTGTCCGTCGAACTCGTGCGGCTGCCCCCGGTCGCCCGCTAGCCCCGGTCGCGTGCCTCCGTCGGCATCCGGAAGAACGCGAGCTCCCACTCCGCCGACCGCCGGAACGCCCGCGCCATCCGCCCGCGCTCGTCGGGCGTCGCGGCACGGGCCAGTTCCTCGACGAGCCGGGTCGCCTCGGCACTCGACGCCGCGAACCCCGGGTCCCCGTACGCCGTGATCCAGTCCGAGAAGGCGTGCCCGTCCGGAGCGACCCCGAGCTGCGACCCGACCCAGGCGTAGACCCGGAAGCAGGGCAGCACCGCGGCGGCGAGCACCGCACGGGAGCCGGAGTCGGCGGCCTCCTGCAGGTGTGCGAGGTACCCGGAGCACGTGGGGTGCACGGGATCGTCGGCGTGCGAGCCGGCCAGCCGACGGTGGTGCAGGTCGCGCGCCTCGTCGGCACACCCCTGCGCTGCTGCCGCCCAGAACGCAGCAGCATCGTCAGCAGCGCCAGCGCCAGCGCCAGCGCCAGCGCCAGCGCCAGCGCCGATGCCAGCGCCAGCGCCAGCGCCGGCACCGGCATCGGCGCAACCGACCCCGAGCGCCGCCAGGTGCCCCTCGTACGCCCGCAGGTAGTGGACGTCCTGCGCCAGGTACCCCGCGAACACCTCCGGTTCGAGCGTCCCGTCGCGGAGCCCCACCAGGAACGCGCAGCCGATCGTCTCGTCCAGCACCGACGCCGCATCCGCCCACCACACGTCCGTGTAGGACAGTCCAGGCAGGGCCGTCCGTGCCTGCGCGCCGTGGTCGACCGGGCCGTTGCCGGTCCCGACCGACAGCGCATCCGCTCCGCGCAGCGCCGCCGTCAGCCACTCCTTCGCCACCCCGACCGCGAGGTCCCAGTCGCCGAGCCGCGCGGCGAGCGTCGCGATCGCACTGGAGAGCGAGCACCCGGTGCCGTGGGTGTTCGTCGTCGCGACCCGGGGGCCGGCGAACACCCGCACGGTGCCGTCCGGTGCCACGAGCACGTCGTCGGAGGTCGGCCCCTCGTCGTGGCCGCCCTTCGCCAGCACCAGGACGTCCCACCGCGCCGCCACGGCACGCGCGGCATCCAGCGACGAGGCCGACGTCGATGCAGACGAACCGGAACCAGCCGCGCCCGACCCGGCCAGCTCCGCCAGCACCACGAGCTCGGCCTGGTTCGGTGTCACCAGGTCGGCGAGCGCGAACAGCGCCCCCATGGCCGACGCAGCGTCCTCGTCGAGCAGCCGGTCCCCGCTCGTCGCCACCATCACCGGGTCGACGACGACCACCGGCGGCCGGTGCTCCCGCAGCCAGTCCGTCACGACGCGCACGATGCCGGCGGTGCCCAGCATCCCGATCTTCACCGCGTCGACCACGACGTCGTCCGACACCGCGTCGAGCTGCTCCCGCAGGAACCCGACGTCCGGCACGTGCACCGACCGCACCCCGTGCGTGTTCTGTGCGACGAGCGCCGTCACGACCCCCATCCCGTACCCGTCGTGCGCGGCGATCGCCTTGAGGTCCGCCTGCATCCCGGCGCCGCCCGTCGGGTCGGTCCCGGCGATGCTCAGCACCCGTGGGACGCTCATGCGTCCGCCCCGTGGTGCGTGGCGTCGGACGGGAGGCCCGGCACGGCCCCCGCGGACCGGCCCGCCCCCGCCCCGTGGTCGGGACCCGGACCGGGTCCACCGTCCCACGCGGCCACGTACGCCGCCGCGGCGGATCCGGGGTCGGCCGCGGCGCAGATGCCCGACACGATCGCGACGCCCGCGGCACCGGCTGCCCGGAGCGGCACGACGTCGTCGAGGGTCACCCCGCCGATCGCCACGCACGGCAGGTCGGTGGCGGCGGCCAACCGGGCGAACCCGTCGTGGCCGAGGGCCGGCGGGTGGTCGGCCTTCGTCGCCGTGGGGTGCACGACCCCGACCCCGAGCAGGTCCACGGTGCCGCGCGGGAGTCGTTCGACGGCAGCCAGGTGCGCGAGCGTGTTCGCGGTGAGGCCCACGTGGGCGTCCGCTCCGAGCAGGGCACGGGCGGCCGTGACAGGGACGTCGGACTGGCCGAGGTGCACGCCCGCGACCCGGTGTCCCGCCTGCCGTGCGGCGAGGACGACGTCGAGCCGATCGTCGACCACCACCCTCGCGCGGTCCCCGACGGCGTCGGCGACCGCGGCCGCCAGGGCGAGCAGGTCACGCGCGGAGGCGTCCTTGTCCCGCACCTGCACGATCCGCACCCCGGCATGGACGGCGGCGCGGACGACCCCGAGCACCCCGATGCCGTGCCGGTCGGCCAGGGCACCGTCGGTCACCAGGTAGACGCCGAACCCGACGGACCGCAGCCCGCTCATGCCGACACCGCCCGGGCATCGACAGGAGCGGTCTCAACCGTGATCCGGGCCTCGCGGACGACGTCCTCCGGGGTCAGCGACGCCAGCCGGTCGAGGAACAGCGGCTGGAAGGTCCCCGGTCCGCCGGCGTCCCGTGCCGCCAGCTCGGCGGCGATCGTGTGCACCGCGGTGGCGGCGACGGCAGCGGCACCCGCGTCCTCCGGCGCGACCGACGTGAACGCGGCGACGACCGCGCCGAGCGCGCACCCGCCACCGGTGATCCGCGTCAACAGGTCGGTGCCGTTCGCCACCCGAACCACACCGATGCCGGGCGCGACCAGCAGGTCGACCGCACCCGACACGGCCACCGCGGCCACGAGCCTCCCGTCCGACGCAGCGACGGACGCGACCCGGGCGCCGTCCGTGCCCACCGTGCTGTCGACCCCGCGGCCACCGGCCGAGTCACCGAGCAGGGCGAGCACCTCGGACGCGTTGCCGCGCAGCACCGTGGGGTGCAGCGCGAGCAGGTCGCGCGCCAGCGCGGTCCGCACCGGCAGCGAGCCGACGGCCACCGGGTCGAGGACCCACGGGGTGCCCGCGTCACGGGCCGCGTGCACGGCCTCGAGCGCGGCGACCCGCGGTTCGGCGTGCGGGGTGCCGGTGTTCACCAGCAGGGCATCCGCGACGCGGGCGAACGGCCCCGCCTCGGTCGCCACGTCGACCATCGCGGGCGAGGCCCCGAGTGCGAGCAGCACGTTCGCCGTGACGTTCTGCACGACGGTGTTCGTGATGCACTGCACCAGCGGGGCCCGGGCACGCACGGCCTCGAGCAGTTCGGCGGTTCGGTGGGCCCAGGCAGGGGAGGGCGCAGCGTTCTCCATGGACGATCCCTTCGCGAGTACGAGCTCGAGCAGGTTCGACGGGTGTGATCTCAGCCGCTGGATGCGGCACCCCGTGTCTCGAGCGACACCGTACACGACGCCCGGTGACCACTTCGAGGCCCGCTCCGGGCACCGTGTGCCAGGGTTGGACCGTGCCAGATGCAACGCCCCCCGGGCCCCCGCCCGGCCCCCGCGACCCCGGCGACGCCTGGGCGGTCGGCCCCGACGGCACCAAGGCGTGGGGACGCTTCGGCGCCGCCGGCCTGCTCGTCGACGACGGCACCGGCCGCGTGCTCCTGCAGCACCGCGTCGAGTGGAGCCACCACGGCGGCACCTGGGGCATCCCCGGCGGCGCACGGCACCAGGGCGAAGCAGCGGTGACCGCCGCCCTCCGCGAATCCGCCGAAGAGGCCGGTGTGCCCGACGACGCGATCGCCCTGCGCCACACCGCCCTGCTCGACCTGGGGTTCTGGACCTACACGACCGTCGTGGGGCGCGCCTCCCGACCCTTCGAACCCGTCATCGCCGACCGCGAGAGCCTCGCCCTGTCGTGGATCCCGATCGACCAGGTCGACGACCTGCCCCTGCACCCCGGGTTCGGCAGGTCGTGGCCGGCGCTCCGCGCCACGGTCGCCACCACGCCGCACGTCGTCGTCGACGCGGCGAACGTCGTCGGCAGCGTGCCCGACGGCTGGTGGAAGGACCGAGCCGGCGCCGCATCGCGCCTGCTGGCGCAGGTGTCGGCGCTCGCCGCGGGCGGGGTGTCCGCGTCGTTGCTCGACCTGCCGTTCGCACGGTGGTGGCCGCGGTGGACCGTGGTGCTCGAGGGGGAGGCCCGGGCCGCTGCGGACGTGGGCGGTGCTGGTGGAGACGGCGGCGCGGACCGCGGTGCCGCCACCGGCGCCGTGGACGTCGTCCGTGCTCCGGCCTCCGGCGACGACGCCGTCGTCGAGTCCGCGCGGGCCGCGGTGCAGGCCGGCGACGGGCCGGTCGTCGTCGTGACGGCCGACCGCGAGCTCCGCGACCGCGTCGAGGCCCTCGGAGCGGTCGTCCGCGGGCCGTCCTGGTTGCGCGACCAGCTCTGAGGCACGCTCGGCAGCGAGGACCCGCGCGCCGTGTTCCGGATGGTCGCCGAGCGGCCGTCGATCGCTGCCGGTACGCTGGCCCTCCGTCAACGGAGACGCAACACGCAGGAGGTTCCCCTTGGAGCGCATCACCAGGGCCGACGACCGAGTCCACCGCCCCGCCGGGCCGTGGACCCCCACGGTGCACCGGCTGCTCGCCCACCTGCACGAGCAGGGGTTCGTCGCAGCCCCGGAACCGATCGCCCTCGGTGACACCCTCGAGACGGTCTCGTTCGTCCCGGGCGTCGCCGGGGAGTACCCCTGGACCGAGGACATCGCCAGTGAGGCAGCCCTCGTGACCAGCGCACGCCTGCTCCGCCAGTTCCACGACGCCGCCGCGAGCTTCCCGCGCAGCGCCACCGACGACCTCTGGTCGCAGGCCGACCGTGCCCCGGTCGAGACGATCGTGCACGGCGACTTCGCCCCGTACAACTGCGTCTACGACGGCATCGCCGCCGTCGGCCTGATCGACTTCGACACCGCACACCCCGGGCCCCGCGTCTGGGACGTCGCGAGTGCCGTCTACCGGTTCGCGCCGTTCACCACCGGCGCTGTCGAGGGATCGACCGCTCGCGCCCTCGACGAGCGGCTTGCGCGGGCTGCCGAGTTCTGCCGTGCCTACGCGCTCGACGAGCGCTCCCGCAGTGTCCTGGCCGAGACGATGATCGCGTCACTCGTCGCGCTCGTCACGACGATCGAGCACGAGGCCGCCGCCGGCAACCCCAAGTTCGTCAGCGACCTGCAGCACGGCCACGCCGACCTGTACCGCGCCGACGTCGCCTACCTCGAGCAGCACGCCGACGCCGTCACCGCCGCCGTCGCGTGACCACCAGCCCCGCGCGGCTCCGCACGGCGCGGTTCGCGGCGCAGGGCATCGCGGCGCCGGGGCTGCGCCCCGCCGAAGCAGTCGAGCGGATGCTGGCGGTGCAGGGGCAGGACCTCGGCCAGGTGCTCTGGGCCATCGGGGTCCGCGCTCCGGGATCGACGCGGGACGACGTCCGCGCCGCATTCGACCGCGGGGAGCTCGTCCGCTCGTGGCCGATGCGCGGCACCCTGCACGCCCTGCGCCCCGACGACCTCCGCCTGCTGCTCTCGCTCACCGCCGAACGGACGCTCCGCACGATCGCCCGACGCGCCGCCGAGCTCGGCATCGACGACGCCCTGCTCGGCCAGGCCCGTGACGCGACGATCGCGGCCCTGGTCGGTGGTCGAGCGCTGGTCCGTGACGACCTGTTCGCGGCGTACCGCGCTGCCGGCATCGACCCGTCCGGAGGTCGCGGCTACCACCTGGTCCTGCAGCTCGCGCAGGAGGGCCTCGTCGCGTGGGGCCCCACCGCCCGCGTCGGGCAGGGGCTCGTGCTGCTCGACGAGTGGGCACCCGCCGCCGGTGCGTTGCCGGACCGCGACGAAGCCCTCCGCCGGGTCCTGCTCGGGTACCTGCGTGGCCGTGGCCCAGCGACCGAGGTCGACGCCGCGAGCTGGACGAAACTGCCGCTCGGTGACCTCCGCCGGGCCCGGGCCGCGGCTGGGGACGCGGTCGAGGACCTCGGCGACGGACTCCTCGACCTCGCCGACCGGCCGGCATCCGCCCGCCCGGCAGCCGCGCGCGTCCCCACCGGGCACCTGCTCCCCGGCTTCGACGAGTACCTGCTCGGGTACGCCGACCGGTCGGCGCAGCTCGACCCCGCCCTCGCCGACCGGGTCGTCCCCGGCGCCAACGGCATGTTCCTGCCGATGGCCGTCGTCCGGGGTCGCGTCGTCGGCACGTGGAAGCGCACCGAGCGCCGGGCCGGGCACCTCGTCACCGTCACACCCTTCGGTGCCCTCGACGCGTCGTCCGTCCGTGCGCTCGAGGCAGCGGCCGCGCGGTACGCGGGGTTCCTCGGCGCGCCCGTCGCGACCACGGTGGTCTGACACGACCACCTGCGGGCCGCGCGCGGACGCTGCCCGGCTGCACCGGCCCTCTCCCACCGGTACGGCCACCCCGCCGCTGGCGCGTCGGTGCGGAACCGGCGGCACGGGCCCAGACCGTACCCAGCAACCATGCGGCGGACTCCGACACTGCCTCCGGTAATGTCGCAGGGCCATGACGGACAGCCCGGCCGACGCCACCCCCTACGAAGTCCTCGGCGTCCCCGCGACGGCTGATGACGAAGCGCTCCGCCGCGCCTATCGGCGGGCCGCCCGCGAGACCCACCCCGACCTCGGCGGCGACGCCCAGCGCTTCCGGCAGGTCCAGCTCGCGTGGGAGCGCATCGGCACGCCGGCAGCCCGGCGCGCGTACGACGTCGGGTTCCGCGCGTCCGGCATGTCCGGTCCGTCCGCGGCCGCCGCCGGCAGGGGTGACACCGGTCGCGACGCCTACGCACCCCCGGCAGCGCGTCGCGACACCCGCCCCCGGGCCCGGTCCCACGGACACCCCGGCGGTCGGTCGCGCGAGGTCTTCCTGCAGGCCGAACGCGAGTGGGTCGGGCTCGGCGACCCCATCGAGGACCCCTACGATCCCACGCTGATCCGCTCCGCGCCGCGGCACATCCGGCGCCTGCTCGCCGAGGCCCTGGCCGAGGAGACCACAGCCTCGATCGTCTCCGACATGGGGATCGGTGTCACCGTGTGGCACGACCTCGACGCCGGGGCCGAGGGCAAGCTCGACCACGCCGTCCTGACCCCGAGCGGACTCTGGGCCGTCGAGTCCATCGACTGGGGCGCTCCGGTCCGCATCGAGCACGGCGAGATCGTCGGCGAGACGCTCGCGCCGGGGGAGCGACCCGTCAAGGAACTCGTCCGCGCCGCCCGTGCCGTGCAGAAGCAGACCCGGGTGCGGTTCTCCGGGCGGCTGCTCGTCGTGCCGGACGCCGCCGTCACCGAGGACGTGCAGCTCGTCGGCTCCCCGAAGAAGCCCACCGCGCTCGTCGTCCGCCGGAGCGCGCTCGCCCAGGTGCTGAACGGCGTCCGGTCGCCGGCCGGTTCCGTCGACGTGTTCGAGATCCGCGACCGCCTGCAGCAGACCGTCCGCTTCGTCTGACCCGCTGACTCAGTAGCCGCGGAGCTTCTCGAGGTCGCGGCGCTCCCGCTTGCTCGGCCGACCGGCGCCGCGCTCGCGCATCGGCACGAACCCGGCCTCTTCCTTCGACAGCCGCGGCGGGGTCTTGTCCTCGAAGTGCTTCGCGGCCTCGGGGGCGCTCGTCCGCTTCAGGATGATGCCGGTCACCACGACGATGCGGTCGAAGCCGTTCTGCCGCACCCGCACCTCGTCACCGGGGCCGATCGGCTGCGCCGGCTTCGCGCGCTCCCCGTTCACCCGGACGTGACCGGCCTTGCACGCGGCGGTCGCGGCCGACCGGGTCTTGGTGATCCGGACGGCCCAGATCCAGCTGTCGACCCGGGCCTTCTCCATGCCGACACTCTAGGCGGCCCGTACCCTGGGCCGGTGCATGCGGACGAACAGGCGGCGATCGCGCGGGCCCGTGCGCTCGGGGTGCTGCACGATGCCGCGATCGGTGACCGCCTGGTGGTCCGGGCGCACCACGGGGACGGCGCGCAGGACGCCCTCGGCGACCTGGTCGCCCGGACGCCCGACTCCGTGACGATCGCCACCCGCCGCGGCCCGGTCGAGGTCCGGCTCGCCGACGTCGTCGCCGCGAAGCCCGTCCCGCCGCCCCCGCCCGCGCGGCGCTGACGCGCTCGGCTCGTCTGGTGCGAGGTGCCGTCCTCCGTGCGACCGCTCGTGGGTCGCACGGAGGACGGCACCTCGCACCACTCGCTCAGCGCCTCGCACGGTGCGAGCCCACCCCGGCGAGCCGCAGGCCCCCGCACCCTGCTCCCGACATACGCTCATCCCATGGCAGTCCCCGTCCCGCTCGGCACCGAGGACCGCACCGCCCGCCTGACCCTCCGCCGCCCGGACTCCTGGCGCCGCGAGGACTCAGCCCAGGCGGACCTGCGCGTCACCGGCGACGACGTCGTCCTCACTGTCCGATCCCGCCCCAGTGACCGCGCGATCGGCGACGAGAACACCGGCCTGCTCGAACGGCTGCCCGGCTCCGTCGAGGGCCTGCTGCTCGTCGGCTGCGACCCGTGGACCACCGCCGGCGCCCCGGCCCGGTTGGTCGAGTACGTCCGGCCCGACGAGCACGGCGACGTCGCCGGCACCCACCTGCTCTTCGTCACCGGTCGGCACCGCGTCGACCTGACGATCGAACGCCCGCTCGCCCGGCTGCTCAAGACCGACGACCTCGTGCTCGCGGTCCTCGAGAGCGTCCGCGCCACCGAGACGGTCCCGGTCCGCCCCGAGCGCAACCTCGAACCCCTTCCGGCCCCCGCCCCGACGACACCGCTCGAGGGTCCCCGGCTCAGCGCGGACGCGATCGGCACCCTGCAGAGCCTCGCCGGACGCCGGTGGAACCCCACGCTGCTCCGCACCGCGGCGGGCCGCGAACTCATCGAGGCGGGCCTCGTCGGCCGGCTCGGCACCCTGCCGGAGTCGACCCAGACCCTCCTCGAACCCTGGCAGGGCGATGCCCAGCCGGTCACGCTGGAACAGCACCTGCCCGACGGAGGCGAGTCGCGCCTCCAGGCCTGGTCGCAGACCGTCGTCGACGGGACCGACGCGGCGGGCGCCGTGGTCGCGTCCGTCACGCCGGACCGGGCCGTCGCGCTGCTGGCCGGGAGGCTCGGCATCGGTCCGACGTGGACCTTTCCGTTCCGCACGGGGTCGCTCCCAGGGCACCTGCTCGGCCGCAGGCTGGCCGGCGGTCCGGACGCACCGGACCTGCCGGAGGCCCTCGTCGAGGCGGACCCGCGCCTCGCGCGGTTCTGGGCCGCGCCGTGGACCGTCTCGTACCTGCGTCGACCCGGCAAGCCGAAGCCGATCACGATCGTGCGTGCCGAGGGGCATGGGTTCGCGCGGGTGGGCGCGACGAAGGCCGGGGAGACCGCCTTCCGGACGGACTCCCCGGCCAACGTCTACCGGTCGGTGGTGCGGGCGCTGCTGGGCTGAGCGCGCCCGGGTTCTCCCACTACGCGGCGGGGCCGGCGGTCAGGGTGATCGTGACCGTCTTCGCGGCGCCGGTGCTGTCGGTGTAGCGGACGCTCACCTCGTCGCCCACCGAGTGAGACTGCACGACCTTGGTGAGCTGGTCCGAGCTCGTGACCGCGGTGCCGTCGATGCTCGTGATCGTGTCCCCGGCGGTCAGGCCGGCGCTCGCGGCGCCGGAGCCCTCGACCGTGCCGGCGACGGCGACGCCGCCCGTGGTGCCGGAGGTGTTGCTGACCTCGACCCCGAGGAACGCGGGCAGCCCGATGGTGATCGTGCTCGAGGACTCCCCGGCGAGGATCTTCTCGGCGATCGTCTTCGCGGTGGTGATCGGGATGGCGTAGCCGGTGACGTCGGCGGTGCCGGAGGACGCTGCCGTGGCCATGCCGACGACCTCGCCCTCGCTGTCGAGCACCGGTCCGCCGGAGTCGCCGGAGACGATGTCCGCCGAGATCTCGATCAGGCCGGTCAGGGACTCGGTGCCAGTGCCGGACTCGCTCTGCACCTGGATGTCCTGGTCGGTCGCGGTGACGGTGCCCTCGGCGGCGACGAGGTTGCCGGTGCCCTCCGCGTTGCCGACGTCCTTGACGGTGTCACCGGTGCTCGGCTCGCCGTCGTCGTCGAGCGTGACCGTGGACAGCCCGGAGGCGTTCTCGAGCTTCAGGACGGCGACGTCGTTGGTGGCGTCGGCCCCGACCACGTCGGCTTTGTACTCCTTGCCGGTGGTCTCGTCGGTGACGGTGATGCTCGTCGCGCCCTGGATCACGTGGTTGTTCGTCAGGACCGTGCCGTCGGAGGTCAGGACCATGCCGGTGCCGGCCGCCTGTGATGACTCGTCGTAGTTCAGGACGGTGTTGATCGTCACGACGCCCTTCTTGTCGGCGGCCGTCGCTGCGGTGGCGGGGGACTGGGTCGTGCCGGTGCCGGTGCTGCCGTCGCCGCTGGTGCCGCTGCCGCTGCCGTCGCCGGGCACCGTGAAGCCGTTCGTCCCGTCGCTGCTGCCGGTGCCGCCGGTCCCGTCGGTGCCGGATCCGGTGTCGGGCAATGTGGTGGTGCCCTGCGACTGGCTCGACGTCGTGGTCGTCCCCTGCGACGACAGGCCGAGGGCGGTGCCACCGGCCGCACCGACGATGGCGAGTGCAGCGATGCCGGAGCCGATCATCAGTCCCAGCCGACGCGGGCGCTTCGTCGTACCGGAGTGGTTCGCGGTCGCCGCCGAGTACGCCCAGGCGTGGTTCGCGCCGGCGAGGGCGGGGCTGCCGATCAGGTACGGGCCGCGGCCGTCTGGCGTGTAGGCGTAGGGGCCGGAGCCGTCCGGACCGTAGAGGTAGGGACCCGAGCCGTCGAACGCGTACGCCGGGCGCAGGGAGGCCGGGTCGGCGTGCGGCGCCTCCCAGTGCATCCCGGGAGCCTGCTGCTGCGCGGCGGGGGTGCCGTCCTCGTCGTGGTCGGCGGCTGCGGGGTTCGGGGTCTCGTTCATCGGTGCTCTCCGGTCGTCCCTCGACGGCCCGGTCGGGCGTCGATGGAGACCAGTACAGGGCGCTTTCCCATGACGAGCCTATGAACGAACCCTGCGCACGCTCCGGGCTTGCTCGGGGGACGCCGAGTGGGGCTCCGGCGTTAGGGTGGCCTTACTTCCATGCCTCCGTCGACGTCCACGCCTCCGGCTCCCAGCTCCGTCCCCCGACTCGTCGGTGCGACCGTGCTGGCGGTCGTCGTCCTCGCCGTGGCCTGCGCGCTGTCGATCGCGTACGGCTCGCGGCCGATCCCGCTCGGCACCGTCCTCGACACGGTGCTGCACCCCGGTCGGAGCGACGAGGTCGGGCTCATCGTGCTCGGCAATCGCGTGCCCCGCACCGTCGTCGGACTGCTCGCCGGAGCCGCGCTCGGAGTGGCCGGAGCGGTCATGCAGGGCGTGACGCGGAACCCGCTCGCCGACCCGAGCGTCCTCGGCATCAACTCCGGTGCGACCCTGGCCGTGGTTGCCGGGATCGCGGTCTTCGGGGTGAGCGGCACGGCCGCCTACCTGCCCTTCGCGTTCGTCGGGGCCGCCCTCGCCGCCCTGCTCGTGTACGGGATCGCAACCGTTGCCCGGCGCGGCCTCTCACCCGTCGGACTCGCCCTCGCCGGAGCCGTGGTCGCCGCGGCGCTGTCGTCGGTCACCACCGCGGTGCTCGTGACCGACCAGAGCCTGCTCGACCAGTTGCGGTTCTGGCAGGTCGGTGCCCTCGCCGGCAAGGACCTCGGCACGGCGGGTATCATCACGGCGCCGGTGCTCGTCGGGCTGGTGATCGCGTTCGGTCTCGGTCGGTCGCTCAACACCCTCGCGCTCGGGGACGAACTCGCGGCGTCGCTCGGGCAGCGGGTCGTGCTCGTCCGCGCCGTGGGCGGCCTGGTCGCGGTGCTGCTGGCCGGGTCCGCGGTGGCCGCCGCCGGTCCGATCGCCTTCGTCGGGCTCGCCGTGCCGCACGCGGTCCGCCGCCTCTCCGGACCGGACCACCGCTGGACCATCCTGCTGTCGGCGATCGTCGCCCCCGCACTGCTGCTCGTCGCCGATGTGATCGGTCGCGTCGTGGCGTACCCGGGGGAGCTGCAGGTCGGCATCGTGACGGCGTTGATCGGGGCGCCGGTGTTCATCGCGCTCGTGCGGTCGAGGGCGGTGCGGGGACTGTGAGGCAGTCGTTCAGCTCCGGGCGTCCCCGGTCTGGCGGTCTGCGCCGCTCGGCCGGGCTCCGCCGTGAGGTCGCGGTGCTCGTCGCCGTGGTGGCGGTCATCGTGGTGCTCGTCCTGGTCGGGCTCGGCGCCGGGTCGATCCCGCTCACCCCGGGGCAGGTGCTCGCCGCCCTGTTCGGCCAGGGGGACCGGATCTCGGACTTCGTCATCGGGCAGCTCCGCGGGCCGCGGGTGCTCGGTGCCGTCCTCGTCGGCGCCAGCCTCGGCGTCGCCGGTGCCATCGTGCAGAGCGTCGTGCGGAACCCGATCGCGAGCCCCGACGTCATCGGCATCACCTCGGGGGCCAGCGCCGCCGGACTCACCGCCATCGTGCTGTTCGGTGCCAGCGGCGGCACCCTCTTCTCGGTCGTGCTCGTCGGCGCCGTGGCGGTCTCGATCGTCATCGCCGGGCTCGCCTGGCGACGGGGGATCACCGGTAACCGGGTGATCCTCGTCGGGATCGGCGTCGCGGCGATCTGCCTGAGCGTCACCGGCTGGATGCTCACGAGCGGCACCGTCACCCAGGCCGGCACCGCGCTGCTCTGGCTCTCCGGCAGCCTGAACGCCGTCGACCGCGACCTGGTCGGAGTCCTCGGCGTCGCGTTCGCCGTGCTCGGCGTGCTCGCGCTGCTGCAGTCCGCCCGCCTCCAGGTGCTGAGCCTCGGGGACGAGGTCGCCGCCGCGCTCGGACTCCGGCCGGACCGGGCGAAGGTGCTCCTGCTCCTCACTGCCGTGTGCCTGACCGCCGCGGCCGTGGCCACCGCGGGGCCCGTGTCGTTCGTGGCGCTGATGTCCGCACCGATCGCCCGACGCCTGGTCGGCGGCGGACGGGTGGCTCTCGCGCCGGTCGCCGCCGTCGGTGCCGCGATCACGCTCGGCAGCGACCTGCTGGCACAGTTCGCGATCCCCGGCAACGCACTGCCCGTGGGCGTCGTGACGGGCGTCGTGGGGGCGCCCTACCTGCTCTGGTTGCTCGCGCGGGGACGGTGACGTCGGGTCGCACGGGTCGCTGACAGCGCTCGGGCGTTCGCGGATCGCGGAAGTCCCTCCACAGTCCCAGATCGGGGCTGCCGCTCGGGCCTTCGTTTCCGATACGCTGGTGGGCCAAGAGGAGGAGGTCCACCGATGCCAGATCCAGTGGTCCCGCAGCCGGGCGGTCAGAAGACCCCGGAGCAGCGGCTGGTCGACACCACGCTGACCTTCAGCATGGACATGGGCGCGGCGCTCACCGCCGAGTCCGGTGTCTCGACCGAAGAACGTGAAGCCGTCAACGCCCTGCCCTCCGGGTCGGCGTTGCTCGTGGTCCGTCGTGGCCCCAACGTGGGTGCGCGGTTCCTCCTCGACTCCGACGTCACGACGGCCGGTCGGCACCCCGACGCCGACATCTTCCTCGACGACGTCACCGTGTCGCGCAAGCACGCGCAGTTCCTGCGCCACGGCACGAGCTTCAGTGTCAAGGACAACGGCTCGCTGAACGGCACGTACTTCGACGGTGTCCGCATCGACGAAGCGCTGCTCACCGACGGGGCCGAGGTCCAGGTCGGCAAGTTCCGCCTGACGTTCTACGCATCTCGGGTCGACCTGGCGCGCCTGGCGAACGCGTAGTGGCCGCACGGTCCGCTGCGGCCCGGGCGGGGTCCGCGGCGCCGGACCTGCTCACCATCGGGCAGGTCCTCGCTCGCCTCAAGCCCGAGTTCCCGGACCTGTCGAGCTCCAAGCTGCGGTTCCTCGAAGAGCGCGAGCTCGTCACGCCGATCCGCACGGCCAGCGGGTACCGCAAGTTCTCCGCTGCCGACCTCGAGCGGCTCCGGGTGATCCTCGGACTGCAGCGTGACCACTACCTGCCGCTCAAGGTCATCAAGGACTACCTGGCCGATCTCGATGCCGGGCGCGAACCCGTCCTGCCCGGCGGTGGAGACGCCCCGAAGCCGTCGATCCTCGGTCGCGAACGTCGGTACACCCGCGACGAAACGGTCCGGGCAGCCGGCGCCTCGCCGATGCTCCTCGCCGACGCGGTGTCGGCGTCGCTGCTCCCGGCCACCGACACCTACGGCGACGACGGCGTCTCCGTGCTGAAGGCCCTGGTCGAACTGCAGCGCACGGGTATCGAGCCGCGACACCTCCGCACGCTGCGCAGCACTGCCGAGCGCGAGGTCGGTCTCATCGAGTCCGCCCTCATGCCGGTGTCACGCCGGGGCGACGCGACCTCGCGGGCCAAGGCCACCGAGCTCGCGCGTGAGATCGCCGGGCACCTCGAGATCATCCGGTCTAACCTCATCCGCCAGGCCATCGGTCGTCTCGACGCATGACGCCGTCCGGTGCTCCGACAGGGCTTGTGTGTCAGTGGTCGAGGCGTATCCTCGACACGCCGGACGCGCCGGGTCGGATGTCCCGCGCGGGAGCGGTCGGAGTCGCTACCGTGGACCTCGGAACAACTCTCAACCCGTCGTTGAAGCTTCGGGTGGGAGCTCGATCGTCGTGGAAGGCAAGCTCATGAGTGGGAACGACACCCCTGGCACCGAGTCCGATGTGACCCGGTACGACCTCGGGCTGCTCTTCACCGATGGTCTGCCCGAGCACGACGAGCAGAACGGCTACCGCGGCACCGTCGCCGCACGGGCAGCCGGCATCTCGTACCGACAGCTCGACTACTGGGCCCGCACCGAGCTCGTGCAGCCGACGATCCGCGGGGCCGCCGGGTCCGGATCGCAGCGCCTGTACGGGTTCCGCGACATCCTCGTGCTCAAGCTCGTGAAGCGCCTGCTCGACACCGGCATCTCGCTGCAGCAGATCCGCACCGCGGTCAACCAGCTCCGGGAGTCCGGCGTCTCCGACCTGGCGCAGACCACACTGATGTCCGACGGCGCTTCGGTGTACCTGTGCACCTCCGACGACGAGGTCATCGACCTCGTGTCCCGCGGCCAGGGTGTCTTCGGCATCGCGGTCGGCAAGGTCCTGCGCGAGGTCGAGAGCTCCCTGGTCGAGCTCGACGCCACCGCCGCGGCCGACCCCTCCGACGAGCTCGCCGCTCGTCGCGCTTCCCGCGCTTCCTGACGAAGTTCTCGTCCCGCGGCTCGCCAGCGCGGTCACGAACCGTCGCCTGCGTGTCGCCGAGTGGTCACGAACTGTCGGCTGCGCGGCCGTCGGCCGACAGTTGGTGACCGCTCGGCGGACGTGAGCGGCATGTCGTGACTGCTGGGCGAGCTGGAGTCGGGATTGTCTGCCGGGGCTGGGGTGGGCCTCCTGGCAGTCGCCGTGTGGTCACGAACCGTCGCCTGCGTGTCGCCGAGTGGTCACGAACTGTCGGCTGCGCGGCCGCCGGCCGACAGTTCGTGACCACTCGGCGGACGTGAGCGGCACGTCGTGACCGCTGGGCGAGCCGGAGTCGGGCGTGTCTGCCGGGGCTGGGGTGGGCCTCCTGGCAGTCGCCGTGTGGTCACGAACCGCCGTGGGCGTGTCGCCGAGTGGCCACGATCTGTCGGCTGCGCGGCGGCGGACCGACAGTTGGTGACCGCTCGGCGGACGTGAGCGGCATGTCGTGACCGCTTGGCGAGCTGGAGTCGGGCGTGTCTGGCGGGGCCGGGGTGGGCCTCCTGGCAGTCGCCGTGTGGTCACGAACCGCCGTGGGCGTGTCGCGGAGTGGCCACGAACTGTCGGCTGCGCGGCGGCCGGCCGACAGTTGGTGACCGCTCGGCGGACGTGAGCGGCATGTCGTGCCCGCTCGACCGCAACGACCTACGCGGCGCCGCCCTCGGCGTACGGACCGATCTTGCCGGTGCGCATGATGCGCTCGAGCAGCTGGTCGAAGTTCTTTGCCATCTCCTGCGCGGACTCACCGGGCCAGACGTGCAGTGGCTTCGCCGCACCCTGCGCCTGCTGCAGCGACGTGCGCTCCGGCAGCTGCGGGGAGAGCACGAGCGGGCCGAACATGTCCCGGAGCTCCTTGATGCGGAACTGGTGCTCGAGCGACTGCACCCGGGCACGGTTCACGATGATGCCGAGCGGCTGCAGGCGCGGGGAGAGTCCGCGGCGGATCTCCTCGATGGCGCGGAGCGCACGGTCGGCGGCGGCGACGGAGAACAGGCCGGGCTCGGTGACGACGGTGACGCGGTCGGACGCGGCCCACGCCGTGCGCGTCAGGGCGTTCAGCGACGGCGCGCAGTCGATGAGGACGAGCTCGTAGTCCTGCTCGACGTTGGCCAGGGCCTCTTCGAGCTTCCAGATGTCGCGGATCGACGGGTGCGGCCCGTCGAAGTTGATGGCGGAGGGCGACCCGACCATGACATCGATCTTGCCCTGCGACCCCTTCGTCCAGCCCGAGGGGGCGATCGCCTGACGGACGATCTTCTCCTTCGGGTTCTCGAGGACGTCGGCGACGTTGAGGTGGCCGGCGAGGTTGATGTCGAGGCCCGTGGAGACGTCGGACTGCGGGTCCAGATCCACCACCAGCGTGCGCAGTCCCTTGGCGAACGCGGCCGAGGTCAGGCCGAGCGTCACCGTCGTCTTGCCGACACCACCCTTGAGGGAGCTCACGCTGAGTACATGCACGTTGAGCAACGTTACCGCCACTAGGGTTGTCTCACCTCAACCCGGGCTGAAAGGGACGTCGTGTTCACGAAGATCCTCGTTGCGAACCGTGGCGAGATCGCCATCCGCGCGTTCCGTGCCGCCTACGAGTTGGGGGCCCGTACGGTGGCCGTCTACCCGTACGAAGACCGGAACTCCCTGCACCGCCTCAAGGCCGACGAGGCCTACCTGATCGGGGAGCGAGGTCACCCGGTCCGGGCGTACCTGGACGTCTCCGAGATCATCCGCGTCGCCCGCGAGTCGGGGGCCGACGCGATCTACCCGGGGTACGGGTTCCTGTCCGAGAACCCGGAACTCGCCGCGGCAGCGGCCGCGAACGGCATCACGTTCATCGGTCCGGGCGAGCACGTACTCGAGATGGCGGGCAACAAGGTCACCGCCAAGGAACACGCGATCGCGGCCGGCGTCCCGGTCCTCGCGAGCACCCCAGCGAGCCGCGACATCGACGAACTGATCGCCGGCGCCGACGCGATCGGGTTCCCGGTCTTCGCCAAGGCCGTCGCCGGTGGCGGCGGCCGAGGCATGCGCCGGGTGGAGACGAAGCCCGAGCTGCGCGACGCACTCGAAGCAGCGATGCGCGAGGCCGACAGTGCGTTCGGCGACCCCACGATGTTCCTCGAGCAGGCCGTCATCCGTCCGCGCCACATCGAGGTGCAGATCCTCGCGGACGCAACCGGCACCGACGCGGGCACGATCCACCTGTTCGAGCGGGACTGCTCGGTGCAGCGGCGCAACCAGAAGGTCGTCGAGATCGCGCCGGCACCGAACCTCGACCCCGCGATCGCGCAGGCACTGCACCGTGACGCCGTGGCCTTCGCCCGGTCGATCGGGTACGTGAACGCCGGCACCGTCGAGTTCCTGCTCGACACCGAGGGTGAGCGCCAGGGCCAGCACGTCTTCATCGAGATGAACCCGCGCATCCAGGTCGAGCACACGGTCACCGAGGAGGTCACCGACGTCGACCTGGTGCAGTCGCAGATGCGCATCGCGGCGGGGGAGACCCTCGCCGACCTGGGCCTGGCACAGGGAACCGTCGCCGTGCACGGCGCGGCGCTGCAGACCCGCATCACGACCGAGGACCCGACGCAGGGCTTCCGTCCGGACACCGGCCGGATCAGCACCTACCGCAGCCCCGGCGGCGCCGGCGTCCGGCTCGACGGCGGCACGGTCGCCACCGGCGCGCAGATCAGCCCGCACTTCGACTCGATGCTCGCGAAGATGACGTGCCGCGGCCGGGACTTCCCGGCGGCGGTGTCCCGGGCCAAGCGCGCACTCGCCGAGTTCCGCATCCGCGGCGTCAGCACGAACATCCCGTTCCTGCAGGCCGTGCTCGAGGACCCGGACTTCGCCCGCGGTGACGTCTCGACGAAGTTCATCGAGGAACGCCCGCAGCTCTTCGGCGGTCACGTCTCGAAGGACCGTGGCACGAAGGTGCTCACCTGGCTCGCCGACGTCACGGTGAACAAGCCGAACGGTGAGCGGTCGCCGCTGGTCACCGACCCGGCCGACAAGCTCCCTTCCACCGACCTGACGGCCCCGGTCCCCGCGGGGCAGCGCGACCGCCTGCTGGCGATGGGTCCGGCCGAGTGGTCGAAGGCCCTGCGTGCCCAGACGGCCCTCGCGGTGACCGAGACGACGATGCGTGACGCCCACCAGTCGCTCCTCGCCACCCGGGTCCGCACGAAGGACCTCGTCGCCGTCGCACCGCACGTCGCGCGGCTCACCCCGCAGCTGCTCAGCGTCGAGGCCTGGGGTGGTGCCACGTACGACGTGGCACTCCGGTTCCTCGGGGAAGACCCCTGGGAGCGCCTGGCCTCGCTGCGCGAAGCGATGCCGAACATCCCGATCCAGATGCTGCTGCGCGGCCGCAACACCGTCGGGTACACGCCCTACCCGACCGAGGTCACCGACGCCTTCGTCGACGAGGCGGCTCGATCCGGCGTCGACGTCTTCCGCGTGTTCGACGCGCTGAACGACGTCAGCCAGCTGCGTCCAGCCCTGGAGGCCGTGCTCGCGACCGGCACGGCCGTCGCCGAGGCGGCGCTCTGCTACACCGCCGACCTCCTCGACCCCGCCGAGGACCTCTACACGCTCGACTACTACCTCCGGCTGGCGGAGCAGATGGTCGAGGCCGGCGCGCACGTCATCGGCATCAAGGACATGGCGGGGCTCCTCCGTGCCGGTGCGGCCGAGAAGCTCGTCACCGCCCTGCGCGAGCGCTTCGACCAGCCCGTGCACGTACACACCCACGACACCGCCGGCGGCCAGCTCGCGACCCTGCTCGCCGCCTCGCGCGCCGGGGCCGACGCCGTGGACGTCGCCGCAGCACCGATGGCCGGCACGACCAGTCAGCCGAGCATGTCCGCCCTGGTCGCCGCCCTGGCCCACACCGAGCGCGACACCGGCCTGTCCCTCGACGCCGTCGGTGACCTCGAACCCTACTGGGAGTCGGTCCGTCGCGTGTACGCACCGTTCGAGTCCGGGCTCGCCGGGCCGACCGGGCGTGTCTACAAGCACGAGATCCCCGGCGGTCAGCTGTCGAACCTCCGGCAGCAGGCGATCGCCCTGGGGCTCGGCGACCGGTTCGAGCAGGTCGAGGACTGGTACGCCGAGGCGAACCGGATCCTCGGGCGCCCGACGAAGGTCACGCCGTCGTCGAAGGTCGTCGGCGACCTCGCGCTGCAGCTCGCAGCGGTCGGTGCCGACCCGGTCGACTTCGAGCAGAACCCCGACAAGTACGACATCCCGGACTCCGTCGTCGGGTTCATGGCCGGCGAGCTGGGCGACCTGCCCGGTGGCTGGCCCGAGCCGTTCCGCTCGAAGGTCCTGGCCGGTCGCGACGTCCGACTCGAGATCACCCCGGTGCCCGCCGACGAGCGCGCGCACCTCGAGACCCGCGGGCCCGGGCGTCAGCAGGCCCTCAACCGCCTGCTCTTCCCGCAGCCCACGCAGCAGTTCCAGCGCGTGCGGGAGCAGTACGGCGACCTGTCCGTCGTCCCGACCGTCGACTACCTGTACGGGCTGCGCCCCGGACAGGAGCACAGCGTCCCGCTCGGCAAGGGCGTCGACGTGTTCGTCGGGCTCGAGGCGATCGGCGAGGTGGACGCCAAGGGCATCCGCACGGTCATGGCGACGATGAACGGGCAGCTCCGCCCGGTCGCCGTCCGAGACCGTTCGGTCGAGGTCGAGACGAAGGCGGCCGAGAAGGCCGACGCGTCCGACCCGAAGCACGTGGCCGCGCCGTTCTCCGGCGTGGTGACGCTCAAGGTCGCCGTCGGTGACGTCGTCGAGGCCGGTACGCCGGTGGCGAGCATCGAGGCGATGAAGATGGAAGCGGCCATCACGGCGCCCGTGTCGGGCACCGTCGGCCGACTCGCGATCCCGGTGACCCAGCAGGTGGACGCCGGCGACCTCCTGGTGGTGCTGCAGTAAATTGACCGTTCGTCCCATCCGCCTGTTCGGCGACCCCGTCCTCCGTTCGCCGGCCGACCCGATCCGACCCGAACTGCTCGGGAGCGCCGGGGTCCGTGACCTCGTGCAGGACCTCATCGACACCGTCAAGGAGCCGGGGCGTGCCGGGGTGGCCGCGCCCCAGATCGGCGTCGGGCTCCGTGCGTTCTCGTACAACGTGGACGGTGCGGTCGGCTACGTCCTCAACCCCGAGCTCGTCGAGGTCTCCGGGGAGCCCGAGCTCATGGAAGAAGGGTGCCTCTCCGTCCCGGGGCTCGGGTACCCGACGCGTCGCTTCCCGTACGCGAAGGTGCGGGGTGTCGACGTCGACGGCGCGGAGGTCGTCCTCGAGGGCACGGGCCTGATGGCCGAGGCGCTCCAGCACGAGTGCGACCACCTCGACGGCACCGTCTACGTGATGACGCTCGACCCCGAGGTCCGCCGCCAGGCACTGCGAGACATCCGCGCGCAGGACTGGTTCCACTGAGCGCTCCCACAGTCCCGCGTTCGCGAGCTGTGAACAGTGGTGTGACACCCCCACGGGGGATTGTCGCTTTGTCCTGACGAGGGGGTACCGTGCTGCTGTCGGCCTCCCACCGACGACCATCCCATCCCCCCAGGACTCCCGCATGACCAGTCAGAATGACGAGCTCAGCTCGCACCGCACCCGCACCAACCGTCGACCGGCCGAGACCACCGTCACGACCGGTTCGACCGCCGTCCTCGACGCCCCCGCGACGGAGCAGTCGCCGGAGGCCTGAGCCCCGCAGGCGCCCCCGGCGCCCACTGCGCGGCCTGGAGGCCCGGATCACGTCCGACGCACGTGATCCGGGCCTCTCCCCATCGGTACGGCCGACCCGCCGCTGGCGCGGCGCGTCGGAACCGGCGACGGTGGCCCAGGCCGTTGCGTCCACACCCGCGCGCACCCGGCGGGATCGGGCGTACCTGGTCGAAAGGAACGACCAGGTACGCCCGAATCGACCCGGTACGCCCGAAACGACCCGGTACGCCCGAATCGACCCGGTACGCCCGGCGAGTGCTACGAGCGACTGCGGCGCCGACCCTCGATCACCGGCGTCGCCGTCGTCTGCACCTTCGACCCGGAGTAGATGTGGTCGATGTCCGCGGCGAAGTCCTGCAGGATCACCGACCGCTTGATCGTGAGCTTCGGTGTGAGGTGCCCGGAAGCCTCGGTCAGGTCCGTGTCGAGGATCGTGAACGACCGGACCGACTCGGCGCGGGAGACCCGGCCGTTGGCGGCGTCGATGGCCTCCTGGACGGCGGAGAGCACGCGCTCGTCGTACGCGGCCTCGTGCCCGCTCAGCGTCGGGGTGATGCCGCGGGACTCGCACCAGCCGGGGAGCATCTCGCGGTCGAGCGTCACGAGTGCTGCGACGAACGGCTTGCCCTCGCCGACCACCACGACCTGGCCGATGAGCGGGTGCTCGCGGATGCCGTCCTCGAGCGGTGCCGGCGCGACGTTCTTGCCGCTCGCGGTGACGATGAGCTCCTTGGCGCGGCCGGTGACGGTGAGGACCCCGTCGGCGTCGAGCCGGCCGAGGTCGCCGGTGCGGAACCAGCCGTCGGCGAAGGCGTGCTCCGTCGCCTCGTCGTTCCGCCAGTACCGGTCGAAGACGTCGACGCCGCGGATCAGGATCTCGCCGTCGTCGGCGATCCGGACCTCGATGCCGGGCAGCGCGCGGCCGACCGTCCCGATGCGGAGTTCCCGGGCGCGGTTGACCGTGGCGGGAGCGGTGGTCTCGGTCAGGCCGTACCCCTCGAGGATGAGCACGCCGATGGAACGGAAGAAGTGCGAGAGCCGGGGGGAGAGCGGTGCCGAACCGCTGACGGCGTACTCGACCCGTCCGCCGAGGGCGTCGCGGAGCTTGGCGTACACGAGCCGGTCGAACAGCTTGAACTTGAGCCCGAGCAGGAACGGCACCCTGCCGGCTGCGAGGGCCTCGGAGTGGGCGACCGCGGTGTCGGCCGCCGCCCGGAAGATCCTGCCCTTGCCACCGAGGTCGGCCTTCTGCTCGGCGGAGTTGTAGATCTTCTCGAACACCCGCGGGACAGCGAGCAGGAACGTCGGCTTGAAGGTCGACACCGCTCGCATCAGGTCCTTGGTGTCCGGCTCGTGGCCCACGAGGACGCCGGCGGACACCGACATCGCGGCGATGAACCGGGCGAAGACGTGGGCCAGTGGGATGAACAGCAGGGTCGAGGCGCCGTCGGCGACGACCTCGGGCATCGCCTCGCTCGCGCCCTCCACCGTGGCGGTGAAGTTGTCGTGCCGCAGGACGCAGCCCTTCGGTCGGCCGGTGCTGCCCGAGGTGTAGATGATCGTGGCGTCGTCGTGCCCGTGCACGTTCGCCGTCCGGGCGTCGAGTTCTTCGTCGGTGACGTCCTCGCCGAGCCGGGTCAGGTCGTCGAGGCCGCCACCGTCGATCGTCCAGTGCTGGCCCAGGGACGGCAGGTCGGGCGCGATGGAGGCGACGCGGCGTGCGTGCTCCTCCTGCTCGACGACGATCGCGACCGACTCGGAGTCGGACAGGATCCAGCGCACCTGGTCGGGGGAGCTCGTCTCGTAGACGGGCACGGACACCAGGCCGGCTGTCCACACGGCGAAGTCGACCAGGGTCCACTCGAGCCGCGTGCGGGACAGGATCGCGACGTGCGCGCCCGGTTCGAGCCCGGCTGCGACGAAGCCCTTCGCGATGCCGCGCACCCGGGCGAGCGTCTCCGCCGCGGTGAAGGTGGTCCAGGCGTCGCCGTGGCGCTGGGCCAGGATCGGACGGTCGGGCGTCAGGCGGACGCGGTCGCCGAGGAGCCGCGCTGCCGAGCCGTGGTCGGGGGCGACGGGACCTGCGCTGGGGGGTGTGGCGTGCCTCCCGGCCGACGGCGTGGTCCCGGTGGCGGCACTGCCAACGCTGGACGTGTCGGTGGAGGCGCTGCTGCGTGCAGGACGCTGATCGTTCACGGTGACTCCCTTGTCTGCCGATTCGACTCGAGTGCGCCTCAACACCGAGGCGACACCGCCAGCATAGGACGCGTCACCGGGCGTTCCGCGACTTCGCGGCGAACCGGTAGGCTCGTTGCTCGTGCACGCCATCGGAATCGACATCGGGGGCACCAAGATCGCGGGTGCGGTCGTGACGGAACTGGGCGAGATCGTCGCCGAGGACCGCGTGGCCACCAACGCTGCGGACCCGAACGCCATGCTCGACGACGTCGTCTCGATGGTCGAGCGACTCAGCTCGCTCCACCAGGTCGGCGCCGTGGGGGTCGCCGCCCCCGGGTTCATCGACGCCTCGCAGTCGATCGTCTACTACACGCCGAACATCCGCTGGCGGAACGAACCGCTCCGGCAGAAGCTGCAGCAGCGCCTCGGCGACCTGCACATCACGGTCGACAACGACGCGAACGCCGCCGGCTGGGCCGAGTTCCGGTTCGGCGCCGGTCGGCTCGTGTCCGACATGACCATGCTCACCATCGGCACGGGCGTCGGCGGGGCCATCGTGACCGAGGACCGCCTGTTCCGCGGGGGCTTCGGCACCGGCGGCGAGATCGGCCACCTGCGCATCGTCCCGAACGGGCTGCCCTGCGGCTGTGGCGCCCGAGGCTGCATCGAGCAGTACGGCTCGGGCCGTGCCCTGCAGCGCATGGCGAACGACGTCGCCGACGCCGGCGGCATCGGTTCGGCCCTGGCCGACGCCCGCGCGGACAACGGCGGCCAGCTCGACGGCAAGATCGTCGGCGACCTGATCCTGGCCGACGACCCGGGTGCCCTCGCGGCCCTCCGCCGGCTCGGTCGGCACCTCGGCGAGGCATGCGCGTCGCTGTCCGCGGTGCTCGACCCGCAGCTCTTCGTGTTCGGCGGCGGCGTCGCCAGCGCGGGGGACCGGCTGCTCGACCCGATCAAGCAGGCGTACCTCAACAACCTCCCGGCCCGCGGGTACCACCCGGAGCCGGACTTCGTGATCGCCGAGCTCGTCAACGACGCCGGCGTCGTCGGTGCCGCCGACCTCGCCCGCATCCACGCCCGCACGGCGTAGGGTCGGGCCTCCCCATCACCCGGGCCACCCCCTTCTCACCACCTGGAGTCGTCGATGACCTACTGGCTGCTGAAGAACTTCGTGCTCGGCCCGCTCATCCTCACCCTGTTCCGGCCGTGGGTGGTCGGGCGTGAGCACGTCCCGACCTCGGGCCCGGTCATCTTCGCGTCGAACCACATCTCGTTCATCGACTCGGTGATCCTGCCCGCGGTGCTCGACCGTCGACTGTCGTTCCTGGCGAAGAGCGACTACTTCACTGGCCGCGGGCTGAAGGGCTGGGCGACGAAGACGTTCTTCAACGCCATCGGCCAGCTGCCGATCGACCGCTCCGGCGGCAAGGCCTCCGAGGCATCGCTCCGCACCGGCCTGCAGGTCCTGGCGCGCGGTGAGCAGCTCGGGATCTACCCCGAGGGCACCCGCAGCCCCGACGGCAAGCTCTACCGCGGCCGCACGGGCATCGCCCGGATGATCCTCGAGGGGCGCGTGCTCGTCGTCCCCGTTGCCATGGTCGGCACGCGCGAGGTGCAGCAGATCGGGCAGCGCTTCCCGAAGATCAAGCGCGTCGGGGTCGTGTTCGGCAAGCCACTCGACTTCTCGCGGTTCCAGGGGTTCGAGACCGACCGCTTCATCCTGCGCAGCGTCACGGACGAGGTCATGCACGAGCTCGCAGGCCTGAGCCGTCAGGAGTACGTGGACGTCTACGCCACCAGCGTGAAGGAGCGGGCGAGCTCCGCGCGCGAGGCCGTCATGCGGGAACGGAAGTCGACGCCTGCACGTTAGGCTCTGATGGTCCCGGCACCCCGCCGGGACGCCCATCGACGACGCGTGGCCCGGTGCCGCTCAGCGTCGTCGGGCCGCCCGCACAGAACACCGAGGTAACGCCCTTGCCCGAGTCGACCGACTTCGTCGCCCTGCAGGATCCGGACGTCATCGAGGGGCTCGACTATTGGCGGACGCTCCCGATCAAGCAGCAGCCGACCTGGCCGGACGCCGCCGCTGCCGAGGCCGCCTCGGCCGAGATCGCCACGCTCCCGCCGCTCGTGTTCGCGGGCGAGGTCGACAAGCTCCGCGAGCGGCTCGCCGCAGCCGCGCAGGGCAAGGCCTTCCTGTTGCAGGGCGGTGACTGCGCGGAGACCTTCGCCGGGGCCACCGCCGACTCCATCCGCGACCGGGTGAAGACGATCCTGCAGATGGCCGTCGTGCTGACCTACGGCGCCTCGATGCCCGTCATCAAGATGGGGCGCATGGCCGGGCAGTTCGCCAAGCCCCGCTCGAGCGACTTCGAGACACGTGGCGACGTCACGCTGCCCGCCTACCGCGGCGACATCGTGAACGGCTACGACTTCACGCCGGAGAGCCGGACGGCCGACCCGCGCCGCCTGGTGCAGGGGTACCACACCGCCGCTTCGACACTGAACCTGGTCCGTGCCTTCACGCAGGGGGGCTTCGCCGACCTGCGCCAGGTGCACTCGTGGAACAAGGGCTTCGCATCGAACCCCGCGAACGCCCGCTACGAGCACCTCGCCAAGGAGATCGACCGCGCGATCCGCTTCATGGACGCCTGCGGTGCCGACTTCGAGGCGCTCAAGCACGTCGAGTTCTACGCCTCGCACGAGGGGCTGCTGATGGACTACGAGCGCCCGATGACCCGCATCGACTCGCGTTCCGGCCTGGCGTACGACACGTCCGGTCACTTCATCTGGATCGGTGAGCGCACGCGGGACATCGACGGCGCCCACGTGGACTTCCTGTCGCGGGTGCGCAACCCGATCGGAGTGAAGCTCGGCCCGACGACGAGCGTCGACGACATGAAGGCGCTCGTCGACAAGCTCGACCCGAACCGTGAGCCGGGTCGCCTGACCTTCATCACGCGGATGGGCGCGGGCAAGATCCGCGACGAGCTGCCCAAGCTGCTCGAGGCGATCAAGGGCATGGACGCCAACCCGCTGTGGGTCACCGACCCGATGCACGGCAACGGCCTGACCACGCCGACGGGCTACAAGACCCGCCGCTTCGACGACGTCGTGGACGAGGTCCTCGGCTTCTTCGAAGCCCACCGCCAGGTCGGCACGTACCCGGGCGGCATGCACGTCGAGCTCACCGGTGACGACGTCACCGAGTGCCTCGGCGGCTCGGAGCACATCGACGAGGCCACCCTCGCCACCCGCTACGAGTCGCTGTGCGACCCGCGCCTCAACCACATGCAGTCCCTCGAGCTCGCCTTCCTGGTGGCCGAGGAACTCGGCGCGCACCAGCCCGACCGCGCGTAACGCAGGAACCGTCTCGTCGAAGCGACAGAACCCCGCGGCGTGTTCGCGGGGTTCTGTCGCTCTCGTGTGTCGGACGGGAGGCCCGTGGCGGCGTCGCCACGGGCCTCCCGTCCGTCCTGGGGTCGCGGCCGAGGCCGAAGGTGCGGAGCGTCGTCATCTGCTGCTCGCGAAAGCGACAGTGTGCCGCCGAACGGTGGGAGCACACTGTCGCTGCCGCGACCGTGTCGGCGCGACCCATGCGGCGCCTTGCCGGCGCTACTGGTCGTAGGACAGGGTGATCGTGTCGCCGCGGTGGACGGTGGCGCCGGCGCCCGGGTCGGTGCCGGTGACCGGCAGCTTCGACTTCCAGTCGTAGAAGCCGCAGAGGATGTTCGTGCAGTCGGGCACGGAGACCTCGAGACCGAGGTCCTCGAGGGTCTTCGTCGCCTCGTCGATCGTGGGCCGTTCCGCTCCGAGGTCCGGCACGGTGATCGGCGTCGGCCCCTTCGACACGACGACGTCCACCGCCGACCCGCGCACGGCGGGGGAGTCCTGCACGGCGGCGGAGACGATCTGACCCGCGGGCACGGTGTCGCTGTACTCTTCGGTGCGGGCACCGAGGATCAGTCCGACCTCGTCGAGCGCGGCGGAGGCCTCGTCGACCGTCTTGCCGACCACGTCGGGCACCGGGCCGAGCGACACGGTCAGGGTGACCGGTCCGGTCTCGCCGTAGGCCTGCACCGTCGTGAGGTCGAGCGCCTTGCCGCCGGGCGCCCGACCGGTCGCCGCGACCACGGTGTCCTTCGGGGCGTCGGCGGAGAACTCGTACCGGTCGTCCTGCAGCTCGAAGTCGTCGTCGAGCGCCGCCGTCACGGTGGAGAGCGGCTGACCGACGATCGCCGGCAGCGGGATCATCCGGGGGCCGTTCGACACGACGATCTGCACCGCCGTGCCCTTCCGCACCACGCGCTCCGCGGCCGGCTTCGTCGTGGAGACCTGCCCCTTCGCGACGACGGCGTCGAACCGTGTCCCGGTCTTCGACGCCGCCTGCAGGCCCTGTGCTTCGAGCAGCTGCCGGGCCTGCGAGACCGACTTGCCCGTGACTTCCGGGATGCGCACGTTGCCACCCGGCCCGGGGCCGAAGTACCAGCCGAAGCCGGCTCCGATCAACGCGAGCACGACGACCACGGACAGCAGGATCCAGCCGCGCTTCCGACGCTTCGCCGACTGGTCGGCGAGCCGCTGTCCGGCGGGGGAGAGCACGCCGGGCTGTGCCCCGGTACGACGGGGGCCCGGAGCGTTGCCGCGGGCACGGGCGGGCGCTCGACCGCGGTCGCCGGTGGCCCGGTCGCCGGACCGGTCGATGATGGCGGTCTCGTCCGCTCCTGCTGCTCCTGCGGCCCCGACCGAGGCCGCGGCGGCTGCGGCGCCGAGCGTGCCGGCGCCACCGGAGGGCAGGATCGCGGTCCCGTTCTCGGGGCGGAGCACGGCCGTGCGGTACTGGCCGGTCGCACGCTGCTGGTTCCCCGACACGTGGTCGAGCATCTCGCGGGCGTCGCGAGGGCGGTCCTCGGGGTCGCGTGCGGTCGACCAGGCGACCAGCTCGTCGAGCTCCGGCGGCACCCCGGACACCGCGGCACTCGGCGCCGGCACGGAGTCGTTGGCGTGCTGGTAGGCGATCTGCATCGGCTGCTCGCCCTTGTAGGGCTGCTCGCCGGTGAGCATCTCGTAGAGCATGATGCCGAGCGCGTAGATGTCGCTGCGCGAGTCGGCGGCACCGCGCGTCACGAGCTCGGGGGACAGGTAGGCGATCGTCCCGAGCAGGGCCGCGCCGGTCGCCGTGTTCGCGGTCGTGGCCCGGGCCAGGCCGAAGTCGCCGAGCTTGATGCGGCCGTCGTCGGCGAGCAGGACGTTCTCGGGCTTCAGGTCGCGGTGGACGATCCCGGCGCGGTGGGCCGAAGCGAGGCCGGCCAGCACGGCGCGCAGGATGTCCGTCGCCTGCTCGGGCGTCAGGGCGTGGTGTTCCTGCAGCAGGTCCCGCAACGTGATGCCGGGGATGTACTCCATGACGATGTAGGCGATCTCGCCCTCGGCGCCCTGGTCGTAGACGCCCACCAGGTTCGGGTGCGACAGCCGTGCGGCCGAACGGGCCTCCTGGATGAAGCGCTCACGGAACGCCTGGTCGTCGGCCAGGTGCCCGTGCATGATCTTGATCGCGACGCGTCGCTCGAGGCGCACGTCGGTCGCGAGGTAGACGGTCGCCATGCCCCCGCGCGCGATGCGGGAGCGGACGCGGTACCGCTGATCGATCATGCGACCGATCATCGGGTCCGTGGCGGCGTTGGTGGTCATCGGCGGCATTCTACGAATCGAGACCGTACTCGGACGCCCCGGCGCACCGGCCGTGACCCAATCTCGATCTTCCGGATGAGGCTCAGAGGGTCGCCAGCCAGCCCTCGGCGGCGCTTGCCCAGGTGGCGTAGGCCTTCGGGTAGGCGGAGAGCTGCACGGCCTGGGCCGCGTCGGTGATGCTCATCGACGACCAGCCGGGCACGTCGAGCAGCCCGCGGGTCGTGCCGGCGTTCGGGTTGTTCCGCCCGCCGAAGAACAGCGCGGTGGCGTGCGCCGGGTCCTGCAGTGCCGCCGCGCTGCCCCAGCCCTGGCTCGGACGCTGCTGGAACAGACCGACCGAGTCGCGGTCGCCGTGCGCCAGGTTCCGGAGGCTCGACTCCTGCATCGCTGCGGCGAGGGCCACGACGATGCCGCGGTCCGGGACGCCGAGCGATCGACCGACGGAGACGATGGTCGCGGCGTTCTGGCGCTGCTCGGCGCTCAGGCCGACGGCGCCGCTCACCGCAGCGCTGGCAGCGACCGCGGGGGCGGCGGTGGCGTTCGACGACGGGATGACGAGCGTCTTGCCGGCGTAGATCGTGCTCGTGTACGACAGGCCGTTCGCCGACAGGAGCGACTTGACCGAGACGTGGTGCGCGGCGGCGATCGACGCCACGGTGTCGCCGGCGCTGATCTTCACGCTCGACTTGGTCGACGGGGCCGAGGCGGTCGACACCGACGGCGTCGACGACGAGCCGTGCGGCACCTGCAGCGTCTGGCCGGGGTAGATGACGCTGCGCTGCGACAGCTTGTTCGCGCTGAGGAGCGCCGTGGTCGACACGCCGACGCGGGACGCGATGCCGGAGACGGTGTCGCCGTGCTTCACGTGGTAGCTCGAGGTGTCGGCCCCGGAGCCGCCGGTCGACCCGGAGGTCCGCACCGCGGTCGTGGTGACGGCGGGCGTCGATGCCAGGTGGAGCGTCTGCCCGGGGTGGATGATCGTGTTCCAGCCGAGGCCGTTGCGCACGAGGATCTCCTGCGCGGACAGGCCGAAGCGGGCGGCGATGCCCGAGACCGTGTCGCCGTGGTGGACGGTGTAGCTCGTGGGCACAGCGGCGGTGGGGGCCTTCGTGGTGGCGGCGACCGTGCGCGCGACGGTCTGCGACGGACGGGCGACGGCGGTGCCGAACACCGGGCGGTCGGTCACGGCGCGGTCCTGGTCGACGTGGCGCTTGTGATTCGCGTCGGCGTCGTCGTGCCGCGGCTCTGCGTGCGCGACCGGGCCGGTCAGACCGGCGGTCACGGCGATCGTGCCCGCGAGCACGATGGGCATGGTGGCGAACCGGGCGGATCGTGCGCGCCGGGCGACTTCGTCTGCAGCGTGGTCCACGGGTTTCTCCTGATCTCGACTGAGCCGTGCGCACGCGTGCGCGCACTCACAGGTGCCACAACGCTGGCATGGCCTGATTCCCAAGTCAACCAGAGAGTCAGATGGGGTGGATGTGACGAATGTGACGAACGAGGCGGCTTCACTCCGGCGGTCACTCTGGCACCATGGGCGTGTGAGTGCCGCACCCGCCGACGACCTGTCCCTCTCCGAACGCTGGCTGACCGTCCCCGAGCTGGTGGACATGTTCAGCACGAGCCCCGGACGGATCCACCGACTCTTCGAGCAGAAGACCCTGCTGGCAGCCCGCGTCGGCGGTGTGCTGCGCGTGCCGGTCGAGTTCCTCGAGGACGGCGAGCCCATGCCCGAACTCCGCGGCACGCTGATCGTGCTCGGCGACAACGGCTTCACCGACGACGAAGCGGTGCGCTGGATGCTCACCGTCGACGACGCGATGGGCACCACGCCGATCGCGGCGCTGCGCGCCGGCCGCAAGGCCGAGGTGCGTCGCATCGCCCAGTCGCTGCTCTAGACGCGTTCCGGACGGACAGGAGGCCCGGTGCCAGCTGGCGCCGGGCCTCCCTTCCGTCGTGTGGCCGTGTCTAGGACGACCGGCGGCTGACCGTGTCGGCCAGCGACGCGAGCTGCTCGCGCGCCGACGGCGTCAACGGCGAGGCGTCGAGCGCCGCCTTGGCGCGCTGGACGTGCCGCTCGATCGACCGCTCCACGGCGGCCACGGCACCGGACTCGGTGAGGGTCGCGCGGAGCATCTGCACCTGCTCCTCGTCGAGGTCGGGGTCACCGAGGAGCTCGTCCAGGAGCTGCCGCGGACCGCTCGCCAGCGTCTTGCGCGCCGAGGCGATGAGGACGGTGCGCTTGCCCTCGCGCAGGTCGTCGCCGGCCGGCTTGCCGGTGACCTCGGGGTCGCCGAAGACCCCGAGCATGTCGTCGCGGAGCTGGTACGCCACGCCGAGGGGGAGTCCGAAGGCGCGGAGGCCCTCGAGCTGGGAGTCGCTCGCGCCGGCGACCAGGGCGCCGACGACCAGCGGGGCCTCGATCGAGTACTTCGCCGACTTGAAGACGATGACGCGCTGGGCGCGGAGCAGGTGCTCGGACTCGTCGATGACGGGCCAGGCGGTCTCCTCGTGCACGTCGAGGTACTGCCCCGCCGTGACGTCGAGGCGCATCGCGTGGAACTCCTGGCGGACGATGCGGGCCCGCACCGGGTCGAGGAGCGCGAGGCCCTCGTCGAACACTGAGTCGCTCAGCGAGAGCAGCAGGTCGCCGAGGAGCAGCGCGGAGTTCGTGCCGTACTGCCCGCGGTCGCCGACGAAGCCGGACTCCTCGTGCAGGGACTCGAAGCGGCGGTGCGCTGCCGGACGCCCACGACGGGTGTCCGAGCGGTCCATGATGTCGTCGTGCACCAGGGCTGCGGCGTGGAAGACCTCGAGCGCTGCGGCGACCGTGACGACCGCCTCGGCGGTGGTCTGCCGCGAGCCCTCGGCGAGAGGGTCGAACGAGCCGGAGCGCCCCGCGACCGACTGCCATCCCCAGTAGCAGAACAGGGCCCGGAAGCGCTTGCCGCCGGACAACAGGTCTCGGGCGTACCGGTCGAACGGCGCGAGGTCGGGGCTGATCGCGAGGAGCCGTTCACGCTGCTCGTCGAGTGCCCGGTCGATACGCGCCGATACGAGGTCCACTAATCGCGTACTCTCAGCCACGATCCCTACCCTAGTGGAGTGGTCGGGGCATAGAATCGGCCCACTCAACCCGTGTTTTCCAACCCCGCGTCGATCCCAGGAACAGAGGGAACCAAGATGCCGCTCTCGGAACAGGAGCAGCGCCTTCTCGAAGAGATGGAGCGCAGCCTCTACCAGAACGATTCCGATTTCGTGGCTCGTGTCACACGTCGACAGGGTCGTCCGACGTACACAGCCATCACGCTCGGGGTGCTCGGCGCACTCGCCGGGGTCGCCATCGTCATCGTCGGCCTCGTCATCAAGGCGCCGCTGCTGGGCATCCTCGGCTTCGTCGTGATGCTCGCCGGTGTCCTGTTCGCGCTGCGCCCGGGCATGCGTGCCCCGAAGGCGAAGCCCGCTCGGCCGGGCAAGCCCGCGTCCGGTGGGTCGGCGCGCCCGTCCACCGGTGGTGGCGGGTCCTTCATGGACCGGATGAACGAGCGCTGGGACAAGCGCAACGACCAGAGTCAGTAGCTGCCGGGGTTCAGCAGGACTCCCTCCACACTCCTCCACGGGGTCGGCCTTCGGGTCGGCCCCGTTTCGTGTTCACGGGGCCGGCGGGGTCCTTGCTGCGGTGTCCGGCCGGGGTCGTGTCCGCGCGAGTGGTCACGACATGCCGCGTGCTGGCCGCCGGGTGTGCAGGAACCGTCGGCTGGGGTCCGAGCGAGCGACAGTTCGTGACCACTCGGCGTCGCGGCGGCAGCACGTCGTGACCATGCGCTGACCGGCGGCCGGGCGGGGTGGAGCCGACCGCGCGCCCGCGGGAGCACCGCGGTGGTGGTGGGGCGGGCCTCCCGGCCGGTGGTGGACCGCCGCCGGTGTCCGCGCGAGTGGTCACGACATGCCGCGTGCTGGCCGCCGGGGGTGCAGGAGTCGTCGGCTGGGGTCCGCGCGAGCGACGGTTCGTGACCACTCGGCGTCGTGCGCCCGCGGCGCGCCCCGGAGTGCTCCACCGGCTGCGAAAGTCCTCCACTTTCCTCCACGCCGGCTCCGGTGCCCGTGAACCGCATGGATCCGGGCATCTGCGGCCGTCCCCGCGGGTTGCGTGCCGCTCTCCGTGCCCCCAGTAGGGGTGTCTCGGGCGGAAAAGGGAGCGGATTCCTGGGCGTGGGGAGGGGAGTGGAGTAAAGTGGGGCTCGCAACGGTCCGGTGGAGCGGAGGGGAGGCCCGACGTGCTGCTCGGTACTCATGCCCCGAAGCTCGACGAGAAGGGTCGCGTGATCCTCCCCGCCAAGTTCCGGGACGAACTGTCCGGCGGGCTCGTGATGACCCGCGGCCAGGAACGCTGCGTCGTGGTCTTCAGTGCCCGGACGTTCGAGGAACTCCACGAACGCATCCGGACCGCCCCGATGACGTCGAGGCGCACCAGGGACTACATGCGTCTGTTCCTCTCGGGAGCCAGCGCCGAACAGCCCGACAAGCAGAACCGCGTGACGATCCCGCAGAACCTCCGCGAGTACGCGGGGCTCGAACGGGACCTCACGGTCATCGGCAGCGGTGACCGTGCCGAGATCTGGTCCACCCCCGCGTGGGAGGCCTACTACGCCGAAGCCGAAGAGGCATTCGCCGACAACGACGAGGAGGTGATCCCGGGGATCTTCTGATCCGCGGATCGGGACTCCCAGCCGTGAAGCCCTGACGCCACTTCCCCGGTGTCAGGTCGCATGGATGGGGATCCGGACCCACGGCCCAGGAGACGAGGGGCTGCACATGGCCGAGAACGACAACGAGACGCCACGCTTCCCGCACACCCCGGTGATGCTCCAGCGCATCGTCGACCTCTTCACGCCGACGCTCGAGGGCCCGGGCAAGGTCGTCGTCGACGCCACGCTCGGCATGGGCGGCCACTCCGAAGGCCTGCTCGAGCGGTTCCCGGAGCTCACGCTCATCGGGCTCGACCGCGACACCGACGCACTCGGCATCGCGGGGGAGCGCCTGGCCCGCTTCGGCGACCGCGTCCGGCTCGTGCACACCGTGTACGACGGCATCGTCGACGCGATCGAGGGCGAGGGCTTCACGAAGGTCGACGGCGTGCTCTTCGACCTCGGGGTGAGCTCGCTGCAGCTGGACCGTGCCGACCGCGGGTTCGCGTACAGCCAGGACGCCCCGCTCGACATGCGGATGGACCGGACCGAGGGGCAGACCGCCGCCGACGTCCTGGCCACCTACGACGAGGGCGAACTCCGCCGCATCTTCCAGCGCTACGGCGAGGAGAAGCTCGCCGGCCGCTACGCCCGAGCGATCGTCGAGCGGCGGGCGACGAAGCCGTTCGAGATGTCCGGCGACCTGGTCCAGGTGCTGCACGACGCGACCCCGGTCGCCATCCAGCGCCAGGGGCACCCGGCCAAGCGTGTCTTCCAGGCGCTCCGCATCGAGGTCAACGCCGAACTCAGCGTGCTCGAGCGGGCGATCCCGGCGGCGCTCGACGCCATCGCGGTCGGCGGCCGGATCGTCGTCGAGTCGTACCAGTCCCTCGAGGACCGCATCGTCAAGCGGGCACTGGTGGAGCGCACGAAGTCGAGCGCCCCCGCCGGCCTGCCGGTGGAGCTGCCCGAGCACGCCCCCACCTTCTCCCTGATCGTCAAGGGCGCCGAGCTGGCCGACGAGGCCGAACGCGCCGCCAACCCCCGAGCAACCCCCGTGCGCCTGCGCGCGGCCGAGCGGATCCGGAACTGACATGAGCACGAACCTCGCACTCGTCGACCCTGCGGTCGTCCCGTCGCGGGCCCCGCGCCCCGACCGTCAGCACCGTCCCGAGCTGGTCGAGGTCACCCCGACCGCGGCCCAGCGCCGGGCACGCCCCCGCATCGGGTACGCCGTGGTGGCCGTCGCCGCGCTCGGGATCCTGCTGCTCGCGCAGCTCGGCATCAGCATGGTGCTCAGCCAGGGCGCGTACACGCTCAACTCGCTGACGGCCGAGCAGACGAACCTGTCCCGCACGCAGCAGTCGCTGTCCGAGCAGCTCCGGGTCCTCGACTCGCCGCAGAACCTGGCCCGCAACGCGCAGTCGCTCGGCATGATCGCGAACTCGACGCCCGTGTACCTCGACCCGAAGACCGGTCGGGTCTACGGCACGCCGACGCCGGCCAAGCCCGACGAGGCCACGGCGTCCACCGAGAACCAGGTGCCGAACTCGCTGCTGAACGACGTCCCGCTGGCCACGAAGCCGGGCGACACGTCGACGAGCAAGGAGACGGGCACGACGAGCGCGACGAGCGCGACGAGCGCGTCGAGCGCGTCGAGCACGTCGAGCAGCACGTCGGGCACCACGAACGCCACGGGATCCACCGACAGCACCGCCACGTCTGAGAAGACGAGCGGTGCCAGCGCGTCGGACCAGGGGACGGCGAAGTCGTCCGTAGAGTCCGACGCGAACCCGCTCCAGGCGCCCTCCACCCGGTGACCGGCGGGTCCGCCGCACCCTCAGCACCGCCCGGGAAGGACCGCACCGCGTGACGAAGACGATCCGCAACCGACGCCTGCGCTACAGCATCGTGATGCTCGCCGTGATCGCCCTCGTCGGCGTGTTCGTGGTGCGGCTCGTCGACATCCAGGTCGTCCAGGCGTCCGAGCTGAACAAGGCGTCGGCGCAGAAGCGCAGCATCCCCGTGACGATCTACGGCACCCGCGGGTCGATCGTGGACCGCAACGGCACCGAACTCGCCGACAGCGTCACCCGGTACAACATCACGACCTCGCCACGCCTGGTGAAGGGCTTCGAGGGCAAGCTCGGCGGCACCCGCATCAAGGACGTCAGCGTCGGCACCGCCCTCAGCGCGCTGGCGAAGGCCTCCGGCGGTGACGTCGCGACGATGCGGAAGAACATCGCCGCGAACCCGAAGTCCGACTTCGCGTACCTGGTCAAGGGCCTCGACGTGCAGCACTACGAGGCCGTGCGTGCACTCGGCATCCCCTGGCTGTACCCGGAGCCACAGGCAGCGCGGGTGTACCCGACGGGTGCGACCACGGGCAACCTCACCGGCTTCATGGGCACCGACGGCGCCCAGGCCGGTCTGGAGTACTCCTACAACCAGTGCCTGGCGGGCACGAACGGCTCCGAGACGTACGAGCGCGGCGAGGACGGCGTGCAGCTCCCGGGCAGCACCGTGACCACGAAGAAGGCCAGGGACGGCGGCACGCTCGAGACCACCATCGACAGCGACCTGCAGTACATGGCGCAGCAGACCATCGCGTCCGCCGCCAAGACCCTGCAGGCGGAGTCCGCGACGGCGACGGTGACGAGCGTCAAGACGGGCGAGCTGCTCGCGGTCGCCGACTACCCGACCGTGGACCCCAACGACGTCGACGCCACGACCGACAAGGGCGCCTTCGGGTCCCGCGCGTTGACGGCGTCGTACGAGCCGGGCTCCACGATCAAGGCCGCCATCGCCGCTGCGCTGATCGACCAGGGCAAGTCGAACCCCACCGACCAGGCCGTCGTGCCGTACTCGCGCACGTTCCCCTGGGGTGGCACGATCCACGACTCGGAGTTCCACGCTACCGAGAACCTCACGCTGACCGGCATCCTGCAGAACTCGTCGAACGTCGGCATCACCGAGCTCGGCGCACGACTGACGGCACAGCAGCGCTTCGACTACATGAAGAAGTTCGGACTGTTCGAGCCCGAGACCGCGATGGACTACCCGGGCCAGCCGTCGATGGACTACGGCACGAGCCCGGACTGGGACCAGCAGACGAACATCAACTCGATGTTCGGGCAGGGCATCTCGACGACCGCGGTCCAGGTCGCGAGCGTGTTCCAGACGATCGCGAACGACGGTGTCCGGATCCCGCTGCACTTCGTCAAGGGCTGTACCACGGCCGACGGCAAGACGATCGACGCGCCCGACGTGCAGAAGCAGCGGGTCGTCTCCGCAGCAGCCGCCACGCAGGTCACCGACATGCTGCAGAGCGTCGTCACGGGTGGCACGCTGGTGGGCATGAAGCCGATCTCCGGCTACAACATCGCCGCGAAGACGGGGACCGCCGAGGTGGCCGAGGGGTCGCAGGGCTACGGCGGTCAGCGCATCACGTCGGTGGCCGGAATGGCACCCGCCGAAGACCCCCAGTATGTTGTCACGGTGACGTTCACGAAGCCGCAGACCAACAAGTGGTCCAGCGGAGCGGCTCCGGCGTTCCGCACACTCATGTCCCAGGTGCTCGAGAAGTACCGAGTAGCCCCCTCCGCGTCCGAGGCGAAGCTCTACCCGTCCACGTGGTGAGGAAGAAGGAACACTTGTCCGCACGGATCCCCCCGGTCCTCCGACCCGAACACCCGACCCCGAGGGCCGTCTCCGAACTCGCCAACGCGTTCGGTCTGCGAGTCGTCGGCTCGGTCGACAGCATCGAGACCACCGGGGTCACCCTGAGCGCCACCGAGGTGCAGCCGGGTGACCTGTTCGTCGGCGTGCACGGTGCGAACCGGCACGGCGCACAGTTCGCGACGGAGGCCGCCGAGCGCGGCGCCGTCGCCGTCCTGACCGACCAGGACGGCGTCGCACTGGTCGAGCCGTCCGGGCTGCCGGTGCTCGTCGTCGACGACCCCCGCGCTGCCCTCGGCGACGTCGCGGCGTGGGTCTACCGCACGCACCCCGACGAGGCCACCGACCTGCCGCAGCTGTTCGCCGTCACCGGCACGAACGGCAAGACGAGCACGTCCTACATCCTCGAGGGCATCCTCAAGCAGCTCGGCCTGGTCACTGGCCTGAGCTCGACCGCCGAGCGCCACATCGGTTCGCTCAGCGTGACGAGCCGCCTGACCACGCCCGAGGCCAGCGAGATGCACGCGCTCCTCGCCCGCATGCGCGAGAGCGAGGTCCGCGCGGTCGCCGTCGAGGTCAGTGCCCAGGCCCTCAGCCGGCACCGCGTCGACGGCATCGTCTTCGACGTCGCGGCCTTCACGAACCTGTCGCACGACCACCTCGACGACTACGCCGACATGGAGGAGTACTACCAGGCGAAGCTCCCGCTGTTCCAGCCCGAGCACGCCCGTCGCGGCGTCGTCTCGCTGGACACCGACTGGGGTCACCGCGTGGTGCAGGACTCCCGCATCCCGGTCACCACGATCACCGTGCACCCCGACGTCGAGGCCGAGTGGCACGTCGACATCGTCGAGGCGCACGCCGCCTACACCGAGTTCCGTCTGACCGGCCCCGAGGGCCGCGAACTGACCACCCGTGTGCCGCTCATCGGCTGGCACATGGCGGCGAACGCGGCACTCGCGATCGTCATGCTCGTCGAGGGCGGGTTCGAGCTGGGTGCCATCGCGCACGCGCTGGAGAGCAACCACCGCCGCTACCCCGACGAGGACGACGCGAGCGAGCGCGACGGCGGGACGCACCGCGTCTCCGCCATCGAGTGCTACCTGCCCGGCCGCACCGAGCGCGTCTCCGGCGAGCACGGCCCGAGCGTCTACGTCGACTTCGGCCACAGCGCCGACGCCTTCGAGAACACCCTCGCCGCGGTCCGGCAGTTCACCTCCGGCAAGGTCCTCATGCTGTTCGGCGCCGACGGCGACCGCGACACCACGAAGCGCGGTGACATGGCCCGCGTGGCGGCGGCCGGCAGCGACATCCTCGTCGTCACCGACCACCACCCGCGCTTCGAGGACGCCGCGTCGATCCGGAAGACCCTGGTCGACGCCGCACGTGCGGCGTACCCCGACCACGAGATCCACGAGGTCAGCCCGCCCGAGGCGGCGATCCGCACGGCTGTGAGCCTGGTCGGCGAGGGGGACTCGATCCTCTGGGCCGGCCCGGGGCACCAGGACTACCGCGACATCCAGGGCGTCCGCACGCCGTACTCCGCCCGCGACGAGGCCCGCGCGGCCCTGCGCGAGGCCGGCTGGGAGCCCAACTCCGGTCCGGCGGAGGACGTCCGATGATCGCCATGACCCTCGCCGAGATCGCCACCGCGGTCGGCGGCGAGCTGATCGGCGGCGCGCAGGCGACCGACGTCGCCGAGCCCGGCGACCTGGTCGTCGAGGGCTCGGTCGAGACCGACTCGCGCCTGGTCCGCCCCGGCAGCGTCTTCTTCGCCCTGCCCGGCGAGGTCACCGACGGCCGTCGCTTCGTGCCCGCAGCGGTCGACGCCGGTGCCGCCCTGGTCGTCACGCCCGACCGCGTGGACACCAGCGCGCCACAGATCGTCGTCGCCGACGGGTACGAGGCCCTCGCTGCGCTCGCCCACGAGGTCGTCACGCGCGTCCGGATGAGCACCGCGGACCGCGTCGACGCCGACGGTCGCCCGGCGCCCCTGCTGGTCGTCGGCATCACCGGCTCGAACGGCAAGACGAGCACGAAGAACATGCTCCGCACGATCCTCGAACAGCACGGCGCGACCGTCGCGCCCGAGGGGTCGTTCAACAACCACGTCGGCGCACCGATCTCGATGCTCCGCATCACGGACGACACCCGGTACCTGGTGGTCGAGATGGGTGCGAGCGGCGTCGGCCACATCGCCAAGCTCGTGTCGATCGCCGAGCCCGACGTCGGCGTCGTCCTCAAGGTGGGCCTCGCGCACGCCGGCGAGTTCGGCGGCATCGAGGCGACGCAGCGTGCGAAGTCCGAGATGGTGACCGACCTGCCCGAGACCGCCACGGCCCTGCTCAACGTCGACGACGACCGCGTGGCGTCGATGCGTGACCTGACGGCCGCGCGGGTGGTGGGCTTCGGCACGTCGGCCGAAGCCGACTACCGCGTCTCCGGCATCGAGACGGACCGCAGCGGCACCCGCTTCACCCTCACCGCGCCTCCCCGCCGCCCCGAAGGCGACCGCCCGACGGACGCGACCCTGACTGGAGGCCCGGATCACGTCGACGTGCGCCTCGCGATCCTGGGTGAGCACCACGCGATGAACGCGTCCGCCGCGCTCACCGTCGCCCACCTGTGGGGCGTCCCGCTCGCCGACGGCGCCGCGGCGCTCGCGTCGATGACGCGGGCCGAGCGCTGGCGCATGGAGCTGCTCCAGGGCGGCCCCGAGGGCGTCACCGTCATCAACGACGCCTACAACGCGTCGCCCGACTCCACCGCGGCGGCGCTGCGGACCCTGGCGCAGATCGTGCGCCCGGGGGAGCGGACCGTCGCCGTGCTCGGTGAGATGGCCGAGCTCGGTGAGTACTCCGTCGAGGAGCACGATCGCATCGGTCGGCTCGTCGTCCGCCTCGGCATCGGACAGCTCGTGGTCATCGGCCGCGGCGCGATGCCCATCCACCAGGCCGCCACCCTCGAGGGATCGTGGGACGGCGAGTCCGTGTACATCGAGGACGTCGACGACGCCGTCCGTGCCATGCAGGAGATGCTCCGCCCCGGCGACGTCGTCCTCGTCAAGTCCTCGAAGTCTGCCGAACTGCGATTCCTCGGCGACCGCCTCGGAGGTGTCACCGAATGATCGCGCTCCTCGTCGCCGGCGCCACGTCGCTGGTGTTCACGTTGCTGCTCACCCCGTTCTTCATCAAGCTCTTCCACCGTCTCGGGTGGGGGCAGTTCATCCGTGACGACGGTCCACAGTCCCACCACACCAAGCGCGGCACAGCCACCATGGGCGGCATCGTCCTGATCATCGGTGCGGTGATCGGGTACTTCGTCGGTCACCTGGTCGGGCGTGACTCGATCACGCTGTCCGGTCTGCTCGTGCTGTTCCTGATGGTCGGGCTCGGGTTCGTCGGCTTCATCGACGACTTCCTCAAGGTGCGGCGTCAGCGGAGCCTCGGGCTCGGCGGCTGGGCGAAGATCCTCGGCCAGGTCATCGTCGGCGTCATCTTCGCCACGATCGCCCTGGTCGTGCCGACGTCGAACGGCAAGCCCCCGGCGTCCACGATGATCTCGGCGATCCGCGACGTGCCGTGGCTCGACTTCATGGCGCTCGGCACGGTCATCGGCACCGTGTTGTTCCTCGCCTGGATCGTGCTGCTGACGGTGTCCACGTCGAACGGCGTGAACGTGGCGGACGGGCTCGACGGCCTGGCGACGGGATCGAGCATCCTGGCGATCGGCTCGTACGTCATCATCGGCTTCTGGCAGTCGAACCAGATGTGCGGCGGCGCCCGCCTCGACTCGAACACCGAGCACGCCTGCTACACGGTGTCCAACCCGCTCGACCTCGCCGTGGTGGCGGCCGCGGTCTGCGGTGGGCTGATCGGGTTCCTCTGGTACAACACGTCGCCCGCGCAGATCTTCCTCGGGGACACCGGCTCGCTCGGGCTCGGCGGCGCCCTGGCCGGTCTCGCGATCCTCAGCCGGACCGAGCTGCTGCTCATCCTCATCGGTGGCCTGTTCTTCATCGTCACCGGCTCCGTCATCCTCCAGCGGGCCTACTTCAAGATCACCCACGGCAAGCGCATCTTCCTGATGAGTCCGCTGCACCACCACTTCGAACTGAAGGGGTGGGCCGAGGTGACCGTCGTCGTCCGCTTCTGGATCATCGCCGGACTCTTCGTCGCGGCGGGGGTCGGACTCTTCTACCTCGAATGGATCGCACGCGTTGGTTGACCCGGTGTCCTCGCCGTCCCGCCTCCACTCCCTCGACAGCTGGTACTCCGAGGGGTGGAAGGGGCTCAACGTCGCCGTCCTCGGCCTCGGTGCCACCGGGTTCTCGGTCGCCGACACGCTGGTGGAACTCGGCAGCGAGGTGACGGTCTACTCGTCCGACGCCCCCGCCGACAGCGTCGAGCTGCTCGACGTGATCGGTGCCCGGTTCCTGCAGACGCCGCTCGACACCGTGCCGGACGCCCTCGTGCGGCAGGCACCCGACGTCGTCATCGTGTCGCCGGGGTTGCCCCCGCACAACGCCACCGTGCAGTGGTCGGTGACGAACAGCACCGTCTGGGGCGACATCGAGCTCGCCTGGCGCGTGCGCGACAAGGTCGTCCGCGGCCCGGTCGCGGCCCCCTGGATCACGATCACGGGCACGAACGGCAAGACGACGACGACACAGCTCACGACCGCGATGTACGAGGCCGGCGGCCTGCGTGCCGTCGCGTGCGGGAACATCGGCGTACCGGTGCTCGACGTCGTCCGCGACCCGGTCGGCTACGACGTGCTCGTCGTCGAGCTCTCGAGCCACCAGCTGCACTACGCGGCCTCCTCCGGCGACGGCGCCGTGGTGCCGCTCGCCAGTGCCTGCCTGAACATCGCGGACGACCACCTGGAGTGGCACGGCTCCGCCGAGGCGTACCGCGCGGCGAAGGCCAAGGTCTACGAGCGCACCGTGATGGCGTGCGTCTACAACACCTCGGACGAGGCCACCCGGCAGATGGTGCAGGAGGCCGACGTGGTGGAGGGCTGCCGTGCGGTCGGCTTCACCCCCGGCGTCCCCGCTCCCGGCGACGTCGGCATCGTCGAGGACGTGCTGTGCGACCGGGCGTTCACCGAGGACCGCCGCAACAGCGCGCTCGAGCTGTCGACGATCGCCGACCTCGAGGCCGCCGGGCTCGCCAGCCCGCACATGACGATGAACGTCCTGGCCGCCGCTGCCCTGGCCCGTGCTGGCACCGTCCAGCCGAGCGCCATCCAGTCGGCCGTCCGGGCGTTCCGCGCCGACCACCACCGCACCGAGCTCGTGGCCCAGGCGGACGGCGTCGCGTGGGTCGACGACTCGAAGGCCACCAACCCGCACGCCGCCACCGCGTCGCTGGCGTCGTTCGACACCGTCGTGTGGATCGTGGGCGGCCTGTTCAAGGGCGTCGACATCGACGGCTTGGTCGAGCGCTTCGGCCCCGGCGTGCGCGCCGTCGTGGTGATCGGCACCGACCGGACCCCGGTCCTCGAGGCATTCGCGCGACACGCGTCCACGGTCCCGGTGCTCCAGGTGGAGACGACGGACACTGATCAGGTCATGCGCGAGGCGGTCCGGCATGCCGCATCGGTCGCGAGGCCGGGCGACACCGTCCTCCTCGCCCCGGCGGCGGCGTCGTTCGACCAGTTCGGCTCCTACGCCGACCGGGGGCAGCGTTTCGCGGCCGCGGTCAACGAGCACCTGGGAGGAGAAGTCGATGGCGACGACACCGACGGATCTTCCGAACAGCCGTAACGGCCGGACCGCGTCGACCCCACGACGGACCAACGGCGCGATCGTCGCCGTCAAGAACGTCTTCGTCGCGGAGTCCAGCACCTTTTACACGATCCTCGGCGTCACGCTGTTCCTCGTCGTCTTCGGCGTCGTGATGGTGCTGTCCTCGTCGAGCGTCGAGGAGTACGCGGCGACCCACGACTTCTTCGGGGCGGCGTCCCGCCAGGGCCTGTACGCCGTGCTCGGCGTGCCGCTCATGCTCATCGCCAGTCGGGTCCCGACCCGGATCTGGCGGAAGTGGGCGATGCGGCTGCTCGGTGCTGCGCTCGTGCTGCAGCTGCTCGTGTTCACCCCGCTCGGCATCGACATCCAGGGCAACCGGAACTGGATCGGGCTCGGGTCGTTCACCGCGCAGCCGTCCGAGGTCGTGAAGCTCGGCCTGGTGCTCGGCATCGGCGCCATCATCTACGTCAAACGGGACAAGCTCGACGACTGGAAAGAGGTGTTCATCCCGATCGGGATCGCCTCGATGCTCTCGCTCGGCCTCGTCGTCCTCGGCGGTGACCAGGGCACCGCCATGGTCATGCTCATCCTCGTGTTCGGCGCGCTGTACATCGGTGGCGTCCGCGCGCGGCACCTGCTCGTCGGCCTCGGTGCGTTCGCCGTGATGCTGCCGTTCGTGACGATGGCGTCGGCCTCGCGTTCGACCCGCATCAGCGCCTGGTTGTCCGGGTGCACCGACACCAGCCAGTACCAGGACATCTGCTGGCAGCCGGTGCACGGCATGTGGGCGCTGGCGTCCGGCGGCGTGTTCGGCGTCGGCCTCGGCAACTCGAAGGCGAAGTGGTCGTGGCTGCCCGAGGCGGACAACGACTACATCTTCGCGATCATCGGCGAGGAGCTCGGCCTGATCGGCGCCGTCGTGGTGCTCAGCCTGTTCGTGGTGCTCGCCGTCGGCATGATCAAGATCATCCGGCAGTCCCGCGACCCCTTCGTGAAGACGGTCACCGGTGGCATCCTCGCGTGGATCATCGGCCAGGCGCTCATCAACATCGCCGTCGTGCTCGGCCTGCTGCCCGTGCTCGGCGTGCCCCTGCCACTCATCTCGGCCGGTGGATCGGCGCTCATCATGACCCTGGTGGCGATCGGCGTCGTGCTCTCCTTCGCTCGTGACCTGCCCGGCAAGAACGACCCCGGCCTGACGAACGCCCCACTCGGCCGGACCTCCACGAACGGATCACTGCGGTGAGCAAGTACCTCTTCGCCGGCGGCGGCACCGCCGGCCACGTCAACCCCCTGCTCGCGGTCGCCGACCGACTGACCGAGCGGGAGCCCGGCGCCGAGGTGCTCGTGCTGGGCACCGCCGAGGGACTGGAGTCCCGCCTCGTCCCGATGCGCGGCTACGAGCTGCTGACGATCCCGCGCCTGCCGTTCCCGCGGAAGCTCAACGGCGCGGCCCTGCGCTTCCCGCAGCACTTCGCGGCGGCGGTCAAGCGGACCGAGCAGATCATCCGCGACCACGAGATCGAGGTGGTCCTCGGGGTCGGTGGCTACGCGGCCGCTCCGGCGTACATCGCCGCCCGCCGCACCGGCACCCCGATCGTCGTGCACGAGCAGAACGCGAAGCCCGGGCTGGCGAACCGCCTCGCCGCGTTCCTCACCGAGCACGTCGGACTGACCTTCTCGAACACCCGCCTGCGCCACGGCCGCGTCGTCGGCATGCCGCTCCGTCGCGAGATCGAGTCGCTCGACCGCCGGGCCCTACGGTCCGAGGGGCTCGCCGAGTTCGGACTCGACCCGGACCGACCCGTGCTGCTCGTGACCGGTGGCTCCTCGGGCGCGCGGAGCATCAACCGGACGATCAACAAGTCCGCCGCCGCCATCGTCGGAGCCGGCTGGCAGGTCCTGCACGTCGTGGGCGCCGCGTCGGACATCGGCCCGAGCGACCTCGACGGGTACCACGTGCTGCCCTACTGCGACCGGATGGACCTGGCGTACGCGGCGAGTGACTTCGTCGTGTCGCGCTCCGGTGCCGGCATGGTGTGCGAGCTGACCGCCGTCGGGCTGCCGAGTGTGCTCGTGCCGTACCCGGTGGGGAACGGTGAGCAGCGCCACAACGCGAAGGACGTCGTCGACGCCGGGGGAGCCGTCCTGGTGGCCGACGGGGAATTCGACCAGGACTGGGTGACGTTCCAGCTGCTGAGCATCCTGCAGGACCGCTCCCGCATCGCGGACATGACCGTGCGGGCGGGCAGCGTCGGCCACCGCGACGGCGCCGACCGGATGACCGACCTGGTCCTCGACGCCGCGAAGCAGGCCCCCAGCACCACGGAGGAACGATGACCATCAAGCCGGACCTGACCCAGCCGATCCCGGACGACCTGGGCACGGTGCACTTCGTCGGCATCGGCGGCGCGGGCATGAGCGGGATCGCCCGGATGTTCCTCGCCGCCGGGCACCGCGTGACGGGCAGCGACTCCCGCGAGACGGAGACGACCGGCACGATGCGCGACCTCGGCGCGACCGTGCACATCGGTCACGACGCCGTGAACGTCGGCGAGGCCGACACCATCGTCGTCACGAGCGCCCTCTGGCCCGACAACCCCGAGCTCCTCGAGGCGCAGCGCCGCGGTCTGCCGGTGCTCCACCGTTCGCAGGCCCTCGCCGCCCTGATCGCCGAGCACCGTCTGGTCGCGGTCGCCGGTGCGCACGGCAAGACCACCTCGACCGGCATGATCGTCACCGCGATGGTCGAGCTCGGTCTCGACCCGAGCTTCGTCAACGGCGGCGTCATCCAGTCCCTCGGCACCAGCTCGGCCCCGGGGTCGAGCGACCTGTTCGTGGTCGAGGCCGACGAGTCCGACGGCTCGTTCCTGCTCTACGACGTCGCCGTGGCCCTGATCACCAACGTCGACGCCGACCACCTGGACCACTACGGCAGCGAGGAGGCCTTCACCGAGGCCTTCGTCGAGTTCGCCACGAAGGCGAGCGAGCGCGTCGTCATCTCGAGCGACGACGCCGGTGCGAAGACGGTCACGGCCGGCATCCGCCAGCGCGCCGACGCCCCCGAGGTCGTCACGTTCGGCGAGGCCGTCGACGCGGACGTCCGCATCGAAGGCATCACCGAGTCCGCCGGCGTCGAGGTCGACTTCCGCGCCGGGGGTGAGGCGTACCACCTGACCCTCCGCGTGCCCGGCCGGCACAACGCGATCAACGCCGTCGGCGCCTTCGCGGTGCTGACCGGCCTCGGCGTCGCCCCGGCCGACGCGGTCCGCGGGCTGGAGGCGTTCGGCGGCACCCAGCGCCGCTTCGAGCTGCACGGCGTCGAGCGCGGCGTCTCGGTCTACGACGACTACGCCCACCACCCGACCGAGGTCGCCGCGGCGCTCAAGGCCGCCCGCAACGTCGTCGGCGACGGCCGCATCATCGCGATCCACCAGCCGCACCTGTACTCGCGCACCCGTCTGATGGCCGGCGACTTCGCCAAGGTGTACGAGGAGCTCGCCGACCACACGGTCGTGCTCGACGTCTACGGCGCCCGCGAGGACCCGGAGCCCGGCGTGACCGGCGCCCTGGTGCAGGAGCGCTTCGCCGACCAGTCGCGCGTCGAGTTCCTGCCCGACTGGGACGAGGCGGCGGCCCGCGCGGCCGCGGTCGCCCGGGACGGCGACATCATCATGACGCTCAGCTGCGGCGACGTGTACCGGATCATCCCGCAGGTGCTCGGCGCCCTGGGCACCGACGGAGCGTCGTCCCGGTGAAGCGCCCCGAGGGGTTCGACGAGGGGGACGCCCGCAGGGACGCCCCGGCCGAGGGTGCCGACGCGCCCGGGCAGCGTCGTGGTCCCTCGAAGCCGCGGCTCCCGTTCCGCGGACGCGTCGCCGACGACCGGGAGGCCCGTCCCGCGTCCGCCCCGGAAGCGCCGGTCGACGAGACGGTCGACGAGACCGCCGGGTCGACCCCCGCGGATCGGCCCGCCGCCGGCACGTCGGGTCCGCACCGGGACCGCGTCGGCGCGTTCGCCGGAGCGGCTGGACGCCGGTTCGGCGCCGGGCTCTCCACCGTCGCCGACCGCCTGCGTGAGTACACCCCGAACGAGGACCACCGGGACCCGGAGGCCGACCGCCGCGACGCGGGACGCCGAGCGGCCACGAGCGGTGGAGCCGACCACGACGCGACCGTGACCGACGTGCTCGACGCGACCGGGGCCTCCCGGACCGATCAGCACGCCGAGGCGCCCATCGGGGCACGGGTGCGCGCTGCCGAGACCGCCCGCGAGGCGCGCATCGCGAAGCGGCGCCGCCGACTGCTCGAGCGTGCCGAGGTCCGCCGGTTCACCCGGCGCAGCCGGCACCGTCGCGCCGCGTGGATCACGGCGGCCAGCGTCGTCCTGGTGCTCGGGGTCTCGATCCTCGTCGCGGTGTTCTCCCCGCTGATGGCCCTCCGCACGATCGAGGTCAAGGGCACGAACCGCGTCGACGAGTCCGCGCTGCGCCAGGCCCTGTCCGACCAGATCGGCACGCCCCTGGCCCGGCTCGACTTCGACGCGATCAAGCGGGACGTCGCCGGGTTCCCGCTCATCGAGAGCTACGTGACCGAAGAGGCCCCGCCGCACACGCTCGTCGTCACGGTGACCGAGCGCACGCCGGTCGTCGCGGTGCGCTCCGGGAGCACCTTCGACCTCGTCGACCCCGCGGGCATCGTCGTGCAGTCGTCGCCGAAGCGGCCGGCGACCATGCCGCTCGCCGACATCGCCCGTGCGCGACTGGGGTCTTCGAGCTTCCGCACGATGACCGAGGTCGTGCTGGCGCTGCCCTCGACGGTCCGGTCCCAGGTGACGCGCGTCGCCGGGTCGACCGCCGACGACGTGACCCTGACCCTGAAGGACGGCTCGACCGTCGTGTGGGGGAGCCCGGACGACTCGGACGCCAAGGCCGAACTGCTCGCCGCGTTGGTCAAGGACCACGCGGCGCGCAACCCGGGCGTCGTCGTCGAGTACGACGTGTCGGCACCGGACAACGGCGTGATCCGCGCGGAGGACTGAATTGCCGGACCTGATCGGCGACACGCGGCGTGGCGGGGCGACACTGCGCCGAACGCACCCGTAGCGTCGAAGCCAGCACCACATCTACCAGCATTGCCCCTGAACTTCAAGTAGAGGTTGAGGGTTCGACCGGAGGCCTGACTGACGTGACCACGAACCACAACTACCTCGCCGTCATCAAGGTCGTCGGTGTCGGCGGCGGCGGCGTCAACGCCGTCAACCGCATGATCGAGCTCGGTCTCCGTGGCGTCGAGTTCATCGCGATCAACACCGACGCCCAGGCCCTGCTGCTCAGCGACGCGGACGTCAAGCTCGACGTCGGCCGCGAGATCACCCGCGGCCTCGGTGCCGGCGCGGACCCCGAGGTCGGCCGTCGTGCCGCCGAGGACCACGCCGAAGAGATCGAAGAGGCCCTCGCCGGCGCGGACATGGTGTTCGTCACCGCGGGCGAGGGTGGCGGTACCGGCACCGGTGGCGCACCGGTCGTCGCGCGCATCGCGAAGTCCATCGGGGCGCTGACCATCGGTGTCGTCACGAAGCCCTTCAGCTTCGAGGGCAAGCGTCGCCAGTCCCAGGCCGAGAACGGCGTCGCGGGCCTCAAGGACGAGGTCGACACGCTCATCGTCGTCCCGAACGACCGCCTGCTCGAGATCAGCGACCGCGGCATCTCCATGGTCGAGGCGTTCGCCACGGCCGACCAGGTGCTCCTCGCCGGCGTGCAGGGCATCACCGACCTCATCACGACCCCGGGGCTGATCAACCTCGACTTCGCCGACGTCAAGAGCGTCATGCAGGGTGCGGGGTCCGCGCTCATGGGCATCGGCTCGTCGCGCGGTGCCGACCGTGCGATCAAGGCGGCCGAGCTCGCCGTCGCGTCGCCGCTGCTCGAGGCATCCATCGACGGTGCGCACGGCGTGCTGCTGTCGATCCAGGGTGGCTCGAACCTCGGCATCTTCGAGATCAACGACGCCGCGCGTCTGGTGCAGGAAGCCGTGCACCCCGAGGCGAACATCATCTTCGGTGCGGTCATCGACGACACCCTGGGCGACGAGGTCCGCGTGACGGTCATCGCTGCTGGCTTCGACGGTGGCGAGCCGGCCCAGCAGCAGAAGGAACGTCGCTCGAGCTACGTCGACCCGGAGTCGAGCGCCGCGGCGCCCGTCGCCGCCTCGACCGGCGCGATCGAGGACTCCACCACGTCGAGCCCGTCCTGGGCATCGCAGGAGCACCAGCCGCCGGTGCAGCGCGCCGCCGACCCGGCGTTCGACGACGACGACGAGCTCGACGTCCCCGACTTCCTGAAGTGACCCACCCTTGGTAGCCGACACGCGCCTCCAGGCCTCGTCTCACGACGACGGGCTGGAGGCGCGTGTTGCGTCCGTCAGGAGCGGCATCGCCGACGCGGCGCGAGCCGCAGGGCGCTCGCCCGACGAGCTGACGCTCGTCGTCGTCACGAAGTACCACCCGGCGTCGCTCGTCCGCGAGCTCGCCGCGCTCGGCGTGACGGACGTGGGCGAGAACCGCCACCAGGAGGCGCAGGCGAAGGCCGCCGAGCTGGCGGGCCTCGGCCTGACCTGGCACTTCGTCGGGCAGCTGCAGTCGAAGAAGGCCCGCCAGGCCCGGCGGTACGCCCACGTCGTGCAGTCGCTCGACCGAGGCTCCGTCGTCGACGCGTTCGCCGCGACCGAGGCCGAGCCGGAGCCGCCGGTCATCGACGGCTTCGTGCAGGTGAACCTCACCGACGACCCCGGCCGCGGCGGGGTGCAGCCGGAGGACGTCGAACCGATGGTGACGCGTGTGCTGGCCGCCGGGACCATCCGGCTGCGGGGTGTCATGGCGGTCGCGCCCCTCGACGAGGAGCCCCGAGCCGCCTTCGCCCGACTCCGCTCGATCTCCGAACGGGTCGTGTCGCTCGAGCCCGGTGCCAAAGACATCTCCGCCGGCATGAGCGGGGACTACGCCGAGGCGATCCTCGAGGGCGCGACACACCTGCGGATCGGCACCGCAATCACGGGAAACCGGCCGCCCGCACCCTAGCCTCGTTGCAGGGCACCACGAGCACGAACCCCGGAGGAACCATGGCCAACCCGCTGAAGAAGACGATGGTCTACCTCGGCCTCGCCGATGAGGAACTCGACTACGAGGACGAGCAGCAGGCCGAGCCCGCGCGCCAGCAGGCAGCCCCTGCTCGCCAGGCCGCCCCGGCGCCCGCCGAACCGCAGGAGGCCCCCGCCGCGGCAGCAGCCCCGGCGGCCGCTCCCGCAGCGGCTCCGGCTCCCACCAAGACGCACACCCACCAGCGCGGCGCCCAGGTCACTCCGCTCCGCCGCTCGCACACGACCGCACAGAAGGCGACCCCGGTCCAGGAAATGAACGAGATCCTCACCGTCCACCCGCGCGAGTACAAGGACGCCCAGTCCATCGCCGAGAGCTTCCGTGACGGCATCCCCGTCATCATCAACCTCTCGCAGATGACCGAGGGCGACGCCCGACGCATGATCGACTTCGCCTCGGGGCTGTCGCTCGGCCTGTTCGGCAAGATCGAGCGTGTCACGAACAAGGTCTTCCTCCTCTCCCCGGCGCACGTCGCAGTGAGCGGTGAGCCCGCTGAGGTAGAGTCCGACATCGAGGCGAACTTCTTCGCCCAGTCCTGAGCCGTACCCGGCACACCCGCCCCTGAGCGTCGTCTGACGACGCTCGCCCGAGACGAGCGAGCCCCATCGTGTCCGTGATCCTAGGGATCATCTCCCTCGCGTTGCTCCTGTACTTCTTCGTGATGTGGGGGCGCTTCGCGCTCGACCTCGTGCAGAGCTTCAACCGTTCCTGGCGGCCGCGCGGGGGCATGCTGGTGGTGTCCGAGTTCGTCTACACGATCACGGACCCGCCCATCCGAGCGGTGCGACGGGTCCTCCCGCCGCTCCGCCTGGGGCCGGTCGCGCTCGACTTCGGCTGGACGATCGTGATGCTCGTCGTCATCATCGCCCGGTTCGTGGTCGCTGCTCTGGCACGCAGTATCTGAGCGGACTCCCGTCCGCGACACGCGCCACGCCAGGCGCGGGTCACGGTTCCGCCCCGTCGTCGGTGTACGGTGGTCGGGATCGATGCCCGCTCCGGTGGCGCATCCGCACCGCACGGCGCGACTGGTACATTCGGTCGCACCGCACGCGGTTCCACACGTTCAGCAGTTCTATTGAGGTGACGGCAATGGCTTTGACGCCGGAAGACGTAGTCAACAAGCGGTTCCAGCCGACGAAGTTCCGCGAGGGCTACGACCAGGACGAGGTCGACGACTTCCTCGACGAGGTCGTGGTCGAGCTCCGTCGCCTGACCGCGGAGAACGACGAGCTCCGCCAGCGCCTGCAGGCGGCCGAGTCGGCCCCGCAGCCGACGCAGGCCGAGCAGCCCGCTCCCGCCGCCGAGCCGGAGCCCACCCCGGCCCCGGTCGAGGCAGCACCGGAGCCCGCTCCGGTCGCCGCGGCGGCGCCGACCACCACGGTCCCCGCCGACGAGGACACCGAGGGCACCACGAACCTCCTGACCCTGGCGCGTCGTCTCCACGAGGAGCACGTCCGCGAGGGCATCGAGAAGCGCGACGCGCTCATCGCCGAGGGCACGGCCCAGGCCGCTCGCCTGGTCTCCGAGGCCGAGGCGAAGCAGCGACAGATCATCGCCGACACCGAGAACACGAACCGTCAGCGTGTTGCCGTGCTCGAGCAGGAGCAGCGCCAGCTCGAGGGCAAGATCGACGAGCTCCGGACCTTCGAGCGCGACTACCGTGCGCAGCTCAAGAGCTACATCCAGGGGCAGCTCTCCGAGCTCGACTCCTCGGGCGAGCAGTCCGGTCTCACCCCGGCGCCGGCTTCGGCGCAGGGCTTCGGCAACTGACGTTGTCGCGACCAGCATCACGAGCGAAGGTCAGTGTCCGCGCGATCGCGGCACTGGCCTTCGCCGCTGTCGTGGTGGTGGCGTTCGACCAGGTCGCCAAGACGCTGGTCGTCGCGAACCTGCCGTACGGCACCCCCGTCCCGGTCCTCGGTGGAGCGTTGCAGTTCCTGTACGTCCGGAACCCGGGGGCTGCGTTCTCGTTCGCGGTGAACATGACCTGGGTGTTCTCGGTCATCTCGGCCGCGGTCGTCGTCGCGATCATCGTGTACTCGCGTCGCATCCGGTCGATGTGGTGGGCCGTCGTGCTCGGCATGCTGCTCGGTGGCGCGTTGGGCAACCTGCTCGACCGGCTCTTCCGTGAGCCCGGCTTCGGGCGGGGCCACGTCGTCGACTTCATCTCGACGCCGTGGATGATGCCGGCGATCTACAACGTCGCCGACTCCTTCATCTGCATCAGCATGGTGGTCTTCGTGCTGCTGGTGATCCTCGGGGTGAACCTCGACGGCACCCGCACGCTCTCGGCCAAGCGCCAGGCGCAGGTCGACGCGGCGGAGCCGCTCGACAGCGGGGCCGCGTTCTCGTCGGCCGATGCCGCTCTCGACGAGCCGACCCGCGCCTCCAGGCCGGGGGACCGCGACCGTCGTGACACGCTGGGCCACGACGCCACGTGAGCGAATCGCGTTCTCTCCCCGTGCCCGACGGGCTCGCCGGTGAGCGTGTCGACGCAGCCATCGCGAAGCTCCTCGGTTTCAGCCGGTCGTTCGCGGCCGACGTCGTCGCCGCCGGTGGCGTCCGCGTCGACGGTGTGCCCGTCGACAAGTCGGACCGGCTGCACGCCGACTCCTGGCTCGAGGTCGAGTGGACCCCGAAGGAGCCGCCGCGCATCGTTCCGGCGGCCGTGCCGGGCATGACGATCGTGCACGACGACGAGGACATCGTCGTCGTGGACAAGCCCGTCGGCGTCGCCGCGCACCCCTCGCCGGGGTGGGACGGGCCCACCGTGCCCGGGGGCCTGGCCGCCGCCGGTTTCACGATCGCGACGTCCGGCGCCGCTGAACGTGCCGGGATCGTGCACCGGCTCGACGTCGGGACCTCGGGTCTGATGGTGGTCGCGAAGACCGAGCTGGCGTACACGCACCTCAAGCGGGCGTTCAAGGAGCGCACGGTCGAGAAGGTCTACCACGCACTCGCGCAGGGCCACCCGGATCCGACCTCGGGCACGATCGACGCCCCCATCGGCCGGCATCCCTCGAGCGACTGGAAGTTCGCGGTCACGTCGGAGGGCAAGCCGAGCGTCACCCACTACGAGACGCTCGAGGCCTTCCGCGCCGCCACCCTGCTCGAGGTGCACCTGGAGACCGGGCGCACCCACCAGATCCGGGTGCACATGGCGGCGACACGCCACCCGCTCGTCGGGGACACGATGTACGGCGCCGACCCGGTGCTCGCGGCCGAGCTCGGGCTCACGCGCCAGTGGCTCGACGCGGTCCGGCTGGGCTTCGACCACCCCCGCACGGGCGAGTGGGTGTCGTTCGAGGCGCAGTACCCGGACGACCTGCAGGCAGCGCTCGAGCAGATCCGGAGCGCGTCGCTCTGACCCGCCCGGCGGCTTGCGCCGAGGGGTCGCGAACCGTCGGCTGCGGCGCCGCCAGGCGACGCCTTCCGCACCCGCGGCGGTCGGCCCGCGGCGTGTCCTGCCCCCTCGGCGGCGCGCCCCGCGCGTGTCGCCATCCGATGCCGGACGGGAGGCACGGTGCGGCCCCGCCCCGCGCCTCCCGTCCGCCCCGACGCGCGCGGGAATGTGGGCGGCCGCGGTTAGGCTGTTCCCACACCGCAGCACACCGTACGAACCGGAGGTTCCGTGTCGGATTCCGACTCCTTCGTCCACCTGCACGTGCACAGCGAGTACTCGATGCTCGACGGTGCCGCCAGGCTCTCCGACCTCGTGGCGGAGACCGCCGCGCAGGGGATGCCCGCCGTGGCGGTGACCGACCACGGCAACATGTTCGGCGCCTTCGAGTTCTGGAAGGCCGCCAAGGCCGGTGGCGTCAAACCGATCATCGGGACCGAGGCGTACATCACGCCCCGCACGCACCGCTCGGACAAGACCCGTGTGCGCTGGGGGGACGGCGGGGGCGACGACGTGTCCGGCGCCGGGTCGTACACGCACATGACGATGTTCGCCGAGAACACGACGGGCATGCACAACCTGTTCCGGCTGTCGTCGAAGGCGTCGCTCGAGGGCTACTACTTCAAGCCCCGCATGGACATCGAGCTCCTGCAGGAGTACCACGAGGGGATCATCGCCACCACGGGCTGCCCCTCGGGGGAGATTCAGACGCGCCTGCGCCTCGGCCAGTACGACGAAGCGGTGCAGGCGGCCGCCGACTACCGCGACATCTTCGGCAAGGAGAACTACTTCGCCGAGGTCATGGACCACGGCCTCGAGATCGAACGCCGGATCATGAGCGACCTGATCCGCCTGGCGAAGGACCTCGACATCCCGCTGGTCGGCACGAACGACCTGCACTACACGCACGCCCACGACGCCAAGTCGCACGCGGCACTGCTCTGCGTGCAGTCCGGCTCCACGCTCAACGACCCGAACCGCTTCAAGTTCGACGCCGACGAGTTCTACCTGAAGACCCCGGCGCAGATGCGGCACGTCTTCCGCGACAACCTCGAGGCCTGCGACAACACGCTGCTCATCGCGGAACGCTGCAACGTCGAGTTCGACACCTCGGCGAACTACATGCCGAAGTTCCCGGTGCCCGAAGGCGAGACCGAGCACTCCTGGTTCGAGAAAGAGGTCGCGAAGGGGCTGGAGTACCGGTACCCGGGAGGCATCTCGAAAGAGGTGCAGGACCGCGCCGACTACGAGGTCGGGATCATCAACCAGATGGGGTTCCCGGGCTACTTCCTGGTGGTCGCGGACTTCATCAACTGGTCGAAGAACAACGGCATCCGCGTCGGGCCGGGGCGTGGGTCCGGTGCCGGCTCGATGGTCGCGTACGCGATGCGCATCACCGACCTCGACCCCATCCGGCACGGCCTGATCTTCGAGCGGTTCCTCAACCCGGACCGCGTCTCGATGCCCGACTTCGACGTCGACTTCGACGACCGGCGCCGCGGTGAGGCGATCAAGTACGTCACCGAGAAGTACGGGTCGGAGCGCGTCGCGCAGATCGTCACGTACGGCACGATCAAGGCGAAGCAGGCGCTCAAGGACTCCTCGCGCGTCCTGGGGTTCCCGTTCGGCATGGGCGAGAAGCTCACGAAGGCGATGCCGCCGCCGGTGATGGGCAAGGACATCCCGCTCACCGGGATCTTCGACAAGGACCACCCGCGCTACAAGGAGGCCGTCGACGTCCGCACCGTGGTCGAGACCGACCCCGAGGCGAAGACCGTCTTCGACACGGCGCTCGGGCTCGAGGGGCTGAAGCGCCAGTGGGGCGTCCACGCTGCCGGCGTCATCATGTCGAGCGACCCGCTCATCGACATCATCCCGATCATGAAGCGGGAGCAGGACGGCCAGATCGTCACGCAGTTCGACTACCCGGCAGCGGAGTCGCTCGGCCTGATCAAGATGGACTTCCTGGGGCTCCGCAACCTCACGATCATCAGTGACGCCCTCGACAACATCAAGACGAACCGGGGGATCGACCTCGACCTCGAGACCATGGGCCTGGAAGACCCCGAGGCCTACGCGCTCCTGCAGCGCGGCGACACCCTCGGCGTGTTCCAGCTCGACGGCGGGCCGATGCGCGGCCTGCTGCGGCTGATGAAGCCCGACAACTTCGAGGACATCTCCGCGCTCATCGCCCTGTACCGCCCGGGCCCCATGGGTGCGAACTCGCACACGAACTACGCGCTCCGCAAGAACGGCGAGCAGCCGATCACGCCGATCCACCCGGAGCTCGAGGAGCCCCTCAAGGACATCATCGGCACGACCTACGGCCTGATCATCTACCAGGAGCAGGTCATGGCCATCGCGCAGAAGGTCGCCGGGTTCTCCCTCGGCCAGGCGGACATCCTCCGCCGCGCGATGGGCAAGAAGAAGAAGTCCGAGCTCGACAAGCAGTACGCGGGCTTCCAGCAGGGCATGAAGGACAACGGGTACTCGGACGCGGCGATCAAGACGCTGTGGGACATCCTGCTGCCCTTCTCCGACTACGCGTTCAACAAGGCGCACTCGGCGGCCTACGGTGTGGTGTCCTTCTGGACCGCGTACCTCAAGGCGCACTACCCGGCCGAGTACATGGCGGCCCTGCTGACCTCGGTCGGTGACGCCCGCGACAAGCTCGCCCTGTACCTCAACGAGTGCCGCCGGATGGGCATCAAGGTGATGCCGCCGGACGTCAACGAGTCGATCGGCTTCTTCGCGGCGGTCGGCGACGACATCCGCTTCGGCATGGGTGCCATCCGCAACGTCGGGTTCAACGTCGTCGACGACATCGTCAAGGCCCGGACCGAGAAGGGTGCCTTCGAGTCGTTCCACGACTTCCTCCGCAAGATCCCGATCTCGTCGGCGAACAAGCGCACGGTCGAGTCGCTCATCAAGGCCGGTGCCTTCGACGAGTTCGGCGACACCCGACGTGCCCTGGTGGAGATCCACGAGGGCGCGGTCGAGGGTGCGGTGAAGGTCAAGCGCGACGAGGCCCACGGCAACGTCGGGTTCGACTTCGACTCGCTCTTCGCCGAGGCAGCCGAGGACGCCCCGAGCGCCGCGGTGTCCCAGGTGCCGGACCGACCGGAGTGGTCCAAGCGCGACAAGCTCGCGTTCGAGCGGGACATGCTCGGGCTCTACGTGTCCGACCACCCGCTCGCCGGGCTCGAGATCGAACTCGCGAAGCACCAGTCGATCACCATCGCCGACCTGCTGACCGCCGACGACTCGATCGAGGGCGAGACGGTCACCGTCGCCGGCCTGCTGACGAGCGTGCAGCACCGGGTGGCGAAGACGAGCGGCAACCCGTACGGCATCGTCGACATCGAGGACTTCGGTGGCCAGATCGGCGTGATGTTCCTGGGCAAGACGTACCAGGAGTTCGGCCCGTCCCTGGTGCCCGACTCGATCGTCGTCCTGCGCGGCCGCGTCAACGTCCGCGACGACGGCAAGGCCCTGCACGCGGTGAGCATGTTCCAGCCGAACGTCGGCGACGCGATGGGTTCCGGCCCGCTCACCCTGTCCCTGCCCGAACGCCAGGCCACGACGAGCACGGTGACGGAACTCGCCGCCGTGCTCGGCCGCCACCAGGGTGACACCGAGGTCCGGCTGAAGCTGCTCAAGGACGACGTCGCGCGCACCTTCGAGCTGCCCTTCCCGGTCAACCTGACCCCCGACCTGTTCGGCGAGCTGAAGAGCCTGCTCGGACCCCGCTGCCTGGTGTAGTCCGATGGCACTCGACCGCACGGCATGAGCGCTGGCCGGCCGGCACCGCCCGTCCTCCGGGCGTTCGGCGTGCACGACCGGCCGCTCGTGCGGCTCGGCGGCGGGCGCGGGCTGACCTGGCGCGCCGGGGACGTCGTCCTCCGGCCCTCTGGTGACCCACTGGAGGCCCGGTGGCGGTCCGACACGCTGGCGCGGCTCGTCCACTCGGCGGGGTTCCGGTCGCCACGCCCGGTCGCCACGGAGTCCGGGGAGTGGATCGTCGACGACGGCACCGGCGACGGTTGGGAGGCCTGGCGGTGGGTCGACGGTCGCACCGACCCCACGCGCGTGGACGAGGTGATCGCCGCGGGTGCAGCGTTCCACCGCGCGATCGCCCACCTGCCACGCCCCGAGTTCCTCGACCATCGCGACGAGCCCTGGAGCCGGGCGGACGGCATGGCCTGGGGCGGAGCAGCCCTGCCCGACGACCCGACGCTGGACCGCCTGGCCGCGACGTTCCGGCCGGTGACGTCAGCGTCGCAGCTCGTCCACGGTGATCTGCTCGGCAACGTGCTCTTCACGCCGGGCGAGCCGCCCACGGTGTTCGACTGGGCACCGTACTGGCGCCCGGCGGGCTTCGGCGCAGCGATCGATGCGGTGTGCTGGCACGGGGTCGACGCGAGTCGGCTCGGCGTGCTCGGCTCCGACGTCGCGGAGTGGCCGCAGCTGCTCGTCCGTGCGCTGGCGTTCCGGATCGCCACGCTGCACCTGCTCGACGCGTGGGACGCCGACCAGACGGCTCGCCACCGGCCCGTGGTCGACGCGGTCGTGCAGCACGCCGCCGGTACGCTGGAGGCCTCATGATGCAGCGAATCGACCTCCGCGGCGGCCTCCCCGCCCGTGCCGAACTCCTCCGACTCATGCCCCGCGCCGCGGGTGACGTGACGCACGCGGTCGACGCTGCGCGCGAGTTGATCGAGGACGTCCGACACCGCGGGGCCGCGGCCCTGCACGACCAGGCCGAGCGCTTCGACGGCGGGGCCCCTGCGAACGTCCGGGTCCCCGCTGCCGAGATCACCGCCGCCGTGGCCGGGCTTACCCCCGAGGTCCGAGCGGCACTGGACGAGGCCATCCGCCGCGTCCGGGCCGCGAGTGCCGCGCAGATCCCCGCCCCGTCCGTGACCACACTGGCCGACGGCGCCGAGGTCCACCAGCGCTGGCAGCCGATGCGCCGCGTCGGGCTCTACGTGCCCGGTGGCAAGGCCGTCTACCCGTCCAGCGTCGTGATGAACGTCGTCGCGGCCCAGGTCGCGGGCGTGCCCTCGATCGCCCTCGTGTCGCCGCCGCAGCGCGACCACGGCGGAGCGGTGCACCCGACGATCCTCGCCGCGGCGGGGCTCCTCGGCGTCGACGAGGTCTACGCGATGGGGGGTGCCGGAGCCGTCGGCGCGATGGCCTACGGCGTCGCCGAGATCGACCTCGAGCCGGTCGACCTGGTCACCGGGCCGGGCAACAACTACGTCGCCGCCGCGAAGCGACTGGTGCGCGGTGTGGTGGGCATCGACTCCGAGGCCGGCGCGACCGAGATCCTCGTGATCGCGGACGACACCGCCGACGCCGGGTTCGTGGCCGCCGACCTCATCAGCCAGGCCGAGCACGACGAGCAGGCCGGCAGCGTGCTGGTGACGACGTCCGCGGCGTTCGCCGACGCGGTGGAGGAGGCCATCCCGGAACGCACGGCGGTGCTCGGGACGGCTGCGCGCCTCCAGGCCGCCCTGGACGGACCGCAGTCCGCGATCGTCCTGGTGGACTCGCTGAGCGACGCGGCGACCGTGAGCAACGCCTACGGACCGGAACACCTCGAGATCCAGACGGTCGACGACGACGCGGTGCTGGCCGACATCGACGCCGCCGGCGCGGTGTTCGTCGGGCCCAGCACGCCGGTGAGCCTGGGGGACTACCTGGCCGGGTCCAACCACGTGCTGCCGACCGGTGGCCAGGCCCGCTTCGGGTCCGGGCTGTCCGCGTCGACGTTCCTGCGACCCCAGCAGATCGTCCGGTACACGCCCGAGGCCCTGGCCGAGGTCGCGCCGCACATCGTCGCCCTGTCCACCGAGGAGCAGCTCCCCGCGCACGGGGCCGCCGTGACGGAGCGCACGAACCGATAGCCTGGGGAACGACATGTTCTGCCCCTTCTGCCGCCACCCGGACTCCCGCGTCGTCGACTCACGGACGAGCGACGACGGAACCTCCATCCGCCGCCGTCGACAGTGCCCCAACTGCGGTCGACGGTTCTCGACCACCGAGACCGCGTCGCTCAACGTCGTGAAGCGCAACGGTGTCACCGAGCCGTTCAGCCGCGACAAGATCGTCTCCGGCGTGCGCAAGGCGTGCCAGGGGCGCCCGGTCACCGACGGTGACCTGGCTGTGCTCGCACAGCGCGTCGAGGAGACCGTACGGTCCTCCGGATCGAGCCAGATCGACGCGAACGACATCGGCCTCGCGATCCTCGCGCCCCTGCGGGAGCTCGACGAGGTCGCCTACCTGCGGTTCGCGAGCGTCTACCAGGCGTTCGACTCGCTCGAGGACTTCGAGGACGCCATCGGCCAGCTCCGCCGCGACCACCACGCGGCGTCCGACACGGCCGCCGGGTCGTCCACACCGTCCGGCACGCGCGCGTGAGCGGCATCGCCGAACGCATCGTGCGCGGCGGCTACCGCGTCGTGTTCCGGTCCGTGTTCGCGAACATGGACCCGGAACGTGCCCACCACCTGGCGTTCGCCGTGATCGCGGGGCTGCCTCGCGTGCCCTTCCTGAGCGGGGTCGTCGAACGCTTCTGCCGTCCCGCAGCGGCCGACGGCGTCACCACGATGGGCATCCACTTCCCGTCGCGCTTCGGCCTGGCGGCAGGGTTCGACAAGGACGCCCGCGGCATCGCCGGTCTCGGCCTGCTCGGCTTCGGCCACGTCGAGGTCGGCACCATCACCGCCAAGCCGCAGCCCGGCAACGAGCGCCCGCGCCTGTTCCGGCTGATCGGCGACCGCGCCCTGATCAACCGCATGGGCTTCAACAACCACGGCGCCGCTGCGGCCGCCCGACGCCTCGAGCGTGCCCGCCGCAACCCCGGTCGCCCCGTCATCGGCGTGAACATCGGCAAGAGCCGGGTCGTCTCCGTCGAGGACGCCATCGACGACTACCTCGAGTCCACCCGTCGGCTCGCGACGTTCGCGGACTACCTGGCGGTCAACGTCAGCTCGCCGAACACGCCCGGTCTGCGCGGACTGCAGGAACTCGACCAGCTCCGACCGCTGCTGTCCGCGGTGCGTGACGCCGCCGGCCGGACTCCGGTGCTCGTCAAGATCGCACCGGACCTGACCGACGAGCAGATCGACGCGATCGCAGGCCTCGCGGTCGAGCTCGGCCTGTCCGGGGTGATCGCCAACAACACGACGATCTCCCGCGACGGGCTGACCGCGGATCCGTCCGACGTCGAGGCGATGGGTGCCGGGGGACTCTCCGGTGCGCCGCTCGCCGCCCGCTCGCTCGAGGTGCTGCGTCGCGTCCGCGCCGCGGTGCCCGCCGACTTCTGCGTCATCGCCGTCGGTGGTGTGACCACCGAGCAGGACGTGCAGGACCGCATCGACGCCGGAGCCACGCTCGTGCAGGGCTACACGGCGTTCCTCTACGAGGGACCGACCTGGGCGGCGCGCATCAACCGGCTGCGCCGTCGGCGGCTGCGTCGCGCCGCGCGGTAGCCGCGCGGACCACTGCGCCGCCGAGTGAGCAGAACACGCCGTGGCTCGCCGATCGACCCGTCGTGTCCTGCTCACTCGATGATCGATGTCGGGCGGGGGAGCGGGAACGACGAAGCGCCGCCCGGCATGCCGGGCGGCGCTTCGTCGTGTGCGTGTGGCTACAGCGTGGGGTACTGCCCACGCCGGACCTGGGGCTTCGGCAGCCGCAGGAAGCGCAGCTGCCACGCCCGCGTGAGGATGTAGAGGAACGTGCCGCGCTGGAACTCGCCGAACTTGGTGGTGAGCTTGCGACGGAGCGACAGCCACAGCACCACGCAGTCGATGATGAACAGCGCCACGAACGCCCACACCAGCAGGAGCGAGTAGGACGCGATCACGGTCTGCGCGGCCGCGAACCCGACGATCAGGAACAGCACGAGCACGGGCATCATGACCTCGCCGACGTTCCATCGGGCGTCGATCCAGTCGCGGACGAAGCGTCGCTGCTCACCGCGGTCCTTCGCCGGCAGGTAGCGCTCCTCGCCGTTGGCCATGCCGACCCGGGCACGCTCGCGCTCCGAGTTGAGACGTGCGCGGGCGGCCTTCTTGTCGACCGGCGTGTTGCCCACGAGGGGGCGGCGGTTGGCTGCCTCTCGCTCGCGGCGGGACGGCGTGGGGCGGCCCTTGCCCCGCTCGAGGAGCTCGGCCTCGGTCGGTTCGACGGTCGTGTTGGTCTTGGGGGCTGCCTTCGCCACGGTGCGTTCCTAACGGCGGTGTGCGTGCGGGATCTCCTCTAGATTACCGGGCATGACCGACAGCGAACAGCACAGCCCCGCGACCGACCCCGCGCTCCTCGACGCCCTGCGCGAACACGTGCAGGGGGCACTGCCGACGACGATCGCCGACCTGTCCGCGCTGGTGCGGCTGCCGTCGGTCTCGTGGTCGGCGTTCGACCCGGCGAACGTGCAGGCGAGCGCCGAGGCCGTCGCGGACCTCGCGCGGTCGACGGGCGTCTTCTCGGACGACGCGGTGCGCATCGTCCGCTCGGCCGTCGACGGCTCGACGGCGGACGCCGAGGCCTCCGGTGCGGAGCTCGGCCAGCCGGCGGTGCTCGCGGTGCGCCCGGCGCGGAACGGCAAGCCGACGGTGATGCTCTACGCCCACCACGACGTGCAGCCCCAGGGCGACGACGCGCTGTGGGAGACGCCGCCGTTCGAGCCGACCCTGCGCGGTGACCGCCTGTACGGCCGCGGCGCCTCGGACGACAAGGCCGGTGTGATGACGCACATCGCGTCGCTCCGCGCGGTGCACGCCCGGTTCGGGGACGACCTCGACCTCGGGATCGTGCTGTTCGTCGAGGGCGAGGAGGAGTTCGGCTCCCGCTCGTTCCGCACGTTCCTGCGCGAGCAGAAGGAGCACCTCGCCGCAGACGTCATCGTCGTGGCGGACAGCGACAACTGGTCGACCGAGGTGCCGTCGATCACGGTCTCGCTGCGCGGCAACGTCACCTTCAAGCTCACCCTGACCACGCTCGAGCACGCCAGCCACAGCGGCATGTTCGGGGGAGCGGCCCCGGACGCGATGATCCCGATGGTGCGGCTGCTCGCCTCGCTGCACGACGCCGACGGCTCGGTCGCCGTCGAGGGACTGACCTCGTACGAGGCCGACGTGCCGGAGCGCTCCGAGGACGAACTCGCCGCCGACGCCGCTCTCGTTGCCGGTGTGCGCCCGATCGGCACCGGCGCCGTGCTGTCCCGCATGTGGTTCCAGCCGTCGATCACGGTGACCGGCATGGACGTGCCCAGCGTCGCGAACGCCTCGAACACCCTGCTGCCCACGGTCTCGGCACGGGTCTCGGTCCGCGTCGCCCCCGGACAGGACGCTCGCCAGGCCTACACGGCCGTCGAGCGGCACCTGCGCGAGCACGTCCCGTTCGGTGCGCGCCTGGAGATCACCGAGCCGGACAGCGGCGACGGGTTCCTCGTCGACACCGCCGGCTGGGCCGTCCAGGAGGCCCGCACGGCGATGCGCGAGGGCTGGGGTGCAGAGGCGGTCGAGCAGGGCATCGGCGGGTCGATCCCGTTCGTGTCCGACCTCGCCGCGGAGTTCCCGGACGCGCAGATCCTGGTCACCGGCGTCGAGGACCCGGACACCCGCGCGCACAGCCCGAACGAGTCGCAGCACCTCGGTGTCCTGCACCGTGCCATCGCGTCCGAGACGATCCTGCTCGCCAGGCTCGCGACGCGCAGCTGAGGGTGCTTACAATCGACGCCAGGCGCGGTGACCAGCACCGCCCGGAGGGAGACGCGCGATGAGCGACACCATCACCGAAGCACCGGCGACCGAGACCCCGTCGCACGGCGTCCTCCTGAGCGACGCCGCCGCCGGCAAGGTGGCGAGCCTGCTCGAGCAGGAGGGCCGCGACGACCTGCGCCTGCGCCTCGCGGTCCAGCCCGGTGGCTGCTCCGGCCTGATCTACCAGCTGTACTTCGACGAGCGCCTGCTCGACGGTGACGTCACCGCCGAGTTCGACGGGGTCGAGGTCGTCGTCGACAAGATGAGCGTCCCGTACCTCGACGGTGCGACGATCGACTTCGAGGACACGATCCAGAAGCAGGGCTTCACGATCGACAACCCCAACGCGCAGGGCAGCTGCGCCTGTGGCGACAGCTTCCACTGATCACCAGCGATCCGACACGCGAGCGGGGAGCGACCGGGACGGTCGCTCCCCGCTCGCGTTCGTGTGACCGGACGTGGGCGGAGGGGCGCACCAGGGTGCGGAGCAACCAGGGTGGAACCGGCCCTCGGGCGTGCGGATCGGGGCCAGAGCCGTGTCGTGTGTGCGCGAGCGGTACCGAGCTGCGAGTAAGCTAGGAGTGTTCCAATCAAGCTGGGAGCCAGCCATGCGCCGCCTTCGTGCGGCTCGCCGTCGGACTCGACGGGCTGACCTCCGAAGCTCACGTCTTTTGCGAGAGGTAACAGTGCGTTCGAATCGCCGTATACGTTGGGCGGCCGTCCCGGTGGCCGTCGGTCTGGTCATCGCACTGGCTGGCTGCACGCAGCAGCAGATGAACGGATGGCTCCCCGGGACGGAGGAGACGAAGGACGTCACCAACCACACCAGTCGCATCGTCGGCCTGTGGACCACGAGCTGGGTCGTTCTCCTCGCCGTCGGACTCATCGTCTGGGGCCTCGTCATCTGGGCCGCGATCGTCTACCGCCGCCGGAAGGGCCAGACCGGCCTGCCCGTGCAGATGCGGTACAACATGCCGCTCGAGATCTTCTACACGATCGTGCCGCTGATCCTCGTGCTCGGCTTCTTCGCCTTCACCGCGAAGGACCAGGCCGCGATCGAGAAGCCCTTCGCCGACCCGGACGCCACCGTGCACGTGTACGGCAAGCGCTGGGCCTGGGACTTCAACTACATCAACAAGGACAACCCCGAAGAGAGCGTCTACTACCAGGGCATCCAAGCCCAGGAAGAAGAGAACGCCAACGGGGCGATCGACGAGTCGCAGCTGCCGACCCTCTACCTGCCGAAGGGCAAGAAGGTCGCGATCGAGCTCTCCTCGCGCGACGTCGACCACTCCTTCTGGGTCATCGACTTCCTGTACAAGAAGGACATGCTCCCGGGCAAGACCAACTGGGAGTACTTCATCCCGGAGAAGCTCGGCACCTACCAGGGCAAGTGCGCGGAGCTCTGCGGTGAGTACCACTCGCTGATGCTCTTCCAGGTGAAGGTCGTCACGCCGGCGCAGTACCAGGACTACCTCGACACCCTGAAGGACCAGGGCAAGGTCGGCCTGCTCGGCGACGAGTACAACACCAACACCAACGAACCGAACAACAAGGCGCCGGTCGAGGCGTCCAGCGAGAACAAGTAGGGGCTCGTCAGATGACAACGTCACTCGTCGGCCAACCGATCCAGACCTCGTCGCCGGACTTCCAGGCGTCGAAGGTGGGTCGGAAGGGCAACATCGTCGTCCGGTGGATCACCTCCACCGACCACAAGACCATCGGGTACATGTACCTGATCGCGTCGTTCGTCTTCTTCCTGCTCGCAGGTGTGATGGCGCTCGTGATCCGTGCCCAGCTCTTCGAACCCGGCCTGCACGTGGTCGCGACGAAGGAGCAGTACAACCAGCTGTTCACGATGCACGGCACGATCATGCTGCTGATGTTCGCGACGCCGCTGTTCTCCGGCTTCGCGAACGCGATCATGCCGCTCCAGATCGGCGCGCCCGACGTCGCCTTCCCGCGACTCAACGGCTTCGCCTTCTGGCTCTACCTGTTCGGCTCGCTCATCGCGGTCGGTGGCTTCCTCACCCCGCAGGGCGCCGCCTCGTTCGGCTGGTTCGCCTACGCGCCACTGAGTGACACGACGTTCACACCGGGGCTCGGCGGCACACTCTGGGTCTTCGGGCTCGGCATGACCGGCTTCTCGACGATCCTCGGCGCGGTGAACTTCATCACCACGATCATCACGATGCGTGCCCCGGGTCTGACCATGTTCCGCATGTCGATCTTCACCTGGAACACCCTCGTGACGGCGCTCCTCGTCCTGATGGCCTTCCCGGTCCTCGCGACGGCGCTCTTCGGCCTCGGTCTCGACCGCGTCTTCGACGCGCAGATCTTCAACCCGGCCAACGGCGGGGCCCTGCTCTGGCAGCACCTGTTCTGGTTCTTCGGGCACCCCGAGGTCTACATCATCGCGCTGCCGTTCTTCGGCATCGTCTCCGAGGTCTTCCCGGTGTTCAGCCGCAAGCCGATCTTCGGGTACAAGACCCTGGTCTACGCGACCATCTCCATCGCGGCCCTCTCGGTCACGGTGTGGGCGCACCACATGTACGTCACGGGTGGCGTCCTGCTCCCGTGGTTCTCGCTCATGACGATGCTGATCGCGGTTCCGACCGGCGTGAAGATCTTCAACTGGGTCGGCACCATGTGGCGCGGGTCGGTGACCTTCGAGACCCCGCTCCTCTGGGCGCTCGGCTTCCTGATCACCTTCACGTTCGGTGGTCTCACCGGCGTGATCCTGGCGTCGCCGCCGCTCGACTTCCACGTGTCGGACTCGTACTTCGTCGTGGCGCACTTCCACTACGTCGTCTTCGGCACGGTCGTGTTCGCGATGTTCTCCGGCTTCTACTTCTGGTGGCCGAAGTGGACCGGCAAGATGCTCAACGAGCGCCTCGGCAAGATCCACTTCTGGCTCCTGTTCATCGGGTTCCACACCACGTTCCTCATCCAGCACTGGCTGGGCGTCATCGGGATGCCGCGTCGCTACGCGACCTACCTGCCGAACGACGGCTTCACCTGGATGAACCAGCTGTCGACGATCGGCTCGATGATCCTCGCGATCTCGTTCCTGCCGTTCATCTTCAACGTCTACGTGACCGCCCGGAACGCACCCAAGGTCGCCGTGAACGACCCGTGGGGCTACGGCCGTTCGCTCGAGTGGGCGACCTCCTGCCCGCCGCCGCGCCACAACTTCACGTCGATCCCGCGCATCCGTTCGGAGTCCCCGGCCTTCGACCTGAACCACCCCGAGGCCGGTGTGCCGATCGGTGTCGGTCCCGCGAAGGACGCCCCCGATGCCCCGACCTACGACGCCGCGAAGGGCGAGGTGAAGTAAGGCCATGCGCGCGAACACCAACCTGTTCTGGATCCTCTTCGGGTTCTTCATCCTGGCGGACGCCGCCTACACCACGTGGGCGATGATCTACTACGGCGAGCCCGAGTGGGTGGGCACCGTGGCGATCGGCCTGACGGGCCTGATGTCGGCGTTCATCGCCTTCTACCTCGGCAAGGTCATGTCGTCCCAGGGCGGGGTCCTGCCCGAGGACCGTCCCGACGCCAACATCGAGGACGGCGACGCCGAGCTCGGGCACTTCAGCCCGTGGTCCTGGTGGCCGATCCTGTTGGCCGCCGCCGTCGGCGTCTGCTTCTTGGGCGTCGCAGCCGGCCTGTGGATCGTCCCGATCGGGCTCGTCCTCGTGGCGATCACCCTGGTCGGCTGGGTCTACGAGTACTACCGCGGCAACTTCGGGCACTGACCCGGCGCTGCAGCACACCTGACACTTCGGGCGGCACCAGAACGGTGCCGCCCGAAGTGCGTCCGGGGGATCGATCCCCGGTTCGGATCCGGAACAAACGGGCCCGCCCGCGACTTGACTGGAGCGGACCTCCCACCACAGCGAAAGGAGTCACCTCAGGTGACCGACAAGCGCACCCTCATCATCTTCGGCGCGACGGGCGACCTCGCCTCCCGCCTGCTCCTGCCGGGCCTCGGCACGTTCCTGCAGAGCGGCCGCGCCGTCCCCGTGCAGTTGATCGGCACGGGCCGCAGTGAGCGCAGCCCCGAGAAGTGGAAGGACATCGTCACGCAGTCCTTCGCGTCGCAGGACGTCAAGGGGCCGGAGGTCGACGCTACCATCGAGTCGACCCAGTTCATCCAGGGCGACCCCACCGACCCGAAGCACCTCGAGGCCCTCCTGGCCGCGGCCGACTCCGAGCCGATCCTGTACTTCGCCCTCCCGCCGCAGATCGCCTCCGACATCTGCGAGGCGCTCGAGCACGTCGAGCTGCCCGAGGGCACGACCCTGGCGTTCGAGAAGCCCTTCGGCACCGACGTCGCCAGCGCGCGGGCCCTCAACGAGACGGTGCTCAAGCTCGTCCCCGAGGAGCGCGTCCACCGCACGGACCACTTCCTCGGCCGCACCACGGTGTTGAACATCATCGGTCTGCGCTTCGCGAACCGCCTGTTCGAGCCGATCTGGAACGCCGAGAACATCGAGAAGGTCGACATCTTCTACGACGAGACCCTCGGTCTCGAGAACCGCGCGCAGTACTACGACGAGGCCGGCGCGATGGTCGACATGATCCAGTCGCACCTGCTGCAGATCCTCGGCATCGTGACGATGGACGCTCCTGCCGACATCGACTCCGTCGAGTTCCGCTCGTCCCTCGCCCGTGTGCTCCGTTCGACCGAGCTCAAGGGCGGCGACCCGAAGGTCGCGTCCCGTCGTGCCGTCTACACGGCCGGCACCATCGACGGCAAGGAACTGCCCTCGTACCAGGACGAGGACGGCGTCGACAAGTCGCGCGCGACCGAGACGCTCGCCGAGATCTCGGTCGAGGTGGACACCGCCCGCTGGAAGGGCGTCCCCTTCACCCTCCGCTCCGGCAAGGCCCTCGGTGCCAGCCGCAAGGAGGTCCTGATCACCTTCAAGCCGGTGACGCGCCTGCCGTCCGGCCTGTCCGGTCGCCCGAAGACGGACACGCTCCGCATCGTCCTGAACCCGGACGAGATCGAGCTGACGGTCTCGGCGAACGGCGGCGGCAACCCCTTCGAGATGGGGCAGATCGCCCTGTCCTCGTCGTTCGCGGACGGCGAGCTGACCCCGTACGGCGAGGTGCTCAACGGCATCTTCCACGACGACCCGCTGCTGTCCATCCGCGGTGACGTCGCCGAGCGTTGCTGGGAGATCGTGGAACCGGTCGTCGCCGCCTGGAAGGCCGACGAGGTCCCGCTCGAGGAGTACCGCGCCGGTTCGCGCGGCCCGGCGGACTGGGAGTCGTCGTCCTGACGGACGCGCTGCCGACGTCCTGAGCGGACGCCCTGACGGACGGGAGGCCCGGTGCCAGCTGGCACCGGGCCTCCCGTCCGTCGTGGGGTCGCGTGCAGAGCACCGCACGGCGCGTCAGGCGGGGGAGCCGGCGCGCTCACCCTCGCCCGTCCACGACCGCGTGCCGCCGTCGTGGACGGGCAACCGCGTGCGGTGACCGACGGTCGCACCACGGGCGCGCTCGATGGCGTCCGCTGCCGACACGAGGGTCAGGTGCGACAGCACCTGCGGGGTGTTGCCGATGTGGTGTCCGGTGGCGACTTCGATCTCCTCGGAGAGCATGCCGACGTCGTTCGCGTACCCGACGAGGACGTCCATCAGGTGCTCGGCGTCCTCGACCCGGCCGGAGGCGGCGTACTGCTCGACCAACCAGAACGAGCAGGCCAGGAACGGGTGTTCGGCACCGGACAGCCCGTCGAAGCCGGCGGTCGTGCGGTAGCGGAGCACGAGGCCGTCGGCGCCGACGCGCAGGTCCTCCTCGATCGCGCGCACGGTGCCCGTCATCCGGGGGTCGTCGGCGCGACAGAACCCGACCTGCGGCAGGACGAGCAGACTCGCGTCGACCTCGTCGGTGTCGTAGTGCTGGCGGAACGAACCGCGCTCGGCGTTCCAGCCGTGCTCCTCGATCTCGGCGCGGACGGTGTCGCGGAGGGTGCGCCAGCGGTCGACCGGTCCCTCGAGGCCGAACTCCTCGACCGCGGCGACCCCGCGGTCGAACGCGGCCCAGATCATCACCCGCGAGTGCGTGAAGCTGCGCCGCGGGCCGCGCATCTCCCAGATGCCGTTGTCCGGCTCCTGCCAGTGCTCCTCGACGTAGCCGAGCAGCGCCCGCTGCAGCGCCCAGGAGTCGGCGTTCTCCTCGACCCCGAGCTCGCGTGCGTCGTGCAGCGCCGCGAGCACCTCGCCGAAGACGTCGCCCTGGTACTGCGTCGAGGCGCCGTTGCCGACCCGCACGGGCGTCGACCCGAGGTACCCGGGCAGCTCGGGTAGTTCGCGTTCGGGGAGCTCGCGTTCGCCGGCGATGCCGTACATGATCTGCACGTCGGCGGGGTCGCCGGCGATCGCGCGCAGCAGCCAGCCCCGCCAGTGCGTGGCCTCGTCGCGGTAGCCGTGGGCGATGAGCGAGGCGAGCGCGAGGGAGGCGTCGCGCAGCCACACGTACCGGTAGTCCCAGTTGCGTTCGCCGCCCGGGTCCTCCGGCAGGCCCGTGGTCGCGGCGGCGACGACGCCACCGGTGTCGCCGTGGGTCATCGCGCGGAGGAACACCAGCGACCGTCGAGCGGCGTCGGCGTAGCGACCGGGGGTCCGTGCGGGAGCGGTCCACGACGTCCACCACGAGATGGTGTGCGCGAGGGCCGCGTCGACGTCGAGCGGCTCGGGTGGTTCGCGGTGCGACGGGTACCAGGTGAGCACCGTGTCGAGCACGTCGCCGTCGTGGATCGTCGTGACGGCGGTGTGCCGGTGGTCGTCGGCTCGGAACCGCGGCCCACGGACGATCACCGAGCCGGGACCGGCCGTCGCGAGCAGCGCCGGTTCGACCTCGTCCCCGATCTGCCGGATCCACGGCAGGGCCCGCGAGTAGTCGAACCGGATCCGGAGCGTCTGCCGGAGCTCGACGCTGCCGCGGAGCCCACGCACCCGCCGGACGATCGAGGGCCGGTGCGCGCCGACGGGCATGAACTCGGTGACCTCGACCACGCCGTCGCGGGTGGTCCAGACGGTCGAGAGCACGAGGGTGTCGCCGTGGTAGTGCCACTGTGCGGTGGCGTCGTCGTCGACGGGCCGCAGGGTCCAGTGCCCGTGGTCTTCGGTGCCGAGCAGCGACGCGAAGGTGGACGGGCTGTCGAAGCGCGGCAGGCACGCCCAGTCGATGGTCCCGTCACGGCCGACCAGGGCAGCGGTGCCGGTGTCGCCGATCAGGGCGTGGTCCTCGATGCGGTTCGGCGGTGTGTGCGGTGCAGCTGTGGGCGGTGCGGCCGGCTCGGTGCTCATGGACCGATCGAACACCCGATGCCCGTGCGCCGCGGGCAGCGTCGGGGGCTCTGATCCGAGATCGTGATGAAGGGTCGCTCAGGCCGGGTCGGAGGCGTCGGACTCGATGATGCCGACCCGCGCGAGCTCGCTCCACAGGCCGGCGCCGTCCGGTGCGTACACCCAGGGCGCCGACGAGTCACGGGAGCGTTCCTGTGCACGTGATCGACCGCCGGCCAGGACCGCCTCGCTCGTGGACAGCTGCCGGATGGCGACGCCCGCGACGTTGTCCGGGTGCTCGCGCGAGAAGTCGCCGTAGAGGCTCTCGTCGTGCTGTCCGTCGTCGCCGACCAGGAGCCATCGGATGTCCGGGAAGTCCTTCGCGAGCCGCCGGAGGTTCTCCTGCTTGTGCAGCTGGCCGCTGCGGAAGAACCGGTCGTGGGTGGGGCCCCAGTCGGTGAGCAGGAGCGTGCCGGACGGGTACATGTTGCGCGACAGGAAGCGCTGCAGCGTCGGGGCGACGTTCCACGCCCCGGTCGACAGGTAGACCGTCGGGGAACCGGGGTGCTGCGCGAGGATCCGCTCGTACAGCACGGACATGCCCGGCACCGGGCGGCGGGCGTGCTCGGTCAGGACGAACGAGTTCCAGGCGGCGAGCATGGGGCGGGGGAGCGAGGTCACCATGACGGTGTCGTCGATGTCGGACAACAGCCCGAAGCGGGTGTCCGGGTGGACGACGAACACGTCGGCCTCGACGTCGCGTCCACCGCCTGCCGACAGCCGCACCGTGCGCCAGCCGGGCTCGAGGTCGATCGGGACGATGGTGTCGACGACGCCGCCACGGTCGGTCTCCACCACGTGGGAGACCCCGCCGGCGGTGACGGTGACCTCGGCGTGGTCGACGGCGACGCTCGTGAAGCTCTTCCAGCCGCGGACGCCCGCGTAGGAGACGTCGGAGGCGAGACCCCGGCGCGTCAGCAGCACACGGCACAGGATACGCACCCAACCGGGCGCGCCGTAACCGGTGTACGGGACCACCGTGGGGACGAGTCCGCGACGGCGTGCACGGTGCTCGCGGAACTCCTGGACGGCGTCCTCGATGCGGGCCGCGCGGTGCAGGAGCGGCTCGGCCAACGACGGCTCGTGGGGCGTCGGGTCGGGCATGGCGTCATCATCCCATGTGCGCCTGACGAAACCCGCGCGCTCCGCGGAACTGGTGAGTCGCAGCCACGTTCCAGGCGCGTTCTGCGAAAGTTGTCCCCGTCACACCAACCAACCGCGCTGGAGCGCAAGAGGAGAACACGTGCTCGTCACCGAGGTAACGAACGCTCTGCCGGGGGGATCATCACTGCTCAGGAACGAGCCGGTCCAAGCCCGCAGTTCGGCGCGCCTCGCCGGCCTCCTCGACGCCGCAGCCGCGGTGATCGACGAGATCGGGTTCGAACGGCTCACGACCGCCATGGTCGCCGAGCGCGCGGGGGCGTCGATCGGCACCGTCTACCGGTACTTCCCGGACCGCATCGCCGTGGTCGAGGCACTCGCGATCCGCTGCACCCAGCGGCTCGCCTCGCGCTTCGTCGAGGCGCTCGACGCCAGCGGCGCCGAGATCTGGCAGGACGCCAACGACGCGCTCATCGACCTGACCGCCGAGATGTACCGCACCGAGCCCGGCTTCCGAGCCATCCGCTTCGGCGACCCGGCGGACACCGGCACGGGCGACGCCGAGGACCGCATGGGGGCGCTGGGTGCGACCGTCGGCCAGATCATGCGGGACCGCTTCGGTCTCCCGGACGACGAGCGCATCACCCGCGCCTGGGTCGTCCTCGCCGAGTCCGGTCACGCGGTGCTGGCGCGAGCGCACCGCGACCGCGAGCACCCCGACACGGAGCTGATCGAGGAGTACCGCCGGATGAACCGTGCGCACCTGGAATCGGTGATCGCCGCGTCCTGACGTTCCCGTCGGCCCGCGCGACACGCCGAGGACCGAACCGACCCGCCCGCGCCTCCGAACACCGAGGCGCGGGTGTCGTCGTCCCCGCTGGATCGCGCCGTGTCGGTGGTGACCCCGGCGCGACCGGTGGTCCGAAACCCGTCACGCGGCGACGCGACCGAACCGATGTCGGAACCCCCGGGTACTCTCATCCGGAGTCGGGCTACCTCCGAACAGAAGGGCACCCCATGATCGAGTTCCGCTCGGTGCGCAAGACCTACCCGGACGGCACGACTGCGGTCGAGCACTTCGATCTGGTCATCCCGTCCCGGACCACCACCGTCTTCGTCGGATCCAGCGGCTGTGGCAAGACCACGCTGCTCCGCATGATCAACCGCATGGTCGACCCCACCTCCGGGACCGTCGAGATCGACGGTTCCGACGTCGCCGGGATCAACCCCGTCGAGCTCCGTCGCCACATCGGGTACGTCATGCAGAACTCCGGACTCCTGCCGCACCGGAAGGTCGTCGACAACATCGCGACCGTCCCGCTGCTGACCGGCGTCTCCAAGGCCGATGCGCGCGAGCGCGCCCTCGCGCTCATGGACACCGTCGGCCTCGACCGCGCCTTCGCCGACCGCTACCCCTCGCAGCTCTCCGGCGGCCAGCAGCAGCGCGTCGGTGTGGCCCGCGGGTTGGCCGTCGACCCGAACATCCTGCTCATGGACGAGCCGTTCGGTGCGGTCGACCCGTTGGTGCGCAACGACCTGCAGGACGAGCTCATCCGCCTGCAGCGTGAACTCGGCAAGACCGTCGTCTTCGTGACGCACGACATCGACGAAGCGTTCAAGCTCGGCGACCAGGTCGTCATCCTCAAGAAGGGCGGCGAGATCGCCCAGCAGGGGACGCCGGCCGAGATCCTCGCCGCACCGGCCGACGACTTCGTCGCCACGTTCATCGGCGCCGGTCGCGGGCGCCGCGCGCTCCGTGTCGAGCAGACCCCGACCGGTCCGATCGTCGTCGACGGTGACGGCCGCGCCGCCGGTGTGCTGACGGGCCCGGTCGGGGTCGTCGACGCCGCCGCGGCCGTGCCGCAGTCCGACGCCCGCGCAGCAGAGGCCGGAGCGTCCCACGACGCACCGGGTGCTCCGGCGCAGGGTGGGGGCACCCGGTGAAGTGGGTGCTGGCGAACCTCGACACGATCTGGGACAACACGCTGTCCCACCTCGCGATCGCGATCCCGCCGATCATCGTCGCGTTCCTGCTGTCGATCCCGATCGGGTGGCTGGTGGTCCGGCTCCAACGCCCCGGTGGGTCGCGCTTCGCGTCGGGTGTGGGTAGCAGCATCGTCACCCTCGCCGGCCTGCTGTACGCCATCCCGTCGCTCGCCCTGTTCGTCGCGCTCCCGAGCATCATCGGCACCGGTCTGCAGAGCCCGGTCAACGTCGTCATCGGCCTGACCCTGTACGGCCTCGCGCTGATGGTCCGGTCAACGGTCGACGGCCTGACCTCGGTCGACGCCGAGACCAAGTCCGCCTCGACCGCCATGGGCTACTCGCCGGCGCAGCGGTTCTTCCGGGTCGAGCTCCCGCTCGCCGGCCCGGTCCTGCTCGCCGGGCTCCGGGTGGTCTCGGTGTCCACGATCTCGCTCACCACCGTCGGCGCGGTCCTCGGCATCCCGAGTCTGGGGTTGTTGTTCACCGACGGCCTGGGGCGTGGGATCTACGAGGAGATCCTCTCCGGCATCGTCATGGTGCTCGTGCTCGCCTTCGCGTTGGACGGCCTCCTCGTGCTGCTCGGGCGGCTGGTGATGCCGTGGACCCGGACGAACTCGGTGTCGCGTCGCCAGGCCCGCCGGGTCCTGCAAGCAGCGGAGGTCTCCTCGTGATCATCGGTCAGGCCTTCGCGTGGGTGTTCGACCCCGCGAACTACGGCAGCTTCAACGCCATCCCCGCGCGACTCTGGGAACACGTCTGGATCACCCTGCTCGCGGTGCTCATCGCCTCGGTGATCGCCGTGCCCGTCGGGTACGCCATCGGGCACACGCGTCGAGCCCGTGGGTTCGCGATCGCGGTGTCGGGCGGTGTCCGAGCGCTCCCGACGCTCGGTGTGCTCTCGCTCTTCGCCCTGCTGCTGGGGATCGGTCTGCAGGCACCCCTGCTCGCGCTCGTCGTGCTGGCGATCCCGTCGGTCCTGGCCGGCGCGTACTCCGGTGTCGAGTCCGTCGACCCCGGCGTCGTCGACGCCGCGAAGGCCCAGGGCATGACCGGCTGGCAGATCCTGTGGAAGGTCGAGATCCCGCTCGGGCTGCCGCTGCTGATCGGCGGGATCCGCGCCGCCGTGCTGCAGGTCGTCGCCACGGCGACACTCGCCGCCTACGTCGGCGCCGGTGGCCTCGGCGGCTACTTCTTCCTCGGGCTGAAGACCCAGGACTACGCCGAGATGCTCGGCGCCTCCATCCTCGTGATCGCGCTCGCGATCGCGTTCGAGATCGTGTTCGCCGTGCTGCAGCGGGCGGCGGTGCCGAAGGGCACCGCGGACCCGTCGGCTCGACAGCGCCAGGGGTCGCGCGAGCGAGCCCGCAATCCCCTCCCGGAAGGAAATCCCTCGTGATCACAGCACCCAAGATCCGCGCCGGCGTCGCCGCCGCGATGGCGTTGGGCGTCGTAGCCGCCCTGGCCGGCTGCGCGTCGAGCGACCCGCTCGACAGCGGGTCCAGCGGCTCGTCCGACTCGAAGACCATCGTCGTCGGCTCGCAGCAGTACTACTCCAACGAGATCATCGCAGAGCTCTACGCCCAGGTCCTCGAGAAGGACGGCTTCGACGTGAAGCGCAACTTCAACATCGGGCAGCGCGAGGTCTACATCCCGCAGCTCGAGAAGGGCGCGATCGACGTGATGCCGGAGTACAGCGGCAACCTGCTGCAGTACTTCGACAAGAACTCGGACGCGAAGACCGCCGAGCAGATCGACGACGGGCTCGACAAGGCCCTGCCGAAGGGCCTCCGCGTCCTCGACGAGGCCGACGCGACCGACCAGGACAGCTACACCGTCACGAAGAAGTTCTCCGAGGACAACGACGTCACGAGCCTGGCCGAACTGAAGAACGTCGACGAGAAGCTCACCATGGGCGCGAACTCCGAGAACCAGACGCGCCCCTACGGCCCGAAGGGACTCAAGTCGGTCTACGGCGTCGACGTCGACTTCAAGGCGATCGAGGACTCCGGTGGGGCGCTCACCGTCAAGGCGCTCAAGGACGGCACCGTCCAGATGGCCGACATCTACACGGCCGACCCGAGCATCAAGGCGAACGACTTCGTCACGCTGGAGGACCCGGAGAACCTGATCCTCCCGCAGAACGTCATCCCGGTCGTCTCCGACAAGGTCGACGAGAAGGCGGCCGACGCGATCGACTCGGTCAACGAGAAGCTCACGACGGATGCCCTGATCGAGCTCAACACCAAGAGCACGGCCGACAAGGAGAAGGCGTCCACCATCGCCGAGGACTGGCTCGAGGCCGAGGGTCTGCTGTAACCACTGCACCGCCACTGCACCTCGCAGTCGAACGACAGGCGTCGGGTATCCACCCGGCGCCTGTCGTCGTTCACGGGGCGGCCGATGCGAACATCCGTGCCGCACGGTTGTGCCGTGCAGAGTGCTTGCACGTTTGTGCACGTACCGGTTCTACAAGTTGTCGAAGTGGAGTCCGAGGCGCTAGCGTTGGGGTGTCCCAAGGGCTGTGACACCTGATGTATCCGTTCCACAGGAAGCAACTGACGTGCACGAACAGCGCGCGGCCACCCGTCTCGGAATCGCCGCATGAACGACCTCCTCGATCCGCTCCTCCTGTCGCGGTGGCAGTTCGGTCTGACGACCATCTACCACTTCCTCTTCGTCCCGCTGACGATCGGCATGGCGGCCGTGGTGGCCGTGTTCCAGACCGCCTGGTACCGGACCGGCCGCGCGCACTACCTGCAGTTGACGCGGTTCTTCGGGCGGATCTTCCTGATCAACTTCGCCATGGGTGTCGTGACGGGCATCGTGCAGGAGTTCCAGTTCGGCATGAACTGGTCGAACTACTCACGTTTCGTCGGTGACGTCTTCGGTGCACCGCTCGCGCTCGAGGGGATCCTGGCGTTCTTCTTCGAGGCGGCCTTCATCGGCATCTGGATCTTCGGCTGGGACCGCCTGCCCAAGGGCCTGCACCTGGCGAGCATCTGGTGCGTCAGCGCGGGCACGATCATGTCGGCGTACTTCATCATCGCCGCGAACGCGTTCATGCAGCACCCGGTCGGCTTCGCGATGAACGAAGCAAAGGGCCGTGCGGAGCTCACCGACATCTGGGCGGTGCTCGGCAACAAGGTCGCCCTGGCCGCCTTCCCGCACACGCTCTTCGCCTGCTTCATGGTCGCCGCGGCGGTCATCATCTCGGTCGCGGCCTACCACCTGGCCCGCAACCAGAACCTCGAGACGATGATGCCGGCGCTCAAGTTCGGCATGTGGACGATGCTCGCGGCGGGGGCGCTGACCGTCCTGACCGGCGACCAGCTCGGACTGACGATGGTCGACACGCAGCCGATGAAGATGGCGGCGGCCGAGGCGCTGTACAACACCGCGACCGGCAAGGACGCCTCGTTCTCGATCTTCACGCTCGGCACCCCCGACGGCGTGCACGAGCTGTTCTCGATCCGGGTGCCGTACCTGCTGTCGTTCCTGTCGACGCACACGTTCAACGGCACGGTCGAGGGCATCAACGACCTGCAGGCGCAGTACACGCAGGTGTACGGCCCCGGCGACTACAAGCCGATCATCTGGGTCACTTACTGGTCGTTCCGCTGGATGATCGCCCTCGGTGTCGGCGCGGTCATGGTCTCGCTGGTCGGGCTGTGGCTGACCCGCAAGGGCCGGTTCCCGACGCAGCGCTGGGTGTGGCGCATCGCCACCTGGACGGTGCCGCTGCCGATGGCCGCGATGATCGTCGGCTGGGTCTTCACCGAGATGGGCCGCCAGCCGTGGCTCGTGTTCGGGCTGCTCCAGACGAAGGACGGTGTGTCGCCGAACGTGACCGGGCTCGAGGTCCTCATCTCGCTGCTGGTCTTCACCCTGATCTACGGCTCGCTGGCCGTCGTCGAGTTCAAGCTCATCAAGAAGGTCGCGCAAGAGGGGCCCGCCGACCCGGACGAGGTCGACGAGGAGACCGGCGAGGTCAAGCACGAAGTGACGGTCTACTAGAAATGGACGCTGCCTGATGGATCTCCCCGTTCTCTGGTTCGCGATCGTCGGCGTCTTCTTCGTCGGCTACTTCGTCCTCGACGGATTCGACTTCGGTGTCGGTATGTCCCTGCCGTTCCTCGGCAAGGACGACACCGACCGTCGGGTCCTGATCAACACCATCGGCCCGGTCTGGGACCTCAACGAGACCTGGGTCATCGTCGCCGGGGCCTGCCTGTTCGCGGCGTTCCCGGAGTGGTACGCCACGATGTTCTCCGGGTTCTACCTGGCGCTGCTGCTCATCCTCGCTGCACTCATCGTCCGAGGGGTGTCGTTCGAGTACCGGCACCAGAACAAGCACCTCGCGTGGAAGCGCCGCTTCGACCTCATGATCATCGTCGGCAGCGCCGTGCCGTCGTTCCTGTGGGGCGTCGCGTTCGGCAACGTCGTCCGTGGCGTCCCGATGGACGCCGGGCACAACTTCACCGGCACGATCTTCGACCTGCTCAACCCGTTCGCGCTGCTGACCGGTGTCGCGACGCTGCTGGTCTTCTTCACCCACGGGGTCGTCTTCGTCGCGCTGAAGACCGAGGGCGAGATCCGCGTCCGCGCAAAGCGCCTGGCGACCCGGGCCGGCATCGTCACGATCGTGGTCGGCGCCGTGTTCCTGGTGTCGATGGCCTTCGTCCGGGCCACCCCGGCCTCGTTGGTGCTCTCCGTGGTCGCCGCCCTGGCCCTGGTGCTCGCGGTGCTCTGCAACGCCTGGGGCAAGGAGGGGCGTGCCTTCACCCTGATGGCGATCACCATCGCCGCGATCGTGCTCGCGATGTTCACGGCGATCTTCCCCGACGTCATGCCGGCCTCGAACGACGTCGCGAACAGCCTGAACGTGTACAACGCCTCGTCCGGGTCGTACACGCTGACCGTGATGAGCTGGGTCGCGCTGATCTTCGTGCCCCTGGTCTTCGCGTACCAGGCCTGGACCTACTGGGTGTTCCGCAAGCGCGTCTCCCGCGCCCAGGTCACCGCGGCCGCGCACTAGGCGGACGACGATGAAGCCCCTCGACCCCCGACTCCTGCGGTTGTCCCGGACGGCGCGCGGTTTCATCGTCGCCGCCGCCGGCACGGGAGTCCTCCGCACGCTCGCGACCATCGCGATCGCGTGGGGGATCGCTGCGGCCGTCACCCTCGGGGTCGACGCCGTCCGCGACGGCAGGGTGCCAGCGGCGTTCGGGCAGGCGCTCGCGCTGCTCGGCGGGGCGTTCGTCCTGCGTGCGGTGGCCGCGTGGGCCACCGACGACCTGGCGGCCCGTGCTGCGGCGAAGGTGAAGAGCGAGATGCGGACGACGGTGCTCGCCCGCGCCGCCGAGCGCGGTCCGTCGTGGCTCGCCGGCCGGTCGAGCGCCGGCTTCGCCACGACGCTCGGCCCCGGGCTCGACGCCCTCGACGCCTACTTCGGCCGGTACCTGCCGCAGCTCGCGCTCACCGCGATCGCGACGCCGATGCTCCTGGTGGCGATCGGCCTCGGCGACCTGACGAGCGGGCTGATCATCCTGTTCGCCCTGCCGGTGATCCCGGTCTTCATGATCCTGATCGGCCTGGCGACGCAGTCGCTGCAGCGGAAGCAGTCGGACGCCCTCGCGAAGCTCGGTGCCGCCTTCACCGAAGCCGTCGAGGGGCTCGCCACGCTCAAGGTCTTCGGCCGTGCACGCCGCCAGGTAGGTCGCATCGCGGCGGTCACCGACGAGTACCGCCGCGGCACGATCGGCGTGCTCCGGCTGTCGTTCATGAGCGGCTTCGCGCTCGAGCTCGCCGCGAGCCTGTCCGTCGCACTGGTCGCCGTCTCGATCGGCATCCGCCTGGTGGACGGTTCACTCGGCCTCGGCGCCGCGATGTTCGTGCTCGTGCTCGCACCGGAGGCCTTCGCCCCCGTCCGCCAGGTCGGCGCCGACTTCCACGCCGCCCAGGACGGCGTCGAGGCCTCTGCCGCGGTGCTCGACGTGCTCGCCGACGACGAGGCCGCATCGTCGTCCGCGACCGGCAGCAGCGGGACCGACACGGACACCGCAGCACCCGCCACCGCGGTGGACGTCCGGGGGCTCGACGTCCGCGGGCTCACCGTCCGCCGACCCGACGTCGTGATCGGGCCGTTCGACCTGCACGCCGAGCCCGGCACCGTGGTCGTGCTGGCCGGCCCGAGCGGTTCCGGCAAGTCGAGCATCATCGCCGCACTCCGCGGCGTCCTGCCGCACGACGGCGTCGTCACCGTGCCCGGCCCGGCCGGTGCCTCCGTCGCCGAGCGCACCACGTGGGCCGACCAGCGGCCGCGTCTCGTCCGCGGGACGATCGCCGAGAACGTCGCGCTCAGCGCGACCCCCGACGACGCCGACGTGCGCACCGCTCTGGGCGACGCGGGGCTGGGACTCGACCCGGGCCTCCCGGTCGGCGCCGGTGGCAGCGGACTGTCCGGGGGCCAGGCACAGCGCGTCGCCGTCGCCCGCGCGCTCTACCGGGCGCGCCGCGAGCAGACCCCGCTCGTCCTGCTCGACGAGCCGACGTCCGCGCTGGACGCCGAGGCCGAGGCGCGGGTCATCGCGGCCGTTCGTGGCCTGGCGGCCGACGGCGCCGTCGTCGTGGTCGCCAGCCACCGACCCGCGGTCGTCGCCGCGGCGGACGTCCGCGTGGACGTCCGCGCCGGCGGGTCCGTGACGGTCCGCAGGGGAGTGCGCGCATGAGCCGGGAGGCCCGTGGTGGCTCCGTCCTGCGGCTCGCGATGCCGCACGGGTCGGGTTGGGCGAAGGCGGTCGCCGCCGGATCGCTCAGCGCGCTCTGCGCCGTGGCGCTCCTCGCCGCGAGCGGCTACCTGATCACCCGCGCCGCCGAGCACCCGCCGATCCTGTACCTGACACTCGTGATGGTCGGCGTGCGCGCCTTCGCGCTCGGGCGAGCCGTGCTGCGCTACGTCGACCGGCTCGCCGGGCACGACGCCTCGTTCCGGCAACTGGCCGTGGTGCGGACGGAGATGTACCGGCGGCTCGCGTCGATCGCGCCCGCCGGACTCGGACGGACCGGACGCGGCGACCTCATGACGCGGCTGGTGACCGACACGGACCGGCTGCAGGACCTGCCGATCCGCGTCGTCGGCCCGCTCGTCTCCGCCGGGGTCGTCGCGGTGCTGTCGGTCGTCGCCGTGGCGCTCGTGTCGGTGCCGGCGGCGCTCGTGCTCGTCCTCGCGCTGGCGGTCGCGGCCCTGGTCGGCACGATCGTCACCCGGGTGATCGCCGAGCGCTCGGACCGCGAGACCGCCGCCGACCGGGGCAGGGTCGCGGACCTCGTGCTCGACACCGTCCGGACGCTCGACGTCTTCGCCGCGTACGGCACCCTCGACGAACGGCTCGCGCACATCGCCCGGCTCGACGCCGGCGTCACCCGGGCCGTCCGGCGCCGTGGCACGGTCGAGTCGCTCGTCGGTGCCCTGGTCGGCCTGGTCGGTGGCGGTGCCGTGATCGGGACCCTGGCCGTCGGCGCGCCTGCCGTGGTGTCCGGGGCGCTCGACGGTCCGCTCTGGGCTCTGGCGGTCTTCGTCCCGCTCGCGCTCTTCGAGGTCGTCGGGACCGTCCCGCTCGCCGTCCTGACGCTCCGACGGGTGCGTGCTGCGGCCGACCGGGTGGAGCAAGTGGTGCCCGCCGAGGTGCCCGACGGCATCGTCCCCGAGCCGGACGAGGACGCCGACCCGGCGTCGCTCGTGGTCGAGGGCGCGGTCACACTCGCCGTCCACGACCTGACCGTCCGCTGGCCGGGGGCGGCTGAGCCCGCGGTCGACGGGATCTCGTTCACGCTCGCCCCCGGCGAGGTCGTCGTGATCCAGGGGCCGAGTGGTGCCGGCAAGTCGACCCTGGTCGACGCGCTCGTCCGGTTCGTGGAGCACGAGGGGTCCTACACGCTCGACGGCGTCGAGGCGAAGACGATGCACCCGGACGCGGTGCGGGCCCGGGTCGGCCTGATCGAACAGGACCCGTTCGTGTTCGACCAGTCGGTGCGGCAGAACCTGCTCTTCGCCCGTGAGACCGCGACCGACGACGAACTGCTCGCCGTGCTCGACCGGGTCGGCCTGGGGGACTGGGTCGTCCGGCGCGGCGGGCTGGACGCCTCGGTCGGGGAACGCGGCGTGCTCGTGTCCGGCGGCCAGGCACACCGGCTCGCGCTCGCCCGCGCGCTGCTGCACGCGTTCCCGGTGCTGGTGCTCGACGAACCGACCGCCGACGTCGACCCGGACCTCGGCGACACCGTGCTGCGCGACCTCGTCACCACGGCCCGCGCGGCGGGTCGGACGGTCGTCATCGTGTCGCACGTCCCGGTGGCACCGGACCTGGTCGACCGCACCCTGCGGATGCGGGACGGACGCCTGCTCGCCGGGTGAGCCGACGGGCGGACGCGGGACGGGCCCGGCGGCTTGTATCGTTGACGTCCGTGACCACCGAGCAGCACGCCGAGGACCCGAACGCCTACGACTTCCGTCGTATCCAGGAGAAGTGGCAGCCCCGCTGGGAAGAGCTCGGGCTCTTCACCACCGACCTCGACGACACCCGTCCGCGCAAGTACATCCTCGAGATGTTCCCGTACCCGTCCGGCGACCTGCACATGGGGCACGCCGAGAACTGGGCGCTCGGTGACTTCGTCGCGCGGTACTGGCGGCAGCAGGGCTTCAACGTGCTGCACCCGATCGGCTGGGACTCGTTCGGCCTGCCCGCCGAGAACGCGGCGATCAAGCGCGGGGTGGACCCGAAGGACTGGACCTACGCGAACATCGAGCAGCAGAAGGCGTCCTTCAAGCGCTACGCGCCGTCGTTCGACTGGACCACCGAGATCCACACCTCGGACCCCGAGTACTACAAGTGGAACCAGTGGCTGTTCCTGAAGATGTACGAGAAGGGCCTGGCGTACCGCAAGGACAGCTGGGTGAACTGGGACCCGGTGGACCAGACCGTGCTGGCGAACGAGCAGGTCCTGCCCGACGGCACCTCGGACCGCTCCGGCGCCGTCGTCGTGAAGAAGAAGCTCACGCAGTGGTACTTCAAGATCACCGAGTACGCCGACCGGCTGCTCGACGACCTGAACCAGCTCGAGGGGCGGTGGCCGGCGAAGGTCATCGCGCAGCAGCGCAACTGGATCGGCCGTTCGGTCGGTGCCGACGTCGACTTCGTGATCGAGGGCCGCGACGAGCCCGTCACGGTGTTCACCACTCGTCCGGACACGATCCACGGGGCGACGTTCCTGGTGGTGGCCCCCGACTCGGACCTGGCTGCCGCGCTGGTTGCCGACCCGTCCGTGCCGTCCGCCGTCCGTGACGACTTCGACGCCTACCTGACGGCGACGCAGAAGACGTCCGAGATCGACCGGCAGAACGCCGACCGCCCGAAGACCGGCGTGCCGCTCGGTCGGTCCGCGATCCACCCGCTGACGGGGGAACGCCTGCCCATCTGGGCCGCCGACTACGTGCTCGCCGACTACGGTCACGGTGCGGTGATGGCCGTGCCCGCGCACGACCAGCGCGACCTCGACTTCGCGCGGGCGTTCGACCTGCCCGTCAAGGTGGTCGTCGACACGAACGCCGCCGTCACCGGGGCGATCCCGGTCATCCCCGAGGGCGCGACGCTCGACGACTTCGACGTGCCGACCCTCGACCCGGTCGCCACCGGCGAAGCGCTGACCGGTCAGGGGCGGATGATCAACTCCGGGCCGCTCGACGGCATGTCGAAGCAGCACGCCATCACCGCTGCCATCGCCCTGCTCGAGGAGCGCGGCACCGGTCGTGCCGCCAAGACCTACCGGCTGCGCGACTGGCTCATCTCGCGCCAGCGCTTCTGGGGCACCCCGATCCCGATCATCCACGGTGCCGACGGCTCCGAGCACCCGGTGCCCGAGGACCAGCTGCCGATCGTGCTGCCGGACACCGAGGGGCTCGACCTCAAGCCGAAGGGCACGTCCCCGCTCGGCGGCGCGACCGACTGGGTGAACGTGCCGAACCCCGTCGACGGCACCCCGGCGCTCCGCGACACCGACACGATGGACACCTTCGTCGACTCGTCGTGGTACTTCCTGCGGTTCCTGTCGGCGAACGACGACACCCAGGCGTTCGACCCGGCAGCCGCACGCCGCTGGGCTCCGGTCGACCAGTACATCGGCGGCATCGAGCACGCGATCCTGCACCTGCTCTACGCCCGCTTCGTCACGAAGGTGCTCTTCGACCTCGGGTACCTCGACTTCACCGAGCCGTTCTCGGCACTGCTCAACCAGGGCATGGTGCTGTCCGGTGGCTCGAAGATGTCGAAGTCGAAGGGCGGCGTCTCGCTCGGCGACGAGCTCGACGCGAACGGCGTCGACGCCATCCGCCTGGTGATGGGATTCGCCGGCCCGCCGGAGGACGACATCAACTGGGAGGACGTCTCGCCGTCCGCCTCGGCTCGGTTCCTGGCGCGGGCGTACCGCCTGGCGCTCGACGTCACGTCCGCACGCGACGTCGTGTGGGCCGATGGCGACCGGGCACTCCGCCAGGTCACGCACCGGTTCCTCGCCGACGCCCCGGGGATGATGGAGTCGTTCAAGTTCAACGTCGTGATCGCGCGACTGATGGACCTGGTCAACGTCACCCGCAAGGCGATCGACAGCGGCCCCGGTGCCGGAGACCCCGCCGTGCGTGAGGCCGTCGAGACGATCGCGCTCGGCCTGAGCGTCTTCGCGCCGTACACCGGCGAGGAGATGTGGGAGAAGCTGGGCTACGAGGCCACCGTCGCCACGTACGGCTGGCGGAAGGCCGACCCGACGCTGCTCGTGCAGGAGACCCTGACGGCCGTCGTGCAGGTCAACGGCAAGGTGCGTGACTCGTTCGAGGTGTCGAAGTCGATCGAGGCGGATGAGCTCGAGCAGCTCGCACGGTCGTCGGCGAACGTGCAGCGGTACATCGGTGACCGCGAGATCGTGAAGGTGATCGTCCGCGCGCCGAAGCTCGTGAACATCGCCATCAAGGGGTAGCGACCGTCGCTGGCGTCGTCCCTCCACAGCAGGGGCGTTCGCGGCACCCGTCCACGGGTGTCGCCTCCGGAGCCCGGCCGATCGGCCGGGCTCCGTAGCGTTCGGGGCATGTCCTCCCCGCCGTCTCCCGGACCCTGGTGGTCCCGTCTCGCCTTGTCACCGCGGGCCGCCGTGGTGCTGGCGGCGGTCGTGGTGGTGGTCGCCGTCGTCGTGGTGTTCGTCGGGGCGATGGCGTCGGGCGGCGGCAGCGGGGGCACCGACGGAACCGGAGGGGTCGTCGTGCGTGGGGCACCCACGTCCGGCGCGGGTGGGGCATCGGGTGCGCCATCGCCGTCAGCCGGAGATGCTGCCGGTGCTCTGCCGTCCGGGCCGGGTGCCGGACGGGTCGTGGTGCACGTGCTCGGGGCGGTACAGCGGAGCGGTGTGGTCGAGCTGCCGGCATCGAGCCGCGTCGGGGACGCGCTCGAACGTGCCGGTGGGGCCGCGGACGACGCCGACCTCGACCGCCTGAACCTTGCCCGGGTGCTGACGGACGGCGAGCGGTTGTACGTGCCGCGGCTCGGGCAGCAGGAGGTGCCGGAGGCGCTCGGGCCGGCGGCAGACGGTGCTGGCGCCGGGCGGGCTGCCGCTGCCGGGGCCGCGGGCGGCGGTGGCGGTGGCGGTGCGGGTACCGGGGTTGAGGGGTCCGCCGTCGTCGACCTGAACGCCGCCGACCAGGCCGCACTCGAGACCCTGCCCGGGATCGGACCGGGGCTCGCTGGTCGGATCATCGCCTGGCGGGACGAGCACGGCCGGTTCACCGCGGTCGAGGACCTGCTCGACGTCAGCGGCATCGGGGACGTGCGGTTCGCCGAGCTCCGCGATCGTGTGCGGGTCTGAGGGGCGACGGTGCAGCTCGCGCCGAGTGCGATCGACCTGCGGGTCGCGGTGCCGGTCGCCGCCGCCTGGATCGCGACCGCCCTGCTCGTCGGCGTCCCCGACGTGGCACCCGTGGTCGGTGGGGCCACGGCGCTCCTGACCGGCGTCAGCGGCAGCGTGCTCCGGTCGCGTCGGGGCACCGGGATCGTGCCGGTCGTCGCCGGTCTGCTGCTCGTCGCGGGGGCACTGACGACGCTGCTCGCGGTGTCGGTCACCGTGGGGGAGTCCCGGCGGGCCCCGGAACCGCTGCGCGTGCTCGTCGCGGGTCCGGGGTCGGGGCACGTGGACGTCGAGGCCGTGCTGACCCGTGACCTCGTGCCGGGCGACCGCTCCGTCACCGCGACGCTGGTGCGCGCTGACGAGCTCGACGGGCTCCGGGTGCCGGTCCGACTCGTCCCCGACCAGCACGGCGACGCACCGGTCGCCGTGCTGGCGGCCGGAGCCCGGGTCACCGTGACCGCCGCCGTTCGGCCGGACGAGCCCGGTTCCGCGACCGCCTTCGTGGCGTTCCTGCGCGGGGCCCCGTCGTCGGTGCCGCCCGACGGACTGCTCGGCGCCACCGACACCGCGCGGCAGGCGTTCGTCCGGGCCACGGCCGACCTGCCACAGCCCGGAGCGGCGCTGCTGCGCGGACTCGCGATCGGGGACCGATCCGGCCTCGACCCGACGACCGAGGCGGCGATGGAGGCCTCCGCGCTGACGCACCTGACGGCGGTGTCCGGGGCGAACTGCGCGGTGGTGGTCGGGCTCGTCGTGGTCCTCGGCCGCGCCTGTGGCCTGCCGAGAGGCCCCCGGGCCGCGGCGGCCGTCGGCGTGCTCCTGGTGTTCGTCGTACTCGTGCGGCCCGACCCCTCGATCGTCCGGGCGACGGTGATGGCGATCGTGGTGCTCGCCGTGCACCTGGCCGGTCGACCGGTGCGGGGCGTCCCGCTCATCACCCTCGCCGCGGTCGGCATGCTCGTGGTCGACCCCTGGTTCGCACGGTCGTCCGCGTTCGCCCTGTCCGTGCTCGCCACGAGTGGGATCGTGGTGCTCGCCCCGCCGCTCACCGAGCTCCTGGCGCGTCGTGTGTGGCCGCCGGTCGCCGCCGCACTCGTGATCCCCGTCGCGGCGCAGGTGGCGTGTTGGCCGGTGACGATCCCGCTGTCGGCGACGCTCCCGACCTACGCGGTGCCGGCGAACCTGCTGGCGGAGCCGTTCGCGCCGGTCGTCACGGTGGTCGGGCTCGCCGCGTGTGGCCTCGCTCCGGTGTGGCCGGCGGGTGCGCAGGGGCTCGCGGCGGTCGCGTGGGTCCCGGCCGCCGCCGTCGGGAGCATCGCGCACGGGGCAGCGGCCTTGCCCTACGCCTCGGTACCCTGGCCGGCCGGCGTGCTCGGTGTGGCCGCCGCCGTGCTGGTGTGCGGTTGCATCGCGGTCGCGGTGCTGGTCCGGGGACGGCTCGGCTCCCGGTTGCTGCTCGCAGCAGGGGCGGTGGTCGTGGTCGGCGTCGCAGCGGTCACCGTCCCGGTGCTCGTCGTCCGGGGATCGGTGCCGGGGGACTGGTCGGTCGCCGCCTGCGACGTCGGGCAGGGGGACGCCGTGCTGCTCCGTGGCGACGACGCCGTCGCCCTCGTGGACACCGGCGACGACGAGGAGCGGCTCCGGGCGTGCCTGGACCTGCTCGGGGTCGCCCGGGTCGACCTGCTCGTCCTGACGCACTTCGACCGCGACCACGTCGGCGCGGTGCGCGCTGTGGCCGGCGCAGTCGAGACCGCCCTGGTCGGACCGGTGGGCCGTGCGTCGGACGAGCGGGTGGTCGACGACCTCCGACGTGCCGGTGTCGACGTCCGGACGGCCGACGACCGGGTCTCCGGAACCCTCGGACCGCTCGCCTGGCGCGTGGTGTGGCCACCGGGCGACGACCGTGCCGCCGGCAACGACGCGAGCATCGTGCTCACCACGGGGCCGGCGGACGGAGACTCCTGCCCGGCGTGCCTGACCGGGGTCTTCCTCGGCGACCTGGGGGAGTCGTCACAGCGCCGGCTCCGGGACTCCGGGGAGCTGCCGGTGGGGCCGATCGACGTCGTGAAGGTGGCGCACCACGGCTCGGCGGACCAGGACCCGCAGCTCTACCGGGGGCTCACGGCGCGTGTCGGGCTCATCGGCGTCGGGGCGGACAACACCTACGGACACCCGACGGCATCGGCCCTCGGCACGCTCGAGGCCGCGGGCACGCTGCCGCTCCGCACGGACGAGCGCGGCACCGTGGTGCTCGCTCGCTCCGGCAGCGACGAGGTGCGGGTGTGGACGGAGCGCTCGTCGTCGGCGGCCGCCCGTAGGATCGTCGGTGCACCACTCGACCCGGCACCGTCCGGGCCGGCACCACCGGAAGGACCACATGGCCGCCAAGAAGCCCGCGCGCGCCGCAGCGAAGATCGACCAGGTGCCCTGGTCGGGGATCCGTCCGGCGCCCGTCGTGCTCATCACCGGGCCCGAAGCGTTCCTCGCCGACCGCGCCCGTGGTGTGCTGAAGGACCTGCTGCAGGGCGAGGACCCCGCGCTCGAGGTGCACGACCTCGAAGCCGACCAGTACGCCCCCGGGCTCCTCGCCACCCTCGCCAGCCCGTCGCTGTTCGGCGAGCCGCGGCTCGTGCAGGTCACGAACGTCGAGAAGTGCACCGACGCCTTCATCACCGAGACGATCGCGTACCTGCAGGCCCCCGCAGACGACGTGACCCTGGTGCTCCGGCACGGGGGTGGCGTGCGCGGCAAGAAGCTCCTCGACACGATCCGCAGCGGTGTCGGCGGCGGGGTCGAGGTACTGTGCGACGAACTCAAGCGCGAGACCGACCGCATCGACTTCGTGAACGCCGAGTTCCGCGCCGCGCGACGGCGCATCGCGCCGTCCGCGGTCCGGACCCTGGTGACCGCGTTCGCCGACGACCTCGCCGAACTCGCCGCCGCGTGCCGACAGCTCCTGGCGGACGAAGCCGAGGAGATCACCGACAAGGTCGTCGACAAGTACTACGGCGGTCGCGTCGAGACGAACGCGTTCAAGGTCGCTGACATCGCCCTCGCGGGTCGGTCGGCGCCGGCGATCGTCGAGCTGCGGCACGCCCTGGCCACCGGCGAGGCACCCGTGCCGATCGTCGCCGCGTTCGCGAGCAAGATCCGCACGATGGCGAAGGTCAGCGCCTTCCGGGGTCCGAGCGGGCAGGCGGCCTCGGCGCTCGGCATGGCGCCGTGGCAGGTGCAGCGCGCGCAGCGAGACGTCGCCGGGTGGAGCGAGTCCGGGCTGGCGAACGCGATCATCAGCATCGCCGAGGCGGACACCGCGGTGAAGGGTGGCTCGCGCGACGCGCACTACGCGCTCGAGGTCATGGTCCGCACCATCGCCCGACGCGGCGAGCCCCGCTGAGGCGAGTCGGGCCTCCCGGCTGTCCCTCGCGCCTGTCAGCCGGCACATCGTGAGCAGAGATGGTCGGGTGTGCCGCCGCGACCCGACCGTTTCTGCTCACGGAACGCACCCGACGCAACGCACCCCGACGCAGCGCACGAGACGCAGCGAACCCCGCGCACGACGAAGGCCCCGCACCGACGGTGCGGGGCCTTCGAGACCAGAAGGGTCAGGACGTCAGAGCGACGAGACCTTCTTCGCGATGGCCGACTTGCGGTTCGCGGCCTGGTTCTTGTGGATGACACCCTTGCTCACGGCCTTGTCGAGCTTCTTCGACGCGAGGGCCAGGGCGGCAACGGCCTTGTCCTTGTCACCGGCGGCGACGGCGTCGTTGGCACGACGGATGTGCGTCTTGAGCTCCGACTTGTAGGCCTTGTTGCGCTCGGTGGCCTTGAGGTTGGTCTTGATGCGCTTGATCTGCGACTTGATGTTCGCCATGAATTGCTCCTGCTCGTCTCGTACGGGTGGGCGCGACCGCAGGGTAGAGGGGCCCGTGGTCGCATCGCGTTCCACCCGTGGGCGGGGAACGCGGAAGCCAGCCACCAACACTACCAGGCAAGCGGGCTGCCACCAAAGCACGAAACACCGCCGGATCGGCAGGAGCCTGCGGTCGACCGCGGGCGAAACCCGGCGGCAACACGCACCGGATACCGTGACGGACATGCCCTCCCTCGCACCGCGCATCGACACCGTGCCCGCCTCCGGCATCCGGAGGGTCTTCGAGCAGGCGGCCCTGCTGCAGTCGAGCGGCACCGACGTCACGATGCTCGTCATCGGCGAGCCGGACGTCCCGGTGGCGCCGCACATCGGTGAGGCGGCCCGTCGCGCCTGGACCGAGGACCGCACCGGGTACACCCCGAACGGTGGGATCGGGCCCCTGCGCGAAGCCGTCCGCGACAAGCTCCGCCGCGAGAACCGGATCGAGGCCGACCTCGAGCAGATCTGGATGACGATCGGCGCGACCCAGGCGCTGTTCCAGGCGATGACGTTGACGCTCAGTCCGGGCGACGAGGTCCTCGTGCCGGACCCCGGATACACGACGTTCACGATGAACGCGCACATCATCGGGGCGACCCCGGTGCCGTACCGGTTGGAGCCGCAGCACGGGTTCGAGCCCGACCTGCAGGCCCTCGAGGCGAGCGTCACCGAACGCACCCGTGTCCTGGTCGTCAACTCGCCGTCGAACCCGCTCGGCTCCGTCTTCGGCGAGGAGACCCTGCGTGCGCTCCTGGCCTTCGCGAAGCGGCACGACCTCTGGGTCATCAGCGACGAGGTCTACGAGTACTTCACCTACGGCACCCGGCACGTCAGCCTGGCGGCGCTCGACGAGGACGACCGCGTGTTCTCGGCGTTCTCGCTCAGCAAGACGTACGCGATGACCGGCGTCCGCGTCGGCTACCTCGTCACCCCGAAGGGGCTCGGCGCGACGATGCGGACCACGCAGGAGGCCATGATCAGCTGCGTCGCCGAACCCGACCAGTACGCGGCACTCGCGGCGATCGTCGGGGACCACTCCGCGGTGCGCGACGCTCGGGAGCACTACCGCGCGAACCTCGAGGTCGCGAAGGAGACGCTCGACGCCGCCGGCATCCGGTACCTCGACCCGCGCGGCGCGTTCTACCTGTGGATCGACATGTCGCACGCGTCCGACGGGGACATCGCCGAGTGGGCGCTGGGGTTCCTGCAGCGTGAGCGGGTCGCCGTCGCACCGGGCAGCGCCTTCGGACGCACCGGCGAGGGGTGGATCCGCGTGTGTCTCGCAGCCACCGCGGACGACCTCCGGCGCGGCCTCGGCGCACTGCCGGCTCCGGCGCACGTCGCCGTCTGACGCTCGGAGCGTGCGGCCGGGAGGCCCGCCCCGCGTCCGCCACGCATCGCTCCGTGCGAGGTCTGATCGCGTTCCGTGCCCGGTTCCGGATTCCGTGCGAGGTCCCGCTCCTCGCACGGAATCGGGAACACCGCACGACGGAACGGCGTCGCACGGTGCGACGCACGCACGAACTCGCATCGTGCGAGCTGCGCTGCGCTGCGCTGCGCTGCGCTGCGCTGCGCTGCGCTGCGCGACGCCGGCACGCAAGCGTGGGAGACTGTTGCGACCGTCCGACCCACCTGAGGAACCGTGAGCCCACAAGCATCCGCTCCGCTGGAGCCCGCAGCGACCCCGGCCGACGCGATCCGCAACTTCTGCATCATCGCGCACATCGACCACGGCAAGTCGACGCTGGCCGACCGCATGCTGTCGATCACCGGCATCGTCGAGGACCGCGCGATGCGTGCGCAGTACCTCGACCGCATGGACATCGAGCGCGAGCGCGGCATCACGATCAAGTCGCAGGCCGTGCGCATGCCGTGGGAGCTCGACGGTGAGACCTTCGCGCTGAACATGATCGACACCCCGGGGCACGTCGACTTCTCGTACGAGGTCTCGCGTTCCCTGGCCGCGTGCGAGGGCGCGATCCTGCTCGTCGACGCCGCCCAGGGCATCGAGGCGCAGACGCTCGCGAACCTGTACCTGGCGCTCGAGAACGACCTCGAGATCATCCCGGTCCTCAACAAGATCGACCTCCCGGCTGCCGAGCCGGACAAGTACGCCGCCGAGCTCGCGCAGCTCATCGGTGGCAAGCCCGAGGACGTCCTCCGGGTGTCCGGCAAGACCGGCGTCGGCGTGCCCGAGCTCCTCGACCTGGTCGTCCGTCGCGTGCCGGCCCCCGTCGGCGACGCCGAGGCCGCGCCCCGCGCGATGATCTTCGACTCGGTCTACGACAGCTACCGCGGTGTCGTCACCTACGTCCGCATGATCGACGGCACCATCGCGCCCCGCGAGAAGGTCCAGATGATGTCGACCAAGTCGACGCACGAGATCCTGGAGATCGGGGTCTCGAGCCCGGAGCCGAAGCCCACGAAGGGGCTGTCCGTCGGCGAGGTCGGCTACCTGATCACCGGTGTGAAGGACGTCCGCCAGTCCAAGGTCGGCGACACCGTCACGAGTGCACAGAAGCCCGCGACCGAGCCGCTGTCCGGCTACACCGACCCGAAGCCGATGGTGTTCTCGGGCCTGTACCCGATCGACGGCAGCGACTACCCCGTGCTCCGCGAAGCCCTCGACAAGCTCAAGCTCTCCGACGCCGCACTGGTCTACGAGCCGGAGACCTCGGTCGCGCTCGGTTTCGGGTTCCGCTGCGGGTTCCTCGGGCTGCTGCACCTCGAGATCATCACCGAGCGACTGTCCCGCGAGTTCGGGCTCGACCTCATCACCACGGCCCCGAGCGTGATCTACGAGGTCACGACCGAGGACAACGCCGTGACCGAGGTCACGAACCCCTCGGAGTTCCCGACCGGGCGCATCGTCGAGGTCCGCGAGCCGATGGTCCGCGCCGCGATCCTGGCGCCGAAGGACTACGTCGGCGCGATCATGGAGCTCTGCCAGCAGCGCCGCGGCTCCCTGCTCGGCATGGAGTACCTCGGCGAGGACCGCGTCGAGATCCGCTACGAGATGCCCCTCGGCGAGATCGTCTTCGACTTCTTCGACCAGCTGAAGAGCAAGACCCAGGGCTACGCGTCGCTCGACTACGAGCCCACCGGCGACCAGGCCGCCGACCTCGTCAAGGTCGACATCCTGCTGCAGGGCGACCAGGTCGACGCCTTCAGTGCGATCGTGCACCGCGACAAGGCGTACGCCTACGGCACGCTCATGACGGAACGGCTGCGCAAGCTCATCCCGCGTCAGCAGTTCGAGGTGCCGATCCAGGCCGCGATCGGCGCCCGCATCATCGCCCGCGAGAGCATCCGCGCGATGCGCAAGGACGTCCTGGCGAAGTGCTACGGCGGTGACATCACCCGCAAGCGCAAGCTCCTCGAGAAGCAGAAGGAGGGCAAGAAGCGCATGAAGACCATCGGTCGGGTCGAGGTCCCGCAGGAAGCCTTCATCGCGGCGCTCTCCGGCGACGTCGAAGAGAAGAAGAAGTAGCGCCGGGTCAGCCGGTCCGGCGGGCGCGAGCCCGCAGCGCGGCCAGGCAGAGGGCCGGGAGGCTCGCTGCGGCCAGTCCGGCCAGTGCGGTCCGCAGGATGGCCCAGTGGGCAGCCGCGTCGAAATCGGTCTGCTCGCCGGAGGCCACTCCGGCGACCACGGCCCCGACGACCATCGCGAGCGTCACGACCGCGAGGGCCAGCGGCAGCCGACGGCCGCGGTGACGCCGCACCGCCGACACCAGTGCCGCACCGAACAGCAGCACCCCGGCGCCGGCGCAGCTCGCTCCGACTGCGGCGATGACGTTCGCGGTGTCGAAGCCGTTCCACGCCTCGGGGGCGACCGCGACGGTCGCGTACCGGGCGGGTGACGCCGCGGCGGACGTGGTCACGTCCACCAGCACCCGGGCGGTCGCCGCCACGCCGAACGCGACGAGCGCGAGCGCGGCGAGGACGGCGGTCCGGCGGTCGACGGACCGCGAGCGGGCAGGGGTGGGGCGGGGCACCTGCTGACGATAGCCGTGGGGTGGGCGGTTGTCGGGCCTCCAGTTCGGGGTGCACGGCCGGTGGGCCGGTCCGACGGAGGTGAGCGCGGATCGGTTCGATCCCGGGTGGTCCGCCCAAGTACGATGGCGGCATGAGCATCCGCGGGAGCTACCGGACCGCCCTGACGTACGGCGCGGTGGGGGCGACCCAGGCGTCGGACCTCATGACCTACCCGCCGGAGGGATTCACACCGGCCGAGTCGCGCGCGCGGATCGGACACGGCGACCAGCGGTTCGAGACCGCCGTCGTGCAGGCGCTCACGTGGCAGATCCAGGAGCGCAGCGGAGTGCGCGTGCGCGTCGAGGAGCAGCCGGACGACGACGAGGTCCGGTACAACCCGGTCACCTTCGACGACGACGGGGTGCCGATCGCCCCGGCGTCCATCGGGACGCCCCGGGTCGAGAAGTTCGCACCAGACGGCACCCCGCTGCTGACGGCGGGCACGAGCGCGACGCTGACGATCCACGCGTTCGGGCAGACCGTGCAGGCACCGGTTCGCGTCGTGTCGATCATCGACGAGCACGACCGCAAGGGCTTCGCGTACGGCACGCTCGAGGGGCACCCCCTGTCCGGCGAGGAGTCGTTCGTCGTCGAGCGCACTCCGGACGGCTCGGTGTGGCTGCAGGTCCGGCAGTTCTCGCAGCCGGCGAGCCGGAAGTGGCGCTTCGTCGCGCCGTTCGTGCGGCGGCAGCAGAAGGTCATGGCGGAGAAGTACCTGGCGGCGCTGCGGGGCGACTAGGCGTCGCTCGCGGTCGCGGTCGCTCCCGCTCTTCAGCGGAGCGGCGGGAGTGCGGCGATCGCGTCCTCGATGAGGGCGGCGTCCTGCTGGCAGTCGCGCGCGACCGTCACGGCGTTCGTGTGCCGGAGCGCGTCGACGTCGTAGACACCCGTCGCCACCGCCAGGAAGGGGATGCCCGCCGCGTCGGCGGCCTCGCCGTCCCGCGGGGTGTCGCCGACGATGACCGCCCGGGTACCGACCAGTTCGGCGGCAGCACGTCGGGTGACCCCGGCGCGGTCCACCTCGGTGTCGCCGAAGTACGAGTGCTCCCAGTCGAAGACGTCGGCGTCGAACCCGGCGCCGGTGAGCTTCACCCGGGCGCGGTACTCGGAGTTGCCGGTGAGCAGGCCGTTGTGCCACCCGAGTTCGGCGAAGCGGGTCAGGAGCGCCTTCGCCCCGGGGACGGGGCTGCGGTGGTCGCCGGAGGCGTGCCGTTCGGTAGTCAGGTCGTGCAGGTGGCGGCTGACCGTGGGGATCAGGGTGTCCTCGAACGCGTGGGCGCGCACGTGCTCGGCGATGAGCCCGGCGTCGGTCCGGCCGTGCTGGTGCCCGACCCGGAGGGTGAGGTCGCGGCCCACCGCCCGCTCGAGGGCGAGGTGGTAGAGGTTGCCCGGGGACGACGCGTTCATCACGAGGGTGCCGTCGATGTCCCACAGGACCGTGGTGGGGACGGGATGGTGCTCCATGGCTCCCATCATGACGGACAATGGACTCCATGCCGAGTGCTCTCCCGATCGCCGATCCAGCACCAGCGGACGGCCTGATCACCCCGTGGGCGGCAGCGGGCTCCGCTGCCGGGCCGGGGGCCGCTCCCGCCGCCGGCGACGTGCCCTTCGGCGTGTACGTGCACGTGCCGTTCTGCCGGGTGCGCTGCGGGTACTGCGACTTCAACACCTACACGGCGTCGGAGCTCCGCGGCGTCCGCCGTGACGACTACGCCGGGCACGCCGTGCGCGAGATCGAGTGGGCCGCGACCGTGCTCGACCGGTCCGGTGTGCCGCGGCGGCCGGTGTCGACCGTCTTCTTCGGCGGCGGCACCCCGACGATGCTGCCGGCGTCCGACCTGGCGATGATCCTCCGAGCGATCGACGACACCTGGGGCATCCTGCCCGGGGCCGAGGTCACCACCGAGGCGAACCCGGACTCCGTCGACGCGGCGTCGCTCGAGACCCTGCGGGCCGGCGGCTTCAACCGGATCAGCTACGGCATGCAGTCCGCCGTGCCGCACGTGCTCGCCACGCTCGACCGCACGCACGACCCGCTCCGGGTCCCCGTCGTCGTCGACCTCGCGAAGCAGCAGGGACTCGACGTCTCGCTCGACCTCATCTACTCGACGCCGGGGGAGTCCCTCGCCGACTGGCGGACCTCGCTCGACGCCGCGATCGCCTGCGGGCCCGACCACGTGTCGGCGTACTCGCTCATCGTCGAGGACGGCACCGCGATGGGTCGCATGGTCGCCCGCGGCGAGCTCCCCGCCCCCGACGACGATCTGGCCGCCGACATGTACGAGCTCGCCGACCAGGTGCTCGGCGACGCCGGCTACTCCTGGTACGAGGTGTCGAACTGGGCGCGCGGTGACGCGCACGCGAGTCGCCACAACCTGTCCTACTGGAAGGGTCACGACTGGTGGGGCGTCGGCCCCGGCGCGCACTCCGCCGTCGCCGGCACGCGCTGGTGGAACGTCAAGCACCCGGCCGCGTACGCGAACCGGGTGCTGTCGGGGGAGTCGCCGGCCGCCGGCCGCGAGACCATCGACGACGAGACGCGGTACGTCGAGCGACTGCTGCTGGCGGCGCGGGTCCGCGGGGAGCTCGCGACGAGCGAGATCCGACAGGAGGCCCGTGGCCGGGTCGCCGGCCTCATCGCACGCGGACTCGTGGACGGGTCGGCCGCGGTGCGGGGACGGATCGATCTGACCCTGCAGGGTCGCCTGCTCGCCGACGCGGTGGTGCGGGAGCTGCTCGACTGACGGTCGTGCGCACTGCTTGCTGCGCACTGCGCTCCGTTGCCGCTACTGCTTGATGAACTCGATCGAGAGCGGGTAGCGGTAGAACTGGCCCTGGTTCGCGGCGATCGCGGCCATGATGCTGAAGATCAGCGAAACGATCGCAGCGGCGAGGATGATCAGGAAGCCGACGCCGAACACCGACGTGAGCGAACCGACGAAGTACGCGATCGCCATCGTGATGTGGAAGTTCAGGGCGACGCGGGTGTGCTCGCGCACGAAGCCGCCGCGGTCGCGGAGGACCAGGTAGGCGACGAGCGGCACGACGACGGTGAAGAAGATGCCACCGATGTGGGTCAGCGTCGCCCACAGGCGTTGGTCCTCGGGGCGCATCGGCTGGGGCGGGATGTAGCCGGCGGGGTACTGCGGCCCGCCGGGGTACTGGGTCCCGCCGGGCTGCTGGGGGCCACCGGGTCCGTGGCCGTAGGGGCCGCCGGGCTGCTCGGGTCCGTGGCCGTCGGGCTGCTGTCCGTAGGTCATGGCGGAAGCGTATCGGCCGACCGCACGGAAGTCCCGGGCCGTCAGCGGTCGGGCGTAGGATCAGCAGTCGACACGTCCGAGTGCCAGGTCGATCGGGAAAGGAGGCGCTCGTGGTCAGTGAACGCAGCCTCGAGGTCCTCAAGGCCATCGTGCGCGACTACGTGGCGTCGCGTGAACCCGTCGGGTCGAAGACCATCGTCGAGCGGCACGCCTTCGGGGTCAGCGCCGCCACGATCCGCAACGACATGGCCCTGCTCGAGGACGAGCAGTTGATCGCGGCACCGCACACCTCGTCCGGCCGGGTGCCGACCGACAAGGGGTACCGCGTCTTCGTCGACCACCTGGCGGGTGCCCGTCCGCTCTCCAGTGCGCAGCGGCACGCCATCGAGACCTTCCTCGGCGCCCCGAACGACCTCGACGAGGTCCTCGGGCGCACCGTCCGGCTGCTCAGCCAGCTCACCAACCAGGTCGCCCTGGTGCAGTACCCCTCGATGGTGCGCGCCCGGGTGCAGCACGTCGAACTCGTCCGGCTCGGTGACGCGCGGTTGATGGTGGTGCTCATCACCGACACCGCCCGCGTCGAACAGCGGGTGGTCGAGACCGACGTCCCGCTCGACGAAGGCTCGCTGGGCGAACTCCGCACCGTGGTGAACGGCGCGACCGTGGGGCTCCTGCTGCAGGACGTCCCGACCGCGCTCCGAGCCGTGCCGCAGCAGCTGCGCCCCGACGCCCAGACGCTCGGCGGTGTCGTCGTCGCCACGCTCATCGAGCAGGTCGCGGCGAACCGGCAGGACCGCCTGCTGATGGCCGGTGCGGCGAACCTGGCGAAGAGCGAGCAGGACTTCTCCGGCGGCCTCTTCCCGGTGCTCGAAGCGATCGAGGAACAAGTCACCCTGCTCCGGTTGTTCGGGGAGATGCAGGTGGACGACATCGCGGTGGCGGCCAGCATCGGCGTCGAGAACGCCGAGTACGGGCTCGACGCCACGAGCATCGTCGCCGGCGGCTACCTGGCCGGCGGCGAGGTGGCCCGCCTCGGCGTCCTCGGACCGACCCGGATGGACTACGGCACGAACATGGCGGCCGTCCGCGCCGTCGCCCGCTACCTGTCCAAGCTCCTGGGCGAACACTGACCAACCGACCGAACCCAACCGACTGAGGGATACGTGGCAGACCACTACGACGTCCTCGGCGTCCAGCGAGACGCCTCCGATGCCGACATCAAGAAGGCCTACCGCCGCCTGGCGCGTGAGCTCCACCCGGACGTGAACCCGGCACCCGACGCCGCCGAGCGCTTCAAGGACGTGACGCACGCGTACGACGTGCTGAGCGACCCCGAGCAGCGACGCCGGTACGACGCCGGGCCGCAGGCCGACAGCCCCTTCGGTGGTGGCGCCGGTGGCTTCAGTGACATCTTCGACGCCTTCTTCGGTGGCGGCGGTGGCGGCGGCCGTGGGTCGGGCCCGCGCAGCCGTGCCGAGCGCGGCCAGGACGCCCTGCTCCGCATCGAGGTCGACCTCGACGAGGTCGTCTTCGGTACCCACAAGGACGTCGAGGTCGACACGGCGGTGCTGTGCGATACCTGCCACGGCTCCTGCTGCGCACCGGGCACCAGCCCGCGTACGTGCGACATCTGCGGTGGCTCCGGGCACATCCAGCGCCAGGTCCGCTCGCTCCTGGGCAACGTGGTGACGAGCGCCCCGTGCGGCACCTGCCGCGGGTACGGCACGGTCATCCCGAGCCCCTGCCCGACCTGCCAGGGTCAGGGCCGCGTCCGCGCGCGTCGCACCGTGCCGGTGGACGTCCCCGCCGGCGTCGACTCCGGCCTGCGCCTGCAGATGCCCGGCCAGGGCGAGGTCGGTCCGGCCGGCGGCCCGTCCGGCGACCTGTACCTCGAGATCCGCGTGCGCCACGACGACGTCTTCAGCCGTGACGGCGACGACCTGCTGGCGACGCTCGAGGTCGGCATGACCGACGCCGTCCTGGGCACGACCACCACGATCGACGGTCTCGACGGTCCGGTCGAGCTGGAGATCCGACCGGGTGTGCAGAGTGCCGACGTCCTCGTCATCAAGGACCGCGGCATCACGAAGCTGCGCGGGAACGGTCGCGGCGACCTGCGGGTCGGCGTGCAGGTCGTCACCCCGACCAAGCTGTCCCACAAGGAACGGCAGCTGGTCGAGCAGCTCGCGAAGTCGCACAAGACCACCGCTCCGCAGCTCGCCCGGTTCCAGCAGGGCATGTTCGGCAAGCTCCGCGACCGGTTCTTCAACCACTGATGGCGTCGTTGTACCTCGTCGACTCGCTGGACGGCGTCGCGGTCGGTGACCCGGTGTCGCTCGACGGGGCCGAGGGCCGGCACGCGGTCTCAGTCGCGCGTGTCCGGGTCGGCGAGGTCCTGCGCATCGCCGACGGACGGGGCACCGTGGTGTCCGGTCCGGTCACGGCGCTCGGCAAGGACACCCTGGAGCTCGCGGTCGAGACCGTCGAGCACCAGGATGCGCCGCGCCCGTCGCTGACGCTCGTGCAGGCCCTGGCCAAGGGCGGCCGTGACGAGATGGCGGTGCAGGCGGCGACCGAGATCGGCGTCGACCGGGTCGTGCCGTGGTCGGCCGCGCGCAGCGTCTCCCGGTGGGACGGCGCGAAGGTCGAGAAGGGCCGTGCGCGGTGGGCCGCGATCGCGCACGAGGCGGCGAAGCAGGCGATCCGTCCGCGCGTGCCCGTCGTCGCGCCGCTGGTGACGACCGGACAGATCGTGTCCGCGCTCGGTGACGGGACCACCCTCGTCCTGCTCGACCCGACCGCGACCGTGCGACTCGCCACCTGGGAACCTCCGCCGGACGCCGAGGACATCGCCCTCGTCGTCGGCCCCGAAGGCGGCATCGACGGCGCGGAGCTCGACCGGCTCGAGGCCGCGGGTGCCGTGCGGGTCCGACTCGGTGACAGCGTGCTCCGCACGTCCACCGCCGGACCGGCCGCACTCGCTGTCCTGCAGGCGCGACTGGGTCGCTGGTGAGCCGGACCACGCCGTCGGGCGCGTCCTACGATGGAGCCATGAGCAGCAGCACGCCCAGCGTCTTCTCCAAGATCATCGCGCGCGAGATCCCGGCGACCATCGTCGCCGAGGACGACCGTGTGATCGCGATCGAGGACATCGCCCCGAAGGCCCCCGTCCACGTGCTCGTCGTCCCCAAGACCGAGCAGTACGCGAACGTCGGCGAACTCGCAGCGGGCGACCCCGACCTGTTGGCCCACGTCGTCGCCACCGCGCAGCGGATCGCCGACGAGCGTGCCGACGGCCAGTTCCGACTCGTCTTCAACACCGGCGAAGCCGCCGGTCAGACCGTGTTCCACGTGCACGCGCACGTACTCGCAGGTGAACTGCAGGAAGGCACCCTTGCCGGTTAACGAACCCGTACAGCCCACCGCCGCCGAGGACGAGACCGTCTCGGTCTCGCTCCAGGTCGACGGCATCGCCATGGTGCAGCTGCTCGGCCCCCAGGACCGTCTGCTCAAGACCGTCGAGCGCCAGTACCCGGGCGTCCGGGTCGTCGTCCGTGGCAACGAGGTCACGCTGACCGGGCCGGAGCGCGACGTCGCCCGCGCGAAGGCGCTCGTCGACGAGCTCGTCGGCATGGTCAGGCGCGGGCAGGAGATCGGCCCGGCCGACATCCCGATGTCGGCACGGATCCTCGACGACGACCGCAAGCCGTCCGACACCTTCGGCACCCCGATCGTGTCGAGCCGCGGCAAGTCCGTCCGCCCGAAGACCGACGGGCAGCGTGCGTACGTCGACGCCATCGACGAGCACACCATCACGTTCGGCATCGGTCCGGCCGGTACCGGCAAGACGTACCTGGCGATGGCCAAGGCCGTGCAGGCGCTGCAGCGGCGCGAGGTCAACCGGATCATCCTCACCCGTCCCGCGGTCGAGGCCGGCGAGCGGCTCGGCTTCCTGCCGGGCACCCTGACCGACAAGATCGACCCGTACCTGCGCCCGCTCTACGACGCCCTGAACGAGATGATGGACCCGGAGCTGGTCCCGAAGCTCCTGGCGGCCGGCACCGTCGAGGTGGCCCCGCTGGCCTACATGCGCGGCCGGACGCTCAACGACTCCTTCGTGGTGCTCGACGAGGCGCAGAACACCACGCCCGAGCAGATGAAGATGTTCCTGACCCGGCTCGGGTTCGGCTCGAAGATGGTCATCACCGGTGACATCACCCAGGTCGACCTGCCGGGCAACGTCTCCGGTCTCCGGCTCGTGACCCGCATCCTCGACCAGGTCGAGGACATCCACTTCGCCCGCCTCGGCAGCGAGGACGTGGTCCGCCACACCCTCGTCGGCCGGATCGTCGACGCGTACACGGTCTACGACGAGGAGCGCCTCGCCGAGCAGGCCGGGCAGCGCCCCGGTGGCCGTGGCACCGCCCCGGTCGGCAACCCCGACGGCGCCAACCGCGCCGAACGCAGGGGACGCCCGCCGCAGGACCGCGCACGACCCCCCTACCCCCAGAACGACGCCCGAGGAGGCACCCGGTGAGCATCGAGCTCAACAACGAGTCCGGCGTCGAGGTGGACGAGGCCGCGATCCAGCGGCTCGCCGCCTTCGCCCTCGACGCGATGCACGTCCACGCCGACGCCGAGCTCGCGATCGTGCTGGTCGACGAGGGCGCCATGGAGCAGCTGCACGTGCGGTGGATGGACGAGCCCGGCCCGACGGACGTCCTGAGCTTCCCGATGGACGAGCTGCGTCCCGGCACGGAGGACGACCCCACGCCGGCCGGGCTGCTGGGCGACATCGTGCTCTGCCCGCAGGTGGCCGAGGAGCAGGCGAAGACCGCCGGGCACTCGAGCACCGACGAGATGCTGCTGCTCACCTGCCACGGCATCCTGCACCTGCTCGGCTTCGACCACGCCGAGCCCGACGAGAAGGCCGAGATGTTCGGCATCCAGGGCGAGATCCTGACCGCCTTCGCCGCCCAGCACCGAGGGCGGTAGCCGGTGGTCGTCGTCGCCGGACTCCTCGCGGTGGCGCTGGGGCTCGTCGTGCTCGGCGGACTCCTCGCCGCGAGTGACGCCGCACTCTCGGTGGTCTCCCGTGCCGACCTCGAGGAGATCGCCAGGGGCAACAAGCGCCGGCGCGCCGTCGAGGCGATCGCGGACGACGTCGGAGCGCACGTCAACGCGCTGAACTTCTTCCGCGTCCTCGCCGAGACCGCGGCCGCGGTGCTCGTGACGATCGCCCTCGTGCGCGCCTTCGACAGCTGGTGGATCGCACTCGTCGTCTCCGCCGCGATCATGACCGCGGTGTCGTTCGTGCTGGTCGGGTCGAGCCCGCGCAGCGTCGGACGCGCCCACGCCGAGCGACTGATCGGTGCGACGGGCGGCATCGTCCGCGGGGTCCGCATCGTGCTCGGTCCGCTGGCCGGGCTGCTCGTCCGGATCGGTGACCGGGTCACCCCCGGCCGCGGCCGGAGCGCCTCCACCGTGTCGAGCGAGGAGCAGCTGCTCTCGCTCGTCGACGAGGCAACCGAGAGCAACGTGCTCGAGGACGAGGACCGCGAACTCATCCACTCGGTGTTCGAGTTCAGCGACACCCTGGTGCGCGAGGTCATGGTGCCCCGCACGGACATGCTCACCGTCGACGGTGCGGAGACGCTGGCCGCGGCCATGGAGCAGTTCCTGGCCGCCGGGGTGTCCCGGATGCCCGTCACGGGCAAGGACAGCGACGACGTGCGGGGTGTGCTCTACCTCCGCGACGTCGCGCGGTCGCTGTACGAGCGGCCGGCGTCCCGCACCGAGCGGGTCAGCCGACTGCTGCGGCCCGCCGAGTTCGTGCCGGAGTCGAAGCACGCTGACGACACCCTGCGGCACATGCAGGTCGCCAAGAACCACCTGGTGCTGGTGGTCGACGAGTACGGCGGTGTCGCCGGGCTCGTGACCATGGAGGACCTCATCGAAGAACTCGTCGGCGACATCTCCGACGAGTACGACCGCGCCGTCGTCGACCGGACCGAGGTCGAACCGGGCATCTGGAGGATCTCCGCCCGACTGCCGATCGACGAGCTCGGCGACCTGTTCGGCATCGAGCTCGACGACGACGACGTCGACACCGCCGGTGGTCTGCTCACCAAGGAGCTCGGACACCTGGCCGTGTCCGGCGACACCGTCACCGTGTCCGGGGTCGTCCTGACCGCCGACCGGGTCGAGGGCAAGCGCCGCCACCTCATCACCGTGCTCGCCGAGCGCACCCACGCCCTGGCCGACGTCGAGGACGCCTTCGACGACGCCGAACCCACCACGACGGGAACCACGCACGCATGACCGACCCCGACACCACCCAGGCCGGCTCGGAGCAGCCCTACCGCGCGGGCTTCGTCTCGTTCGTCGGCCGTCCGAACGTCGGCAAGTCGACGCTGACCAACGCCCTGGTGGGCGAGAAGGTCGCCATCACTTCGTCCAAGCCGCAGACCACCCGACGCGCCATCCGCGGGATCGTGCACCGGCCCGACGGCCAGGTGATCATCGTCGACACGCCGGGCGTACACCGTCCGCGCACCCTGCTCGGCGAACGGTTGAACGACCTCGTGCAGTCCACGCTCGGCGACGTCGACGTGATCGGGTTCTGCGTGCCGGCCAACGAGCCCGTCGGCCCCGGCGACCGGTTCATCAACGACACGCTCGACCAGTACCCGCGTGCCAAGAAGATCGCGATCGTGACGAAGATCGACAGCACCTCCAAGGACCGCGTCGGCGAGCAGCTGCTGGCCGTCTCGAAGCTCCGCGACTGGGACGCCGTGGTGCCGACGTCGGGTACCAGGGGCATGCAGCTCGAAGACCTGCTCGGCGTGATCACGGCCCTGCTCCCCGAGTCGCCGCAGCTGTACGACTCGAGCGCGGTGACCGAGGAGACCGACGAGGAGCGCATCGGGGAGCTCATCCGCGAGGCCGCGCTCGAGGGCGTCCGTGACGAGCTGCCGCACTCGCTCGCCGTCGTCATCGAGGACATCGTCGAGCCCGACGCCGACGAGGACGCCGACGGCCCCCTGCGCATCTTCGCGAACCTGTTCGTCGAGCGGGACAGCCAGAAGGCGATCGTCATCGGACACAAGGGCGAGCGCCTGAAGGACGTCGGTTCGCGGGCCCGCGTCGAGATCGAGTCGCTGCTCGGCGGCCGACACGTCTACCTGAACATCCGCGTGAAGGTGGCCAAGGAGTGGCAGCGTGACCCGAAGCAGCTCGGACGCCTCGGTTTCTGACCGTCCGCGGCTCACACCCCGGGTCATCCGGGCGACGGACGCGGGGACGAGCGGTCCGCCGTACCGTGGACGGGTGTTCCGTCCGATGCTGCGTGCGCAGGTCATCACCGACCTGCTGATCGCCGTGCTGCTCGGCGTCCTCGTCCTGGTCGCCAGCGGGCGTGGGATCGACGGCCCGCTGTCGGTCGTCATCGTCGTCGGCATGACCGCCGCCCTGGCACTGCGGCGCCTGTCGCCCGGGCTCGCGCTGACCGTCGCTTGGGTGTTCGCGGTCCTCGAGATGGCAACCCTGCAGGTGCCGGACGTGTCGAACGCGTTCATCGCCGGCGTCATGTACACGACGAGCGCGTACGGCAGTCGCCGTGTGCGGCTGGCCGGGCTCGTGTCGGCGATCGTCGGCTCCGTGGCGGCGGCCGTCTACATGGGCTTCGACGACTACCAGAACAGGCTCACCTACGAGACCGCTTCGACGCCGCTGCAGGAGTCGCTGCAGGTCACCCTGTCGTTCTTCGCCGTCGTCCTGCTCCTGCTGCTGCTGCCGTGGCTCGCCGGACTCGTGGTCCGGACCCGACGGTCGGCGAGCATGAGTCGCGAGGCCCAGTTGCTCGCCGAGCGTGACGCCGCGCGGGCCGACCGGGCCGTCGCGGTCGAGCAGGAGCGCGTGCGGATCGCCCGCGACATGCACGACATCGTCGCGCACTCGCTCGCGGTGGTCATCGCACAGTCCGACGGTGCCCGGTACGCCCTGAAGGCCGACCCCGCGGTGGCCGACCAGGCCCTCAGCACCATCTCGGCCACGGCGCGCCGAGCCCTCGGCGACGTGCGCGAACTCCTCGGCGCGCTCCGGCACGAGCAGGGGACCGCGCCGACGCCGGAGATCGACGACATCGACCGGCTCGTCGACGAGATGCGGCAGCTCGGGCTCGACGTGCGCGTGGAACGCGAGGGCGACCCCGCCGGGCTGCCCACCACCACGCAACTCGCGGTCTACCGGATCGTGCAGGAGAGCCTGACGAACGCGTACAAGCACGGTGAGCCCGGCAGCCCGGTACGTGCGGCCCTGACCTACCGGCCGGACACGGTCGAGATCGCCGTCGTGAACCGACGTGCCGACGACGGCGTCCGCGGACCCGGAACGGGTCACGGGCTGGTCGGCATGCGCGAGCGCGCCGTGATGACCGGCGGCACCATGACCGCCGGAGCCCGGGGAGACGACTTCACGGTCGCCGTCCGGATGCCGACCGTCCCGGCGAGTGGGCAGATGCCCCGCCGCCGGATCACCCCGACCGAGCAGGAGCGCACCGCCCGATGACCACGATCCCGACCGACGAGCACCGGATCCGTGTCGCCCTCGTCGACGACCAGGCGCTCTTCCGCACCGGCATCCGGATGCTCATCGACTCGCAGCCCGACCTGCGGTTCGTCGGCGAGGCGGGTGACGGTGCCGAGGGGGTCGAACTCGTCCGACGCACCCGTCCCGACGTGGTGCTGATGGACGTCCGGATGCCCGTGATGGACGGCATCACGGCGACCGGTCACATCGTCGAGCAGTCCGGTACCGACGGTGCGAAGGTCCTCGTGCTGACCACGTTCGACTTCGACGAGGCCGCAGCCAAGGCCATCCGCGCCGGTGCGAGCGGGTTCGTGCTCAAGGACGCCGACCCGGAGTTCCTGCTCGCGGCGGTCCGGACCGTGCACGCCGGCACCGCGGTGTTCGCCGCGTCGGCCACGCGAGAGCTCCTGCGACGGTACGACGACTCGGTCGGCCGCGCCGCCGCCGTCCCCGCGGCCTTCGCCGACCTCACCCCGCGTGAGCGCGAGATCTTCGACCTGGCCGCCCGGGGGTTCAGCAACAGCGAGATCGCCCAGCACGAGTACGTCAGTGAGGCCACCGTCAAGACGCACATCTCGCGGGTCCTGACGAAGCTCGAGCTCCGCGATCGGGTGCGCCTCGTCGTCTTCGCCCACGAACACGGGCTCGTCACCAAGGCAGAATGAAGCCGGGTCATCCGCGGGGATGACCCCTCAACAGGCAACCGAGCCGAGCGGACGATCCACAGCAGCCGACCGGGCGACGCGGGACGGGCCCGCCGCCCGCCATCGTGGATGCATGACCACGAGCCACGCCCCGATCATCCGCCTCGACCACGTGTCCAAGCACTACGGCGACGACGCCCGACGTGTCACCGCGCTCGACGACGTCAGCGTCGACATCGGCGCGGGGGAGTTCACCGCGGTGATGGGCCCGTCCGGGTCCGGCAAGTCGACGCTCATGCACGTCGCGGCCGGCCTCGACGCCGTGTCGGCCGGTCGGATCCAGATCGACGGCGTCGACATCACGGCTCTGGGCGACAAGGACCTCACCGAGCTGCGTCGTCGTCGGCTGGGCTTCGTCTTCCAGTCGTTCAACCTCGTCCCGACGCTCGACGTCAGCGAGAACATCCGGTTGCCGTTCCTGCTCGGTGGGCACAAGCCTTCGCACGAGGAGACCGCCTGGATCGACCGGCTCGTCGAGATGCTCGGGCTCGGCAACCGGCTGACGCACCGGCCGCACCAGCTCTCCGGCGGGCAGCAGCAGCGCGTCGCCATCGCGCGGGCGCTCGCGTCGCGACCGGCGGTGGTCGTCGCCGACGAACCGACCGGTGCGCTCGACTCGCGCACCGGGCGCGACGTGCTGGCGATCCTCCGCGGCGCCGTCCAGGAGTGGGGGCAGAGCGTCGTCATGGTCACGCACGACCCGGTCGCGGCCGCGAACGCCGACCGCATTCTGTTCCTCGCCGACGGCAGGATCGTCGCGGACCGCCCCGCGATGGACGCCGGCGCGATCTCCACGACGATGCTCGGGATGGAGGCCGCAGCGTGAACGACGTCCGCTCCTTCGCCCCGACCGTCCTCGTCGCGGCCCTCGGCACCACGTTCGGTTCCGCCCTCGTCATCGCACCGGGGATCGTCACCGAAGCGCTCCGAGCCGCCGGGGTCGCCGACCTCGGTCCGATCAAGGCGATCCTCTCCGTGGTGGGGTGGCTGTTCCTCGGCATCGCGCTGTACGTCGGCGCGATCGTCACCGCGAACACCTGCGCCACCCTGATCGCCGGGCAGACCCGGATCATCGCGTTGCAGCGGCTCGTCGGTGCGACCGGTGCGACCCTCCGTGCGCGGATCACCCGCACCGGGCTGATCGTCGGCGTGCTCGGCGGGGTCGTCGGCGCCGTCGCGGGGACCGCGCTCTCGGCCCTGTTCGTCGTCGTCCTGCGGGGCAACGGGGTCCTGCCCGAGGCCGAGTACACGTACGTCCCGTGGGAGCTCGTGCTGCCGGTCGTGGCCGTCGTCCTCGCCACCTGGGGTGCCTTCGCTGCCGGGTCGCGCCGCGTGCTCACCGTCACCCCGCTCGAGGCGCTGTCCTCGAGCGTCGAACCGAGCCACGACGACGTCCGGTCCGGCACCGCCCGCAAGGTCTGGTCGATCGTGCTCATGGCCGGCGGCGCGGCGCTGATGCTGCTCGGGCTCGCGGTGAGCTCGCTGTCCCCGGTCGCGGTCCTGCCGGCGGCGCTCGGCGGGTTCGTGTCCTTCGCCGGGGTCGCGGTGGGGGCGACGATCGTGATGCCGCCCGTGCTGCAGCTCATCGGCCGCATCGGCTCGCACGACCCCGTCGTCCTGCTCGCCGGACGCAACGCGATGCGGGCGCCGGGGCGGTCCTCGCGGGCGACCATCGGGCTCGTCATCGGCATCACCCTGCTCGTCACCTTCGCGGTCGCGCTCGGCATCATGCAGCACGTGCTCGAGACCGAGATGCGCGCCATGAGCGCGGGGAGCGCCACCCCCGAGATGATCGAGGCGCAACGCGACCTCTTCGTGCAGATCAACGCGGTCGTCAGCGTGATCGTCGGGTTCTCCGCCGTGATCGCCGCCGTCGGGGTCGTGAACGCCCTGGCGCTCGGGGTGCTCCAGCGTCGACGCGAACTCGGGCTGCTGCGGGTGCTCGGCCTGACTGGTGCGCAGGTCCGACGGATGATCGTGACCGAGGCGGTGCAGATGGTCGTCGCGGCCGTCGTCTCGGGGCTGGCGCTCGGCACGTTGTACGGCTGGGTCGGCGGGCAGACGCTGCTCGGCTCGCTCGGGACACCCGTGGCACCGGTGGTGCCGCCGTTGACCATCGGCATCGTGGTGATCGGCGCGCTGGTCCTGGCGGTCGTCGCCACCATCGCCCCGGTGCGGCGCGCGATGCGCGTCCCGCCGACCGAGGCGCTCGCGGTCGACTGACCCGTCGCCCTGGTCGCACCGCGCGACGACGCGGGAGGCCCGGTGCCAGCTGGCACCGCGCCTCCCGATTCGTCGTGTGGTCGCGCCGAGGTGCCCTGCCCTGCCCGGCCCTGCCACGCCGCTCACGTCCGCCGAGGTGTCACGAACTGTCGTCCGGACCCAGCCCGGGCGACAGCGCGCGACCGCTCGGCGACCGGCCCGCGGCAGGTCTCGACCACCCGGCACCGCACTCGGCACCGCACTCGGCATCGCCGTTCGACGGCACCGGGCGGTCTCACGTCACACGCTTGCGCCAGCCTGGTAGAGCGGTGCTAGCGTGGGTCTCGATGTACTCGGCACTCCTCCTCCTTCGCTGCCGCGACGAGGCCTGACACTCCGGCCCACCTCGTCGCGGAGTCCGTCGTCGCCGCACCACAAGAGCTCACGAACACGCGACGAAAGCGAAGAACGATGCAGAACACCCAGCAGCCCTCCGGGATGCCGATCCACAAGTACGTCCCGTTCCACGAGCAGATCACCGTCGACCTGCCCGACCGCACCTGGCCCACGAAGCGCATCGACAAGGCGCCGCGCTGGTGCGCGGTCGATCTGCGTGACGGCAACCAGGCCCTCATCGACCCGATGGACGCCGAGCGCAAGCGGGCGATGTTCGACCTCCTCGTCCGGATGGGCTACAAGGAGATCGAGGTCGGGTTCCCGAGCGCCTCGCAGACCGACTTCGACTTCGTCCGATCGCTGATCGACGAGGGCGCGATCCCCGACGACGTCACCATCCAGGTGCTGACCCAGGCGCGCGAGCACCTCATCCAGCGCACGTACGAGGCGATCGACGGCGCCAAGCAGGCCATCGTCCACCTGTACAACTCCACGAGCATCGTGCAGCGCGAAGTCGTCTTCCGCACCGACGTGCAGGGCGTCGTGGACATCGCGGTGGCCGGGGCGAAGCTCTGCAAGGCGGCCGAGGCGACGCTGCAGCACGACACGACGATCTACTACGAGTACTCGCCGGAGTCCTACACGGGCACCGAGCTCGAGGTCGCACTGGAGATCTGCAACGCCGTCCTCGAGGTATTCGAGCCGACGCCCGAGCGCAAGGTCATCATCAACCTGCCCGCCACCGTCGAGATGGCCACGCCGAACGTCTACGCCGACTCGATCGAGTGGATGTCGCGCAACCTCGCCCACCGCGAGGACGTCATCCTGTCACTGCACCCGCACAACGACCGCGGCACCGCCGTCGCCGCCGCCGAGCTGGGCTACATGGCCGGCGCGGACCGCATCGAGGGCTGCCTGTTCGGCAACGGTGAGCGCACCGGCAACGTCGACCTCGTCGCGCTGGGCATGAACCTGTTCACGCAGGGCATCGACCCGGAGATCTCGTTCGCGGACATCGACCAGGTGAAGCGCACCGTCGAGTACTGCAACCAGCTGCCGGTGCCCGAGCGACAGCCGTGGGCGGGCGACCTCGTGTACACGGCGTTCAGCGGCTCGCACCAGGACGCCATCAACAAGGGCTTCGAGGCGATGAAGGCCAAGGCCGCCGCCGCGGGCAAGGACATCGACGAGATCGAGTGGGCGGTGCCGTACCTGCCCGTCGACCCGAAGGACATCGGCCGGTCGTACGAGGCCGTCATCCGCGTCAATTCGCAGTCCGGCAAGGGCGGTGTGGCGTACCTGCTCAAGACCGATCACGCCCTCGACCTGCCCCGCAAGCTGCAGATCGAGTTCTCCGGTGTCGTGCAGCGGCACACCGACACCGAGGGCGGCGAGTTCTCGTCGCAGCGCATCTGGGACGTGTTCCAGGACGAGTACCTGCCCGCATCGATCGACGACGAGAAGTGGGGCCGGTACGAGCTCACCAAGACGGCGACCTCGAGCGACTTCGACGGCACGACCTCGCTGGCGGTCGCACTCCGCGTCGACGAGGGCTCGGTCACCGCCGAGGCCGTCGGCACCGGTCCGATCGACGCGTTCCTCAAGGTCCTCGCCGAGCAGGGCGTCCAGGTCACGCTGTACGACTACTCGGAGCACACGATGAGCGCCTCCGGTGACGCCAAGGCGGCGTCGTACGTCGAGCTCGACGTCGACGGCGTGCGCCTGTGGGGCGTCGGCATCGACGCGGACATCTCCACGGCGTCGCTCAAGGCGATCGTGTCCGCGGTGAACCGCGCGGTGCGCGCCGGTGCTGCAGCCGGCGCCGACTCGCCGGAGCTCGTCTCCGCCTGAGACTCGACCGGGCCGGGAGGCGCGGTGCGGGCTGGACTCGCACCGCGCCTCCCGTCTGTACCCGGTTCTTCCCCCGTCACGCGCGATGGCAAGTCGAATCGGGCGTACCTGGTCGTTTCTTCCGACCAGGTACGCCCGATTCCACTCGGTACAACTCCGCAGCGCGCTGCGCTGTCGGCGGGGCAGGGGATACTGGGGGCATGCCGTTGTACCGGGACGAGTGCGTCGTGTTGCGCACCCACAAGCTCGGTGAAGCCGACCGCATCGTCACGATGCTGTCGCGGCAGCACGGCAAGATCCGCGCGGTGGCCAAGGGCGTGCGGCGGACGGCCTCGAAGTTCGGCAGCCGGCTCGAGCCGTTCATGGTCGTCGACGCCCAGTTCTACGAGGGCCGGTCGCTCGACATCGTCACCCAGGCCGAGTCGCTCGGGGCCTACGGGGCGCAGATCGTCGCCGACTACGGCGCGTACACCGCGGCCAGCGCGATGGTCGAGACCGCCGACCGCCTGAGCGAGGCCGACGCCGGACTGCAGCAGTACCTGTTGCTCGTCGGCGCGCTGCGGTCGCTGTCGCGCGGTGAGCACCAGTCCAGCGCCACGCTCGACTCGTACCTGCTCCGGGCGATGAGCATCGCGGGGTGGGCGCCCTCGTTCAGCGACTGCGCGGTGACGGGGGAGCCCGGCCCGCACTCGGCATTCGTGGTGCAGCTCGGTGGTGTCGTCGCCGACCGTGCTGCCCCGCCGGGGACCCCGCGGCTCGACCCGGCGACGCTCGGGGTGCTCGGCTCCCTGCTCGCCGGTGACTGGGCGACGGTCGACGCCACCGACGAGCGGACGCGTTCGCGGGCCTCCGGCGTGGTCGCGGCCTACGCCCAGTGGCACCTGGAACGATCGCTCCGTTCCCTGCCGCACGTCGACCGTTCCGAACACCCGATGCCGGTGCCGCAGACCCACGGCGGACCCGAGGCGACGGCGCGCGCGGTGGCCTCGACCCCGGCGCCCGCCGTGCCCGAGCCCGATCCTGATCCCGCTGTCGAAGGAGCCCCCACCGCATGAGCCCCCGCCGCCCCGACGACGTCGAACCCTTCCGCCCGGTCGACTGGACCGGCGAGACGCCCCCGGCGATCCCGGCCCGGTTCGTCCCGGAGCACGTGGCCATCGTCATGGACGGCAACGGCCGGTGGGCGAACGGCCGCGGCCTGACCCGGATCGAGGGGCACAAGGCGGGCGAGGCCTCACTGCTCGACGTCGTCGCCGGGGCGATCCAGATCGGCGTCGGACACGTGTCGGCGTACGCGTTCTCGACGGAGAACTGGAAGCGCTCCCCGGAGGAGGTCCGGTTCCTGATGGGCTTCAACCGTGACGTCATCCGCCGTCGCCGTGACCAGCTGCACCAGTGGGGCGTCAAGGTGCGGTGGGCCGGCCGGCGACCGCGGCTGTGGCGGAGCGTCATCGACGAGCTCGAGGCCGCCGAGCGGATGACGGCGGGCAACGACGTGCTCACGCTGACGATGTGCGTGAACTACGGCGGCCGGAACGAGATCGTCGACGCCGTGCGGGGCATGGCCGAGGACGTCGCCGCCGGACGCCTGAAGCCGAGCCAGGTCACCGAGAAGGCGCTGGCGAAGCGGCTGTACGTGCCGGAGATGCCCGACGTCGACCTGTTCCTCCGGAGCTCGGGGGAGCAGCGCACGAGCAACTTCCTGCTGTGGCAGTCCGCCTACGCCGAGATGGTGTTCCTCGACCGGCTTTGGCCGGACTTCCGTCGCACCGACCTGTGGGGGGCGATCGAGGAGTACGCACGGCGAGACCGACGCTACGGCGGCGCGGTCGACGCTCCGACGGCGTAGCCGCTGCCGCGGGGCCGAGGCTGCCGGGGCCGGGGCCGGGGCCGGGGCCGAGTCTCGGATCCGCGGACACGTTGCGCCCTCCGGACGGCGCGGAGTGTCCGCGCAGCCGAGACTCGGCGCGCGCCGCACCTCAGCCCGGCAGCGGTTCCTCGAGCAGGTGGGCGGCGGAGCGCACCGCGTCGAGCGCCGCGCGGATGCTCGGCACACGGTCGGCACCACGCGCGACGACCACCTCGACACGCCGGGCGAGCTCGTCGTCCACGGGGTCGATCGCGACACCGGCGGGGATCACGGTCGTCGCGAGTGCCAGCCGGGGGAGCAGCGCCACCCCGAGGCCGGCGGCGACGAGGCCCACCACCGCGGCCGCGTTGTCCGTCTCCAGCACGATGTCCGGCGTGAAGCCCGCGCTCGCGCACGAGGCGAGCAGGTGCCCACGGCACCGCGGGCAGCCCCCGATCCACCGGGCGTCGTGGTGGGACGCGAGGTCCACGACGGTGGAGCCCAACGGGCGGACGGGCTCATCGCCTCCCGGCTCGACCGGCGTCACCAGCGCGAGCGGATCGCGACCGAGTGCCCGGGTGACGAGGCCCGGGTCCGGCGTGGTCCCGACCTCGTCACCGACGTAGGTGAAGGTGAGGGCGACGTCGACCTCACCACCGCGCAGCAGGTCGAGTGCCTCGGGTGGCTCGACCTCGACGTACGAGGTCATCACGCCGGGCGCCGTCGCAGCGAGCCGCGCGAGCACCGCGGGCACGAGGGCGGAGGACGCGCTCGGGAACCCGGCGAGTCGCACCCGGCCCCGGCTGAGTCCGCCCACGGCGTCGAGGTCCTCGCGCGCCGCGGTCAGTGCGGCCTGCACGTGCAGGGCGTGGTCGGCGAGCACCTGCCCCGCGTGCGTCAGGGTCGCGCCCCGTCCGCCGCGCAGGACCAGTGCGTGCCCGAGACGCTGTTCGGCCCGGGCCACGAGCTGGCTGACGGCCGGCTGGCTCGACCCGAGTGCGGCGGCGGCGCGGGTGATCGACCCACCGTCGGCCACGGCGCGCAGGACCCGGAGCAACTGGGGATCGATCTCGTCCATCACGTGATGTTATCGGTGGCACACCGGATCGGCTCTGGTGTGATGGGACGGGAACGGGGACGCTGTCCGCATGGACTCCTTTCCCGCTGGCCACGGCTACCTGGCTGCGTGCACCGCGGGCCTGCCGACGCACGGCACCCTGGCCGCCCAGCGCGCCGACCTCGACGCGTGGTCGCGGGCCGAGACGTCGCCCGCCCGGTACGGCGCGCTGGTCGAGCAGGGGCGTGCGCTCTTCGCCGCACTGGTCGGCGTCCCCGCGGAGCGCGTCGCGACCGGTTCGCAGACCTCGGTGATGGCCGCGGTCGTCGCCGCCGCGCTGCCGGACGGGGCCGAGGTGGTCGTGCCCGACGGCGACTTCAGCTCGATCGTGTTCCCGTTCCTCGCGCAGGCGCACCGCGGCGTCCGGGTCCGGAGCGTCCCGCTCGACCGGCTCGCGGCGTCGGTCGGTCCGGACACCGCCCTCGTCGCGTGGTCCGCGGTGCAGTCCGCCACGGGCACGGTCACGGACCCCGCTCCGGTGGTCGCCGCCGCCCGGCGCGTCGGGGCCCTCACCCTCTGCGACCTCACGCAGGCCGCGGGCGTCCTGCCCGTCGACGCGACACTGTTCGACATCACGCTGACGCACGCCTACAAGTGGCTCTGCGCACCGCGCGGCGTCGCCTTCATGACGCTCTCCGACACCGCGCTCGGTCGGCTCCGCCCGGTGCAGGCCGGCTGGTACGCCGGCGAGGACGTGTGGTCCTCGTGCTACGGCCCCGCCATGCGCCTGGCCGACGCCGCCCGCCGATTCGACGTCTCGCCGGTCTGGCAGGCGTGGCCGGGCGCGGTGGCCGCGCTCGAGCACGCCGTCGCGCTCGATCAGCAGGCGGTCTGGAGGCACGCCACCGGTCTCGCAGATCGGCTGTGCGACGCCCTCGGGTCGCCTCGGCTGGGCGACGGGCAGGCGATCGTGACGTTCGCGGACCCGGACGGGTCGGCGCTCCGGGCGCTCACCGCCGCGGGGCTCACCGCCTCGGGGCGTGCCGGTCGGCTGCGCATCGCGTTCCACCTGTGGAACGACGAGTCCGACGTGACCGACGTCGTGGCCGCGCTGGGCGGGGTGGGGCCGGGCACCTCCGGGAGGTGAGCGCGGACGGCGGACCCGGAGCGGGCCTCCCGGGCCAGGATCGCCGGTAGTCTTGCCCGGACCGTTTCCGCACCGAGCACCCAGCTCGGCGACCTCTGGAGCACCCTTTGGCACAGCCCTCCCGTCTCGACAGCGTCATCGCCCTGGCCAAGCGCCGCGGCTTCGTCTTCCAGTCGGGTGAGATCTACGGAGGCTCCCGCTCCGCGTGGGACTACGGGCCCCTCGGTGTGGAGCTCAAGGAGAACATCAAGCGCCAGTGGTGGCAGCGGTTCGTGCGCGGACGCGGGGACATGGTCGGCCTCGACTCCGCGGTGATCCTGCCCCGCAAGGTGTGGGAGGCCTCCGGCCACGTCGCGACCTTCACCGACCCGCTGGTGGAGTGCCTGCACTGCCACCACCGGTTCCGCGAGGACCACCTGCTCGAGGCGTTCGAGGCGAAGAAGGGCCGCGCCCCCGAGGGCGGCATGGCCGAGGTCGCCTGCCCGAACTGCGGTACCCGCGGTGAGTGGACCGAGCCCCGCGAGTTCTCCGGGATGCTCAAGACGTACCTCGGCCCGGTCGAGTCGGAAGAGGGCCTGAACTTCCTGCGCCCCGAGACGGCGCAGGGCATCTTCGTCGACTTCGCCCAGGTCGTGACGACCAGCCGCATGAAGCCCCCGTTCGGCATCGGTCAGGTCGGCAAGGCGTTCCGCAACGAGATCACGCCCGGCAACTTCATCTTCCGCACCCGCGAGTTCGAGCAGATGGAGATCGAGTACTTCGTGCCGCCGGCCTCGGCCGAGGAGCACTACGAGCAGTGGATCGCCGACTCGGTCGCGTTCTACACCGACCTCGGGATCGACCCCGAGAACCTGCGTCGCTTCGACGTGCCGGACGGTGAGCGGGCGCACTACTCCGACGCCACCGCCGACATCGAGTACCGCTTCGGCTTCACCGGCTCGGAGTGGGGCGAGCTGATGGGCGTCGCGAACCGCACCGACTTCGACCTGAACAACCACATCGAGGCGTCCGGCCAGGACCTCCGGTTCTTCGACCAGGCGGCCAACGAGAAGTACGTGCCGTACGTGATCGAGCCGTCGTTCGGGCTGACCCGAGCACTCATGGCGTTCCTGCTCGACTCGTACCACGAGGACGAGGCCCCCAACGCGAAGGGCGGCGTCGACAAGCGCACCGTCCTGCGCCTCGACCCGCGTCTGGCCCCGGTGAAGGCCGCCGTCCTGCCGCTGTCGCGCAACGAGCAGCTCTCGCCGGTCGCCCGCGGCCTGGCCGACGACCTGCGCAAGAACTGGAACGTGGACTTCGACGACGCCGGCGCCATCGGCCGTCGCTACCGTCGCCACGACGAGATCGGCACGCCGTTCTGCATCACGGTCGACTTCGACACGCTCGAGGACAAGGCCGTCACGGTGCGCGAGCGCGACACCATGGGCCAGGAGCGCGTCTCGCTCGACCAGCTGCAGGGGTACCTGGCGCAGCGGTTGCTCGGCTCGTAGGGGCCGCGCGGCTCCGCAAGACACCGGTGTTCGAGCGTCGCACACCCGCGATCGGGTGTTCGACCTGCGAACACCGGTGTTCTGCTGCCAGCGACGGGAATGCGCGCCGCACGACCGCGTTGGGGTCAGCATGAACGACTCCGTGAAGGTCGATGTCTGGTCGGACATCGCCTGCCCCTGGTGCTACATCGGCAAGCGCAAGTTCGAGGCCGGCGTCGCCGCGTTCGGCGCCTCGAGCGAGGGCCGCCCCGTCGAGGTCGAGTACCACTCCTTCGAGCTGAGCCCGGACACCCCCGTCGACTTCGAGGGCACCGAGGCCGAGTTCCTCTCCGGCCACAAGGGCATGCCCGTCGACCAGGCCCAGCAGATGCTCGACCAGGTCACCGCCATCGCCGCGGGCGTCGGCCTCCGGTACGACTTCGAGGCGATGCACCACACGAACACGGTGAAGGCCCACCAGGTCATCCACCTCGCCAAGCAGCACGGCAAGCAGCTCGAGATGGTCGAGCGCCTGTTCACCGCCTACTTCGAGCGGGGCGAGCACGTCGGACAGGAGTCCTCGCTCGCCGACCTGGCGGCGGAGATCGGCCTCGATCGCGACGAGGTCCTCAGCACCCTGCGCGACGACTCGCAGCTCGCGGCCGTCCGCGCCGACCAGGCCCAGGCACAGGCCTACGGGATCAACGGCGTGCCGTTCTTCGTCATCGACGGCAAGTACGGCGTCTCCGGCGCGCAGGACCCGTCGGCCTTCGAGCAGGTCCTGTCGCAGGTCGTCGCGCTCCGCGAGACGACGCCCGACGAGGTCGCGGCCGCGACCGAGCGCGCCGCGGACGACGCGAGCGCGGACGTGGCGGCGACCCGATGACCGGCGCGACGATCAGCGACCAGGGCGCCGTGCGCCTCCAGGCCGTGACGTCGGTACCGTCCGTCCCGGACGCGCTCACCGGCCTGGAGGCCCGCCCCGCCCTGTTGACGCTCGTCACGCCCGGTGGTGCGCCCGTGTGCGAGGGCGATGCGTGCCTGATCGACGCCGGCGCGTTCGCCGGCTCCGAGGGGGACTGGACCGAGGTGCCGGACTGACGTCCGTCGTCTGGTCGGGACGCTGCACCCCCGTGCGGTCATCGCGCCCCGACTCTGCGGGGCGCGACAGCTGCGCGGGGGCGCGATCCGTCCGTCGCCGGAACCGATCAGCCGCGCTGCGGTTCCTCGTCGGTGATGTCGGCGACGGTCGCGCCGTAGGCGGCGACGAGCGCGTCGGCGTCGACGAAGGCGCTCGCGCCGTGCCGTCCGGCACCGAGCGCGACGCGACGGCCGAGGATGCGCTCGTCGGCGTAGACCGGCAGCGCACCCGTGGCACCGATCGGCGTGATGGTGCCGCGCTCGTAGCCGGACGCCTCGAGCGCGGTGGCGGCGTCGGGCATCGAGAGCTTGTTGACGCCGACGACGGTGCGGAGCTTCTTCCAGGCGATGCTGCGGCCGCCGGGCACCAGGGCGAGCAGGAACCCGCCGTCGTGGCGCTTCACCACCAGGGTCTTGACGATGTCGCCGGGCTCGATGCCGAGCAGGCCGGCTGCCTCGTGCAGGGAGTCCGCGGCCGGGCGCTCGACCACTTCGACCGGCAGGCCACGGGCCTGGGCGTCGGCGTCGAACCGGGTGCTGGCGTCGGTCGTCATGTGGAGAACGCTACCGGTGCGCACCGACGTGGGAAGATGGGACAGGTATGACGATCACACAAGCACCCGCCTCGCGAGTCGGCGGCCCCCTGCGCATCGGCCCGATCGAGGTCGACGTGCCCGTCGTGCTCGCGCCGATGGCCGGGATCACGAACATGGCGTACCGGCGGCTGTGCCGCGAGTACGGCGCCGGACTCTACGTGTGCGAGATGATCACCTCGCGTGCGCTGGTCGAACGGACCCCCGTGTCGATGCAGCTCATCCAGCACCACGAATCCGAGACCCCGCGGTCGATCCAGCTGTACGGCGTCGAGCCGAACACCGTGGCCGAGGCTGCGTCGATCCTGGTGGGCGAGGACCGTGCCGACCACATCGACCTGAACTTCGGGTGCCCGGTGCCCAAGGTCACCCGCAAGGGCGGCGGTGCTGCGCTGCCCTGGAAGCTCGACCTGTTCCGCGAACTCGTCACCAAGACCGTGCGCGCCGCCGGCGACGTCCCCGTCACGGTGAAGATGCGCAAGGGGATCGACGAGGACCACCTGACCTACCTCGACGCCGCCCGCATCGCGCGGGACGCCGGTGTCGCCGCGGTGTCACTGCACGCCCGCACCGCGAACGAGCACTACTCCGGGCAGGCCGACTGGTCCGCGATCGCCACGTTGAAGGAGACCGTCACCGACATCCCGATCCTCGGCAACGGCGACATCTGGTCGGCTGCCGACGCGCTCCGGATGATCGACGAGACCGGTGCTGACGGCGTGGTCGTCGGCCGTGGCTGCCTCGGCCGGCCGTGGTTGTTCGGCGACCTGGCCGCGGCGTTCCGCGGCGAGGGCCTGCGGTACATGCCGTCCCTCGGCGAGGTCGCCGACGGGTTCCGCCGGCACGCCGAGCTGCTCGTCGAGTTCTTCGGGTCCGAGGAGCACGGCTGCCGCGACATCCGCAAGCACGTGGCCTGGTACTTCAAGGGGTACCCGATCGGCAGCGACGTCCGGGCCGGCCTGGCGATGGCGTCGAGCCTGCAGGAGATCGACGACTTCCTCGGCCAGCTCGACCAGGACGCACCGTACCCGGGTGCCGACGCCGAGGGGCCGCGCGGTCGTGCCGGGCATCCGAAGCGCACCGCCCTGCCCGACCGCTGGCTCGAGAGCCGCGACGTCGACTCCGAGTTCCGCAAGGTCCTGGCCGCCGCCGAGCTGCACCACAGCGGCGGATGAGCGCCACCGCCTCGTACGGCCCGGCCGACGCGGAGCGCTGGCTCCCCGAAGAGCACGGCAACCGCCGCTCGGACTTCGCCCGTGACCGCGCCCGACTGCTGCACTCCAGTGCGCTCCGGCGTCTGGCCGCCAAGACCCAGGTGCTCAGCCCGACGGCGGGGCTCGACTTCGCCCGCAACCGGCTGACCCACTCGCTCGAGGTCGCGCAGGTCGGCCGCGAGCTCGCCGACTCGCTCGGACTCGACCCCGACGTGGTCGACACGGCGTGCCTGGCGCACGACATCGGGCACCCGCCGTTCGGGCACAACGGCGAGACCGCCGTGAACGCCTGGGCCACCGGCATCGGTGGCTTCGAGGGCAACGCGCAGACGCTCCGGCTGCTGACGCGGCTCGAGCCGAAGGTCTACGGCGTCCGGCCCGGCGCCGACGTCGACCGTCCGTTCGGGCTCAACCTGACCCGTGCGTCGTTGGACGCCAGCTGCAAGTACCCGTGGCCGGCTGCGCAAGGGGTGTCGGAATCGTCGTCCGGGCGCACCAAGTTCGGCTTCTACGACGACGACCACGACGCCTTCGAGTGGCTCCGTGCCGGCGCGCCGCGCCGCCAGCGGTGCATCGAGGCGCAGGTGATGGACCTCGCCGACGACATCGCGTACTCGGTGCACGACTTCGAGGACGCCGTCGTCGCCGGGTTCATCGACGTCGCTGCCCTGGGCGACCGGGTCGGTGAGAACGACATCGTGACCGCCATGCACGCCTGGGTCGGCGACGACCTGAGCCGCGACGAGCTGCTCGAGGCGTTCGACCGCCTGCGCGCGCTGCCGCTCTGGATGACCGCGTACGACGGCTCCCGCCGAGACGCCGCACGCCTGAAGAACCTGACGTCGCAGCTGATCGGACGCTTCGCGCGCACCGCCACGACGGCCACCCGCGAGTCCTACGCCTCGGGGTCGCTCGTGCGGTTCGCCGCGTCGGTCGTCACCCCGCCCGAGATCATCGGCGAGATCGCGGTGCTCAAGGGCATCGTCGCGGCCTTCGTGATGACCCAGGGCGACCGTCAGCCCGTGTACGAGGACCAGCGCCGCGTGCTGACCGAACTGCTCGACGCGTTGGCGGCCACCGGGCCGTCCGACCTCGAGCCGGGTTTCGCCGCCGACTGGCACGCCGCTGGCGACGACGCCGGCCGTCTGCGTTCCGTCGTCGACCAGGTCGCGAGCCTGACCGACCAGGGTGCACTCGCGTGGCACCGACGTCTGGTGGTGGGTGACCGTGACCCGATCCACATCGCCGTCTGACCGGTCCGCCGACGTCGGCCCCACGAACTAGGATCGAGGGGTGGCTGGCAGGATCGCGCGGAACGACATCGACGAGGTCCGCTCGCGTGTCAACATCGCCGACGTCGTGGGCGACTACGTCACGCTGAAGCACGCGGGCGTCGGGTCGATGAAGGGCCTCTGCCCCTTCCACGACGAACGCTCGCCGTCGTTCCACGTCCGGCCCCAGGTCGGCCGCTACCACTGCTTCGGCTGCGGCGAGGACGGCGACGTCTTCAGCTTCATCATGGCGCAGGACCACACCACCTTCGCCGAGGCCGTCGAGCGCATGGCCGCGAAGATCGGCTTCACCCTGCACTACGAAGAGGGCGACGGGCCGCGCACCGACTACAACACCCGGGCCCGGCTGATCGCCGCGAACGAAGCCGCGCTCGAGTACTTCACGGGGCAGCTGACCACCGCTGCCGCCGACCCGGCCCGCCGGTTCCTGGGGGAGCGCGGGTTCGACCCCTCGGCCGCCCAGCACTTCGGCGTCGGGTTCGCCCCGAAGTCCTACGACCTGCTCAAGGACCACCTGCGCGGGCGCGGCTTCACGATGGAGGAGCTCGTGTCCGCCGGCCTCGTCAGCCAGGGTGACCGCTCGCCGTACGACCGGTTCCGCGGGCGCCTGATGTGGCCCATCCGCGACGTCACCGGGGCCACCATCGGCTTCGGGGCGCGCCGCCTGCTCGAGGACGACAAGGGCCCGAAGTACCTCAACACGCCCGAGACCCCGATCTACCACAAGAGCCAGGTGCTCTACGGGCTCGACCTCGCCCGGCGCGACATCTCGAAGCAGAAGCAGGTCGTCATCGTCGAGGGGTACACCGACGTCATGGCCTGTCACGTCGCCGGCGTCACCACCGCTGTCGCCACCTGCGGAACGTCGTTCGGCGTCGACCACATCAAGGTGCTGCGCCCGATGCTCGGTGACCTGGCGGGAGCCGACCCGAACGCCAACGGCGAGGTCGTGTTCACGTTCGACCCCGACGAGGCCGGGCAGCGTGCTGCGTCACGCGCCTTCGCGGAGGAACAGCGGTTCGCGGCGCAGACCTACGTCGCCGTCGCACCCGGCGGGCTCGACCCGTGCGACCTCCGGCTCGCCCGCGGTGACGACGCCATCCGCCGCCTGGTCACGAACAAGCGCCCGATGTTCGAGTTCATGATCCGTCGCACGCTCGACGGCCACGACCTCGAGACCGTCGAGGGGCGCGTCGGTGCCCTGCGTGCGGCCGCGCCCGTGCTCGCCGGCATCCGCGACCGCTCGCTGACGCAGGGTTACGTGCGCGAACTCGCCGGCTGGCTCGGCATGGAGATCCCCGAGGTCCGTCGGTCGGTCGAGACCGCCAGACGCCGTGCGGGCTCCGCCGGGCAGGACGACCGGTCCGCAGGCGCGGGGCGCGACGGCCGTGCCGGAACCGGCACCGACGGGGCAGACACCCCCGACGAGCCCGTCGCCGGGATCCGCTCGCTGCCGAACGACCCCATCAGCCGCATGGAGCGCGACGCCGTGATGGCGATGGTGCAGCAGCCCACGTCCGTCGGGGCACCGATGCTCGGTCTCGCCGCGTCGGCCACGTTCTCGACGCCCATGCTCGCCGCCGTCCGGGACGCCGTGGTCGCCAACGTCGACGTCATCGGCGCGGGGGACTGGCTCGACCGGCTGCTCGCCGACGTGCCGGCGCCCCTCCGCACCCTGACGCACGAACTCGCCCTCGCACCGATCCCCGCGCGCAACGCGGAGGACTTGGCGGCCTACTGCCGGAGCATCGTCGTGGCCCTGGTCGAGCGTGACCTGCTCGCCCGCAAGGCCTCGTTGCTCGGACAGCTGCAGCGCGCCGACCCGCACGAGCAGGCAGATCGTCGCGCCGAGATCCAGCGGCAGCTCGTCGACATCGACGGGCAGCGGATGCGGTTGCGCGCCGACGCCGAGGCGTCCTAGCGCTCCTCGAGCGGCTGTTCCGGGGTGCGCGAGGTCGCCCCGGTCGCACGACGCGCCGCGTGCGTGTCGCCGAGGTCGCACGAACTGTCGCCCGGTCGGGCTGCGAGCGGCAGTTCGTGCGACCTCGGGGTTCGTGAGTGGTCGGGACGTGCCGCGTGTGGGGCGTCGAGTGGTCGCGAAGCGTCGGTTGACAGGGGTCCGGCCGACGGAACGTGACCGCGCGGGGTGGGGCGGGCGGTGCGTCGTGACCGCTCGGCGGAAGCGAGGGGCGGGGCGGGCGCAGGGTGGGCCTCCCGGCCGGGGGTACGGGGTCGCAGGCCGCGCCGCCGGCGCACCATCGAGGTCGCACGAACTGTTGCCGGGCGTCCCATCGGACGGCAGTTCGGGCACTTCCATGACGGGAGCGGACGGGAACGGGCGGGAACGAGCGCGCGACCGCCCCGGTTGCACCACGCAACTTTCGTGCGTGACGCGCCGCTCGACTCCGGCGGAATCATGCAGCACGCAGCACGCCCGTGCATTACAGCGGTGTAAACAAATCGCCCCCGGTTCGTTCTGTTCCGTGACAGGGTGGTTCCAATGAGCGTTCCTGGCCGGGCACACAGACGTTCCACCCTCCGGCCCAGGACTCTTGCAATCATGACCAGAGAGGCAGCGGACATGGCATCCGTGACCAAGTGGGGCAAGCGCGGCATCGCGCTCGGCGCCGGTGCAGCAGCGACGGCGCTGGTGCTGACCGGCTGCGCGAGCAGCAGCGTGAGTGACACCGAACTGAACGGCCTGAGCATCGGGACGACGGACAAGATCACGTCGCTCGACCCGGCCGGTTCCTACGACAACGGCTCCTTCGCCGTGCAGAACCAGGTGTTCCCGTTCCTGATGAACACGCCCGTGGGGAGCCCGGACGTCGAGCCGGACATCGCCACGAAGGCGGAGTTCACGAACCCGACCACCTACGAGGTCACCCTCAAGGACGGGCTCGAGTTCGCGAACGGCAACAAGCTCACCTCGAGCGACGTGAAGTTCTCGTTCGACCGCGAGCTGAAGATCAACAACGAGAACGGTCCGCAGTCGCTGCTGGCCAACCTCAAGAGCATCGACACCCCGGACGACACCACCGTGGTGTTCAACCTCGACCACGCCGACCAGACCTGGCCGCAGGTGCTCTCGAGCCCCGCTGGCCCGATCGTCGACGAGGACGTCTTCAGCGCGACGAAGCTCACCAGCGCCGACGACATCGTCAAGGGCAAGGCCTTCGCCGGGCAGTACCAGATCAGCTCCTACAAGGAGAACGACACGATCCAGTACAAGACGAACCCGAAGTACGACGGCCTCCTCGGCAAGGCGAAGACCGACGAGGTCACCGCCAGCTACTACACCAAGGAGACCGACCTGAAGCTCGCCGTGCAGAAGGGCGACGTCGACGTGGCGTACCGCTCCCTGACGCCGACCGACATCTCGGACCTGCGCAAGGACGACTCCCTCAAGGTCACCGACGGCCCCGGCGGCGAGATCCGCTACGTGGTCTTCAACTTCAAGACGCAGCCGTTCGGCACCGGGCAGGACGACGCCGACGAGGCGAAGGCCCTGGCCGTGCGGCAGGCCGCCGCCGACGTGGTCGACCGTGCCCAGCTCGCGAAGGAGGTCTACAACGACACCTTCACCCCGCTCTACTCGATGGTCCCGGACGGCCTGACCGGCGCGGTCCAGCCGTTCAAGGAGATGTACGGCGACGGCGACGGCGGCGCGGACGTGGCCAAGGCGAAGAAGACGCTGTCGGACGCCGGCGTCACGGGCAAGGTGCAGCTGGACATCCAGTACGCGCCCGACCACTACGGTTCGGCCTCGGACGACGAGTACGCGCTGCTCAAGCAGCAGCTCGAGGACTCCGGTCTGTTCACCGTCAACATCCAGTCGACGGTCTACACGACCTACGCCCAGGAGCGCACCAAGGACGCCTACCCCGTGTACCAGCTCGGCTGGTTCCCGGACTTCTCCGACGCCGACAACTACCTGTCGCCGTTCTTCACCAAGGAGAACTTCGTCCAGAACCACTACGACGACCCGGAGATCCAGGACCTCATCGCGAAGGAGCAGGCCGAGTCCGACCCGGACAAGCGTGCTGACCTGATCGAGCAGGCCCAGGAGCGCGAGGCCACCCAGATCTCGACGCTGCCGCTGCTGCAGGGCAAGTCCGTCGCGGTCGCCGGCAAGGACGTCAAGGGCCTGACCCTCGACGCCTCGTTCAAGTTCCGGTACGCCACCCTGAGCAAGTAGCACCAAGCCCCACGTGCAGGCCGCGGGCGTTCCCACGAGGAGCGCCCGCGTGCCTGTGCAACGGCGACGAAAGGCACCCACCCCGTGACCCTCAGCACTCCCGAGGCGACGCAGGACGTGAACGGCACCGATCCCACCAAGCCACAGGCACAACGCAGTGCCAAGAGCAGTGGTGGCGGACTCGGCCGGTACATCCTCGTCAGGTTCCTCCTCATCATCCCGACCGTCTTCATCCTGGTGACGCTCGTGTTCTTCCTGATGCGCGTCATCGGGAACCCGATCACCGCGTCGGTCGGTGGTCGACTCACGCCGAGCCAGCTGCAGGAACGCCTGCACGCCGCCGGGTACGACCGGCCGGTGCTCGTGCAGTACTTCGAGTACCTCGGCAACATCCTGCGCGGCGACTTCGGCACCTCGTCGACGGACAACCGTCCGATCACCGACATCATCGTCACGTACGGCGGTGCGACCGCGGAGCTCGTGTTCTACGCGCTCATCGTCGCGCTCGTGCTCGGCATCCCGCTCGGCATGCTCGCCGCGTACACGCGCGACAAGTGGCCCGACGTGCTGCTCCGTGCGCTCGCGATCCTGACCTACGCCACGCCGGTGTTCTTCGGCGGTCTGCTGCTGAAGCTCGTCTTCTCGGTGTGGCTCGGCTGGCTGCCCCTCGGCGACCGTGCCTCGACCCGGGTGTCGCTCATCCTCGACGGCATCCCCGGCGCGAGCGGCATCTACATCATCGATGCACTCCGCACCGGCAACGCCGCGGTCATCGGCGACGTGCTCCAGCACGCCGTCCTGCCCGCGCTGACGCTCGGTCTGCTCACCGCCGGCATCTTCCTGCGCCTGGTGCGCGCGAACATGATCGGCTCGCTCGGCTCCGAGTACGTCGACGCCGCCCGGTCCCGCGGCGTGCGCGAGTCGCGGTTGGTGCGCACCCACGCGTTCCGTCCGGCCCTCGTGCCGATCATCACCGTGATGGGGCTGCAGATCGCGATGCTCTTGGGCGGCTCGGTGCTCACCGAGACGACCTTCGGGTGGCGCGGCCTGGGCTTCGAGCTCAACCAGTACCTGTCGGCCCGTGACTTCGTCGCGGTGCAGGGCATCGTCGCGATGCTGGCGGTGATCGTCGCGGTGACCAACTTCATCGTCGACGTCGTCGCTGCCCTCATCGACCCGAGAGTGAGGTTCTGACGATGGTCGACACCACCCTCGTCGACCGCCACGAGCCGCTCTGGAAGCGGCTCCCCGTGGTGGTCCAGCTCCGTCGGAGCACCGGCTGGCAGCGCGCCATGCTCATCGTCGGCGTGGTCATCTGCGCCCTCTACCTGCTGATCGCGGTGTTCGCCCCGCTCCTCGCCCCGTACGGCTTCGGCCAGCTGCAGGGCGCGGACGGCCAGAGCTTCCCGCGCACCGGCGCACCGAGCGCCGAGCACATCTGGGGCACCACGGTCGGCGGCTTCGACGTGTTCAGCCGGGTGCTCTACGGTGCCCGCACGGCCGTGCTCGTCGTCATCGTCGCCGTGGTCGTCTCGATCATCGTCGGCGTCCTGCTCGGCATGGTCTCCGGCTACCTGGGCGGCTGGCTGGACCGCGTCCTGGTGGTCGTGGCCGACGCCATCTACGCGTTCCCGTCGCTGCTGCTCGCGATCATCGTGTCCATCGTCATCTCCGGCGGCAACTCGAGCTACTCGGGCGGCATCATCGCGGCGGCGATCTCGATCACCGTCGTGTACGTGCCGCAGTACTTCCGCGTGGTCCGTGCCGAGGCCGTCCGGCTGAAGAACGACGCGTTCGTCGAGTCGGCGCGCGTGATGGGCACGAACCCGTGGCGCATCATGACGCGGCACGTCCTGCGGAACTCGACGCGTTCCCTGCCGCTCATCCTGACGCTCAACGCGAGCGACGCGATCCTGACCCTGGCCGGCCTCGGCTTCCTCGGGTTCGGCATCGGCCCGACGTCCGGTGCCGAATGGGGCTACGACCTGAGCCGTGCGCTCTCCGACGTCGCGAGCGGCGTCTGGTGGACCGGTGTCTACCCGGGTGTCGCCATCGTCGTGCTCGTGCTCGGTGTCACCTTCATCGGCGAGAGCCTGAACGACATCTCCGACCCCCGCCTGCGGGCACGCCGACGGCTGAAGCAGCTGGTGTCCACGCGCGACACCAAGGCAGCGCGCGATCCCAAGGCAGCGCGCGACGCCGAAGCACCGCGCGACGCCGAGGCACCGCGCAACGCCGGGAACGACACGGAAGGGACGGGCGCATGACCCCGACCACCCGCCTGCAGCCGGGCGACACCACCACCGAGCCGGTCGTCGTCGTCGACGACCTGACCGTCACGTTCGCGACCGACGGCGGTGCCGTCGACGCGGTCAAGGGCGTCAGCCTCGACGTCCGCCCCGGCGAGGTCCTCGCCCTGGTCGGCGAGTCCGGCTCCGGCAAGTCCGTCACGGCACGCAGCATGCTGCGGCTCATGCCGGAGACCGCGACCCTCGGCGGTGCGGTGCTGCTCGACGGCACCGACGTCGTGTCGGTCGGCGCGCAGAAGCTCCGCGAGCTCCGCGGGACGGCCGGGGCGATGGTGTTCCAGGAACCGTCGACCGCCCTGAACCCGGTCTTCACCGTCGGGTGGCAGATCGCCGAGGGGCTCCGCGCCCACGGCGGCATGTCCAGGAAGGAGGCACGGGCGAAGGCCATCGACTACCTCGGTCGCGTCGGCATCCCCGACCCCGAGACCCGCGTCGACCACTACCCGCACCAGTTCTCCGGTGGGCAGAAGCAGCGTGTGGTCATCGCGAGTGCACTGGCCCTCGAGCCGAGCGTCATCATCGCGGACGAGCCCACCACGGCGCTCGACGTCACGGTGCAGGCCGAGATCCTCGACCTGCTGCGGCGCTGCCGTGACGAGTTCGGCACCGCGATCGTCGTCATCACGCACAACATGGGCGTGGTCGCCGACCTGGCCGACCGCGTCGCCGTGATGTACCAGGGCGAGATCGTCGAAGAGGCAACGGCGACGGCCCTGTTCGCGACGCCGCAGGCCGAGTACACCAAGCGGCTGCTCGCGGCGGTGCCACGGCTCGAGGCGTCCACCGGGGTGGCCCGGCGCGCCGCGATCTCCGAGGACGTCACGCCGCTGGTCGAGGCGAAGGGGCTCGAGATCGAGTACCCCGGGCGGCTCGGCTCGCCGGCGTTCAAGGCGGTCAAGGGCGTCGACCTGGCGATCCGTCCGGGTGAGGTCCTCGGCCTGGTGGGGGAGTCCGGCTCGGGCAAGACCACCATCGGCCGGGCCATGGCGGGCCTGACGAAGGTCACCGGCGGTTCGCTCAAGGTCCTCGGCGCCGAGATGCTCGGGTACCGCGAACGTGACTTCAAGCACCTGCGCAAGGACATCGGGTTCGTGTTCCAGGACCCGGCGACCTCGTTCAACCCGTTGCTGACGATCGCCGAGTGCGTCGCCGAGCCGCTGGTCGTGCACAAGGAGGTCTCGAGCCCCCGTGCCGCGCGCAAGCGGGTGGACGAGCTGCTCGAGGCCGTGCAGCTGCCGGCCGCCTACGGCGACCGCTACCCGCACGAGCTCTCCGGTGGGCAGCGCCAGCGCGCGTCGCTCGCCCGGTCGCTCGCCCTCCGGCCGAAGCTGCTCATCGCCGACGAGCCGACGAGTGCGCTCGACGTCTCCGTGCAGGCGCGCGTGCTCGAGCTCTTCCTCGAGCTGCAGCAGGACCTCGGCTTCGCGTCGCTGTTCATCAGCCACGACCTGGCGGTCGTGGGCGCGCTGTCGGACCGCATCGCCGTGCTGTACCGGGGCGACCTGGTCGAGACCGGCACGACCGCGCAGGTGCTCGGCAGCCCGCAGCACCCGTACACGCAGCGCCTGCTGGCGTCGCTGCCGGTGCCGGACCCGGCGGAACAGGCGGAGCGACGGCGTACGCTGGAGCGACTGGAGAACGTCGGGTCCTGATCCGACGCGACCACACTGGAGGCCCGGCCCGCGTCGACGACGCACGCCGGGCCTCCAGGGTGGTCGCCTCCACCGCAGCACGCACGACGGACCTGCCAGGGCGGCCCGTCGCGAACCGCCGCCAGGGGGCGGCGTGGAAGGGGACCCATGATCGCGGTCAACGGACCGGCGGTCGTCGCGGACGACGTGTCGATCGAGTACCGGGGCGGACGCGGGGGCGAGTCCATCCGGGCCGTCGACGGCGTGAGCCTCACGGTCCGGCAGGGGGAGATCCTCGCCCTGCTCGGCGAGTCGGGCTCGGGCAAGTCGACCTTCGCCGCCGCCATCGCCGGGCAGCTCGGATCCCACGGCGAGGGCGAGGGCGCCCTCCGTCGGCACATCGTCGGTGGCGAGCTGACCGTGCTCGGCCAGAAGACCCGGGGCCTCCGTCCCTCGTCGCGCAAGCTCGAACGGCTGAGCGGCCGGATCGGCTACCTGCCGCAGGACGGCGCCGACCGGCTCAGCCCGGACCTGACCGTGGGCGAAGCCGTCGCCGAACCGATCTACGCACGCGACCGCCGGTTCGACCGGCGCGAGGCCGGGCTCATCGTGGCCCGGCTGCTCGACGCGGTGCACCTGCCGCTCGGGGCGATGCGCCTGAACACGTGGGAGCTCTCGAGCGGTCAGCGCCAGCGAGTCGCCCTGGCGAAGGCGCTCGTGCTCGAGCCCCAGCTCCTGGTCGCGGACGAACCAGCGCGCGGCGTCGACGTGCTCGTGCGGCAGTCCGTGCTCGAGGCCCTGGCGACCCTGCAGCGCGGCCGGCAGTTCTCCGCGGTCGTGGTGTCCAGCGACCTGCGCGAGGCCCGCGCCCTCGCCGACCGCGTCGCCGTGATGGCCGATGCCCGGCTCGTCGGGCTCGGCACCTTCGACGAGGTCCTCGACAACCCCGTCGACCCCTACGTCAAGACCCTCGCCTCGACCGCGGCCCGCGGCGTGAAGCGTCGTCCTGCACCGACGACGGCCCGCCGTTCGTCGGCGCCGCGCCGTCCGCTCGCCGCAGGCACCGGCCCGCGCACCGACCGCCAGGAGAACGCGTGAGCACCACTGCCCAGGGCCCCCGTGGGCACCGCGCCGTCGTCCCCACATCTGGTGCACCGCTGCCGATCGGGGCTCCGGAGCCCGGGCCGGTCGCCGTGCTGCCGGAACCGACGGACCTGCACGTGGACGCCGTGACCAAGGCCGGGGGCACCGTCGCGCCGCTCGACGCCGACACCCGCGGGGTCGTCTGGCTCGACCCCCGCGACCCGGCCGGCCTCGCCGACGCCCTGTCGTCCGCACCGGGGGTGGGCTGGGTGCAGCTGCCGTTCGCCGGCGTCGACGCCTTCGCGCACCTGATCCAGGAGCACGGCGACCGCGTGTTGTTCACCTCGGCCAAGGGCGCCTACGCGGAGCCGGTCGCCGAACACGCGCTGGCGCTGACCCTCGGCACGCTCCGGGTCCTGCAGAAGCGCGCCCGTGCGTCGTCGTGGGCGACCGAGCCCGAGGGTGTCTCGCTGTACGGGCGGAACGTCGTCGTGATCGGTGCCGGCGGGATCGCGCTCGAGTACCTCCGGCTGCTCGCGCCGTTCGACGTCGACGTCACCGTCGTGCGCCGCTCGCCCGACCCCGTGCCGGGAGCCGCGCGGACCGTCACCACCGACCACCTCGACCAGGTCCTGCCCGACGCCGACGTCGTGATGATCGCGGCGGCGATGACCTCGGGCACCGCGAAGCTCTTCGGCGAGCGGCAGTTCCGGATCATGAAGCCGTCCGCCCGGCTCGTGAACATCGCCCGCGGCGGACTCGTCGACACCGATGCACTGGTCGCCGCCCTGCGCACCGGAGAGATCGCCGCGGCGGGCCTCGACGTCACCGACCCCGAGCCGCTTCCCGACGGGCACCCGCTCTGGTCCGAGCCCGGTGCCGTCATCACCCCGCACCAGGCCGACACCCCGGAGATGGTCGCGCCCCTGCTCGCCGAGCGCGTCCGGCTCAACGCCGCAGCGTTCCTCGGGGGCGACGGCGAGGGCTTCGTCGGCGTCGTGGACCCGGTCGCCGGGTACTGACACGAGAGGCCCGGTGCGCGGCGCGCCCGGGCGGCGTGTCCGATGCGGTGGAGGGCCTCGTGGTCCTGCTATGCTGTTACCCGTTGTTCGCACGTCATTCGCCAGCGGACAGTGATCCTCGATAGCTCAATTGGCAGAGCAGCCGGCTGTTAACCGGCAGGTTGTTGGTTCGAGTCCAACTCGGGGAGCGACAGGTCCTCATCCCTCCGGGGTGGGGACTTTTTGCGTTCCCGACGGTCCGGCGCCTTCGTCGGGTTCAGCGTGGCCCGCTGCTAGCCTGGGCCAGCGCACCCAGATCCACGGAAGGCCACTGTTCGATGTCGTTGACCACCGAGTCCGTCACCGGGCCGACGGTCGGCGGTCGGGCAGAGCGGATCCTCGGTCGGGCGAACCAGGTGCTGGCGTCCCGGACGGCGTTCGTCGTCGTGCTCGTCGCCTTCCTGCTGATGGGCTTCCTGTTCGCCGTGACCATCCACGTGCCGGCGTCGGCCGCCCCGGACGAGGTCCGGCACATCGGCAACATCCTGTTCTACGCGGAACGGCCCTGGACGGCCGGGCCGTTCGTGCACGACGCCGCGACGTCGACGCTCCGGCTCGGCGAGGTCACGCGGTTCCCGGCGTACCTCTACTACTACGTGATGTCTTTCCCGGCGAGGGCGGCCCTGGCGGTCGGGCTGGACCAGGAGCGGACCGTGATGGTCCTGCGGGGGATCGACGTCCTGGCGGCCGGCGCCGGTCTGTGCGCCCTGCGTGTGTTGTTCCGGAACGCCGGTGTCCCGACGGCGATCGGCCTGCTCGCGATCGTCGCGACGGCCTTCACCGGTCGGTACGTCTGGCAGGCCGCGACGATCAGCTACGACGCGCCGTCGATGGCGGCGTTCTTCCTGTTCGCCGCCGTCGCGGTCAAGGTGGCACGCGGCGGTGGTCTCCGCGCGCTCGCGTGGCTGGTCGTCACCGCGATGCTCGCCCTGATGCTCAAGTACTCGCAGGCGCCACTCGTCCTCGCCGGGGCGTTCTTCGCGATCCTGTTCCGGTACCGCGTCGACGGGTTCTCGTGGCTCCGGCACCCGGTGCGGCGAGCCGTGGCGGGCTTCCGGGAGCGCCCGGGGCGGTCCGTCCTGCTGGTGGTGATCGGTGGCGTGTTGCTCGCGCTGGTCCTCGAGCGTTTCGGCGTGAACCTGCTCGTCTACCGTGCCCTCAACCCCGACTGCGCCGAGATCCACAGCCGAGCTGCGTGCATGAACTTCGACATCTTCCGCCGCAACTACAACGCGACACGCTCCCACGACCTGGCCGTCGCCGCCGGGACCCTCGAACCGTTCCGCCCGCTCGCGTTCCTGTGGACGTGGACCACCACCTACTTCCGGTCCCTCTTCTTCTTCTGGGGTCCGACCCTGCCGTGGCGGCCGAACCTCGGCGTCGTGGCCTTCGGAGCGACCGCGGTGCTCGCCGCAACCGTCATCGCAGCCACCCAGCTGCGTCGGGTGCTGCGTTCGGCTGCGACGTGGTGGCTGGCGGTCGTCCCGGTCGCCTACACGGTGGCGGTCCTCTGCTTCAACGCCGCGACGACCGTGAACCTCCGTCAGGAGTTCGCGTTCTCGGGCCGGTACCTGCTCCCGGTCCTGCCGATGATCGTCGCGGTGGTCCTGCTCGGCCTGACCGCGTGGCTCCGCCGACTGCAGGGGCACGCCGCGACGGCCGCGTGGACCGTCGTGGTCGTCGTCGGCGTCGCGTTGTTCGCGTTGTACAACCCGATCAGCGCCTTCTTCCCCTACGCCTCCTCGCCGGCCTGGTACTCCGGTTGGGCGCAGGACGTCCTGCCGCACTGGCTGACCGGGGTCCGCTCATGACCGCGGCACCGCGCACCCGCACCGTCATCGTCGTGGCGCTCACGGTCCTGTTCTTCGTGGTCATCGGCGTCGCGGCGTTCGCCCGCACCGGGGGCACGAGCGCCGGCGAACGCCAGGTCGGGTCCTGCACGGTGCGCATCGCCCCGCAGCCGGGCTCCGTGACGGCGTGCGCTGGACAGGACCTCGGCGGCGTCGACCTCGCCACCCAGGACCTCCGCCTGGCCGACCTGCACGGCGCCGACCTGCGCGTGGCCGACCTGCGCCAAGCCGTCCTGTTCGGTGCGGACCTGCGGGACGCCGACCTGCGTGGGGCGGACCTGCACGGGGTCGACCTGTACAGCGCCGACCTCACGGGGGCGGACCTGCGGCAGACGGACCTCTCCGGTGCGAACCTCGTCGGTGCCGACATCAGCAACGCGCGCCTGGACGGCGTCGACCTGACCAGCGCGAAGATCGAGGGGCTGACGGTCCGCGGCACACCGATGGAACTCGCCGACCGTCGGCTGCGCAGTCCCGACGGCGAGCGGATCGCCGTGCGCGTCGACCTGCACCTGCCGCGCGGTGTGACCTCACGCAGCTGCGTCGACCGTCTGCTCCACGCGAAGGTCGGCGTGACCGAGGTCCGGTGCCGGATGAGCACCGACGCGCGCGAGGGTCGGCTCGACCAGCGGGCGACCATCACGGTCAGCGGCCCCACCGGCTGACCGATCTCGATCGTGCGGCTGCCACCCGGTCGATGCTGTTAGCGTTCACAGGTGCACCGTTCCCATTCGCCTCGACTCACGCTCCTGGGCGTCGTCGTCGCCGTGACGGCGGTGCTCTCCGGCTGCAGCAGTGTCGGCCCGGACACCGATGCGTCCGAGGGTCCGACGAGCTCGGACACCGGCCTGGGCTCGGGCGCGTCGCCGGTGGTCTTCGCCTTCGTCTGCGACGGCGACGATTCGGACAGCGAGACCTTCACGACCTACTCGGCGGTGTGGGAAGCCGAGCGCTCCGACTGCTCGGCGAAGCGCCTGACGGGGTCGGTGCCGTCGAGCCAGCAGCGGGCCGCGGTGGCGGCGGCGCGCGGTGACGCGACCCTGGTCGAGCTCGCGAGCGCGTGCGCGGTCCGCGGCTCGGCGCCGTGGACGTCGGCGGTCGCCGACGCGCACGGTGCGCACGTGGCCGCCGGGCTCCTGCGGTACTGCCCCGGACACCCGGAGACCGACCGCCTGCGGGACGCCCTGGCTGCCTACCGGGGCTGATCCGGGCCTCCAGGCCGCCCGCCGGAGCAGTGACGGGCCGGACGGCACAGGGTGCGACCCCGACGGGCGTCAGCCCTCGGGGTGGTCGCGACCCGGCAACCAGGACTGGCCGGGGCCGCCCCAGCTGCTCTTGCGGATCGCCTTGGCGACCTGCTTGCCGTAGGGGTGCACCAGGCGGTCGGCGTAGAGCCAGCCGTCCAGGTGGTCGTACTCGTGCTGGAAGATGCGGGCCAGCCAACCGTGCGCCTCGACCTCGAACGGGGTGCCGTGCTCGTCGAAGGCCCGCAGCAGGGCGCCCTCGGAGCGGCGGAGCGGGAACCGCTCGCCCGGGATCGACAGGCAGCCCTCGGACTCCTCGTCCTCGTCGAGCTCCTCGACGGACTCGGGGACCGGGGGCGTGATCCACAGGACGGGGTTCACGGCGGCGCCCCGGTGCAGGACGTCGTCGTCGTCGGTGTACGAGTACACGAACAGGCGCTTGCCGACGCCCACCTGCGGTCCGGCCAGGCCGACGCCCGGTGCCAGGTCCATGGTCTCGAGCATGTCGGCGACGAGGGTGCGGAGGTCGTCATCGAACGCGGTGACCTCGGCTGCACGCTCGTGCAGGACGGGTTCGCCGGTGATGCGGATCGGGAGAACGGCCATTCACCCAGGTTATCCGGCGGGGGACGGTAGCCTCGACGCGTGACGACGGACCTCCAGCTGCCCGACGCCGTGAGCAACCTCACGCCGTTCCAGGCGCTGATGATCCCGGTGGCGCTGATCGGTGCGGTGTTCCTGTCGCTCGGGGCGCAGTTCCAGAGCCGCGGGGTGCAGCGGGTCGAGGCGCGTCTCGGTCGGCAGTCGAAGGGGCTGAGTGTCCGGCACGTGGTCGGGCTCGTCTCGAGTGGCTACTGGGTGCTCGGCACGCTCATGCTCGGCATCGCGGTGGTGCTCCAGCTCGTCAGCATCACGTTCGCGCCCCTGATCGTCGTGCAGCCGCTGGGTGCCGTCGCGCTGGTCATCACGACGTGGTTCTCGTCGCGGTCGTCCGGTGTGCCGCTGGGGCGTCGTGCGCGGCGGGCGGTGTGGACGTGCATCATCGGCGTCGGCATCTTCGTCGGGATCGCGGCGTTCGTCGGGCACGAGAGCGCGATCACCCGGCAGCAGCTCGTCACCGTGCTGGTGATCCTCGCCGTCGTGCTGGTGCTCGTGCTGGTGTCGTTCCGTCTGGTGGCCAAGCACCGCAGTGCGCTCTACTACATCGTCGGGGCGGGGGTGCTCTACGGGTTCGTGGCGACGCTGGCCAAGGTCGTGCTGAACCGGTTCGTGAACGGCACCTTCGACTGGCTCACCGTGCTCGCCATCGTCGGGGTGGTCGTGGCGGCGTCGCTCGGCGGGTACTTCGTGCAGAACGCGTACTCGAGCGGTTCGGCCGACCTCGTGATCGCGGGGCTGACGGTGATCGATCCGATCGTCGCGGTCGGCATCGGCGTCATCGTGCTCGACGAGGCCTCGGGGGCGCCGTGGTTCGCGGTCGCGGGCTTCGTGGTGGCCGCGGGCATCGCGATCACCGGGGTGTTCCTGCTCGCCAAGCACCACCCGCAGACCCGGGCCTGATGTCGGTCGCCGCGCACCGCGCGCTGTACTCGCCGCCTCCCCGGTGGTCGCCGCCCTCATCCGCGCGGCTGACGCGACCGTCGATCCTGGTGCGATAGCGTCACTGCCGACCAGCCATCGCCCACGAGAGGACGAACTCAGCCGTGTCAGGAGACGCCACCACCGCCACCGCCGGACCGACGGAAGCGACGGGCGGTCACCGACCGTTGCGCGTGCTGATCGCAGCGGACACCTTCGCCCCCGACGTCAACGGCGCCGCCACCTTCGCCGAGCAGCTCGCCGTCGGCCTGGCCGAGCGTGGGCACGAGGTGCACGTCGTGGCCCCGGCCTCGAGCCGTCACTACGGCACGTTCGACGAGGAGCACCACGGCGTCACGCTCGTCGTGCACCGCCTGAAGTCGTACAAGTGGCCGCTGCACCCGTGGCTGCGCTTCGTGTGGCCGTGGAGCGTCCGGAAGTGGACCGGCCCGATCCTCGACGCCGTCAAGCCCGACGTGCTGCACATCCAGTCGCACGTGGTCATTGGCCGCGGCATCGTGCACGAGGCGAACGACCGCGGCATCCGGGTCATCGCGACGAACCACTTCATGCCGGAGAACCTGCTCGAGTACACCCCGTTCGGCAAGTGGACGCTGCCCCTCGCGCTGAAGATCGCGTGGAGCGACGCCGCCAAGACCTACCGGCTGGCCGACACCATCACGACGCCGACGAACCTGGCCGCCGACTACCTGCGGAAGGCCATCGCCGGCCAGCAGGTCCTGGCGATCTCGTGCGGCATCGACGCGTCCCGGTACGTGGCACGCGAGGGACGCCCGGTCAACAACGACATCGTCTTCGTGGGTCGTGTGGCCCCCGAGAAGAACCTCGACGTGCTGGTCCGTGCGGTGGCGCTGCTGCCCGCCGAGCTGTCCGCGACACTGACCATCGTCGGCGACGGCGAAATGATCCCGAAGCTCACCGCCTTGGCGAAGGAGCTCGGGCTCGAGGACCGCGTGCGGTTCCTGGGCTTCGTCTCCGACGAGCGCAAGCAGGAGGCCCTGACCAACGCGACGGTGTTCGCGATGCCGTCCACGGCGGAACTGCAGAGCATCTCGTCGCTCGAGGGGATGGCCTCGGGGCTGCCCGTCGTCGCCGCCGACTCGATGGCGCTGCCGCACCTGATCGACGGCAACGGGCACCTGTTCGCGCCGGGCGACGTGGCCGACCTGGCGGCGAAGCTCACGGCGGTGCTCACCGCGCCCGAGTCGGCGTACGTGGCGATGCGGGAGCGCAGTCTGGCCATGATCGAGGCACACGACATCAACCGCACGCTGTCGACGTTCGAGTCGCTGTATCGTGGTGAGCCGGTGGCCTGAGGGTCTCCGGCGAGGGGCGGTAGCCAAGCTGGTCAAGGCAGTCGGCTCATAACCGAACGATCCGCGGGTTCGAGTCCCGCCCGCCCTACGTGCACATGCCAAGGAAGCGCGACACGTCGCAGGACGACCACGCACCGACACCGAACGTCACCTTCGAGGTGACCCGTGGCGGAACCGGCGTGCGCGTCAACGCCTTCCGCCTCGGGTTCATGGGTGCCATCGGGGTGCTCGTCGCGCTGCTCGCCGGTGCGATCATCAACGAGCTCAGCACGGTGCTGGTCTACATCGGTGTCGCACTGTTCCTGGCGCTCGGGATCGACCCCCTCGTGTCGTTCCTGGAGCGGATCATCCCGCGCTGGTCCGCCATCACGATCGTCGTGGTCGCGGTGCTCGGGGCCTTCGCCGGCATCGTGTTCGCCGTGGTGCCGATCCTGGTGGAGCAGGCGTCGAACCTGATCCAGAACTTCCCCGACATCGTGCAGGACATCTCGCAGCAGCAGTGGGTGCAGGACCTGTCGAAGCAGTTCGCCGGGTCGTTCGACATCGACCACGCCCTGCAGTCGCTGCAGTCGTTCGTCGAGAAGCCGGGCAACCTGCTCAGCGTCGGCGGCGGGATCCTGGCGGTCGGCAGCGGCATCCTGTCCGGCGTCACCGGGGCGCTCATCGTCATCATCCTGATGCTCTACTTCCTCGCGTCGATGCGGGGCATGAAGCGTGCGACGTACCGGTTCGTGCCGGCGTCGCGCCGCCAGAACTTCATCGACGTGAGCGAGCAGATCACGCAGGCCGTCGGCCGGTACGTCGTCGGGCAGGTGTCGCAGGCGCTCATCAACGGCATCCTGAGCTTCGTCTTCCTGCTCATCATCGGGGCGCCGCTGCCGGTGCTGCTCGCGTCGTTCGCGTTCCTCGGCTCACTCATCCCGCTCGTCGGCACGCTCGCCGCCGCGATCGTGATCTCGCTGCTCTGCTTCTTCGCATCGCCGGCGACCGCCCTCGCCGCCGCGATCTACTACCTGGTCTACATGCAGGTCGAGGCCTACCTGATCTCCCCGCGGATCATGTCGCGCGCGGTCCAGGTACCCGGCGCGCTCGTGGTCATCGCGGCGGTCGCGGGCGGCACGATCGGCGGGGTGCTCGGCGCGCTCGTGGCGCTGCCCGTCGCAGCGTCCGTCATCATCATCGTGCAGAAGGTCATCTACCCCCGCCAGGAGCAGGCGTGACGAGCGGCACCGGCGCACCCGACGACACGGCCGTCGCCGCCTTCACCGAGCACGCCCACGACCGTGACCGCTGGGCGCGCAGTGCGCGTGGGCCACTCGCCCTGGTGAACGCCCAGCACGTCGACCACCCGCAGCCGGTCTGGCCGGTCCCCGGCACGTGGGCACCGGCCGTCGGCGGACTCACCGTGACGGCCGAGGCATCCGACGGCGTCGTCGTCGACGGCGTCCCGGTCGACGGTACGGTCCTGGTGGCCGGGGACACCGCCGTCGTGCCGTCGACCGTCGCGCTGCCGGACGGCCTCGCCGGCACCGTCAGCGGCGACACCCTGCGCGTCTGGGACCCGTCGTCCGAGGCGGTCGCCCGCTTCGCGCAGATCGCCCGCTTCGCGTGGTCCGGCGACTGGGTGACGTCCGGCACGTACGTCCCGCTGGCGGCAGACGCCCTGGAGGCCCGTGGCAGCGTCCGCGACGCCGCCGGCGACGCCCTGCCGGTCGCCGGACACGTCGAGACCGTCGTGGGTGGTGCCACGGTGCGGTTCGTCGCCGTCCGGTCGGCCGCCCACCGCGGAGCCCCGCGGCTGCAGCTCATCGTGCAGGACGCCACGAGTGCCCTGGCCGAGGACGACCCGGGCAGCACCTACTCGATGGGTCGGTTCCTGTACCTCGACGACCCGGGTGCCGAGGCCACGGTCGAGCTCGACTGGAATCGCCTGGTCCTGCCGCCGTGCGCGTTCTCGTACCAGTACGCGTGCCCGATCCCACCGGAGGACAACCGCGTCCCGGTGCGGATCACGGCGGGGGAGCGACACCCGATCGACGCGAACGGTGCCGTCCTGCACTGATCGGGGTCGGGTCCTTGCCGTTCCCAGCCGCAGCGCTGCATAATGGGCGTGTCCCGTCGGGACATCACAATCGCATACCGATGGTTCCGTGGCCCCTCGGGTCAGGATCCTCCGCACCAGGTCGATGGGGAAGTCGCACCTGACGTATCGGAGGAACCGTGAACGGAACGACGACAGGAGTGCTCTACGTGCACTCCTCACCCCGCGCGCTCTGCCCGCACGTCGAATGGGCAGCAGGTCGCGCGATGAACCGCGCCGTGAACTTCTCGTGGCTCGACCAGCCCGCACAGGACGGTGCGCGCCGGACCGAGTACACGTGGACCGGTGCCGTGGGTGCCGGTGCCGCGATCGCGTCGGCCCTGCGCGGGTGGGAACACCTGCGGTACGAGGTCACCGAGGAGCCGACGAGTGCCTCGGACGGCGGCCGTTGGATGCACACGCCCGACCTCGGCGTGTTCTACGCGCAGACCGACGTCACGGGCAACATGGTCATCCCCGAGGACCGGGTGCGCTACGCGATGGAGGTCGCGGGCAGCAACGCCCTCGAGCTGCACCGTGAGCTCCGACTCGCCCTCGGGCAGGCCTGGGACGACGAGCTCGAGCCCTTCCGCCACGCGGCCGAGGGCAACCCGGTCGTCTGGCTGCACCGCGTCGGCTGACCCGACCGCCGGACCGGGCACCGGAACGACGGAAGCCCGCCCCGACGACGCGGGACGGGCCTCCAGGCCGGGGCGGACGTGCCCCGGGGACGGACGGATCAGACGCTGCGGAACGCGACCACGGCGTTGTGGCCGCCGAAGCCGAACGAGTTGCTGACCGCGAGCAGGTCGCCCTCGGGCAGCGCACGCGGCTCGCGGGCCACGTCCATGACGATCTCCGGGTCCTGGTCGTGCAGGTTGATCGTCGGCGGGGCGACGCGGTTGTGCAGCGCGAGGACGGTGAAGACCGCCTCGATCGCACCCGCACCACCGAGCAGGTGTCCCGTCGAGGCCTTGGTCGCGGACACCACGACGTCGTCCAGGTGGTCGCCGAAGACGCGACGCATCGCGTGGTACTCGGCGACGTCACCGACCGGGGTCGAGGTGGCGTGGGCGTTCACGTGCACGACGTCCTCGCGGCTGGCGTCGGCGTGCTCGAGTGCCTGCAGAACGGCACGGGCGGCGGCGCTGCCCTCGGGGTCCGGCGCGGTGATGTGGAAGGCATCGGAGGTGATGCCGGCACCGGCGACCTCGGCGTAGATGGTCGCGCCGCGGGCTTCCGCGTGCTCCTTCGACTCGAGGATGAGCGCCGCTGCGCCGTCACCGAGCACGAAGCCGTCACGCGTGACGTCGTACGGACGCGACGCGGTCTCGGGGGAGTCGTTGCGGCGCGACAGGGCCTGCATCGCGGCGAACGCGGCCAGCGGGAGCGGGTGCAGCGCTGCCTCGGCGCCACCGGTGATGACGATGTCGGCGTCGCCGTCGGCGATGTGCCGGTACGCCTCGGCCAGCGACTCGGTCGAGGACGCGCAGGCGGACAGGTAGGTGCGGGCACCACCACGGGCGCCGAACTCCATCTCGATGGCGGCGGCCGGGCCGTTCGCCATGAGCATCGGGACCGTCATCGGCAGGACGCGACGCGGACCCTTCTCGCGCAGGGTGTCCCAGGCGTCGAGCAGCGTGTTCACACCGCCGATGCCGGTCGCCCAGTCGACGATCAGGCGCTCGGGGACGACCGACTCGTCGTCGATGCCGGCGTCGGCCCAGGCCTCGCGTGCCGCGACGAGCGACAGCTGCGACGAGGGGTCGAGCCGCTTCGACTCCGGGCGGGTGAGCTGGTCGGTGAGGAACCGCCGCGCCTGGCCGGCGAACTCCACGGGGAGTTCGAGCTCGGCGTAGCGGGGGTCCTCGATGCGGGTGATGCCGGACTTGCCGGCGAGCAGCGCGTCCCAGGTGTCCGGGGCGGTCGCGGCGAGGGGTGAGATCGCACCGATCCCGGTGACGACGACGGTCTTCTTGGTCATGGAACGACGTGTTCTTTCGTTGGGGTGAACAAGATGAGCGCCGCGGCCCACAGGGGTCCGCGGGCCGCGGCGCTCAGGAAGCTCGTGTCAGGCCTGGGCCTTGACGATGTAGTCGACCGCGTTGCCCACGGTCTTGAGGTTCTTGACCTCTTCGTCCGGGATCTTCACGTCGAACTTCTCCTCGGCGTTGACCACGATGGTCATCATCGAGATGGAGTCGATGTCGAGGTCGTCCGTGAAGGACTTGTCGGCGGCGACGGTGTCGGTGGCGATACCGGTCTCGTCGTTGATCAGCTCGGCCAGGCCGGCGAGGACTTCTTCGTTGGACAGGGCCATGAGTGTTCTCCTTGAAGGGGGGTGTCGTTTGACCGTTGACCAGCCTAGGGCACGCGGGGTCCGGGTGCGCGGAGGCTCGTCGGGATGGGTCCGGCCGCGTGGTGGTGCGACCGGGAGGGGATCAGGGGAGGACGACCACCTGCGCGCCGAACACGAGTCCGGCGCCGAAGCCGATCTGCAGGGCGAGGCCGCCCGACAGGTCCGGGTGCTCCTCGAGCAGGCGGTGCGTGGCGAGCGGGATGCTCGCGGCGGAGGTGTTGCCGGTGGTGGTGATGTCGCGGGCGATCGTCACCGTCTCGGGCAGGCCGAGCTGCTTCGCGAACTCGTCGATGATCCGGATGTTCGCCTGGTGCGGCACGAACGCGGCGAGGTCTTCGGGGCGGACCCCGGCGGTCTCGAGCGCCTGGCGCGCGACCTTGACCATCTCCCAGACGGCCCAGCGGAACACCGTCTGCCCGGCTTGGCGCATCGTGGGACGGGGTGCCCCGGCCTCCCACTCGTTGTAGGTCGCGGTCATGCCGATGGCGTCCCACTTCGAGCCGTCGGAGCCCCAGATGGTGGGGGCGATGCCCGGGAAGTCGCTCGGGCCGATCACCGCGGCGCCGGCACCGTCCCCGAGCAGGAACGAGATCGAGCGGTCGGTCGGGTCGACGACGTCGCTGAGCTTCTCGGCCCCGACGACCAGGACGTGGTCGGCGAGTCCGGACTTGATGAACGAGTCCGCCTGGGCGATGCCGTAGGCGTACCCGGCACAGGCGGCGCTGATGTCGTACGCGGCGGCCGGGGTGGCACCGATGCGCTCGGCGAGCAGCGACGCCATCGACGGGGTCGCGACGGTGTGCGTGACGGTGCTCACGAGCACGACGCCGATCTGGGACGGCTCGATGCCGGCCTTCGCGATGGCCTCGCGCGCGGCCGCCTCGGCGAGGTCGACCGCCTCGACGTCCTTGCCGGCGCGCTTGCGGGTGATGATGCCGGTGCGCTGGCGGATCCACTCGTCGGACGAGTCGATCGGGCCGACGAGGTCGTCGTTCGGCACGACGTTCTCGCCGCGGGCGGCGCCGAACGCCAGGATCCGGGTGAAGTCGTGGCCACGGCGCTGCTGGAGCAGCGGGCGCGCGGATCCGGTCGGGAGGCCCGTGGGGGCGTCCGTCGGGGTGGTCGGGTCGGTCATGCGGTTGCGTCTGCTTCCTGGCCCGCGCGCTGCAGCAGGTCGATCGCTGCAGGCAGGTCGTCGGGGGTCTTGATGGCGACGGTCGGCGTGCCGCGGAGGCCGCGCTTCGCCAGGCCGACGAGGGCACCGGCGGGTGCGAGCTCGATGATGCCGGTCACGCCGGCGGCGGAGAAGGACTCCATGACCGCGTCCCAGTGCACGGGGTTCGCGATCTGCTGGACCATCAGGTCGACGAAGCGGCGACCGTCGTCGACCCGGGCGCCGTCGGCGTTGGTCCAGATCGGCAGGGTCGGGTCCTGCACGGTGGCGGCAGCCGCGACCGGGGCGACGCGCTCGACGGCGGGCGCCATGTAGCGGGTGTGGAAGGCGCCGGCCACGGCGAGCGGGATGACGCGGGCCTTCGCGGGCGGGTCGGCGGCGAGGGCGGCGATGGCGTCGGCTGCACCGGCGACGACGGTCTGGCCGCCACCGTTGTGGTTCGCGGGCACCAGACCGTGCTCGGCGAGGGCTGCGGTCACGGCGTCGGCGTCACCACCGAGCACGGCGGCCATCGAGGTCGGCTCGAGCGCTGCGGAGTCGGCCATTGCCCGGCCACGCTCGGCGACCAGTGCGACGGCGTCGGTCGGCTCGAGGATCCCGGCGACCGCGGCGGCGGTGAACTCGCCCACCGAGTGTCCGGCGACCCCGCCCACCAGGGCGCGACGGCCATCGGCGAGCAGCGCGTCCGCGGTCACCAGGCCGGCGGCGACGATGAGGGGCTGTGCGAGTGCGGTGTCCTTGATGGTGTCCGCGTCGGAGTTCGTGCCGTGCTCGGCGAGGTCGACGCCGATCGACTCCGACCACTGCCCGACTCGTTCACGAACGGTGGCGTCCTCGAGCCAGGGGGCGAGGAAGCCGGGGGTCTGGGAGCCCTGTCCGGGCGCGACGACGACGATCACCGGACAATCCTCGCGTTCTCGTCCCGCGGGGCCCGTGTGGACTTCCCACACGAATCCCCGCGGGACATTGTCGGTTCTCTACCGTCTGGCGTGTTCTGCTGGCCGGCGTTCTGCCGCGGGGCGCGCTACCGCCGTGGGGTGGTGCGGCGGCGTCCGGTCGCGGACTCGGACATCGCGCCGAGGATGAGCGCCGACTGCACGATCAGGGCGTCGCGGGCGTGCGTGGCGTCCCAGCCGATGATGTCGGCGACCCGGCGCAGGCGGTAGCGCACGGTGTTCGGGTGCACGAAGAGCTCGCGCGCCGTCGCCTCGAGCGAGCGGCCGGTGTCCAGGTAGCACCACAGCGTCTGCAGGAGCTCGGTCGACTGGTCCTTGAGTGGGACGTAGATGCGCTGCACCAGGGCCGACCGGGCGAGCGGGTCGCCCGCCAGCGCACGTTCGGGCAGCAGGTCGTCGGCCAGGGCCGGACGGGGCACGCCGCGCCAGGCACGCGCGACGGCGAACCCGGCGAGGGCCGCCTTCGCGCTGGTCGACGCGTCGACCACCCCGGGGACCTCGTTGCCGAGCACCAGGTGCCCGTCACCGAACAGCGGTTCGAGGGCCTGCGCGATGGTCGTGAAGGAGACGGGCTCCTCGCCCTCGGGGACGTCGTCGCGAGGGGTGGAGCGGCCGATCACCACGACGAGCCGCGACCCCTGGACCCCGACGAGCACGTCGGCGTCCATGTGCCGAGCGGTGCGCCGGACCTGGTCGACCTCGAGCTGCTTCGGTGCGGTGCCGACGAGCACCGCGACCTCGCCGTGGCCGTGCCACCCGAGGGCGGCGATGCGGGAGGGCAGTTCGTCGTCGTACTCGCCGGAGAGGATCGAGTCGACCACGAGCGCTTCGAGCCGGGCGTCCCACAGGCCGCGGGCCTCGGCCGCACGGGCGTAGACGTCGGCCGCGGCGAACGCGATGTCGCGGGAGTACTTGAGGATCGCCTCCTGCAGCATCTCGTCGTCGGCGGCGCGTTCCTCGACCACGGTCACCACGACGCGGATGAGCTGCAGGGTCTGCTGCAGGCTCACCGAGCGCAGGAGTTCCCGCGGTGCGGACCCGAAGACGTCGGCCGCGGCGATCCACGGCGTCGACGCGGTGCCCTCGAGCCAGCTGATGAACGAGGTGATGCCGGCCTGGGCGACGAGGCCCACGGCGGAGCGGCGCCCCGGCGGCATCTCGCTGTACCAGGGGAGCGTGTCCTCGAGCCGCTTGATCGTGGCGGTGGAGAGTTCTCCGGACACCTGACGGAGCCAGGAGAGCGCACGCTCGCGCGCGCTCTCCTGGCTCTCGTGGTCCGGGCGGACCGTCGTCACGGGTTGATCAGCTCTCGCCGCCCGCGCTGCCGGTGGTGCCGGCGGTCACGTCGTGCAGGCGGTACTTGTCGATCGCCTGCTGGACGAGCGCCCCGTCGACCTTGCCCTGGCGGGCGAGCTGCTGCAGCGTCCGCACGACGACCGAGGGGCCGTCGATGTGGAAGAAGCGGCGAGCGGCCGGACGGGTGTCCGAGAAGCCGAAGCCGTCGGCGCCGAGCGTGGCGTAGTCGGTCGGCACGAACGGGCGGATCTGCTCCTGCACCAGGTGCATGAAGTCGCTCACGGCGACGACCGGTCCCTCGGTACCGAGCAGACGCTCGGTGACGAACGGCGTGCGGGCCTGCTCGTTCGGGTTGAGGAACGCCTGCTGCTCGGCGGCCACACCGTCGCGGTACAGCTCACCCCAGCTCGTGACGCTCCACACGTCGGCCGACACGCCCCAGTCCTCGGCGAGGAGCTGCTGCGCCTCGAGGATCCACGGCACGGCGACACCGGACGCGAGCAGCTGGGCCTTCGGGCCGTCGTGCTCGCTCGGCTTGAGCAGGTACATGCCCTTGAGGATGCCCTCGACGTCGACGCCCTCGGGCTCGGCCGGCTGGACCAGCGGCTCGTTGTAGACCGTCAGGTAGTACATGACGTTCGGGTCGGCGTGCTTCGGCGAGCCGTCCTCGTTCGTGCCGTACATGCGGTCGAGGCCGGCCTGCACGATGTGGCCGATCTCGTAGCCGTACGCCGGGTCGTACGAGACGACCGCCGGGTTCGTCGTGGCGAGGAGCGGCGAGTGGCCGTCCGCGTGCTGCAGGCCCTCGCCCGTCAGCGTGGTGCGGCCGGCCGTCGCGCCGATCATGAAGCCACGGGTCATCTGGTCGCCGGCGGCCCAGATGGCGTCGCCGGTGCGCTGGAACCCGAACATCGAGTAGAAGACGTAGACCGGGATGAGCGGCTCGCCCTGCGTCGAGTACGAGGTACCGACCGCGGTGAACGCCGCGAGGGCGCCCGCCTCGTTGATGCCGACGTGGATGATCTGGCCCTGCGGGCTCTCCTTGTAGGCCAACAGGAGCTCGCGGTCGACCGACGTGTAGTGCTGGCCGTTCGGGTTGTAGATCTTCGCCGACGGGAAGTAGGCGTCCATGCCGAACGTGCGTGCCTCGTCCGGGATGATCGGGACCACGCGGTCACCGAAGTCGGGCGATCGCAGCAGGTCCTTCAGCAGGCGCGCGAACGCCATGGTGGTGGCGACCTCCTGCTTGCCGGAGCCCTTCTTGACGACCTGGTACTTCGAGTCGTCCGGCAGCGTGAACTGCGTGTACTTCGTGCGGCGTTCCGGCACGTAGCCACCGAGCGCGCGACGACGCTCGTGCATGTACTGGATCGCCTCGTCGTCGTTCCCCGGGTGGTAGTACGGCGGCGTGTACGGGTTCTCTTCCAGCTGCGCGTCGGAGATCGGGATGCGCATCTCGTCGCGGAACTGCTTGAGGTTGTCGAGCGTGAGCTTCTTCATCTGGTGGGTCGCGTTGCGGCCCTCGAAGCTCGGGCCGAGGCCGTAGCCCTTGACCGTCTTGGCCAGGATGACGGTCGGCTGGCCCTTGTGCTCGGTCGCGGCCTTGAACGCGGCGTAGACCTTGCGGTAGTCGTGGCCACCGCGCTTGAGGTTCCAGATCTGGTCGTCGGTGTAGTCCTCGACGAGCTCGAGCGCCTTCGGGTCGCGCCCGAAGAAGTTCTCGCGCACGTAGGCACCGTTCTCGGCCTTGTACGTCTGGTAGTCGCCGTCCGGCGTCTGGTTCATCAGGTTGAGGAGCGCGCCCTCGGTGTCACGGGCGAGCAGGTCGTCCCACTCGCGGCCCCAGACGACCTTGATGACGTTCCAGCCCGCACCGCGGAAGAACGCCTCGAGTTCCTGGATGATCTTGCCGTTGCCACGGACCGGACCGTCGAGTCGCTGCAGGTTGCAGTTGATGACGAAGTTCAGGTTGTCGAGGCCGTCGTTCGCTGCGACCTGGAGCTGCCCGCGGGACTCGACCTCGTCCATCTCGCCGTCGCCCAGGAACGCCCAGACCTGCTGGTCCATGGCGTCCTTGATGCCGCGGTTCGAGAGGTACTTGGCCTGCTGCGCCTGGTAGATCGCGTTGATCGGGCCGATGCCCATCGACACGGTCGGGAACTGCCAGAAGTGCGGCATGAGGCGCGGGTGCGGGTACGAGGACAGGCCGCCGCCGGCGTGCGACTTCTCCTGCCGGAACCCGTCGAGCTGGTCCTCGGAGAGGCGCCCTTCCATGTACGCGCGGGCGTACATGCCGGGGGAGGCGTGGCCCTGGAAGAACACCTGGTCGCCACCGGAGGGGTGGTCCTGCGCGCGGAAGAAGTGGTTGTAGCCGACCTCGTACATCGCGGCGCTCGACGCGTACGTCGAGATGTGCCCGCCGACCGCGATGCCCGGACGCTGTGCGCGGTGCACCGTGATGGCCGCGTTCCAGCGGATCCAGCGGCGGTACCGGCGCTCCAGCTCTTCGTCGCCGGGGAACTCCGGCTCGTTCTCCGGCGCGATGGTGTTCACGTAGTCCGTCGTCGGGACCATCGGCACACCGAGGTGCAGTTCCTTGGACCGCTTGAGCAGGCTCAGCATGATCTCGCGACCGCGCTGGTGTCCGTGGGTCTGGACCAGCCCGTCGAGGGACTCACGCCATTCGGCGGTCTCCTGCGGATCCTGGTCGTTCGCCCCGGTGCTGTACGGGTCCTGGTCGTTCACCGTCACCCTTGACCTCGTTCGTTCTCGTGGTGGTGGACATGGTGGCTCCGGTGGTCGGGTCGCGACCGGCTGGGGCCCCGTCCACTCTAGGCCCCAGGACCGACGCTGATGCTGATGGTGACGTGCAGGTGGACGGGTGCTTGCATTCGCGTGTCGTCGGCGTAGCATGGCCGATCGTGCACACGCGATCCGCGGCGCACGGACCCGACGGGCACACCCCACGCCCGAGGAAGAAGCACACGTAGCGATGGCACTGGAGATCGGCTCACTCGCGCCGGACTTCGAGCTCCCGAACCAGTTCGGTGAGCACGTCCGACTCAGCGACTTCCGCGGCAACCGCCCGGTCGCACTCGTCTTCTTCCCGCTGGCGTTCTCGTCCGGGTGCACGAACGAGCTCTGCACCCTGCAGGACAACATCACGATGTTCCAGGACCAGCGCATCGAGCTCCTCGGCATCTCGGTCGACTCGAAGGCGACGCTCCGGTCGTTCGCCGAGACGAACGGCTACGATTTCGAGCTGCTCGCCGACTTCTGGCCGCACGGCGCGGTCTCGAAGGAGTACGGCGTGTTCCTCGAGCAGAAGGGCTTCGCCACGCGCGCGACCTTCGTCATCGACGTTCAGGGCCGCATCAAGGCCTCGATCATCACCGAGCCCGGACTGCAGCGCGACGTCGCCGAGTACAGGGCGGCCCTCGACCGGCTCGCCGCCTGCCCGGCACCCGTCCCCGTCGGCTAGCGTTCCGAATCCCTCCTGACGGACGCGTCCGCGTCGACGTCCGGACAGGAGGCCCGGTGCACGCCACCGACACCGACCCGCGTGGTCGCGGGGTCGCCGCTGCTGCGTACGCCCCGTACCCGGTGCGCGTCACGCCCGGTGCCTGGCGGCTGAGCCGGACGGTCGTGGATGCCCCCACCGGGCCCGTCGTGGTGCACCACCGTGCCGGGCCGGACCCGCTCCTGCTGCTGCACGGCGTCGCCGGCTCCTGGTCGACGTGGACGCCGTTGCTGCGCGCCGCGGACGGGATCGGGGACCGCGGGCTGGTGCTCGTCGACCTGCCCGGCTGGGGGTCCTCGCCGGCGCCGGACGGTCCGCTCGGGCTCGACGCCGTCACGGGTGCCGTGTCGGCGGTCCTCGGCGCGCTGGGCGTCGGCGCGGTCGACGTGGTCGGGCACTCGATGGGCGCGTTCGTCGGGTTGCACCTGGCGGTGGTGGCACCCGAGCGGGTGCGCTCGCTCGCCCTGGTGTCCGGCACCACGGTCGCGACGGCCGGTGCGGCTCGGCACCCCGTCCGCGCGATCCGCACGCTGCCGGCGTTCACCCTCCTGCGTGCCGGCCTCACGGTGACCGGTGGCGCCGCTCGGCCACTGCTCCGGGGGATCGCGCGGATCGGCCTGTTGCCGCTCGTCGCCGCGCCGGTGTTCACGCACGTGCGGCGCCTGGACCCGAGCGTGCTGGAGGCCTTCGTCGAGGAGCTCCGGCCGCAGCAGTTCACCGAGGCGGCACGGTCCGCGGCGGCGTACGACGTCGACCGGTGGCGCGCGATCGCCTGCCCCGTGACCGCGATCGCCGGGCGCGACGACGTGTTCGCCCGTGTCTCGGACCTGCAGGCCCTGCGGGAGATCGTGCCGCAGGTCCGGACGGTGCTGCTCGACGACTGCGGACACTTCGCCCACGTCGAGCGTCCCGACGCGGTCCGGCGGGAGCTCGGGCTCCACTGAGCCGGTCGGGCCGCGTCAGGTGTGGACGGGGAACGTCGCGGCGACGCGGGAGCGCACCTCGGCGACGACGGCCTCGCGCATCGCCGGGGAGAACAGCGAGTGGTCGCCGTCCTCGACGCGGACGACGGACACCGAGCCGCGACGGTCGTCACCGGGCCAGCGCCGGACGGCCTTCTGCCCACCGAGCCGGTCGAACAGCGCGGCGTCCTCCGGGGCGACGATCACGACGACGTCGGTGCCGTGCTCGACGAGCGGGCGGACGTGGCCGACGACCCCACCCATCCGGTCGCGACGGGCGATCCGGTCGCGGACGGCCTTCGGCACGAACCGGTTGTACCGCTCGCGCACCCACATCCGGGCGGGCGACGGGGCGTCGATCGCCCGGACCCCGTCGGCGTACGAGCCGGGCTCGGCCGGCACGCGACGGTAGTCGTTCGGGCTGATCTCGACGACCAGGCGAGGCGCTTCCTCGACGGCGCGGCCCGCGACCCAGGCGCCGGCGCACATGCCGACGAGCACGAGCCGGTCCGAGGGCGTGGCGAGGGCGGCGACGACGGCGGACTGGTCCTCCACCCACTCCTGCGCGAACAGGAAGCTCCGCTCGTCCTCGTGCACGCCGGTGCTCTCGCCGGTGGCACGGCGGTCGACCCGGACGACCCGGGCGCCGTCGCGGGCGAGGGCCCGGGCGAGTTCGACCTGGTAGTCGGTGGCACCCACGCGGTGCTCGGCGCCGCCGCTGTGGAGCACGACGACGGGGGCGTCGTGGTGCTGGGCGGACGAGACGGTCTCGATCCCGAACAGACCCCGGTCGCCGAGGTGGACGATCCGCTCCGACACACGGCCGTCGACGTCGAGGACCTCGTCGAGGACGGGCGTGCGGAGGGGCACCGCCGACTCGGGGGCCCATCCGTCGAGCCAGGCGACGACGGTGTCCACGGCGGCCCCGGGGATGCGGGCGTGGATGCTCGTGCCGTCGAGGAGCTCGGCGCTGCCGGCGACCTCGGTCACGTCGACGCCACCGAGGGGCTTCGGCGGCCGGGCACCCGGACGGACGAGCGCGACGGTGGGCCCGGTGCGCGGGGCGAAGGCGAGGTCCGAGAGCGCGGCTGCCTCGTCGGACTCGACGTCGAACCCGATCAGGCTCTCGACGCCGTCGACCACACGGTCGGCACCGATCGTGATGGTCGCGAGGGCGCGCTGCCGACGGAGCCACCCCTTGCCCGATGCCGGGGCGTCCCAGACGACGAGGCCGTCGGTGTCCGCGGCCGCGTTCGCCGCGACGAGGGCGGCCGATGCCAGCCCGACGAAGGCGACGTGCTGCACCCCCGTCGTGCGGAGCACGGCGGCGGCGTGGCGCGCGGACCGGACCTGCGCGTCGGGCGTGGTGTCGGGTCCGCCGTCACCACGTCCGGACGGGTCGTACCGCACCGAGGCGATGCCACGGGCCTCCAGGCGGTCGGCCAGCAGACGGAGCGTGCGGTACGCGATGACGCCCTCCTGCCCGAGCGGCGGGCAGATCACGACGCCCGCGCGCGCGGCGGCGGGGAGCTGGGCTGCGGCGCGGATCGCCGGCGATCCGGACCAGCCGTGCAGCGTGGTCACAGGGCGAGGGCGGCGCGGGCGGACGCCGGCCAGGCGGCGAGGTCCGTGCCGTGGGCGGCGAACAGGGCGATGGTGATGCGCTCCAGGCCGAACGCGATGCAGGCGCTGTGCGCGACCTGTCCGTCCTCGGTGCGGAGGCCGAACGAGGTGCCGAAGTGGTCCTCGTGCAGGTTCGCGGAGCTGATCGCGGTGGCGTCGTGGTCGGGTCCGTAGACCTTCGTCACGAACTCGAACTTGAGCGCCTGCTCGACCTGGTTGCGGGCGAGCATCTGCCCGACGCGGCCGAAGAAGGGGTCGTTGGCGGGGACGACGTCGATCTCGAGCCCGAACGACTCGAGCAGCGCGCGCATCACCGGGATGCTGCCGTCACGGTGGGCCGCTGCGGACGCGGGGGTGCCGACGTGCACGAACTCGTGCATGTGGAAGGCCTGCAGGCGCATCGGGTCGAGCGAGGGCTCCCGGCGGAAGGAGTCGCCGAGGACGTCGAAGAACCGGCCCTGCTGGGGCACGGTGTCGCCGATCAGGCCGTAGACCGGGTGGCAGACCGCGGGGGTGAGCATGAGGTCGGCCGGCTCGAGGAACCCCTCCCAACGCTCACCGCGCTCGCGGGCGGCGAGCAGTGCGCGGTGGGTGCGGTCGTCGCCGGTGAACCCGGAGATCGACGCGGCGAGGTCCGGGAACGACGCGATGTAGTCGGTGCGCTCGAACGACGCGAGCGGCTCGACCGGCGGGAAGCGCAGGACCTCGGCGCCGAGACGCTGCTGGCTGCGGACCGCGGCGGCGTCGACCGCGGCGTACACGCGCTCGAAGACCCCGGTGCGGCCGTAGAGGCCGGGCGTGCCGAGGTCGAGGAGGACGCCGTCGGTCAGCAGGCGGGCGCGGAGGGCGGCGCGGGCGGCGTCGAGCGACGCGGCGGCGTCGGCGGTGGTGGTGTCGGTGCTGTGCGTGGTGGTGTCCGTGCTGGTCACAGGATCACTCCCGTCATCATGGCCAGGTCGGCGTCGTTCTTGAGGAGCCGGTCGTTGCTCACCATGACGGCGGCCCCGTGGGCGTCTCGGAGGTGCCGGGCGATGCTCAGTGGACCCGAGGCGGCGTAGCCCGCGATCCCGACGATGCGCAGTGCCTTCGTGACGATGTCGGTGACGCGCTCGGACGCACCGATCTTCAGGGCGTTCGCTGCGAGGGCGTAGGCGCTCGAGGCGAGCACCTCCGGGTCGTCGGCGGCGGCATCGAACCGTTCGGCGGCGTGGCGCACCGAGTCGGCGAGGGCCTGCAGGTCGACCAGGAGCTCGGCGAGCCGGAGGGCACCGGGCGGGGTCGTCCCGACGACGGCGCGGGCCTGCTTCCGGACGGCACTGCGGGCACGTTCGGCCGACGAGACCGCGATGCCGAGCCAGACCGACGCCCAGAGCACGTGCGACACCGGCAGGACGGTCTGGGCGGAGATCGTGGCGTAGTCGTCGCGGAACACCCGGTCGATCGTCGTCTCGGTGTCGAGGATCCACCCGTTGCTGCACGTGCCGCGGAGCCCCATGGTGTCCCAGGTGGACGTCTGCGACAGGACCATCGTGTCGGTGCGGCAGATGAGCAGTCGCTGGTCCGACGCCGGAGCGTCCGGGTCGCGTCGGGCGGTGACGAACACCGCGTCGGCCTCGGTGGCGTACGAGATCACCGGCGCGTCCTTGCGCAGGCGGATCCGGCCGTCGTCGGTCGGCTCGATGGAACACGTGGACCGACGGGCGTCGCCGCCGACGCCCCGCTCGGTCGTGGCCGACGCGACGAGCGCACCACCACGGACGGCCTCGATCGTCTCGAGCACGCCGGCGCCGTCGCCGCCGTGCCTCCAGAGCGCCATGACCTGGCCCTGGTGCATCGCGAACACCATGCCGGTCGCGGCACAGGCCCGGCCGAGTTCGGTCGCGATCGCGGAGAGTTCGGCCACGGAGGCACCCTCACCGCCGTGCTCGGTCGGCACCGCTGCCGCGAGCAGGCCGTACTCCCGCATCGCGGCGATGGCCTCGCGCGGGGGTCGGGCGTCGCGGTCGACCTCGTCGGCGAACTGCGCGGCGACCTCGGCCACCGCGCTCGCACGCTCCGCGAAGCGGTCGACGACCGACGGCGCGGGCAGGACCAGGGTCACGACGCGAGCTCCGCGGCGGCGGTGATCGACTCGACGCTCGCGAAGGTCGACCGGTTCAGCACGGAGTCGGGGAACTCGACGTCGAGGTCCGACTCCACCGCGAGCATCACGTTGACGGTGGCGTGCGAGGTCAGGCCGAGGGCGTAGAGGTCGGCGATCGACGCGACGTCCCACGCGTCGACCGTCAGTCGACCGTGCTCGGCGAGGGCGCGACGGACGGCCCGGTCGGTGGCCGGGTCGGCGATCGTCGCGGTGGTGCTGGAGGGGTTCGGGTCCTGTTCCATGACGGCAACCATAAAGAGGAACGGCCCTCGGGAAACCGCCGTGCGGGTGCGGGAAACCGCACCCCTGTCCGGAGCGTCGGCTCAGCGCTCCGAGAGGGCCACCGCAGTCGCCACCGCGAGCCCCCGTTCGTGTGCCAACGAGACCGCGATCGGGCCACACCCGATCGACGCCGCCAGATCCGCGGCCGCCCCGGACAGCTCGACCGTCGGGGCGCCGCCGGCGTCGAGCACGACGGCCACGTCACGCAGCGGGATCGCCTGGTCCGGAGCCGGCCGGAGCAGTTTCAGGACGGCCTCCTTGCCCGCGAACCGGGCAGCGAGCCGCTCCGGGTCGTCGCCGGTGTCGGTGCGCTCCCGCAGGGTGAACACCCGGTCCAGGTACCGCTCGCCGTGCGCCGTCACGGCGTCGACGACGTCCTCGACCGCCGCGAGGTCGGTCCCGGTGCGGATGGTCGTCACGAGGAGCAGGCTACGCACGAGTCCTGCACGGTGCATTCCTCGCCGGGCATGATGGACGGCGGGGGTTCGTATGATCGTCGCCAGGGACCACCGAGGGGGAACGATGGCATCACCGTGGACGGGCATCATCGAGGACGCGCGGCACTACCCGTCGCCGCACAACTCGCAACCGATCGTCGTGCGCGTCGAGGACGACCGCACCGCGACCGTGTTCTACGACCTGCGACGGGGGTTGCCGGCGGAGTCGTTCGGCATCCCGTTCGGGCACGTCTGCGCCGGGGTGTTCCTGGCCGGGCTCGACGTGGTCGCACGGGCGCACGGGTTCACCGTGCAGGAACGGCTCGACCACGCCGAGATGGACTTCGGACGGCTCGGCGCCGGTGCGGACGACCACCTGCACCAACTGGGCACGGTGACGTTGCGTCCGCACGTGGTCACCGCAGACGACCGGGAGGCCCTGGCCGGCTTCCTCGCACGGCGCACCTCGCGCAGGCCCTACGACGCAACACTCGTCGACGCCACCGCGATCGAGGCCGCGTCCGCCATCGCGTCGGAGGCCGGGCAACGCTTCCGCACCACCGACGACCGGGCCACCGTCGACGAGATCGTGCGCGTCAACCAGGAGACCCTGTTCGACGACCTGCAACACGACGCCGTGCACGACGAGATCCTGCACTGGCTGCGGTTCTCGAAGCGACAGGCAGCGGCCACCGGCGACGGGCTGTCCGCCGAGACGATGCTCATGCCCGGCCCGGTGCTCCGGTTCGCCATGGAGCACCGCGGGCTCTGGCAGGCCCCGGGCATCGGCGGGGTCTTCCGCAGGGTGTACCTGTCGACCATGCGGGGCGTCCGACAGCTCGCCTGGCTCGAGGGGCCGTTCAGCACGCCGGCCGAGTACGTCGAGGCCGGACGGGTCTTCATGCGCATCTGGCTGGAGTTCTCCGCCCGCGGCATCGCCTTGCACCCCTTCGGCACCGTGATCACCAACCCGCGATCGCACGCCGCGTTCGTGGAACGTGCGGGCGTCGACGAGTTCGACGGGCGGATGGCCTGGATGCTGTTCCGCTTCGGACACAGCGACCCACCACCGCTGGCGCACCGCCGACCCGCAGCAGCGATGACCCTCGGCGGTGCCCGGTGAAACGCGCAGCGGTGTTCTCGGTGGTGTGGGTGGTCGAGACGTTCGTCGCGCTGTTCATGCCCCGCGTCGGCACCCACAAGCTCCTGCTCACGCCGGGCATCGAGCCGCTCCGCTGGACCCTCGGACGCTGGCGCGCCTGGCGGACCGCGGAACGGGCTGCGAAGCGGGTCCCCGCGTACCGGGCATTCCTGGCGGAGTCCGGACGCGCCTCCAGGCTCGACACCCGTGGCGGGATCGCCGCGGCGATCTCGGGACTGCCCGAGATGGACAAGGACTCCTACGTCAAGCGCTGGAGCATCCCCGAGCGCTGCGTCGACGGACGCCTGCCCCGACGCGGCGTCGTCGTCGACGAGTCCAGCGGATCGAGCGGCACCCCGACCAGCTGGGTGCGCGGCCCCGACGAACGCCAGGCCACCCGACAGCTGCTGCAGCTCGGGTTCTCGCGCACCGCGAAGGACCTGTCCAAACAGCCGTTCGTGCTCAACGCCTTCTCGCTCGGGGCATGGGCCACCGGGATGAACGTCACCGCCTCGCTCACCGAGTCGTCCATGATCAAGTCGATCGGCCCGGACCGCGACAAGATCGTGCAGACGATGCGCGAGTTCGGGACCGACTTCACCTACATCATCTGCAGCTACCCGCCGTTCCTGAAGGCCCTGTTCGAGGACGACCGGCTCGACTGGAGCCGGTACACGATCGTCGCCGCGTTCGGAGGCGAGGGCATCAGCGAGAACATGCGCGCCCACATCGAGCAGTACGCCCAAGCCGTGCTCGGCTCCTACGGCGCGAGCGACCTCGAGATCAACCTCGGCATCGAGACACCGTTCAGCGTGCGGCTGCGCCGAGCGATCGCTGCATCACCGGAACTCTCCGCCGCCCTGACCAAGCAGGGCGAGTACGGGGTGCTGCCGATGGTGTTCCAGTTCAACCCGTTCGGCTACCTGATCGAGACGAACGACCTGGGCGAACTCGTCGTCACCATCGCCCGCTCCGAGAACATCAGTCCACGCATCCGCTACAACATCCACGACCGCGGACACGTGGTGCGCATGAAGGAGCTGCGGTCCGTGCTGCGGACGACCGGCCACGCGGCGCTCGCCGCCGAGGCCGAGCTCGACCTGCCGCTGCTGTTCCACTACGGCCGGTCCGACCTGTCCGTCGACTACAACGGGGCCGTCGTCGCACCCGACGTGGTCCGGGACGTCGTGTACGGCGACCCGGAGCTGCTCGAGGCCGTCGAGAACCACCGGCTGATCAGCTACGAGGACGACCGCGGCGACCGGCAGCTGCACATCGCGTTCCAGCTCGCCTCGGGTGCCGGCGGGTTCGACGCCGATGCCGCTCGCGGCGCCGTGGTCGCGGAGCTGCGCCGGCTGAACAAGGACTTCTCGAACGCGATCCGCACGGCGCCGCCCGGCACGCTGCCGACGGTGGCGTTTTACCCGTACCGGACGGGGCCGTTCCGCGAGGACGGCAAGAAGCTCAAGAACGAGTACGTGTGGCAGCTGCCGGCCGGGTCGGTCGAGCAGTGGGACCTCGACCTGTCGTGGGTCGCGGCGAAGGAGGCCTGAGCCGAGCCGGTTCCGGCGCTAGTCGTACTGTGGCGGCCAGTCGAAGGGCGTCGGCAGGTGCGGGACCTCGCCGACGGTCGTGACGACGAGGACGACCTGGCGCAGGTCCGTGAGCTCGATCGAGCGCGGGTTGCCGATCCTCCGGTGTCCGTCGACCCACACCGTCAGTTCGCCGCGCAGGCCACCGACGTGCTCCGGACCGAGCGAGACGCCCCACTCGTCGAAGAACTGGCCGAGCGTGAAGGGCTGTTCCGTCGGCGACTCGACGTGCACGATGCCCGAGGTGTCGTGCGTGTGGATCTCCGCGGCGAACTTCCGGCTGTCCGAGTGCCCGATGTTCGCCGGGACGGTCACCGGTTCGTCGCCGTCCAGGATCGTCAGGTGCGTGTGCACGTGCTCGGCCAACCGTTCGCCCCAGACGTTCCGGAGCCCGGCGGCCTCGGCGCGGGCCGCCAGGTCGGACGGACGTGGCCAGGGCGGAGCATCGCGGGCGGTGACCGGTCCGGGTGCGGCACACCCGGACAGCAGCAGGAGTGCGGCCACCGCGACCGCGACGATCCGCAGGTTCACCAGCGGTCGTGGACGCTCGCGCGGAACCACGTCTCGTACAGGTCGTGCACGGTGGCGTCGAGACCCTCGATCGGCGGCAGGTCGCCGGCTGCGGCGTTCGAGCGCGCCTGCTCCGGGTTGCGCGCGCCGGGGATCGCCGCGGTGACGCCGTCCTGCGCGAGGATCCACGCGAGCGCCGCCTGCGGGACCGAGACGGCGTCGGGCAGGGACGCCGCGAAGGTCTGCGCGGCGCGCACGCCGTCGTCGTAGTCGACGCCGCTGAAGGTCTCGCCCTGGTCGAAGGCCTCGCCGTGGCGGTTGTAGTTGCGGTGGTCGCCCTCGGCGAACGACGTGTCGGTCGTGTACTTGCCGGAGAGCAGCCCCGAGGCCAACGGGACGCGCGCCAGGATGCCGACCCCTGCCTCCCGGGCCGCCGGCAGCACGCGGTCGAGCGGCTTGAGACGGAACGCGTTGAGGATGATCTGGACGCTCGCGACGCCGGGCCGGGCGATCGCGGTGAGGGCCTGGTCGGCGGTCTCGACGCTGACGCCGTAGGCGGCGACCGAGCCGTCGGCGACCAGCGCGTCGAGGGCGTCGTAGACGGCGTCGTCCTGGTAGACCGGGGTCGGCGGGCAGTGCAGCTGCACGAGGTCGAGGGTGTCCTGCCCGAGGTTCCTCCGCGAGCGGTCGACCCACTCGCGGAAGTTCGCGGCGACGTAGTTCTCGGGGACCTGGTCGGCGCGACGGCCCATCTTCGTGGTGATCGTCAGTGGCACGTCGGGGTTCGCGGCACGCCACGCGCCGATGAGCTGCTCGCTCCGTCCGTCGCCGTAGACGTCGGCGGTGTCGAACAGGGTGACACCCGACTCGACGGAGGCGTCCATGACGGCGTTCGCGTCGGCTTCGGAGACGGGACCCCAGTCACCGCCGAACTGCCAGGTGCCGAGACCGATGGGGGAGACGGAGCGGCCGGTGCGGCCGAGGGTGCGACTCTGCATGGGTCCGAGCGTAGTCAGACGCGCACGGGCGGTGTCCAGTCGGGCGGGGTTCGGCCGAGCAGGGTTCGGCCGAGCGGGGTTCAGCCGATCGTGGAGACGCCGCGGCGCAGGAGCGCTCGCGCCGCCCGGGCGCGGGGGATGACCCAGACGGCTGCCCACAGGGCCATCGCGCTCCACAGCAGGATGAGCATCGTCGTGATGAGCGTGCCGTGCTGGTCGCGCATCGACCACGTCATCGCGATCCACAGCACGCCGAGGACGACCTTGCCCCAGCCGGCGCCCTCACGGTCCGCCTGGGCCTGGACGAGCGGGATCCACTGGTCCGCCGGCACACCCGCGGGCACCTGACCGTCGGCGATCCACTCGCGCACGACGATCGACCGTTCGTAGCCGCCCTCGGCGCGCCAGGCGCGGCGCTGCAGGACGACGGCGATCGCGGCTCCGGCCGCCGCGGTCGGGATGCCGACCGAGACCAGGACGGTGGTGGTCGCCTCGGTCCACGAGGACAGGACCAGCATGACCAGGACGACGGCGAAGGCCGCGCCCGTCACGCCCGCACCGAGCAGGCGGAGCCGCCCGGCTTCGTCGAGGACACCGACTCCGACACCGTTCACGGGGGAGAGCGTACCTGCGGTGATCGGGGGCCGGGCTGTTCGTCAGCCCAGTGCCAGCAACCAGCAGATGCCGGCGGCGGTGAAGGCCATCGCCCAGCTCACCAGGCTGCCGATCAAGAAGTACTCGGCCTGGTAGCCGGTCGTCTCGCGGCGGATCTCGGGGAAGCGGACGATCCCCTTCGCGGCGATCAGCGCCGCGACGACGGGGAAGGCGCCGGCCAACGAGAACCCGGCCAGCAACAGGCGCTCGATCGGGCCGATCATGCGTCCGCCCTTGAGGGTGACCGTGCCGTCTGCGTCTGCGTCTGCGTTCCCGTCGGCCCCGGGAGCCCGGGTGGTGCGGCGCCAGTCGAAGCGCTTCCGGCGGGTCGGTTCGGCCGCCACTGCACCGGCCCTTGCGTCGGGGGACAGCCCCGGTGGCAGCGCCTGGGCGACGACCACGTTGGCCGAGTCGACCAGGAACAGTGCGGACCCGATGCCGGCGACGAGCGCCGGGAGCGGCACCGCTCCGACGAACGCCGGGCCGGCGTCCCGGTGCCAGTCGACCACGAAGCCGGAGGCGTCGGCAGGCGGCGCCCAGAGCAGCAGCACGGCGACGGCGACCGCGAGCAGGACGGCCGGCCACGACCCCGAGCGGCGGAGCCAGGGCACCGGCCGGCCTCGGCCGGGTGCGCCCCCGGACCGCACCGGGATCGTCGTCGCGACCCACAGGGCTGCGAGGACGACCGTGACCAGCACCGACCAGACCGCGATGCCGAGGCCGAGCACCGCCACGGCCGTCGCGGCGGCCCAGAGCAGGACGATCACGGTGGTCGTCAGCACGCGTCGTGGGGCGGCGTCGGTCCCGGTCCGTGCACGCACGACGTCGGCGAGCCCGACGAGGGTCAGGAGGATTCCGGCGAGCATCAGCGGCCCCCGTCCCCGAGGACACGCAGGCCCTCGACCAGGGCGGCCACGCCCGACTTCTGCACGGACTGGGACACCGCCGACGGGGTGATCCCCTCGTCCGCGGCGATCTGCGCCTGCGTCCGGCCCTGCACCAGACCGAGTGCGATCCGGCGGGCGCGGGGTGCGAGTCGCGAGACGACGTGGTCGCGGCTGAGGAAGTAGGCGTTCACGAGTCGCTCCGTCGTTCCGTGGCGGTCGTCGGCGTCGTGGTACCAGGACCGCAGGAACGCGGTCCTGCCGTCCTCGCGCCGGTGGGTCTCGTTGATGGCGTCCCGCGCCGACCACCAGCCCGGGCCGTCCTGCAGCGGCCCGGCGCCGCCGGTGCCGATCGTCCGGACCTGCCCGCGGCCGAGGCCGAGGCGGATCTGCACGGTCGGGGGGAGTGCGAGGGTCGCTGCCGTCGTCGCCACGAGGGCATCGGTGAGCGTGCCGTAGATGACCTGGAACTCGTCGCCGACCGTGGCGTGCAAGGGGTCGAGTGCGGCGACGTCCGCGGTACTGTCGAACGCGCGCTCCACGTCGTGCTGGGCTGCGGAGCGGTCCTCGAGCATGCGGGAGTCGACCAGGTCGACGATCACGGCTACGACTGGCTCGGACTGCATGGGTTAAGCGTAGAGCTTCATATCGTCGAAAGTAAGTCTGGGGCTAAACTTCATCGACTGCCGTGACGCTCTAGGATCGTCGTGAGGGCCTTTAGCTCAGCTGGTAGAGCGCCACGTTTACACCGTGGATGTCGTCGGTTCGATCCCGGCAGGGCCCACCGAGAAGACCCGGGTTCAGCGCGTGGCTGGTCCGCCGCCGGGACCGGCCGACGATCCGTCAGTCGCTGAGAGGCCACGGCCATCCGGCTTCGTGGTCGCCGCCGGCTCGTCGATCCTCGATGTGCTCGCCGTGCCCATGGACAGCAGCATCAGCGCGCGCGCCGTTGCAGAGCCGGCCTCGCAGCCGTAGACGACGAGCTGCAGGCCGGGTGACCCCTCGACGGCGAAGGTGTGTGCGTCGAACTCCAGCCACCCGACCTTCCCGTGCTCGAACCGCTTCGCGGTGGTCGTCTTGCGCCGTACCCGTTGCGTGCTCCACCGTTCGGCGAACTCGGGGCTGGCGTCGTTCACGGCTGCGATGAGACGAAGGAGGCGCGGGTCGCTCCCGAACTCCGCGGTCGCCGCCCGCAGGCTCGCGACGGTTGCGTCTGCGGCGCGGGCCCAGTCGGCGTGGAAGTGCCGAGCCGCCGGGTCGAGGAAGGTCATCCGCACGAGGTTGTCGAATCGTCCGAAGGGTGCGTACACCGCACGTGCCAGGGCGTTCGCGGCGAGGACCTCGTGCGCGGGGTCGATCACGAACGCGGGGTGTGTCGACCACGAGTCGAGCAGCTGCCCGAGAGCCGGCGTCACCGACGTCGCCACGCGGGGGAGTCGCGGGGAAGCAACCAGTCCTGCCAACGAGAACAGGTGTGCACGCTCGTCGCCCTCGAGCTCGAGCCCGTCGGCGATGCCCTCGAGCACGGCGGCGCCGGGACTCAACTCCCGCCCTTGCTCGAGGCGCGTGTAGTAGTCGACGCTGAGGCCGCCCAGCACCGCGAGCTCCTCGCGACGGAGCCCGGGCACGCGGCGGACACCTCCGCCTGGCAGTCCGAGCGACTCCGGGGCGAGGCGGCCGCGGACGGCGCGCAGGTACGCGGCGAGGGTGAGGTCGTCGGCGGGCATGGGCACAGGACCAGGGTAGGTGGCAGGAGCTCCGCGTCCCTGGTCCTGCCGCACCCCGGCGGGACCGGGCCATGGTCCGGGGCTGCACGGGGCCGACGCTGGGAGCATGGACACCACCAGCACACCCCAGCCGGTTCACCCCTACCTCGGCCTCTGGGTCACCACCGATGGCCGCATCCGCCACGAGCTGCGGCCCGACGGCCGCTACGTGGAGGCCCGAGGCGACCGCGAGGCGGCCTACGTGGGCGCCTACGAGGTCGACGGTGACCACATCGACTACCGCGACGACACCGGCTTCACCGCGGACGGCGACTTCAGGGACGACGTCCTGCACCACGCGGGCATGGTGCTGCACCGACGGAAGGTCGTCCTCGTGACGGGCGCCTCGAGCGGTATCGGGCGCGCGACGGCCATCCGCCTCGCCGCGGCCGGCCACCCCGTCGTGCTCGGGGCCCGTCGCACCGACCAGCTCGACGAGCTCGTCACCGAGATCGAGGGGGCGGGCGGCACGGCGATGGCAGTGCCGCTCGACGTCACCGCCCTCGCCTCGGTGCAGGAGTTCGCGGCTGTTGCCCGGGCACGTTTCGGGCGGATCGACGTGCTCGTCGCGAACGCCGGCGTGATGCCGCTGTCGCCCCTTGCCGCAGGCCTCGTCGACGAGTGGGACAGGATGATCGACGTCAACGTCCGCGGCCTCCTCCACAGCATCGCGGCGACACTGCCCACCATGCTCGCGCAGGGCACGGGCCACGTCGTGACGATCGCGTCCGTCGGCGCCTACGACGTCTCGCCCACGGCGGCCGTCTACTGCGGCACGAAGTTCGCAGCACGGGCGATCACCGAGGGGCTTCGTCAGGAGTCACCGCGCGGTATCCGTGTCACCACCGTGTCGCCCGGAGTCACCGAGTCCGAGCTCGCTGCAACGATCACCGACGCCTCCGCCGCCGCCGCGATGGTCGTCTACCGCGCCGAGTCGATCTCTGCCGACGCGATCGCCCGCGCCGTCTCCTACGCGGTGGCCGAGCGACCCGACGTCGACGTGAACGAGATCGTCGTGAGGCCTGCGGCCCAGCGTTGAGTTGCTCCGCAGTGTCGCGGCGAGCCGCCATGCGAGGCCCGACGGGTGGCGGTCACTCCGAGAGGGCCATGTCTCGAGCGGCGATCGTCATCGAACGCGAGAGGCTCTGCGTGCCCGGGAGGTCAGAGTGATCGCGGCGAGAGCGAGGACGATCGCTGCGGCTGCGGCAATCCGGCCCACCTGCCGAGCGGCCAGCGCCGATGTCGTACTGCCGTTTCGTCAGGACGACATCGGCGCCCTCGGGGTGGGCCAGAAGAACACCGGCGCAACCTGGCCGGCCCTCACAGTCGCTAGGCGGCGCAGCGCCCGCGCCCGGCACACGTCGCTCGCATCGCTGGGCTGCACTTCGTCGTGCTCCGGAGATCGCTCTGCCGGTCTGAACAGATCCTGGACGTGACCCGGGCGGCGCGCCGCAGCCGGGACCCGTAGGCTCCGAGTCGGACCCACCGGTGCACGGGGCGCACGGCGGGATCCGAGGGGGAACCACATGTCCATCACATCCAGGATCACCACCGCGGGGACGGCGACCGTGATCGTCGTGCTCGCGATCTCCGGCTGCGCCGGGACCGGCACCACGGCACGGGGGACGGAGCGGGCCGCACCGCGGTCGGCGGCGCCGACACCGACACCGACGGAGGCGCCGACACCGACACCGACGGAGGCGCCGACCTCGCCAGCCACCGCCGACGCCGCCACGAAGGACCTCACGTTCGAGGATGGCGACGCGCTCTCGGCGAGCACGCTGCCCGCGTTCGGGCTCGAGGTCTCGGCGCTCGACGGCTGGGAGCAGACCGGCGAGGACCCGACCACCGGGTCGCGGGAGTACACGAACGCCGACGGTTCCGTGGCGACGATCACGCAGCAGCGGCTCACCGACCTCGACCCGACGATCGGGGACCGTGCCGCCACCGAGCAGCTGTTCACGGCCGCGGGGCTGCCGGCCGACCGACTCGAGGAGCAGCTGCTGCCGACGATCACCGGCGGCACCGCGCAGTTCCTGTCGATCGCGGGCCACAACACGGACGGGTCGTGGTCGGCGACCGTGGCGCGGGCGTTCGCGAAGCCCGGCGCAGCGCTCATCGTGAAGGTGCGGACGACCTCGCAGGAAGCGCTCCGACCAGACCTGCACGACATCCTCGTCAACGCGCAGGTGGTCGTCGCCTGACGACACAGGCGACGGAACGGGAGACGGACGGGAGGCCCGCTGCCAGCTGGCACCGGGCCTCCCGTCCGTCTCGTGGGGACCCTGGGACGTTCGCCGCCGCCTCCGCGCCGGCCGCCCGTTCCAGCCGCGCGGGGAGGGCAGAGCTGGGAACAGACTCGCAACGTCGTCGAAACACGCGCGCGGTGGGGTGGATGCATGGACGTCACCACCACGGATCGTGCTCCCGCTCGCTGGTACCAGTCGCTGTTCGTGCAGATCGCGATCTGCGTGGCCCTCGGCATCGCCGTCGGGGTCTGCTTCCCCGCGGCCGCGCCGGTGCTGAACGTGGTCGGGCAGGGGTTCATCCGGCTGATCGAGATGGTGATCGCGCCGCTCGTGTTCATCGTCGTGGTGACCGGCATCGTGCACGTCGGCGACCTGCGGTCCGTGGGCCGGATCGCCGGCAAGGCGATGATCTACTTCCTGCTCGCCTCGTCGTGCGCACTCGTGTTCGGGTTGCTGGTCGGCAACCTCGTGCGCCCCGGGGCCGGCCTGCGGGTCGACCCGTCGTCGCTCGACGCCTCCGCCGTGGCGGCGAAGACCGCGGGCGGTGCGGCTCCGGACGCCGGCACCTTCATCCTCGACCTCATCCCGTCGAGCGTCGTCAACGCATTCGCGACGAACGACATCCTGCAGGTGCTCGTCTTCGCGGTGTTCGTCGGCGCGGCGATCGCCGCGATCGGGAGCGACCGTGCGCGACCGCTCGTGCGGGGCCTCGACCTGTGCCTCGAGGTCGTCTACCGGATCCTCGGGTGGGTCATGCGCCTGTCGCCGCTCGGTGCGTTCGGCGCGATGGCGTACGTGGTCGGCCAGTACGGCATCGACACCCTGGGGTCGTACGGACTCCTCATCGCCGCCTGCTACGGCGCGGCGGCGGTGTTCATCGTGGCGCTGCTCGTCGGCGGGCGGCTGCTGTCCGGGGTGCCGATCTGGCGGTTCGTCTGGCACACCCGGGCCGAGTTCGGGCTGGCCCTGGGCACGGCGTCGACCGAGGCCGTGCTGCCGCGGATGATCACCCGGCTCACCGAGGTCGGCGTCTCCCGCAGCGTCGCCGGGCTCGTCGTGCCGACGGGGTACTCGTTCAACCTCGACGGGGCCGCGATCTACCTGTCGATCTCGCTGCTGTTCCTGACCCAGGCATTCGGGGTGCCGTTGACCCTCGAGCAGCAGGTCGCCGCGCTCGGGGTGCTCCTGCTGACGTCGAAGGGTATGGCCGGGGTGCCGGGCTCGTCGTTCCTGGCGCTGTCCGCCACGGCGACGAGTCTCGGGCTGTTCCCGGTGGCGGGTGTCGCGCTGCTGCTCGGAGCCGACCGGATCATGGACGCGATGCGGGTGAGCGTCAACCTGCTCGGCAACTGCGTCGCGACACTCGTGGTGGCGCGGTGGCAGGGCGAGCTCGACCGTGAGCGGGTGGACGCGGTGCTCCGGCCCGGGCGCGGGGTGCGGCCGTCGTCGGAGCCGGAACCTGCTGCGGGTGCAGCGGGTGCAGCCGCGGTGTCGGCGCCGGTTCGGTGAGGGGTCGTGGCGCGCTCGCGGCGCGGTCAGCGTTCGAGGACGGCGCGCTGCTGGTCGTACTGCTGGCGGGTCCGGCGGCCGCCCATCTTGCGGACGACTGCGCCGGAGGGGTCACGCGTGATCCGCCACCACACGCCGACACAGATCGCGTCGATGGGAAGGATCACGCAGAGCGACACGATGACGTGACGTCCGACATCGGCTCTCCACGGGAGTCCGGACAGCTCGAGTGCGGTGGTGACGAGGGCGGTGGTGACCAGGAAGATCGGGGTCAGCCAAAGCTTGCGCACGGACCACTGTCGGGCGGCGTCGAGTTCGTCCAGCCGGGCGAGCGGCAGCGTCGATCCGATGTGCTCACGGGGGTCGCCACCGACGACGACCGCAGCGGGAGTCGTCGCCGGTACCGAGTCGCTGTCCGCGGCGGGACGCCACACCACGTCGTCCAGGTGCTCGACCTCGTCGTCGATGCGGAACCAGCCGCCTTCGAAGCCGTCGGCAGCGGCGTCGGGATCGGGGCGGGGCGTGGTCGTGGTCACGTCGGTCATCTTGGCAGCAACCCGGGCCGCTGCGGCACCACCGCTTCGGGGGTGGGCGGTGGCGTTGCTCGGGCCCGGGGCACGTTCTGCTGGCAGGATGTTCCCGACACCACGGGGCGGGGGCCGGCATGGGGACGGAACAGCAGGACTGGCGAGACCAGGGGACGGGCCCGACGACCGGGCGGGGCAACGCGATCGCCATCGCGCTCGTGCTGCCGGTGCTGCTCGTCGTGAGCTGGGCCGTGCAGATCGGGGCGTACCTGGCGCGCGACTTCGGGTCGATGGACGACCGGCTCGGCGCCGGGGGCGTGTTGGCACGGCTGGTGATCGGCACCGTGCTCGCCGTGGGGATCCCTGTGGTGGTGCTCATCGTGCAGGTCCGGGCTCGTCGGCGCGAACCGCGGCACTCGCTGGCCGCCGTGGTCGCGGCGATCGTCGTGCTGGTCATCGCCGTACCGTGGAACGGCCTGGTCCTGACGTCACAGGTGCGGAGCATGGCCGCCGATGCCCGACAGCGCGCGCAGCCCGCGACCGCCGCCGAGCGGCACTTCGCCGACGGTGACGCCCGGGCCACGCTCGAGCGGATCGGGGACCGTACGGTGCGGATCCTCGGCGGCGACCGGAAGGCCGCCTACCGGGACGGCCAACCCGCCGGTGGCGCGTACAGCGAGGAGTGCCAGCTGTCGAACGCCCACCAGGGGGTGCGGTGGCTCTACTGGTACGACCCGGGGGAGTACACCGACGCCGGCGGCAAGGAGCTCCTGCCCGATGACCACACCATGATCGAGGGTGCGAACCGTGACGTGGCCGGCGTCCGCACGTACTGGGCCTCCGAGGGGATCGGTGCCCGCTCCGAAGCGGACCTGGTCCCCGGCCAGATCGCACCCACAGCGGACTGGCTCGAGAGTGGTTCGTCGTACACGCGGCCCGGTCCGGACGTCGACTTCCGCACGATCTGCCTGGTGCGCTGACCTCACTTGCCGGCGGCCTCGTTGTAGGACTCGATCTGCTTGCCGGCCTGCTGCTCCGCGTCCTGCATCGTCGACTCGACGTCGGCGCCCTCGACGATCCGGTTGAAGGCTCCGATGACGGTGGCGCGCACCGTCGGGAACGCGCCGGTGATGCAGCCGGCCGCGGCGACGCTCGTGGGGTCGTCGGCCAGCTGCTGGTACATCGTGGCGATGTTCGGGTCGGACAGGGAGCGCTTGCCCACCGTGGTGTCCTGAGCGTCGGTGTTCATCGCGACGTAGCCGGTCGCCTTCGCCCACTCGGCCTGCACGTCCGGTGTCTGGAGCCACTCGGCGAACGTGTACGACGCCTGCTGTTCGGCGGACGAGTGGCCCTTGCCGGAGATCCAGAGCGCGTTGCCGCCGATGACCTGCCCGGCGTCGTCGGAGTCCGACGTGGTGGGGAACCGGGCGACGACGGACTTCGAGCCGTCCGGGTCGACCGTCGTGTAGGCACCGGAGGAGGTCAGCAGCATCCCGACCTTGTTGCTCGAAAACGCCGAGTTCTGCACGGTCGAGTCGGTGCCGGGGTTCAGGGCGGCGCCGTCCTGGTAGAGCTTCTGCAGCGTGGTCATGAACTGCACCTGGGTGTCCGAGGTGAGCGAGACACCGGTGACCGGCTTGCCCTTCCGCCCGTTGTCCGGCGTGCAGAAGGGCTGGCCGCCCGAGGCGCTGAGCTCCTCGAGCATCCACGAGTCGCCCATGTTCATGCTCATGCCGTAGCCACCAGTCTCGGCGTGGATCTTCTCGGCCCAGGTCGCGACCTGCGCCAGCGTCTTCGGCGGCTCGGCGGCGTCGAGGCCGGCCTTCGCGACCAGTGCCTTGTTCAGGTAGAGCACGGGCATCGAGACCGAGAACGGCATCGCCGCCAGTGACTTGCCGTCGCTGTAGTAGGTGGCGGCGGCCGGGGCGATCGTGTCGGTGCCCGATGTCGAGCCGCTGATCTCCGCGGGGGACACCGTCTGGCCGGAGTCGATCATGAACCCGGTCGACACGTCGTTCATCATGAGCAGGTCAGGCGTCGAGCCGGACTGCACCGCCGCGGTGTACTTCGTCTGGACGGCTGCGTAGTCGCCCTGGAACGACGACTTCACGGTGATGTGCTGGTCGTTCTCCTTGTTGAACCGGGCGACGAGCGCGTCGAGCTCGGTCGCGGGCGGCCCGGACATGGCGTGCCAGAAGTCGACGGTGACGGGGCCCGAGCTGTCCGACGCGGAGCTCGACGTGGAGCACCCGGTCAGGGCGAGGACCGTGACGGCGCCGGTGGCGAGTGCGGCGAGGGCGGTGGAGCGACGTGCGGGCATGGTGCGTCCTTCGGGTGTGGGGCGGGCGGGGGTCAGGGAGGGGCGGGAACGTGTCGTCACTTGAGCGCCCCGGCGGTGAGGCCGCCGGCGAGGAACCGCTGGGCGACGAGGACGAGGACCAGGACGGGGAGGGTCACCATGGCGGCGCCGGCGAGGACCACGCCGATGTCGGCGGCCTCGGCGTCGGACAGCTGGGCGATGCCCACCTGCACGGTGCGGTGCTCCGGCGAGTTGGTGACGAGGAGCGGCCAGAAGAACCCGTTCCAGGCGGCCGTCGCGCTCACCAGGGTGACCGAGACGAGCGTCGGTCGGGTGAGCGGCAGGAGCATGGACCGGATGAACCGGAAGTGTCCGGCGCCGTCGAGCACCGCGGCTTCGCGCAGCTCGTCCGGGAAGCTCAGGAACGCCTGGCGGAACAGGAAGATCGTCAGCGCCGAGGCCACGAACGGCAGGAAGACGACCAGGAGCGTGTCGATGAGGTGCCACGACGAGACGGTCAGGTAGTTCGCGATCAGTGTCGTCTCGCCGGGGATCATCATGCTGGCGAGCAGGACGAGGAACAGGGCACGGGTACCCCGGAGCCGACAGAACACCAGGGCGTAGGCGGTCATGATGCCGATGACGACCTGCAGCACCGTCTGGGCGAGGGTGACGACGACGCTGTTCACGAACTGCTGCCCGAGCGGGACGACCTGCATGGCCCGGACGACGTTGTCGAGCGTCAGGTGGATCGGCACGAGACCGGCGAGGCCCTGGTCCAGGTACCGGGTCGGGGTGAGCGCGCCCTCGAACACGTAGTAGAGCGGGAAACAGACGACGACGACCGCGATGACGAGCCAGGCGTAGACGAAGGCGCTTCGGAGCCGGCGTGCCGTGGCGGGGCGCATCAGTAGTGCACCCGCTTCTCGAGCACGCCGAACTGCACCAGCGACAGCCCGAGGACCAGCAGGAACAGCACGACCCCGAGCGCGGCGGCGAGGCCGAAGTTCGCGCTGCCGGACCCGAACGCCTGTTGGTAGATCGCGTAGACGAGGGTCTTCGAGGAGTCGGCCGGACCACCGCCGGTCAGGATCTGGATCTGCCCGAAGGTCGTGAGTGCCTCGACGGTTCCGGTCACGACGACGAAGAAGAGCGTCGGCGTGACGAGCGGCAGGGAGATCGACCAGAGCGTCCGCACGGGCCCGGCACCGTCGAGGTGCGCCGCCTCGATGACGTCCTGGTCGATGGCGCCGAACGCTCCGAGCAAGAGCAGCACGGTGAACCCGAGCGACCCCCAGATCGTCACGATGACGACGCTCGCCAGGGCCCACTGCGTGCTCGTCAGGAACGGGACGGGCGCACCGCCGAACTGGGTGATCACCGTGTTCAGCAGCCCGTTGCCGGGTGCGAGCATCGCCGCGAACGCGACGGAGCCAGCCGAGACGGACACGACCATGGGTGCCGTCAGGAGTGCGCGGAAGACCGGCAGTCCGCGGAGCTGCACAGTCAGGGGGATCACGACGAGCAGACCGAACACGATGCGGCCGACGACCACGCCGACGCAGAAGACCGCGGTGGTCAGCATCGTCCGTCCGAACGCGGGATCGGTGAACGTGCGGACGTAGTTCTGCAGCCCCACCGAGCCCGCCGGCTGACCGAAGATGTCGGTTCCCTGAGTGCTGAGGACCAGGACGCGGCCGAGCGGGTAGAAGACGAAGACCGCGAACGCGAGCAGCGCCGGTGCGAGGAGCACCAGACCGAGTCGGCGGTCCGAGCGCAACGATGACCGGGTCGTCCGGGTCGTCCGGGGTGGACGCCGCGACTGCGGCGACCGCGGCGACCCTGCGGTACGCGGGGGGCCGGCGACCAGGCCGGACCTGACGGGGACCGTCATGGGGCGGACTCCTCCGAGTAGGGAACGTTCCCTAGCCGGGAACGACTCCACTGTGCTGCGGGGGTCGGAGACCGGTCAAGGGAGGTCGACCACCCGCCGTCACCCGTTCACGCCGCGTTCAACCCCTCCAGCGATCGGGTGCCGTCGTTCACCGCCGCACCCCGCGCGTTCACCTCGGGTTCGGTCCGTCGACCGGCGTGGTTCGCCGTCCAGGGGCCTCGACGTCGTAGAACCGGTGACCATGCGAACCGTTCCTGCTCCCCAGACACTCCGGGCGATCGCCGAGGATGCCGCGCGCGCCGTCGCGCCCGACCTGCTCGCCGTGTTCCGCGCCCCGATGACGATCAGCACGAAGCGCGACGCGCACGACGTGGTGACCCTGCACGACCGTGCGGCGGAAGAGGCGATCACGGCGGTGCTCACCGCGGCCGTGCCGGGCTCCGTCGTCCTCGGCGAAGAAGGCGGAACCGGCGGTGCCGGCACCGCAGGGGGCCTCGGCCGCACCGCGGGCCCCGTGGTGCGGTGGATCGTGGACCCGATCGACGGCACCGCGAACTTCGCCCGCGGACTCGCGTACTGGTGCATCTCGATCGCAGCCGAGGTCGACGGCGAGGTCGTCGCCGGGGTCGTCTTCGACCCGGTCGCGGACCACGTGTTCGCGGCGGACGACGACGGTGCCTGGCTCGACGGCGCCCCGATGTACTCATCGTCGGGGCCGGATGACGCCGCGACGGTCCTGACGAGCTTCCCGGTGCAGCAGGACCTCGACCTGCTCGGCGAAGCAGCGGCGTTCGACCTGCTGCGGGACCTGACGCTCCGGTACCGCCACCACCACAGCCTCGGCAGTGGTGCCCTCAACCTGGTGCACGTCGCCGCCGGGTGGTCGGACGTCACGATGGGCTTCGCCACCCACCCGTGGGACGTCGCCGCCGGAGCCCTGGTGCTCGAGCGCGCCGGCGGGTGGTTCCGGGGCTTCCGTCGGGGCGAAGCGGTCGGTCGCGCCCACCTGGCGGACGACTACGTCGCCGCCGGCGCCGGGGGATCGCACGCCGAACTGGTGCGCCGGGTGCAGGAGCTGTCGGCCACGACCGCCGCCGGCTGAGCGGCCGACCGAGCGGTCTGCCGACCCGGCGACCGTGTCGCGAGCGGTCAGCCTGACTCCTCGTCGGCGCGCACGGTGTCGAGTCCGAGACCGGCGAGCGCCGACCCGCTCGACCCGAGGACCGCGACCGGCAGGTCGCGCGCGACCGCGGCGAGCCGTACCGGGGCGAGCCGACTGCTCAGGACCGCGACCCCGAGGGCACCGTCGGCCGATCCGCGGGAGGCGTGCAGGGCCTCCAGCCCGTCGGCCAGCCGGGGAGGGTCACGGAACCCGTCCACGACCCGGAGCGCGGACCCCGGGATCTGCGCGGTCGCGCGTGCGCTCCGGAGCGCTTCGTCGCGGAACGGGTTCGCAGCTCCGGTGACGCGACCCGGCCGAGTACGAGCGGCGCGCCCTGCGCGCGTCGCCTTGGCGAACGAACCGACCGGGAGGCCCAGCTCGCCCGCCGCCCGTACCGCGAGCTCCCGACGTGGCCGGGACACACCGTCGTCGCCCCGCAGGGCGAGTGACACGAGCGATCGCGAGACGGCCCACCGCTCGGCGACGTCGCGGAGGGTCGCGGCCACGGTCAGGCGAGCTTCCAGGTGCGGACGTGCTCCCAGGTCATCGTCTGCCACCAGCGACCGGACCAGTCCGGACTCGCGGTGCGGTAGAGCACGACGGTGTCGCCGCGGAACCCGGTCGGCACGTCGACGTCGAGTTCGTGGATGAACGCGCCGACCTCGTCGTGCAGGTCCGGTCGGCCGTACAGGTCGTGCGAGGCGAGGGAGAGGTGCGCGCGGTACTGCTCCGGGTCGTAGTCGTTCGCCAGCGGGACCTGCATCGGCTGCCGGAACGGTGCGACCACGGCCTCGATCTCCGCGGCGAGCCGGACGAAGTCGTCGTTGTGCGAGCCGTCCGGTCGGGTCGCGACGTCGTAGACGAACCCGATGCCCTGTGCACGGACGCCGGCGTTGTGGACGTCGAACGCCGGTCGGCCGTCGAGCAGTGCCGTGACGGCCGCGACGACCTGGTCCTCGTGGCTGCCGAACGGCTGGCTGCCGACGAGCGTGGCGTGCGGCGGGAAGGCGCCGGCCGACAGCAGGCCGTACTGCGCGCGGAGCTGGTCGGTGACGACCGTGACGGCCCGGCAGGTGCGGGCGTCCGGGCGCAGGTAGATGCCGTGGCGGTACGGGTCGCTCGGGTCGCGCGGCAGCTTGGCGGTGTGGTTCTGGGGCATGGGTCCGTCCGGGATCGGGGATGGGGAACGTTCCCGATGGTCGGGAACGTTCCCCATGATCGACAGGACGGGCTCGGATCTCACCCGTCGGTTCGTGACGGAACGGTGAACGATCGGTGTCGGCGACGACGCGTCAGACGCGCGCGGCGGTCCTGCCCGGCACCAGCGTGCCGTCGACCGCGTTGTGGGCGACGCCCGTCGAACGGCCGTCGATCTGGTCGACCACGTCGTCGACGGACAGGCGGCCGATCAGGTCGAGCGGCTGTCGCCACGAGGTGATCCCGAGCAGCTCGGTGGCGAGCGGCGCGACCCCGTCGTAGCCCGTGACCGACAGGTCGTCCGGGGCACGGAGCCCGCGGCGGCGCATCGACTCGAGCACTCCGACGGCCCAGCGGTCGCTCGGTGCCATGATCGCCGTCACGCCGCCGGCCCGGAGCACCTGCCCGACGAACGAGTCGAGGTCCTCGGGGTCTGCTCCGTGGTCCTCGGAGCGGATCCGGAGCACCTCGGCGCCGCGCGCACGGAGTCGACGCACCATCGCGTCGGTTCGCGCCGACTGTGTCAGGGACCCGGATGGTGTGACCGTCAGCACGGCGACGCGTCGGTGTCCGAGGTCGGCGACGTGGTCGGCGAGGCCGCGTCCGCCGCCGCGCTCGTCGCAGTACGCGCTGCTCACTGCATCGTTCGTCTCGGGGCGTCCGGAGACCACCGTCGGGATGCGTCGGGCGAACGGCAGGACGTCGTCGATGGGTAACGCACCGCTGCAGACGATCAGCCCCTCGACGCGCAGGGAGACCAGGGTCTCGAGCGCCCGGCGTTCCTCGCTGACCGGGAACGACCCCGCACCGGTGGCGGTGACGACGCGGTACCCGCGCGCCGCTGCCTGCAGCTGGAACGCGGTCAGCAGGTGCCCGTAGAAGGGGGTGGAGGCATCGCGGACGAAGACCCCGAGGGTGTGGGTCCGGTGTGCCGACATGCCGCGGGCGTTCGCGTTCGCGACGTAGCCGAGGTCGAGGGCGGCGCGCTTGACCCGCTCGGTCGTCGACGGAGCCACGCCGTACGCGCCGGCGAGCGCGCGGGAGACGACCGACTTCGACACACCCGCCAGGGCGGCGACGTCGTGGATGGTCGGGACGGCGGGGTGTCCGGTCACCGCGCGCGCCGTTGTCTGGAGGACTGCACGACTGTCACGGTAGCCGGAGGGACGCCCGGAGCGGGCGACGGTCGTGGTGAACAGTTGGTCACGCCGACCGCCCGGGGGAGTCCGAGCGGTCGGCGTGGCTGTCGGGCTAGCGCTTCGTCGCCGGGCGACGGACCGTCAGGCGGTATCCCTTGGTCGTCGTGCCGTCCTGGGCCGTCACGGTGATGCGTGCGGTCCGGCCGGAGACGTGCACGGTGGCCACCGCGTTCGGGTTCGTCGTGTGCACGTGGACGTCGGCGGCCCGGAGCGTCCGGACCGGGGCCGTCACCGTCGCACCCTGCGACGAGGCGGCGGCGGGCAGGTGGACGCGCACGCCCGCGACCGCGATCGAGGAGACGGTGGCGTCGTCCGACACGAGGAAGCGCTCGCGCAGGGCGGCGGCCTCGTGCCTGGTCACGCCGATCGTGTCGGTCAGGTACGAGCCCATGCCGCCGTACTCGGTGGCGATGTCCTGCTCGAAGGTGCCCTGCAGCAGCTGCGGGGTGGCCCAGGTCACCCCGAGCTGCGTGTTCGAGAGCAGGTAGTCGTGCAGGATGTCGGCGCTGTCGACGCCGAGGACCCGGTCGAGCAGGTCCACCACGGTGCCGGTGCGGTCCATGCCGTGGGAGCAGTGGATCAGGACCGTGCCGCTGGTGTGCGTGGCGAGGATCCGGAGCACGCGGCGGTAGGCGGTGATCATCGACCCAGGGGTCGCCGGGTCGACCCGGCCCTTGTCGACCAGGTCGTGGTACATCGCGGTGTCGTCGCTGTAGTCGCCGTCCGCGCCGAACATCGAGATGTCGACGTGTCGTGCGCCGGGGATCGCGACGTCGGGCTTCGCGGCGATCTGGGACGGTGTCCGCAGGTCGACGACGAGGTCGACGTGGTACTCGTCGGCCAGGGTCGTGGCCCCGGCTGCGGTGATCTTGTCGAGTGACTCGGAGCGGATCAGCCGCGGGGCGTTCACGGTCTGACCGGACCGGCCGTGCACCGCGGCGAGCTCGCGACCGTTGACCAGTCCGGGGACGTCGGTGATCGGGTGGTCCGTGGCGGTGAACGCGGGCTGGAGCGAGGTGTCGGCGTGGGCGGCCGTGACGGAGAACGCGGCGGAGGCGACGACGGCAAGGCCGGCGAGTGCGGTCGCGGTGACGCGGGCGGTGCGCGGGGAGTGGGTGACGGCGGAACCGGTGAGGGGGGAGCGGCGGAGCGGGGGCACGGGGCATCCTCGATCTGATCAGGACCCGGGGGTCGCGGGGATCCGGACGCGGTGCCGTCCGGCTCCCCGCAGGATCGCGATGTGGGTGGTCGGCCGAGTGGCGGCGAGGTGGCCGGGGTGTGTCCGGGTCATGAGGCAGCGCTCAGTCGCGCACCCGGCGGCCAGCGGCTCAGGACGCCGGGGCCAGCCGGTACCGGAACAGCTCGGTGCGGACCTGCCGGACGGGCGTGTAGAGCAGCACCGTCGAGCCACTCGCGCTCGTCGTCGGGCTGCCCGAGATGATCCCGTACAACCGGTTCGTGGCGCTGATCACCGGTCCACCGGCGTCGCCCGGCTCGATGCCGGCACCGGCCTCGGCGCGCGCAGCGGCAAGGTGCTGCACGCCCGGACGGCTTGCTGTCGGCACACGTGTGGCCGTCCAGGAACACAGCAGCCCGCTCGCCGCCCCGCTGGTGCAGAAGGGATCGGCATCCGGCTGGCCGATGCCGGTGACGGCGGCGCGTGTCAGGCCCCCGTCGACCCGGTTGAACACGCGGCCCGATGCCCGGGGCGTCCAGGCCGCGACGGACGGGTCGCACGACCCGGTCGCCGCCCGCGCCCGGGTGCACGCCAGGGGCGGGACGACGGCGAGTTCGAGGTCTGACTCCGCGGACTGCCAGACCACGCTGCCGACGGTCGCGCCGTCGAGCCGCACGGGTGCCTGCAGCGGTGCGCAGTGCTTCGCGAGCACGACCCACCGGGTCGCTCGCTGGTACTGCTCGAGCTGGCTCCGGAATCCCTTGGCAGCCAGCACGGCACCGACCGTGCAGGTGCCGCCGGGGACCCCGACCTCGGTGCCGGCGATGATCGGCGCTGCGACCCGGTCGGGGTCGCTCGTGGTGGCCGAGGCCGACGGCGCCCAGGTGAGGGTGGCTCCGACGACGGCCGCCAGGGGCACCGCGACGGCCAGGGTGCGGACGAGCGCCGCTTGTGCGTGGCGGGTCACGGGTCAGCCGAGGGTGCGAGTGCCGTTGACGCGGCCGATCACCGACAGGGTCTCCGGGTCGGCGAGCCGGGCGTGCCAGTGCAGCGTCGTCGTGCCGCGCGGCAGGTCCGGGAACGCCGCGGTGAAGCGGTAGTGGCCGCTGGCGCTGACGACGTCGTCCCCCGAGGTGACCTCGGTGATGTGCTTGTCGAACAGGCCGCGCGGCTTGCCCGGGGCGTCGTAGTAGACGATCACCAGGGTGCCGGGCTTCCCGGTCCCGGCGAAGGTGATGCCGGTGAAGCTCTTCCGGTCTGGTCCGCCGTGGGTCTTCGCGGTGAACGCCACGGCTGCAGCCCGGGGCGTGGTGTGTGCGGCGTGCGTTGTGTGGGAGATCGTTGCGGCTCCGGCCTGTGCGGGGACCAGGACGCCGGCGGCGAGCGCACCGCCGAGGGTGACGCAGGTCGCGAGCACGGTCAGGCGGCGGATCGACGGGGTGCGGTGCGTGGCCGGGGTGGATCGCATGGGGGCTCCTCGGTTCGTGGCGGTGCGGGCCGGGGCGGCTCGGCGTGCGTGAACGCTAACAAGCCGTCAGACGATCGTCTAGTGAACCCAGCAAGCTGAGGAGATCAGAGGCATTGCACTCCGCGTGACCGCTGCCCGTGATCGGTCAGACGTTCGTATGATGAACGAAGACCCGACCGAGGAGTGCGATGAACCAGCGGCAGCAGGCGAAGACCCGGACCCGCGAGCAGATCATCGAGGCCGCGGCGTCCGAGTTCGCGAGCCACGGCTACGCGGGGACCTCGTTCGCGCGGGTGGCCGCCGCGATGGATCGCCCGAAGTCGGCGATCGGATACCACGTGTTCTCGTCCAAGCACGAACTGGCCTTCGCGGTCATCGAGCGGCAGCAGGCTCGCTGGGTGGCGATCGACTTGCGGATCGATCAGCCCGAGGGTCTCGAGCACCTGCTCGTCATGCTCACGTCCGCCTGTTCGGATGCGATGCGATGCTCGGTGGCTGCCGGCGCCATCCGACTGAGTCACGAGCTCCGCGGTGCGGGGGAGGCGCTCCCGCGCACCTTCGTCTGGGACGACTACGTCCGTCGGCACCTCGCGGCCTCGAGCGGCGGCACCGGACCGGCCGCCGACCCCGAGTGGGCACGTGCGGCGGACCTCGTGCTCACGTCGACCTTCGGGGTGATGTGGGCCCGGACGAGCGTGCGGCTGACGCGGGACACCGAGGGGCAGCTCCGTGACCTGTGGGCGGCGCTGTTCACCGGGCTCGGGCTGCCCGGCGTGCATGCGCTCCTCGAGCAGGTGGAGCCCGTGCGCGTGGGAGGTCACCCGGCCGAGGTCGAGGGCTGACCCGGCGGGCGTGGCATCCCTGTCGTCCCGCCGGGGCGCCTGCCCTACTTCTTCCGCTCGGTGCCGTCCGGGTTCACGACGTACCAGACGCCCTTGTCGCCCTGACCCGTCACGTCGCCGGCCTTCTTGTCCCCGATGAAGGTGTAGATCGGCCGACCGTCGATCGTGATCTGCCGTCCACCGTCGACGCCCGTGATGGTGCCGACCTTGCCGGTGATGCCGGTGACCTTCGGTGTCGCCGTCGTCGCCTCGATCGCCGGCCAGGCGGTCGCGCACGCGCCGGTACAGGTGCTCTTGCCGGAGTCCTTGACGTCGGCGTCGAAGTAGTAGGCGGTCATGCCCTTGCCGTCGACGACGACCCTGCCGAGCGACGTCCCTGCGACGGTCACGTCGACCGAGGGTGACGAGTCGGTCGTCGTGGGTGAGTCGCCCTGCGCGGCGGGGGACGGTGAGGGTGAGGGTGCTGCGGACCCGGCCGTGGAGCAGCCGGCGAGGCCGAGGGCCAGGAGCAGTGCAGCCCCGAGTGCGATGGACGCGGGTCGGGATGACGGGGGGCGGTGGGGTGTCGACACGGGTGCTCCTCGAGGTCAGGTCTCGCCGCTGACTGCTGGCCAGACGTTCGTCTAGCGAACGTAACCGCAGGAGGCGACGGAGGCCAGCACCCTGCGCGGCCTCTCATCCCGTGGGGCCACGGAGCTGGGGGTCACGGGGCCGTCTGCTCGACGAGGTGGACGCCGTCGACACGGCCGATGACGTCGAGTGACTCCGGGTCGATCAGACGGGCGCTCCAGGACGCCCGTTCGGCGTCGCGGGGCAGTTCTGGCAGCGTGGCGGTGAAGGCGAACCGACCGGTTGAACCGACGGTGCTGCTGCCCGGCTCGACCTCGGCGACGCGCTCGCTCCCGGAGTCGTCCCCGGGGCTGCCGTAGTGGACGACCACGACGGCACCGGGTGTGCCCATCCCGGCGAACCGCACCCTGACGACTCCGCTGGTGCCGACCGTCCGTGGTGGTCGGATCGCGAACCGGTGCGCACCACTCGTCACGGGAGGTGCCCCGAGTGCGGCGCCGAGTGCGCCGGATGCACCGAGGCCGACCGTCTCGGGACCCGGCGTGGTCGGTGACGGCGCGGGGAGGGCGAAGGCGACGGCGAGCGCCGCGATGCCGACGGCGAGGACGATCGGCGCCGTCCGGACCCGATCGGTGCTCCGCGGCATGGTCGACCCTTCGTGGATGGTGTGCGGCGCAAGCCGCCGCCGCCCACGCTACCGGTCGGCCAGACGATCGTCTGCGCAGACCGACGGTGCCGACGCGGACACCCGTTCCCAGGAGCGGTACTGTTCCCCTTCGTGAGTGTTCGTCGCCGTGCTTCCCGTGTCGTCTCGATCGGGGTGGTGGCAGCCCTGGCAGCGTCGTTGACCGGGTGCGGCGAGGGCGCCGGCGTCGACAGCGACTACGCGAAGATCTGCCGCGACAACGCGACCGAGAAGCGGTTGCCGGACGACGACTGCAACAACCACGGCGGACACGCCGGCTGGTACTTCCTGCCGCTCTTCGCCAACCGTGCCACGAGGGTCCCCGGCGTGGGGGACGCGGTCTCCGGTGGTACGAGCGCCCTGCCTGCCGGGAAGACCGCGAAGGCAGGCGTCCCGTCCCGTGGGAGCTCCGTCACCAAGGGCGGCTTCGGCGGAGCCGGCGGACACGGTGGGTTCGGCGGCTGATGGAGCGCATCGAGTTCCCAGAGCGTCCGGACTGGCGGCGCCGGATCCAGCAGACGGGGCTGATCTACTCCCGGTCGGTCCGCGACGACGGCACGCCCGTCGAGTACTGGAACGACACCGCCGCGTACGTCTTCACGCTGCCGGAGGTCGAGGCGCTCGAGCGGCAGACCGAGGAACTGCACCGGATGTGCCTCGAAGCCGCGCGGTACCTCGCCACCGGCGCCCTCGGCACGCTGGGCCTGACGCGAGCCGGGTTCGATCTCGCCGCCTGGTCGCTCGAGCACGATGAGCCGGACCTGTACGCGCGGTTCGACCTGGCCTACGCCGGAGACGGTTCACCCGCCAAGGTGCTCGAGTACAACGGGGACACCCCGACCGGGTTGATCGAGGCGTCGGTCACGCAGTGGCACTGGATGCAGGACCGGCTCGCCACCGGTGAACTGTCCGCCGAGACCGATCAGTGGAACGGCATCCACGAGGCGATGGTGGCGCGCTGGCGGACGCTGCTGCACGAGTCCCTGCGCGCCGAGGATGGCGGCCGCCTGTTCGTGGCGCACTCCGATCTCGACACGGCGGGCGAGGACTGGGACACGGTGGCCTACATGCGCGACCTGGCAGGGGAAGCCGGATGGGAGCACACCGGCATCGAGATGAAGGACATCGGCTGGCACGCGACGGCCCGTCAGTTCGTCGGTGTCCAGGAGCCGGTGGGCTCGTCGCGGAGCGTGTTCGCGCTGCCCGGGGACGAGTCGGGGGCCCAGTACCCGGTGATCCGCAACCTCTTCAAGCTGTACCCGTGGGAGGACCTCGTCTCCGGTGACGACCGGGCGCAGGGTGACGAGGAGTTCGGCGCCTTCCTGGTCAGCGACCGCGGTCGGCTCGGTCGCTGGTACGAGCCGGCGTGGAAGATGTTCCTGTCGAACAAGCTGCTGCTCGTCGCGCTCTGGCGCTTGTTCCCCGGCCACCCGAACCTGCTGCCGGCCTTCGCAGATGGTCCGAACGGCATGAGCGACTTCGTCGTGAAGCCCGTGTTCGGGCGTGAGGGCGACGGCATCGCGGTCCACCGGTCCGACGGTTCGGTCACGACGAACGGTCGCGAGTACCGGCGGGCCGGTACCGGAGCCGAACGGGTGTGGCAGCAGTACCACGAACTCCCGGACTTCCCTGGGTCGAACGGGCACAACCACCCGGTGCTCGGATCGTGGGTCGTCGGCGGCGAGTCCTTCGGGGTCGGCATCCGTGAGTCCGACGGGCCGATCACGGACTACTGGTGCCGGTTCGCCCCGAACATCATCGTTGCCTGACGCCCGTCAGTTGACGATCTCGCCGCGTTCCTCGGGCGGGAGCGCGACGAGCCGTTCCCGCCACTGGCGCAACGCTTCCGGGGTGAGCCGCGTCCAGTCGGTCTCCTCGCCGACCACGCGGAGCGGGAAGGCACTGCGGTACGACCGGGTCGGGTTGCCGGGGAACTTCTTGTCGGTCACGTTCGGGTCGTCGTCGAAGGGTCCGGTCGGCTCGACGCGGTACACACGCGGCTCGCGGTCGCCGGGCACGAGTTCGGCCGCGAGTTCGGCCGTGAGCCCTGCTCCGTCGCGGGATGCCGTGAAGTACACGTGGTTCATCACGACGTCCGGGCGGTAGTTCGAGCGGAAACCGGGGGACAGGAACTCCCCGGGCCGCAGGGCCGCCACGGTGCCGTGCCAGAACGGACCGGTCTCGTCTGCTGCTGCCATGACGTCAGCCTACGAACGGCTCAGCGCCGGCGCCCGAGGAGCGCGCGCCACCGCGGCTGTTCCGAGACGACGACGGCGATGCACAGGACGGTGACGACGATCGCGACCGCCGTCGGCCACAGGACCCACGCCGCCGCGACCGCCCCCACGAGGTGCGCGAGGACCGACGCGATCGTGACCGCTCCCGGAGCCGCGACCGGCGGGTCGCCGCCGGGGCGGTCACCCGGCGTCCCGGACACCGCCGGCGGCACGACGAGGACCAGGACGGCGGCGATCGCGAGCACCGGCGAACGGGGCCACAGTGCCCAGGGCACGGCCACCCATGCGACGAGCTCCGCCAGGAACCGCACGCCGCCACGGAGCGGGTCGTGACCGACGGGCCTCGACGGGCGCGCCGCCGTGGACACGGTCACCGTGTCATCGCGGCACGGAAGCCACGATCCAGGAAGTCGACCATCCACGCGGCACTCGCGTCGACGTCCGTGTCCATCTGGAACCCACCGGACGCCTCGATCGTCGCGAACCCGTGCAGGACGCTGCGGAGCACCCGGAGCGCGTGGACCTCGTCGGCCGGGTCGAGCGGGTAGTCGTGGAGCGCCGCGGCGAAGGACGCCAGGGTGCGGCCGAGAGCGACCGCCAGGGGGTCCTCGGCGCCGGTCGGCCGGATGCTGACGGCCGCCTGGTACCGCGCCGGGTGCTCCTGGACGCTCTGGCGCACGGTCTGCACCGCCGCCTCGAGCGCACTCCGACCGCTGCGCCCCTGCATGGCGTCGCGGAGCGCGTCACCGAGCTCGTTCGCGCCGAGGATCGCGATCCTGTGGGTGAGGTCGCCGAGTCCGTCGACGTGCTTGTACAGCGACGGTGCCTTCACCCCGAGGCGGTCGGCGACGACGCTCATGCTCAGCTGGGCCAGGCCGATCTCGTCGGCCAGCGTCGCCGCGGCCTCGGTGACGGTCGCGGGGTCGAGCCCTGCCCTAGGCAACGGGACCTGCGACGGGCAGCGTGCGGGCGAGGAACGGCAGCAGCAGGGCGAGGAGCGCAGCCGGGGTCTCGGTGTGGGGGTAGTGACCGGCGCCGTCGATCACGGCGAGTTCGCCGAGGCCGTCCGGCAGGTCGGCGAGGATCCGCTCGCCCTCGGCGCGGGGCACGGCCCAGTCCGGATCGGCACTGCCCTCGACGACCAGCACGGGGCACCGGACGGCGCCCAGCTGCTCGCCGGCGTCGGCGGGCGACGTGCGGGTCATGGCACGGAGGACCGCCATCCGCTCCGGTTGCCGCAGGGCCGTCTCGATGCGGCTGCGCTCCGTCGCCCAGTCGGCGGGCTTGGTGGGGACTGCGATGTCGAGGTACGCGAGCCAGCCGGGCAGGCTGCCGCTCGTCATGACCCGCGCGAGCTGGACGGTGCCGGCGCGGTGTCGGCGGTTGCGCAGGAGTCCGCCCAGGTCGACGGACTGCTTGCGTGTGAACGGCGCCAGCTCCACGATGCCCGCGATCAGGTCCGGGGCGGTCGCCGCGGCGATCGTCGCCGCGCCCCCGCTGATGGACTGCCCGACGACCACGGCCGGGCCGCCGAGGTGGCGGGCGACCGCGACGAGGTCGCGTGCGATGTCGGCGCGCTCGTAGCCGGCCCACCCGGTGCTCGATTCGCCGCAGCCGCGGAGGTCCACGTTCGCCACCCGGTAACCGGCCGCGACGAGCTCCGGCACGACGAAGCGGTAGGCGTGCCGGCTGTCGCCCATGCCGTGGGCGAGGACCACGAGCGGCCCTGTTCCGGAGAGGTCGTAGGCGATCGTGCCGCCCTCGGTGTCCAGGTGTTCGAGCATGTCGTGGCTCCTTCGGCTACGGGTAGTAACTCAAAAGCTAATGCTCGTAGCCAGAGTTGGCAAGGGGCAGGTGTCGCGCGTCCAGGTCGAGCGTCGTCGACAGCTCGGGGAACGCCTGCGCCTGCTCGACGAGCTGCTGTCCCTTCTGCACGATCCCCGCCACGCTGTCAGCGCCGGCGGCGAACCACAGCGGCGGCTCGGGCATCGCGATCAGCGTCAGCAACGGCCCGGACCGACTCCGGGTCGGTCACGTCGAGCGCGATGGCGAGCAGGCGCTCGTGGTCGCCGAGGACGGCGCGGACCCGCTCGGGGTCGCGTCCGGTCGCCACGACCCGAGGCCGGCTTCGAGTGCAGCCCGCGCGAAGTCGGTGCCCATACGAGACGGCGAAGAAGGGCTGGGTCCCCGTCAGCCGCGCACTCGGATGGTGGCGGCACCGGACGGCAGGTCGCGCACCGCTCCGACGTCGTCGACGGTGCCGATCGGCACGATCCCCGAGAAGCTGCCGACGTCCGTGTAGTAGAGGACGATCGACTGGTCCGGCGCGGAGTAGGCGATCGTGCCCGCCGGCGCATTGCTCGTGCTCGGGGCACCGGTGGTGTCGAGCGGCGCGGGGATCCGGGCGATCTGCTCCTGGCCGCCGTGGTCGGCGAACGTCAGCGTCGCCGGCAGCCGGGCGGCCAGCGCGCGCGGTCGCGTTGTCGGTCAAGCGGCCGGTGAGGGTCTCGCTGTCGAGTTCGATGGTGATGTGCACGGGGTCGGCCTGCGTCGGGGTGGTGATCGTGGGATCTGCTGAAGGAGACGCAGGCGCGGACGCGGTCGACGTCGCAGCTGCCGGCGCAGGCGCAGGTGACGCCGCGCGCTCGACGCCGCTGCACCCGGCGAGCGCCCCCACCACCAGCGCGACGACCGGAGCCAGCGCGAGCGGACCCAGCGGGACGAGCGGTCCCACGGCGGTACGGGGTCTGGTGCGGACGTGCATCGGGGCTCCCTCGGTTCGTGGACACCACCATCGAAGCCCCACCACCCGCCCAGTGAGGCTCCGGCGAAACGGGGTCCTGCAGAACCTCCCTGTCCGCCGGACGACGCCCCTACCGTCGGTCCGTGACCACGACGACCTCCGACCTCCCCACGACCGACCGGGCGACCGACGACCGACTGCCCTGGTTCCCGCTCGCCCTGCTCGCCGCGATCGGGTTCCTCCTGGTCGCCATGGAGACGATGCCGGCCGGGCTGTTGCCCGCGATCGCCGACGGGATGGGCGTGAGCGAGGGCACGGCGGGCCTGCTCGTCAGCGCGTACGCGATGGGCACGGTCATCGCCACGGTCCCGGCGATCGCCCTGACCCGCGGGTTCCGTCGCAAGCCGCTCATCGTGGCCGCCATCGCCGTGCTGCTCGTCGCGAACACCCTGACCGCGTTCGCGCCGAACGTCGCGGTCGCGCTGGTCACCCGGTTCGTCGCCGGCGCGATGTCGGGGACGATCTGGGGCATGTTCGCCACCTACGCCCGGCGGATCAGCCCGGCCCGCTCCGCCGGGGTGTCGCTCGCGATCGTCTCGACGGGCGCGCCGGTGGGGTTCGCGCTGGGCACACCGCTCGGGTCCTTCATCGGCAACGCCCTGGGCTGGCGGTGGTCGTTCATCGGGCTGAGCCTGGTCGGCATGGTGGTCCTGGCGCTCATCGCGCTGCTCGTGCCGGATGCCCCGGGGCAGACGAGCGCTGCGAAGCTCTCCGTCGTGAAGGTGTTCCGGATCCGCGGCATCGCGGTCATCCTCGCCGTGATCGCGACGTGGATGGTGGCCCACAACACGATCTACACGTACATCTCGCCCTACCTGCGGGCGACCGGCACCGACCTGAGCGCCGGGCTGGTGCTGCTCGTCTACGGGATCGCCGCGATCCTCGGCGTCGTCGTGACCGGTGCCCTGCTCGACCGGCACCCCCGACCCCTGCTGCACGGCAGCGTCGGCCTGTTCGTCCTGGCCGGTGTGGTCCTGCTCGTCGGCCACACGTCGCCGGTCGCGGTCCTGGTGGCCGCGGGCCTCTGGGGCATCGGCTTCGGCGGGTCGTCGACGCAGCTGCAGGCCGCTCTGACGACCGCCGGCGGCGAGGACGCCGACGTCGCGAGCGCGTTCCTGCCGGTCGCGTTCAACATCGCGATCTTCGCGGCTGGCCTGTTCGGTGCGGCCTTGCTGACGGCCTTCGACGGGCTGGTGCTCGCCGTGGTGATGATCGTGTTCGGGGCGGTCGCGGCGATCCTCACCGTCATCGGTCGCGGATCGGCGTTCCCCGCGAAGCTCTGACGCCACCGACCGCCGGCTGCGATCATGGCCGGGTGCAGCACCACGACGAGGACCACCCCCGCCCGGACGTCACGACCGTCGAGATCATCGGCGGCCCGGAGCCGGTCACCGTGACCCTGCACCCCGCCGACAGCGGGTGGGCTGCGGTCTTCGAGGAGCACCGGCGACGCATCCTGGAGGCCCTCCCCGGCTCCGGCGCGGACGCCCCGGTCGTCGAGCACATCGGCTCCACCGCCGTCCCCGGCCTGGCTGCGAAACCGATCGTCGACATCGTGGTCGCCGTCGCGGACGTCACCGCCGAGGCCACGTACCTCGACCAGCTCCTCGCTGCCGGGTACGAACTGCGCGTCCGCGAGCCGGGCCACCGCCTGGTCCGCACGCCGGCCCGTGACGTCCACGTGCACGTCTACGAGCGGGGCGCGACGGCGGTCGACGAGTACCTGCTCCTCCGTGACCACCTGCGCGCCGACGCCGACGACCGGGCACTGTACGAACGGACGAAGCGGGAGCTGCTCGACCGCAGCTGGGACGACATGAACGCCTACGCCGAGGCGAAGACGGCCGTCATCACCGCGATCAAGGAACGGGCGCGACGGAGCCGCGCGTCCTGAGACGCGCGGCTCCGTCGGCGGAGCCTCAGCTCGTCGGGACGACGTCCCAGTGCTCGCGGATCAGGTTGTCGTCGACCCGGAACAGGTCGGCCGCGCCGAACGGTGCGTCGGCCTTCGCCCCGACCTGCTTCGAGAACGTCCACACCAGGTCGCCGTCGGCGAGCGAGATGACGGACTCCTGCTTCGGCAGACTCTGCGCGGCACTGCCGGCGAAGAACTGCTTGAGCGCGGCCGTGCCGTTCGCCGCGACCGAGTTGTGCTGCAGGTAGGCCGGGTCGAACCGCTCGTCCAGGACGGACACGTCGTGGTCGCGGAACAGTCGGTCGTACGCGGTGACGGCGAGCACCCGGTTGTGCTCCTCCTGTCGCTCGGTCAGGTGGCGGTCACGCTTCGCGGCCGGGTACAGGTCGCTGAACATGCTGTTCGTGTTGCCGCTGGCCGGGGTCCCCGTCGGCACCGTCTGGCGGAGTGCCCACCACTCGCTGATGCGCCCGTCGCGCATGCGGAACAGGTCGACGGCGGCGTCACCGGTGCGTTCGTCCGTCGGCTTCGCGGTGATCTGCCAGTGCACGGCCACCAGGTCAGCGTCACCGGCGACGTGCTTGATCACAGCGTGGGCGCCGGGCACCCGGGAGCGGTCCGCGGTGAACTCAGCGAGCAACGCGGACGGACCGGAGGCGCTCGTCGCACCGTGGGCGACGGCCCCGGTCGCGACGGCGGTCCGAGCAGCCGCACGAGCCTGCGCGGACCCGGGGGACCGGAACGCGCACCGGAACAGGTGCCGGACCGTGGCCTCGTTGCGCTGCTCGGCTCGACGGTCGCGCCGTGAGACCGCCACGCCGCCCGATGTCGTCCGCTCGGCACGGGTCACCGTGTGGTGCGCGGATGTCGCGGTGGTGTCGGAGGCGGAGGCGGAGGCGGAGTTGGAGGAGGAGGTGTGGAGGGGAGCCGCCACGGCCGGACCGGCCACGAGCGACACGGCGATGGCGACCGGAGCTGCCACCGCACACGCCTTGGCGATGAGATGTGATGTCGTCTGCACGCCAGAACGTTGGAACCGGCTCCTGGGAGCCCACGCGCGCCCTGGAGCCGCCGCGTGTCCGACCGTGACCGGCTTCTCAGCCGCGGCGCGCGCCTCCAGGGTGACCTGTGCACGCGCTGCCAGGGCGACCCGCTCCCGCTGGTGATCGACGAACCGGACCTGTGGGACGGCTCACGCGGGCTGTCAGCCGATCCCTACGCTCCGGGCTCGTCGATGGCCAGACGGAGCTCGGCGAGCACGGGCAGCGCGGCGCGCAGCGCGTCGACCCCGCCAGGGCCCAGGCGTTCGAGCGCGCCGACCAGGACGTGCTCGGCCGAGGCGTCGTAGACCCGGAGCCGCTCGGACGCGAGCTCGGTCAGGGCGATCTCGGTGCTGCGGCCGTCGCCGGTGGCGAGCCGCCTGTCCACCAGCCCGGCGCGTTCCATCGCGGTGACGAGGTTGCTGACCGTGGAGCGGGCGAGGCCGAGGGACCGGCCGAGCGCCGTCGGCGTGAGCCAGCCCGACTCGTCGAGTCGTCGCAGGACCTCGATCTGGGCGTCGGGCAGTTCCGGCAGCGCACCGTCACGACGTGATGCGTTCAGGAGGGTGCGGCGGAACGGGCCCACCTGGTCGCTGAGCCGCCGGGCGATGTCCCGGAGTCCTGCGGTGTCGTGCTCGCTGCCCATGTCCTCAGCCTAGGTCCTCGAAGAAGGTTTGCAACAAAACTGTGTTTGGCGCAGGATGGGTGCATGACGATCACCACCTCAGTCGCTCAGCCCGTCCCGTCGCAGGACCTCTCCGGCATCGTCGGGCACCGGTTCATCTACACGTACGCCAACGGGTGGCAGTACGAGATGTACGTCAAGAACGCCACGACCATCGACTACCGCATCCACTCCGGCATGGTCGGTGGACGGTGGGTCAAGGACCAGCAGGTCGACCTCGTGGTGCTCACCGACGGCGTCTACAAGGTGTCGTGGAACGAGCCGACCGGCACGAGCGTCGTCGTGACGGTGGTGCCGGGGGAGCGGGTGCTGCACGGCACGATCTTCTTCCCGCACTGGGTCGAGGAGGACGGCAGCAAGACCGTGCTGTTCCAGAACGACCACCTGGACCGGATGCGCGAGTACCGGGACGCAGGCCCCACCTACCCGATCTACGTCGTCCCCGAGTTCGCCCACATCACCCTGTTCGAGTTCGTCGGCGAGGACGACGAGACGGTCGTCGACACCGCACCCGCCGACCTGCCCGCCGGGTTCGCCGACCGGAGCAACTGAGCGTGACCGCGGAACGCCCGCTGGAGCGTGCCCTGACGAGCATCCGGCTCGAGCACCGGGGTGGTGCGGTCAGAGGGTGGGAGGACCGCCCGGCCTCGACGCCCCCGGCGGTGGCGGTCGACGGATCCGTGCTGTTCGTGCACGGGTTCGGTGACTCGTCGATCGGTCCACGGCGGCTCTTCGGGCAGGCCGCGACCGCCCTGACCGACACGGGCGTCGTGGTCCGCTCCTACGACCGCCTCGGACACGGCACGAGTGACGGACGCTTCGCGGACATCTCGATCCGCGACGAGGTCGAGCAGGTCGTCTCGATGATCCGGGCGTTCGCGGCGGACCGGGCGGCACCGATCGACGTCGTCGCCCACAGCCTGGGTGCCGTCGAGTCCGCGATGGCGGCCGCACGGGTCCCCGACCTCGTCCGGAGTCTGACCCTGTGGTCGCCGGCCGGCGTCGTCGTCGACGACATCGCCGTGCACGACAGCATCCAGGGCCAGCCGCTCGCACCCGTCCGCGACCGCGGCTGGTTCGACTTCGGCGGCATGTCGCTCGGGCGCGCGTTCATCGACGAGGTCCGGGACGGGCTCGACGTCTACGCCGAGGCGGGCGGGTACGCCGGGCCGGTGGACGTGCTGCACGGCACGGCCGACGAGATCGTCCCGCTCGAGTACGGCCGCCGCTACGGCGAACTGCTCAGCGGCGCGACGTTCACCGCGGTCGACGGTGCCGACCACGCCTGGTCGTCGGTCCCGTGGCGCGAGCAGCTCGTCGGCCGCCTGCTCGAACGCGTCAGGGCGTGATCCGGCCGGCGAGGTCCTGCACCCGCGCGCGCACGTCGTCGCGGATCGACCGGACGGCGTCGAGGTCGAGCCCCGCGGGGTCGGCGAGCTCCCAGTCCTCGTAGCGCTTGCCCGGGAACACCGGGCAGGCGTCCCCGCACCCCATGGTGATGACGACGTCGGCAGCACGGACGGCGCCGGTGCTGAGCAGGGCCGGCTGCTCGCTCCGGATGTCGATGCCCTCCTCGAGCATCGCCGCGACGACCACGGGGTTGAGCTGATCGGCCGGTTCGGAGCCGGCGCTCCGGACGTCGACGCTGCCACCGGCCAGGTGCTGCAGGAAGCCGGCGGCCATCTGGGAACGGCCGGCGTTGTGGACGCAGACGAACAGGACGGTGGGCATGCGGGGCTCCGATCAGAGGACGACGGCGCCGAGCAGGCCGGCCCCGATGACGACGGCCCACGGGGGAGCGGACCAGCGGGTGAGGGCGATGAAGGCGGCCACGGCGAGCGCCAGTGCGGGTGCCGAGCGGATCCCCTCGGTGATCACCGGGTCCCAGAGGGCCGCGGCGAGGAGCCCGACGACCCCCGCGTTCACGCCGGCCAGCACGCGCCGGGCCCACGGCAGGGCGCGGAGCGCGTGCCAGAACGGCAGCGCGCCGATGACCAGGAGCGCCGCCGGCAGGAAGATCGCGACGAGAGCCACCGCCGCGCCGACGAGCCCGCTCGGACTGCCGTCGGCGACGGCGCCGAGGTAGGCGGCGAAGGTGAACAGCGGCCCGGGCACGGCCTGTGCGGCGCCGTAGCCGGCCAGGAAGTCCGTGTGGTCCACCAGGTGCGTGGCCACGGTCTGTGACTCGAGCAGCGGCAGCACGACGTGGCCGCCGCCGAAGACGAGCGAGCCCGCCTGCGCGAAGACCCCGAACAGCCGCACGGCCCCGGTGCCGCTCGCGGCGACGGGTGCCGCGACGAGCAGGGCGGCGAACGCGATGAGCGCCGACACGGCGACCCAGCGGGGGAGGCGCACGGCGACCCCGGCGTCGGCGACGTCCTGGGGTGGGGCGACGACGCCACGGAGCCACAGCACCCCGACCACGCCGCACGCCGCCATGACCGCGACCTGCGGCCCCGGGCCGGGGACGAGCAGCACCACGATCGCGGCAGCGGCCGCGATGGTCGCCCGACGGCGGTCCGGCGTGAGCGAGCGCGCCATGCCGAGCACCGCCTGCGCCACCACCGCGGCGGCGGCGGCCTGCAGCCCGAGCAGCCACCCGGCTCCGGCCAGGTCGGGCGTTCCGGACACGAGCAGGGCGAACGCGACGAGCAGCACCGCGGACGGCAGGGTGAAGCCGCACCACGCGGCGAGGAGTCCGAGCAGTCCGGCGCGCTGGAGCCCGAGTGCCATCCCGACCTGGCTCGACGCCGGGCCGGGCAGGAACTGGCACAGTGCGACGAGATCGGCGTAGGCGTCGTCCCCCAGCCAGCGGCGACGCACCACGAAGGCCTCGCGGAAGTACCCGAGGTGCGCGACCGGCCCGCCGAACGAGGTCAGCCCGAGCCGCAGGAACACCAGGAACACCAGGAACACCGATGCCGCGGACGACCGCGGGGGCTCGGGGCTCGTCGTCACCCGCTCATCTTGACGACGGCAGATGGTTCAGTCAACATTGAACCGATGAACACCAGGCAGCAGGACCTCGAGCGGCGCGCGGCGCAGCACGCGGCCCTCGGCGACGTCGCCCGACTGGCGATCGTCGACCTGCTCGCCGCGTCCGACGCCAGCCCGACCGAGGTGCGGGCCGCCCTTGGGATCTCCGGGCCGCTCCTGGCGCACCACCTGCGCGTGCTCGAGCAGGCCGGTCTGGTCACGCGACGCCGCTCCGACGGCGATGGACGCCGGAGCTACCTGCACCTCGAGCCGAGCGGTGTCCCGCATGGTTCAGCAGCGGTGCCGGGCCCGGTGTCCCGTGTGCTGTTCGTCTGCACCGGCAACTCCGCGCGCTCCCCACTGGCCGCGGGCGTCTGGGCGCAGGTCAGCGAGATCGGTTCGCTGTCCGGCGGGACGCGTCCCGCGGTCGCCATCGCTCCCGGGGCGGTCGCGGTCGGGGAACGCCACGGCCTGGACCTCGGCGACCACGTGCCGCGGGCCTACCGCGACCTCGTCGCCGAGGGCGACCTGGTCGTCACGGTCTGCGACCGCGCGCACGAGTCGATCGACGACGGTGACAGCCTGCACTGGTCGCTGCCGAACCCCTCGCACGTCGGCACACCGGACGCGTACGAGGCCACCTACGCGGACCTCCGGTCCCGCGCCACCGCGCTCGCTGCGCGCCTCGCCGCCTGACGCGGCCCCACGAACGGAACGTCCCGATGAGATCCCCCCTCCTCATCGGGACGTTCTCCTTGCTCGACCGTCTGCGAACTGGAGGCGCGGCGCGGGCCCGCACCGTGCCTCCCGTCCGTCCTCTGGTGCGCCCAGAGCGGCGCGCGCGATCCTGGGAACGCCGGATGTGAGGGGCGTTTAGCTTCTCAGCCAACGGGGCAGGCAGGGGCTCCGAGGGCGAAGGCGGCCGCATGACCTGGGTCAGGGACACCATCATCGAGCACCCCGAGATCGCTGTGTTCCTGGCGCTCGGGGTCGGGTTCTTCGTGGGGCGCTTCAGCTACCGCGGCATCGGTCTCGGGGCCGTGACGGGCACCCTGCTCGCCGGTGTCGTCATCGGCGCGGTGCTCGGGGACGACCTGCAGGTCGACCCGATCGTCAAGCAGATCTTCTTCCTGATCTTCCTGTTCTCGCTCGGCTACAAGCTCGGCCCGCAGTTCGTCGCGGGGCTGAAGGGCTCCGGGCTGCCGCAGGCGGTCTTCGCCGTCGTGCTGGCCGTGGTGGGGTTCGGCACGACGATCGTCATCAGCAGCATCCTCGGCTACAACCCGGGTCTGGCCGCCGGTCTGGCGGGCGGCGGGCTGACGCAGTCGTCGATCATCGGCGTCGCGCAGGACTCCATCGCCGGACTCCCGGTGAGCGACGCGACGGCGAAGGCGTGGAGCGACCTGGTGCCGGTGGCGTACGCGGTGACCTACATCTTCGGCACCGTCGGTGCGGCGCTCTACATCTCGCTGGTCGCCCCGCGGATCCTCGGCATCCGTGACCTGCCCGCCGCCGCGCACGACCTGGAGCAGCGCCTCGGCGTGCACGACGACAACCCAGACGTGACGTCGGCGTACCAACAAGTCGTCCGTCGGGCGTACCGGCTGACGTCGGCCTTCAGCCCGCAGACCGTCGGCGAGTTCGAGCGGGCCTCCGACGCCCGCATCGGTTCCCGGGTCTTCATCGCCCGGGTGCGACACGGGGACGCCATCGTGGAGCCGCACCTGGACCAGACGCTCACCCCCGGCGACGTCGTGGTCGTCGCCGGTCACCACGCGGCGATCATCGAGGACGACCTGGCCGCGTTCGCGGTCGAGATCGACGACCCGGCGCTGCTCGACGTGCCGATCGAGGAACTGTCCGTCGTCGTGACCAACAAGGCGGTCGTCGGCCGGACCGTCGAGGAGCTCCGGCAGACCCAGCGGGCACGGCAGATCTTCCTGAAGGGCATCAGCCGGGGTGGGCACGCGATCCCGTTCGGCCCCGACACGGCGCTGCACGCCGGTGACGAGCTCCGGGTCCAGGGGCCGTTGCCGTTGCTGGAGCAGGGGATCCGGTACGTCGGCTTCCCGGAACGGACCGACCCGAAGACCGACATGGTCACCGTCGCCCTGGGCATCACGGTCGGTGCCGTCATCGGGGTGCCGTCGATCACGGTGGGGGCCGTGCCGCTCTCGCTCACCACCAGCGTCGGTGCGCTCATCGTCGGGCTGATCCTGGGCTGGCGACGCTCGAAGAGCCCCACGTTCGGACACGTCCCGCCCGGCGCGCAGTGGTTCTTCGAGACCGTCGGACTCACGCTCTTCGTGGCCGTCGTCGGCATCAACGCCGGGCCGGGGTTCATCGACGGGCTCGCGCAGTACGGCGTCCAGCTGCTCGTCGCCGGGGTGGTCGTCACCCTGGTGCCCCTGGTCGTCATGACCTTCGTCGGCCGGTTCTTCTTCCGGAAGACCGACCCCGTGCTGGTCCTCGGCATGCTCACGGGTGCCCAGACCACCACGGCGGCGGTCGGTTCCCTGCAGGAGACGGCGAAGAGCAGTGTGCCGCTGCTCGGCTTCACCGTCCCCTACGCCATCGGCAACATCGTCCTCAGCATCGGCGGCGCCGTCGTCGTCGCGATCACCGCACAGTGAACCCGTACAAGGAGCACCACATGCCCGTCGCCAGCGTCTCCCGCGAGCAGATCGCGCGCCTGCAGCACCTGTCCCCGTTCGAACTCAAGGCCGAGCTCCAGCGCATCGCCGGCGAGCACGAGTCGCGCACCGCGTTCCAGATGCTCAACGCCGGCCGCGGCAACCCGAACTTCATCGCACCCACCCCACGCGAGGCGTTCTTCGCCCTCGGGCAGTTCGCCCTCACGGTCTCGCGCGAGAACCGAGAGTGGGACCCCGAGCTCGTCGGGGTGCCGCAGAAGGACGGCATCGCCGAACGCTTCGGGTCGTGGTTGACCGAGCACGACGGCGAACCCGGGGTCGACCTGCTGCGCCGGGTGCTCCGGCACGGGGTGGACGTCCTCGGCTTCGCACCCGACTCCTTCGTCTGGGAACTCGCGGACTCCGTGATCGGCGACCACTACCCGGAGCCGGACCGGATGCTGCACCACGCCGAGCAGATCGTGCACGAGTACCTCGTCCAGGAGATGTGCGCCGGGGTCGAGCCAGCGCAGCCGTACGACCTGTTCGCCGTCGAGGGCGGCACCGCGGCGATGTGCTACGTGTTCGACTCGCTGCTCGAGAACCGGCTGATGCACCGTGGTGACCGGATCGCCCTGATGACGCCCATCTTCACCCCGTACCTCGAGATCCCCGCGCTGGCGGACTACGACCTCGAGCAGGTGCACCTGCACGCCAGCACCCTGGACCAGGACGGCGTGCACACCTGGCAGTACCCGCCGGAGGAGATCGACCGGCTGCGCGACCCGTCGATCAAGGCCCTGTTCGTCGTCAACCCGACGAACCCGCCCTCGGTCCGCATCGCCCAGGAGACGCTCGACGCGATCGCCGACGTCGTCGCCAACGACAACCCCGAGCTGACGATCATCACCGACGACGTCTACGGCACCTTCATCGACGGCTTCCGCTCCCTGATGGCCGAGGTTCCGCGGAACACCATCGGCGTCTACTCGTTCTCGAAGTACTTCGGAGCGACCGGCTGGCGACTCGGCGTCGTGGCCGTCAACCGGGACAACGTGTACGACGAGCGGCTCGCCGCGCTGCCCGAAGCAGACCAGGCCGCCCTCGACGCCCGGTACGGCACCCTCTCCCTGCACCCGCGCGACATCCGATTCGTCGACCGGCTCGTCGCAGACAGCCGCTCGGTGGCACTGAACCACACCGCCGGACTGTCGCTCCCGCAGCAGTGCCAGATGCTGCTCTTCGCGGCGTACGCCGTGCTCGACGACACCGACCACTACAAGCACCAGGCGCAGGGGCTCATCCGGCACCGACTGGAGCTGCTGCTCGAGGGGATGCAGGTCTCCCTGCCCGAGGACGTCAACCGGGTCGGCTACTACGTCGAGCTCGACGTGCTGGCCTACGCCGAACGACTGCGGGGGCCGGGCATCGGTGCCTTCCTCCGCGAGCACTACGAACCGACCGACATCCTGTTCCGGCTCGCCGACCAGACCGGCATCATCCTGCTGAACGGGGGCGGGTTCGACGGCCCCGAGTGGTCCGTCCGGGTGTCGCTGGCGAACCTGCGGGACGAGGACTACACGCAGATCGGCCGGAGCCTGCGGGCGATCGGCAAGCAGTACTTCGACGAGTGGCGCGACGAGCAGGGCGCGGACGCCGACGCCGAGCAGGCGGCCCGGCCGTGACGGCGCGGGTCCGCAGCCGGGCGGCACTGCTCGGCGTCGCCGCACTGCTCGTGCCGGCAGTCCTGGTCACGCCGGCGGCCCTGATCACGACGGAGTCCGCAGCGGCGGCCGACGTCCCGCCCGTCAACCCCGTCACCGTGCCGGTGGACGGGCACCCGGCGAACCAGGGGTTCCTGGTCTTCGTCGAGGGCGACGTCGAGCTCGCAGCCGACGAGGCCGAGGGCACGCTCGCCGCCGGCGGCGACCTGGCCTTCGAGACCAGCTACAACATCGGTGCGGGCAACCCACCCGCGAACGCCCTGACGCTGCCGGGGGAGAGCCGTCCCACGTTCCTGTACGTCGACGGCGGCATCCGGTTCCCGTCGGCGCAGTCGGCCGTGCTCCGCGTGCTGAACGGCGGGTACGCCCACGTCGGCGACACGGGGACCTACGACGCCTTCGACACGGACCAGAACGGCGCGGCGATCGACTACCGGCTCGCTCCGGAGGGCACCACCGCCGAGACGTTCCCGCGTATCGAGGGGACGACAAGGCAGTCGGCGAGCTCCGTCCCGACGATGGCCGACCCGTCGGTGCTGGACTTCGCGTCGTCCTTCGCCCGCTACCGGTCCCTGTCCGCCGACCTCGGGACGTGCCCGGTGACGACCGTGCTCCACGACGCCGCAGGTGCACCCCTGGCGACGCCGATCGCGCCCGGGACGGCCGCGTACGCCGACGTCCAGCCAGGCGTCACGAACGTGCTGACGGTGGCCGCCGAGGACCTCGACGCCCTCGACCTGCTGACCTTCGACGGTCTCCCCGGCCCCGGATCGCCGCTCGTCGTGAACGTCACGGGGACGACGTTCGACGGTTCCGTCCCGAACCTCGCAAACCTGACGAACGCCCACGCGCCGTTCGTGCTCTGGAACTTCCCGGACGCGACCACCGTGCACGTCACCGGCGCCGACGTCCTCGAGGGCACCATCTACGCGCCCCGGGCCGACCTGCGGTGGGACGTGACACAGAACGTCGAGGGCAACGTCGTCGCGGCGTCGTTCACGCACGGGGTCGCGACCGCCGCCGGTCCGGTGCCACGTGAGATCCACGGGTTCCCCTTCTCGACGACGGTGTCGTGCCTGTCGACCGACGCCGTCGAGGGAGACCTCACCCTGGTCAAGCAGGTCGTCGGTGGCGACGCGGATCCGGGCGATTGGACCCTGACCGCGACCGGACCGACCACGGTCTCCGGAACGTCGGGCAGTGACGCGGTGACGGGGCGGCCGGTGCCGCCGGGGGACTACACGCTGACCGAGTCGGGCGGCCCCGACGGCTACGAGGCGGGGGACTGGACCTGCACCGGGGCGCCGGTGACGGACGGGGTGGTCACGGTCGCGGACGGAGACGACGTGGTCTGCACCATCGTGAACACGGTGGTGCCGGACGACGGCGGCGGCAACGGCGGTGGCGACGGCGGTGGCGCGGGCACGGGCGACCCCGGTGGCGGCGGACCCGGTGGTGGTGGCGGGTCCGGCGGCACGACCCCTGACCCGGGCGGGACCGGCACGGGCAACCAGGGCGGGGACGGCGCGCCCGGTACCGGCGATGGTGTCGACACGACATCGCACGCCGGCGTGGAGCCCGGAGGCGGCACGGGGAGCCTGGCCGCCACCGGAGCCGATCCGCTGCCCCTCGCGCTGCTCGCGCTCGGGCTGCTCGGTGCCGGGGGCGCGACCGCACTCGGGCGTCACCGCCTCCGGGCCGGCGCTCAGCAGGAACGCGATCCCGCGACGAGCCGGAGGACCTGATCCGTGTGCCGTTCCGCCGTCGCGCGCCGCGCGTGTTCGACGGCGGCGTCGGTGTGCGGTCGCAGCAGGGTCCGGTCCGACGCCAGCTCGATGATCGTGGTGGCGAGCCCGAACGCGGTCTCGTCGTCGGTCAGGACGGCGGCGGAGCCGAACTCGCTCGCCAGGCGGATGTCGGAGACGATGACCGGGCGGTGGTCCCGGATCGCCTCGAGTGCGGTCATCGGCTGGCCGTCGTGCTCGAGCGAGCAGACCACCGCCGCGTGCCCGCACAGCAGCAGGTCGTGGACGCCCTCCGGCGACAGGCGGCCGTGGACGCGGACCGACACGGGCGTGCGGGTCGGAGGGACGGTCCCGCCGGCGACGTCGACGCGCACGGCGTGGGCCCCGAGTCGGATCTCCACCAGCCGGATCGCGTTGAGGAGGACGTCGAGGCGCTTGTCCGGGGTGAACCGCGACGCCCAGACGAGCCGGAGCGGTCCGAGTTCCGGCGCCGGCGGCGGTTCGACCCGCCGGCGGCCGACGGCGTTGGACACGACGTCAACCGGGCCGACGCCGGCCGCGCGCAGGACACGGGCCTGCCGCGTCGTCGGGGTGACGACGACGTCGGCCACCCCGCAGACGGCCACGGCCATGTTCCGGCGCGCATCGTCCATGGGGTGCCCCGTGAAGCGGTGCCGTGCGGGTCGGATCCCGGTCACCACACGGTGCGCGTGCCGTGCGAGGGGCGCCATCGCCGCCGCGGTCCGCCCCCTGATCGGCGCCGAACCGTGCACGGTGTGGATCGTCGGCAGCTCGAGGGAGCGTGCCGTCGTGAGCGCCGCCACGGCGAGACCGAAGTCCGAGTGGGTGACGACCAGGTCGATCCGTTCCTCGAGCATCAGCGTGCCGAGGCTCCGGCGGACACGGACCGAGTTGCGGACCACTGGCAGATCGCTCTCCGGCGCGCTGATCGACGGTTCGACCTCGAACAGGCGGATGCCGTGCTTCCGCAGGTCCGCCGTCCCGCTCGACCGCGGAGTCGCCACCCAGACGACGTGACCGCACTCCGCGAAGGCCTTCGCCTGCTCGACCAGCGCAGCACGTTCACCCCGCATCGCCGTCAGGGGGAAGTCGCTCACGAGCAGGACGCTCGCCTTCGCCGCCGCCACGTCAGCAGCCGGTCTCGAGCAGGGTGGTCCGGCGGGGGCTGTGCATGCGTCGTCGGTCTCTCACGGTTCGGGAGCGGCAGGGGGCACTGGGAACCGTAGGCGCTCAGCAGACGATCGTCTAGCGATCCACGACGCGGATGAGTGGGTCTTCACGAATCCCCGGGCGGACACCCGGTCCTCGATGCGGGGGCGGACAGACAGTCCCTGTCCGGTTCCTGCAGATCCTGTACACGTCTGAGCCGTGGTCGTCGTACAGTCTCCGGAAGCTACCCCGCCGGACCCCACCGGCGGGTGCCCGACCCCCTGTTCCCGGGCTGGCCTCGTCAAGACCACCGCGTCGACCCGACGGCGTCGTAGCGCGAGGACGTCTGCTCCTGACCCGAACTCGTGGCAGACGTCCTCGCACCTTCCCGCTATCGTCGAAGAACGGCCGGTCCCGATCTCGGGGCGAGCAGCGGCCAGGGGACCACGGGGGGAAACCATGCAGTACCAGCGCGCCATCACCGCACTCACGACGCTCACCGCGACGATCGCCCTGGCGGTGACGCTCAGCGGGTGCACCGTGTCGGCATCGTCGTCGGTGTCACGGACGGTCACACCGGACGCCTTCGAACGCGTCGTCGTCGACGCGTTGGCGGACGTGTCGGACGCGACGCCCGAGGTCGACTGCGGTCCGGACGACATCGCGATCGAGGACGGCGCCGAAGTGCACTGCGACGTGAACACCGCGGGCTACGACGTGGTCTACGACTCGGTGTCGACGATCAGCACCGACGGCGGCGAGGACTACCACGTCGACGTGCGGGTGGCCGACCAGCCCAAGGGCTGATCGGCCACGGCGCGGTGTCCGATGACTAGCGGTCCGACGCCTCGACGACGCAGCTCTCGACCTGCTCGGCGGCCTTCGAGTCGTCGGCGAACGGCGTCGGCGCGTCCGAGGTGGTGGTCGTCTCATCGGCGACGGCCTGCTTGGCGACGTCGTTCACGGCGTACAGCGGGCCGTCGAAGTCATCGGCCGTGGGGTCGGCGGTCGTCGCCCAGATGGTGACCTCGTCGTCGTTCGAGTCGTTGCTGTCCGCGGGGACGATCGCGGCACCGAGGTACCATCCGCCGTCACCCTTCTGGATGTTCGCGAACTCGGTGGTGTCGTGCGACCCGACCGCCTCGTCGATCATGTCGACGGCCGCGCTGGCGGCCACGTCGCACTGGGCCGACTGGGACTTCTCCTCGGACCCGGGAACCTTGCCGACGGGGTTGATGTTCTGCGCTCCGCCAGGGTCGCAGGCGGTGAGCAGGAGGGCTACGGTGGCGGCGCCGAACAGCGCCGTGACGGTCTTCGCTCGCGTGGACATGGCCTTGAAGGTAGGCCGGACGCGGTGGACGGCGATCCAGGCGGAGCGTCCAGCCACAGCGACAGCGACCACGCCCACGGCGTCGAGGGGTTCGGGAACGCGGGGCGCGTCGTGCCCTGGTCCCGGCGTGTACCCCGGGAGCAGTCCGAAGATGTGTGCCGCACACGGGAACGGCCTACCGTTGGACCGGATCAGGACCCGCCACCGCGACGGATGCTCCTCTTCACCAGGGAGCAAGTGTGAAGTACGTGAACTACGCGGGCACGGTCCGTGTCCTGACGAGCGACTCGATCGCCGACGCTGTGATCCGGTACGCGGCCGCGCTGCACCAGAGCCGGTTGAGCGACGTCGTGTCGATCCCGACGGCCGACACGTTCGGGGTGGCGAGCACCGTCGAGGTCCTGCTCGCACCGGCGCTCCCGGTCGCACTCGAACCGGCGCCGGACGACGACCTCGAACCCGAGGGCGGAGCGTTCCTGCTGGAGCTCGCACGGCGCACCGAGGCGGTCCTCGCAGTGGACACGAGTGCGGAACCGCCGCATCTGGGGTGCTGACGGCACCACCGCAGCGCTTCAGGCTCCCGGAGGGTCGAGGTCGGGCCGTCGGTCGGCATGGATGACGTCGTCGTGCTCGAACGTCAGGGCGGCGGCGCGCAGCCGTGCCACGAACACCGCGTCCTCGCGCTCGAGCTCGTCCTCGTCGGCGTCCTCGACCACGAGTTGGCTCGACGGGCCGATGAGCACCTTGGTGGTCGTCATCGTGCCGTCGGAGGCGACGGCGGGGATCGCCACGGTGTCCGCGCGGCTCCCGCCGGCCAGCGCTGCGGCGTACTCGATCACGGCGTCGGCCACGTCGTCGCTCGTCAGGATCGTCGAGCGGTCGTACTGGATGTACTTCATGTCCGGGCCTCCATCAGCACAGCCAACAGGTCGTCGGCTGGCCGTCGCACAGGAACACGGCGCGCCGCTCGTTGCGCGGACGACGACTTGTCGTCAGGATCATCACGTGCCCGAGACGATGCACCGCATGCTGCGGGAGATCCAGACCGCCGAGCCGTCGGTCGCGGCCGAGGCGATGGCTCGGACGCACATCACCCACGGGCTGTCGGTCGAGCCGACGGACGCCGAGTTCGTGTTCGAGGAGCGGGTGCGCGGGACGGCACTGCTGTCGCTCGAGTCGACCCGCTGCACCGGGGTCCTGAGCGGCGCGATCGAGCCGGGCGACGCGATGACCATCTTCTGGATGAAGTCCGGGGTCGCCCAGCTCGACGAGAACACCGTGAAGATCGGTCGCCCGACGCTCTTCCGTCAGGGGCCCCAGCGCTTTCGCTGGATCGCGTGCAACAAGGACGTCCTGCGGATCGACCGCTCGATCGTCGAAGAGGTCGCAGCCGAGCGCGGCGACTGGGCACCTGGTCCCATCGAGTTCCGTCCGCGGCACGTCCCCGAGGGCGCCCCGCTCGCTGCCTGGTGGCTCATGGTGCGGTCCGTCGCGCAAGAGGTGCTGGCCGGACCGGACGCCGTCCCGGTCGAACGCGAGCGGGAGCTCGCCCGCTTCGCCGCCGGCGGTCTGCTCACCGCGATCCCGCACTGGCCCGTCGGGCAGCACGAGCCGGCGATGGCCTCCACCGCCCGCTTCGCCCGTGCCGAGACCTTCCTGCTCGAGCACGCCACCGAGCCGATCACCGTCGACGACGTCGCCGAGGCCGCCGGCCTGAGCGTGCGCGGCGTGCAGGCGGCGTTCCAGCGGCACCACGGCATCACCCCGACCATGTACCTGCGCCGCATCCGGCTGCTGCTCGCCCGCGAACAGCTCGAGTCGGGCGACGGGCGGAGCATCGCCGAGATCGCCCGGTCCACCGGGTTCGCCCACCTCGGCCGGTTCGCGGGGAGCTACCGCGACGAGTTCGGCGAGCTGCCCCGGCAGACGGCGTCCACGGCGCGCGACGGCGCCCGCGCGTAGACGAGCAGCCGCGCGGGCCCGCAAGAATCCCGCAACCGCCCGCCGTCCGCCCGGTCGCCGACGAGCGTCGGCCTACGTTTGCGCTGCACGGACACGCAGCCACGACGACTGGAGACCCCATGGCCGGCTCAGCAGCACCACCCGTCCCGACCGCGGCGGTCCCGCCGACGACCGATCCGTCGACGTTCGGCCGCCGGCTCGTCGAGGACGCCTCCCACGCCCGTGAGCACTTCGTCTTCACCGCACTGCTCGGATCCCCGCTGCTGCCCCGGATCGTCCGTCGGCTGCTGCTCCGTGCCGCCGGTGCACGCGCCGAGTCCGGTGTGGGCACCGGGTTCTCGCTGACGGGCGACCCGAAGCACCTCACCATCGGCCGGGGTGTCTTCTGCAACCGGAACGTCACCGTCGAGGCCGTCGCCCCCGTGACCATCGGAGCGAACACCGCGATCGGGATGCAGGTGCTCATCATGACGAGCCACCACGAGATCGACGCCGAGGGTCGATGGAGCGACGCCGCGACCGGCCGCCCGGTGGTCGTCGAGGAACACGTCTGGATCGGTGGTCGCGCCACGATCCTGCCCGGCGCCCACATCGAGCACGACGTCGTGGTCGCCGCCGGCGCCGTGGTCGTCGGCCGCCTGGCGGCGCACGGCGTGTACGCCGGCGTCCCCGCCAAGCGCATCCGCGAGCTCGCCCCGTCCGCGCGACCGCCGGTGGTGGACCCCGCCGCGTGACGGCCTGGAGGCGCGTGGCGGCGCCGCCACGCGCCTCCCGTCCGGCGCGGCCCAGCACCCGTGCGCCTGCCCCGTCCGCGGGGACGCGCACCCCGCCAGCATGATCACGACGCGGGCGACGGCGCCCGCGCAGGACGAGGCAGACCGTCATGTCCGTTCGGCATGCTGACCGATCGCCACGGGGTGTCGTGGGTCGTGAGATCAGCGGCGCGACGAGCTGAGCGGCACCGGACCCACGTGCGCCGGCACCGGCCACCGCGGCACCCAGCACCGGACCTGCTCGGCGTAGCGACGGAAGTCGTCGCCGAACCGTTCTTCCAGGTCGGACTCCTCGAGCGGGCGGACGATGCAGTTCCAGACCACCGAACCGGCGACCGCGTAGACGACGACCAGCCACGACGACAGCAGCAGGCCGACGGCGATGCCCTGGGTGATGCCGGCCAGTGCCATCGGGTTCCGCACCGACCGGTACGGCCCGGCGACCACCAGACGGTTCGCGGTGGCCGAGGGCAGCGGCGTGCCCTCGCCCTTCGTCGACATCGCCGCCGCCGACGCGATGCCGAGCGCGCTCGCCAGCAGGAGCACGACCACACCGACGACGGTGAGGGTGGTGACGAAGGGTGTCGGCAGCTGCGGGTGCAGGCCCCAGCGGTGCTCGGCGAACGCGATGACCAGGGGGAACACCCCGAGGAACAGGCCCCAGAAGACGACGATCTGCAGCACGGTCGCGATGACGTGCCGGGAACGCGGGGCACTGGCGTCAGCCGTTCGGATCCGCAGCGGACCGATCGTCACCCACTCCGACGGGATCCGTCCGAGCAGCACCAGGGCGAGGGCGAGGGCCGAGCCGATCGTGGCGGCCAGCATGACGAGCACGCCCCAGCCGGCCTCGCCGGTCATGGTGGCCCAGACGCTCAGGGCGACGAGCACCAGGGCGGTCCACACCGTCGTGACCACCGCGGCGGCCCGGACACCCGAGGCGGCGAGCGCCGACGCGACGACGAACAGCGGGACGTCGAACGCGGCGACGAGCACCGGGTCGAGCGAGCCGAGCGTCGTGGTGCGGATCCACGGCAGCGTCGCGACGGCGGTCCACCAGGTCGCTCCGCCGACGGCTTGCAGCGCAAAGTACCGCCGGCCCCAGGACATGGGTGCACGGTAGCAGTGCGCGGCGCCGGGGCCGTGCGTGCCGTCGCTGCGGGTGGGTCAGCCGGTGTGGTTGATCTGGCCGAGCCAGCGACCGAAGGACGGGGTGCGCTCGTCGTGCAGGCTGGGCAGGACGGGCTTCGGCAGGCAGGCGCGCTCGTCGGCGCCGGTGCTCTCGTGGAGGTCGAGGCTCATGATGGGTTCCTTCGTGGTCGGTGGTGAGTTCGACACCGGGTGGGGCCGTTCCATTCCCACCCGGTTCCGCGACGGGGTCTCCGCGGTGTGGTGCGGGACGTCCCGCACGCGGTGGCACGATCAGGGGGTGACCATGCCGCCGTTCACGTTGAGGGTCTCGCCCGCGACGTAGCTGGACTCCTGCGAGGCGAGGAACACGTAGGCCGGCGCGAGCTCGGCCGGCTGCGCCGCGCGGCCCATCGGCGACTCGCTGCTGCCGAACTCCGGCAGGGTCGACGGATCGACACCGCCGCTCGGCTGCAGGACGGTCCAGGTGGGCCCCGGTGCGACGACGTTCACGCGGACACCACGCTCGACGAGCAGCTGCGCCAGTCCCTTGGACAGGTTGTTGACCGCGCCCTTCGAAGCCGCGTAGTCGAGCCGGTCCGGTGCCGGCTGGTACGCCTCCATCGATGCGGTCGTGGTGATGGTCGATCCCGGTGCCAGGTGCGGCAGCGCGGCCTTCACGAGCCGGAACAACCCGAAGACGTTGACGTCGAAGGTCGCTTCGAACTGCTCGTCGGTGATGTCGAGCACGTCGGGCTGCCAGCGCTGCTTGCCGGCCACACTGACGAGCGCGTCGATGCCGCCGAGGCCGGCGACCGCCTGGTCGACGAGTTCGCGAGCGTACGCGCGGTCCCGCAGGTCCCCGGGGATCGCGACGGCCGTGCGGCCCGCCGCCCGGATCTGCTCGATCACGTGGTCCGCGTCGGACTGCTCCTCGGGCAGGTAGGCGAGCGCGACGTCGGCGCCCTCGCGAGCGAACGCGATGGCGACGGCGCCGCCGATGCCGGAGTCGGCCCCGGTGATCAGGGCCTTCCGACCGGCGAGCCGCCCCGTCCCGCGGTAGCTCGACTCACCCAGGTCGGGTACCGGGTCCATCCGTGACTGGAGGCCCGGCTCGTCCTGGGTCTGCGGCTGCGGCTCGACGTCGGGGTACCGGGTGCGGGGGTCGCCGTGTTCGTACTGGTCGGTGGGCATGGGGTCCTCCTGTGCGGATGCGGATGCGGATGCGGATGCGGATGCGGGTGCGGGTGCGGTCGTGGTCGGGGTGGTCGCGCAGCGTGCTGCGGGACCCTCGGACCGCCCCGCGGACCGCCCGCGGACGGGCCGCTGGACCGCCTGATCAGGAAACGCTCCCGGGCTGGACGACCGGGGGACGACATCCGTCCAGCGCATTGCGCTCCTGTCCAGGGCCGCCGCGTTTGCTCGTCCACATGAGCGAGCACGACGACGAGCAGACCCGGGCCGACTTCGACCACGCGGTGAACATGACCGCCACCGAACTGCGGAAGTGGCTCGACACCGACGAGTCGAAGTCCGTCGGGCAGAAGCCCTCGGGCGGCGGCGAGTCCACCGGGCACGAGAGCGGGCGGCACATCATCCGCATCCTCGAGAAGCACAAGGCCGACCGCACCGACGACGACCTGGCACACATGCGCAAGGTCGTCGGCTACGTCGCCCGGCACTCGGAACAGCGGCCCGCCGGCGACGTGCACGACACCCCGTGGCGGTACTCGCTCATGAACTGGGGGCACGACCCGGAGAAGCACTGACGGCATCGGGCAGAATGGACGGCGTGAACGAGACGGGCATGCCGCGCTTCCGACGGATCTGGTCGACCGTGCAGGTCGGTGTCCTCGCTATCGCCGTCGTGTTCTGCGTCGTGATGCTCGTGATCGGGCAGGGCAAGCTCGACCGGGTCTACGCGGTCGCCGCGGTGTTCTTCGGACTCGCCCTGGTCGGGCACAGCACCTACCTGTGGCTCGTCGCCCGGGCGAACCGCCGCCCCTGACCCGGCGGCAACGGTCCGGGAGCGCCCGGCTACGCGTTCTGGTGGACCCGGAGCCAGTCGACGGTCATCTGCTGCGGGAACCCTGTCGAGGCATCCGGCGACCCCGGCCAGTTCCCGCCGACCGCGACGTTGAGGATCACGAAGAACGGCTTGTCGAACACCCACGGGGCCGTGCCGACGTCGGCCCGGGTGACCGTCCGGTACGCGAAGCCGTCGACCGTCCAGGTGATCGAGCCGGGGCGCCAGTCGACCCCGTACACGTGGAAGTCGTCGGCGAACGCCGCTCCGGTCGGGTGCTGGTACGCCGCCGAGATGCCCTGGGCACCGGAGTACCCCGGCCCGTGGACCGTGCCGTGCACGATCCCCGGCTCGTAGCCGACGTTCTCCATGACGTCGATCTCCCCGCAAGCGGGCCACCCGACCTGCCCGATGTCCGCGCCGAGCATCCAGAACGCCGGCCAGATGCCCTGGCCGCGGGGGATCCTGATCCGTGCCTCGATCCGGCCGTACTGTGCCGTGTAGGTGCTCTCGGACTTCAGCCGGGCCGACGAGTACGAGCCGTCGGCCTCACGGCGTGCGGTGATCACGAGGTTGCCAGCACCGTCGAGCGCCGCGTTCCGCCGCGAGTCCGTGTACGTCTGCAGCTCGGCGTTGCCCCAGCCGCCCGCACCCAGGTCGTACCGCCAGATCCCCGGGTTCGGCGCGCTGCCGGCCGGGCCGTCGAACTCGTCGGCGGCGAGCAGCACCGGCCCCGTCGCGGCAGTCGCAGCCTCGGCGGCCGTGGCGTCGCCGATCGTCGTCGTGCCGAGGGCGGTGGCGGCGGCCCCCGCGAGACCGAGCGCCATGAAGCGCCGTCGATCGATGTGCTGGTCCAAGTCGTGCTCCCTGCAGCGCGATGGTGGTGTGGTCGTCGGATCATGCCGCATCCGTGCGTGTCCCACCAGGGTCCGACCGCCGTTCGTCCGCCTGGCGCACGGGCAGTGCGGGAGTTGCCGCGCTCGTCAGCCGAAGCGCATCGCCAGCGGCACGAGGAGTCCCGCAACCCAGACGAGCACCATCACGAGTGCCCCGACCGCGATGAACCGACGGCGCCGTCGCAGCTTCGGGCTCCGCTCCTCGCCCCACATCTGCGCACGCACCAGCACCCGGTTCGCCTGCTCGACGACCTTCCGGACCTCGGGATCGTCGAGCTCGAGGGCGCCGGAGCGGGCGTGCTCGGCGATGACCGCGGCTTCGTCGACGGTCAGGTCGTCCTTGCGCATGCTCCATCTTCGCACCGCGGGCAGGGGTACGGCGCGGCTGTGCGGGATCGGACCGACGGCGCGTACCAAGGACACATGGGACATCGGTACCGCGGGAAGATCGTCGTCATCACCGGAGCATCGAGCGGCATCGGGAGGGCCGCCGCACACGAGTTCGCCCGGCAGGGCGCGACGCTCGTGCTCGCCGCACGCGGGCACGACTCGCTCGAGGCCGCAGCCGCCGAGTGCCGGAAGCTCGGCGCCGAAGCGATCGCGATCCCCACGGACGTCGCCGACGAGCACCAGGTCAAGGACCTCATCGGCACCGTGACGACCCGTTTCGGCCGCATCGACGTCTTCGTCGGCAACGCGGCGCTGTTCGTCTACGGCCTGTTCGAGCAGACCCCGACCGAGGCGTTCAAGCGCGTCGTCGACACGAACCTGTACGGGCACCTCAACGCCATCACGCACCTGCTGCCGCACTGGAAGCAGCGCGGCGAGGGCACCTACGTGCTCGTCGGCTCGATCCAGTCACTGCTGTCGGCGCCGTACCAGTCGGCGTACGTGACGAGCAAGCACGCTGCGCTCGGCCTGGTCGACGTGCTCGGTGACGAGTTCGCGGGCACCGGCATCCGGTTCACCGCACTGCTGCCGTCCACCATCGACACCCCGATCTACCAGAACGGTGCCAACTACACCGGCAAGACCTCGCACCCGCTGCCGCCCACCGTCTCGGTCGAGCGAGCCGGCCGTGCGGTCGTGCAGGCCGCCACGCACCCCAAGCGCTACCGGTTCGTCGGCCGCATCCAGGCCTCGCTCGTGCCGCTGCAGTACGTGTTCCCGGGCCTGTTCCACAAGATCACGAAGCCGATGGTGGAGACGTTCGCGCTCCGTGGCAAGGGCACCCCGACCGACGGCAACCTCTACGCCCCCGCCGACGCCGCGAACGCGACGAACGGCGGCTGGGTAGCGAAGCGACGGCGCGTCACGCGCCCCCTCGTCTGGCTCGGCGTCGCGGCTGCGGGCGCGGCGGTCGTGCTCGGTCGCTCGCGTCGGTAGACGGGATCCGGGCGTACCTTCCCGAACCGGGCGTACCTTCCCGAACCGGGCGTACCTGCCGTGTTGTTCACGGCAGGTACGCCCGATCCCGCCAGGTATCGCAGCCGTTCTGGGAAGGAACGGGCGGCTAGAAGAGCTTCGCGCTCGCGCGCCGGGCACCCTCACCGAGGGATTCCAGCTTCGCCGCGGCGATCTGCGGGTGCACGCGGCCGCCGAGGCCGCAGTCGGTACCAGCGATGACGCGCTCACGCCCGACCACCGAGGCGAACCGCTCGATGCGCTGCGCGACGAGGTCGGGGTGCTCGACGACGTTCGTGGCGTGGCCGACGACACCGGGGACGATGACCTTGCCCTCGGGCAGGGTGACGTCCTGCCAGACGGTCCACTCGTGCTCGTGGCGGGCGTTGGCGGCTTCGAACGAGTACGCGCCCGCGTCGATCTCGAGCATCAGGTCGACGATGTGGCGGAGCTCGATGTCGGTGGTGTGCGGGCCGTGCCAGGAACCCCAGCACAGGTGGAAGCGCACGCGGCTGGTGTCCAGGCCCCGCAGCGCGTGGTTGAGCGCCTCGACACGGATGCGGGTGAAGGCGCGGTAGTCCTCGATGCTCGGCTCGGGGTTGATCTGGTCCCAGTTCTCGGCGATCGAGGGGTCGTCGATCTGCAGCACGAGGCCTGCGTCGAGGATCGTCCTGTACTCCTCGCGCAGGGCATCCGCCCACGCCCAGATGTGCTCTTCCTCGGTCGCGTAGTACTCGTTCGCGATGCGGGCGGCGGAACCGGGGGAGAGCGCCGTGATGAAGCCGTTGTCGGCCCCGGCAGCGTCGACCGCGTGCTTGAGGTTCGCGGCGTCGGTGGCCGCGGCCTCGTGGCCGGTGTAGGTGATCGGGCCGGTCGTGGTCGGGAACGCGGTGGCGTTCTTGCCGGTGCCGATGCCCGACTCGGGGTCGGTGTAGGCGTCGTGGAAGATCGTCCAGTCGCGGCGGTCCGGGAAGCTCGTGAGCCGGATGTTCCCCGGGGTGGAGCGGACCGGCTGCTGCGAGAAGATGTTCTCGTCGGTCAGGCTCAGGCCGCTGACGCGCTGGAACGAGTAGCCCCACCAGGCGCCGTAGTCGACGCTGTTCGACATCGCCTTGCCGAACTCGCCGTCGCCGGGCTGCGTGATGCCGAGCGCGGTCTGCCGTGCGACGACGTCGTCGACGGCTGCGCTCGTCAGGGCGCGGACCTCGTCGGTGGTCTCGAGCGTGAAGCCGTCGGCGGCGACGGGCCGAGCGGCGTTCGCAGCGATGAGCTCGGGGGTGCGCGGGAGCGATCCGGCCGTGGTGGCCTGGATGCGGTCGGTGTTCTCGAAGGGCATGCGCTGCCTTCCTCTCGATGGGTGCGGACTGTCGGGAGTCGGGGGCCGCGCGCGAGGCTTCGCGGTGCGCTGCAGTGCCACTCTGCCACGAGGGAACGGGCCCGTTACGTTCCGCGTCGCGGCACCCGGCGACCCGTCGTACGGTCGACCCATGAGCACGACGACCACGACGAGCGCCACCACCCCGGCAGCACCGACCTTCGCCGAAGCGTGGACCAGGTGGCACGACGACCAGGAGCAGGCCCGCGCCAGCGAGCACGGCTTCCTCGCGATCACGAGCATCCGCTGGCTCACCGCCACGCCGGAACGGTTCGACGACGCCCCGGGCAGCTGGTCGACGGACGAGGACGGCCCGGAGGTCGCACTGGCCGACGGCGAGACGATCGAGGTCGACGGACAGGCGGTCACCGGGAGGTACCGGTTCGGCCCGCTGCCGGAGCGCTCGAGCACCGACGTGGTGTGGCACGACGGCGACGAGACCGTGGTGATCGAGGTCGCCCGGCGCGGCGGCAGCGACCTGCTGCGCCCGCGGCACCCGTCGAACCCGACCCGCGTCGGCTACCACGGCACCCCGGCGTACGCCCCCGCTGAGCACTTCGTCGTTGACGCACACTTCGAGCCGTTCGACACCCCGCGCGAGGTCACGGTCGGCAGCGTCGTCGACGGCCTGCTGCACGTGTACGAGGCCCCCGGCGTCCTGACGTTCGACCTCGACGGGCCGCGGTCGCTCCTGGCGTTCAACGGGCACGCCGGCGGCCTGCACGTGCTGTTCACCGACCGCACGAGCGGGGTCACGACGTCCGCGGCGAACCGGAGCCTCGACATCGCCGCACCGGATGCCGAGGGTGCCACCCGCATCGACTTCAACCGGGCGACGAACCTGCCGTGCGCGTACACCCCGCACGCGACCTGCCCGCTGCCGCCCGCCGAGAACCGGCTCGACGTGGCGATCGAGGCGGGCGAGCAACTCCCCGCGGCCTGACCGCCGGCGCGCACCGCCGCCGCCGACTCGTCCACGACAATGGGGGAGCCATGCAACGCACCACCTCCCGCATCCCGCTCAACACCCTCGCCGTCCCGTTCGGCCTCGCCGGCTTCGCCGAGACGTGGTCGTACGCCGCCCCCGTGCTGCACCTGCCCACCGTCGTGCCGCAGGTGTTCTGGGCCATCGCCGCCGTCGCGTGGGTGTGGCTGCTCGGTGCGCACGCCGTCCGTGGCGCACGTGTCCGGGAGCGGCTGGTCGACCAGCTCCGGCACCCGTCGCAGGGGCCGATCGCCGCGCTCGTGCCCGCGACCGCGATGCTGCTCGGGGTCGACCTGGCGCGGTTCGTCCCCGTCGCGGGTCAGGTCGTCGTGCTCGCCGCCGTGGCCACCGCGGCCGGGTTCGCCGCCTGGCTGCTGAGCACCTGGTTCGAGGGCCGGCTCGCCCTGGAGTCCGTGCACGGCGGCTACCTGCTGCCGACGGTCGCCGCGGCCCTGGTCGCCTCGGTCGCCACGCACGAGGTCGGCGTCGGCTGGCTGTCCTGGCCGGCCCTCGGCGTCGGCGTGTTCTTCTGGGGCGTCATGACCGGCCTGCTGCTCATCCGGCTGGCGTTCCGGCCGGCGCTGCCGGGGCCGCTCGTGCCGACGATGGCGATCCTGGTCGCGCCGCCGGCGGTCGCCACCCTGTCGGTGTTCGCGCTCACGGACGGAGCGGTCACCCTGCCGGTGCAGGCCATCGCTGGGCTCGGGGTCCTGATGGTCCTCGTGCAGCTGGCCCTGCTGCCGCGGTACGTCCGCCTGGCGTTCTCACTCGGGTTCTGGTCGTTCGTGTTCCCGGCGGCCGCGGTCGCCACCGCCGCAGTGGAGTGGTTCCGGGCACTCGCGCTGCCGTCCGCCTGGATCCCCACCACCGCGTTGCTCGCGCTGCTGAGCGTGCTCGTCGCGGTCGTCGGTGCCCGCTCGATCGGCCTCGCCGTGCACCACCTGCTCGGGCAGGCCGAACGGACCCTGCACGACGCCGACGACGAGGACGCCGCCCCCGGCCCCGTGACGGGCGCGACGCGCGCGGTCTGACGATCGGGCGGTCGGGCGGCGCAGGCGTCGGACGGGAGGCCCGTGTCGGCCCCGCCCCACGCCTCCCGTCAGGTCGCGGGGACGCGTCGCCAGCCGCTGGTCGCCCGCCAGGCGGGCGCATCGAAGCGGAAGACGCTGCCCATGCCGGGCTGGTCGAGGGCGCGCGTGATCGGGACGCCGCGCAGGTGGGCCAGGAGCAGCGCGCCGACCGCACCGTGCGACACGATCGTGACGTCGCCGGTGGCGCAGTGCCGACGGACGGCCGCGACGATGCGCTCCTGGGCGTCGACGGCCCGCTCCCAGCCGCGGACCGACTGCTCGGGTGCGGTGAAGAACGCGTCGACGACGGCCTCGAACTCGGACGGCGGCAGGTAGCCGGTCGCGCTCCGGTCGATCTCGCCCAGCAGGGGGTCGCGCTCGACCGACAGCCCGACGGCGCTGGCGAGCAGGTCGGCGGTCTCGACGGCCTTGCGCTCGGTGCTCGAGACGATCCGCCGGGAGCCCGCTGTCCACGCGAGCCGGTGGGCAGCGGCGGCCCGGACGCGGCCCTCGGGTGACAGCCCCCACGACTCGATCGGGACCGCGGGGTCGACCACCACTTCAGCGTGGGTCAGGAACGACGAGACCATCCGGCGATCCTCGCACGGTGCGAGGTTCGCAGCGGTGCCGCCCGGTGCGAGGTCGACCTCTCGGTGCCGCCCTGTTGCGCCGCACCGAGTTGACAACCTCGCACCGAGCGACGCGACGCGCGTCACACGGCGACACCGTCGGTCACGTTCCGCAACACCGCTTCGCCGCCCGGCCCGACCGTCCTAGCGTCGCCCCATGACCGTGCCCGACCGCATCACCCTCGTCACCGCGCTCCAGGGCGCCGGCTGGCACCCCGCCGCCTGGCGCGCCGCCGGCCCGGCAGCGCAGCGCCTCACGAGCCTCCGGCACTGGCGGGACGTCGTCGTCGAGCAGGACCGGCTCGGCATCGACGCCGTCACCCTCGAGGACTCCTTCACCGCCGGCCCCACCGACCCCGACGACGACCTCGACACGACCACCGTCGTCGGCCGTCTCGACGCCCTCCTCGTCGCGAACGCGGTCGCGCCCGCGACCCGAGCGATCGGTCTGGTGCCGACCGTCTCGGTGACGCACACCGAACCGTTCCACGTCGCCACGGGCCTCCAGACCCTCGACCACGTCTCGTCGGGGCGGGCCGGGTGGCGGATCCAGGTGAGTCCGACGACCCGCGAGGCCGCGCTGTTCGGCCGCCGTCCCGGCGGCGACGACGCAGCCACGCTGTTCGACGAGGCCCGCGAGGCCGCCGAGGTCGTCTCCCGCCTCTGGGACAGCTGGGACGACGACGCGATCATCCGCGACGTCACGACCGGCCGCTTCATCGACCGCGACCGCATCCACGACGCGGCGTTCTCCGGTTCGTTCGTCTCGGTGCACGGCGCGTCGATCGTGCCGCGGTCGCCGCAGGGGCGGCCGCCGGTCTTCGCGCTGGCGCACCGCGCCGACGCGGCCGCGTTCGCCGTGGACGCCGCGGACGTCGTGCTGGTCACCCCCGGCTTCGACGGCCTGGAGGATCGGGGCGCGCTGGCACTCGTCCGTGGCGCCGAGCAGGCGGCCGGCGCCGACCTCCGTCGTCCGGTCCTCGCGGACCTCGCGGTGCTCATCGGGTCGTCGCCAGCAGCCGCCGCCGACGAGCTCGCGGCGCTCGACGCGGCCGCGGGCGCTCCGTACGCCGTCGGCTCCGCGTCGGACACGTCCGTCCTCGCCACGACGGTGCCGGACCTGGTGACACGGATCGTGGACCTGCGGGCCCTCGGGTACGCCGGCGTCCGGCTCCGTCCGCTGCGCATCCCGGTCGACAGCACCGCCATCGCGCGCCAGCTCGTCCCGGCGCTCGTCACCGCGGGGCTCCGCGCCGACGTGGCGTCCCGTCCCACCGCCGACCTGCGCACGCGGCTCGGCATCGCGCCGGCGGTCAGCCGGTACGCGCGTCCTGCCGTCACCGGTGCCGGTGTCGGTTCCGTCTCCTCGGAGGTCTCAGCATGAGCGCCAAGCGTCAGGTCCACCTCGCCGCCCACTTCCCGGGCGTCAACAACACCACCGTCTGGAGCGACGACCGCGCCGAGAGCCAGATCGCGTTCTCGTCGTTCAAGCACTTCGCCCGGAACGCCGAGCGCGGGTTCTTCGACTTCCTGTTCCTCGCCGAGGGGCTGCGGTTGCGCGAGCAGAAGGGACGCATCCACGAGCTCGACGTCGTCGGGCGTCCGAACACGCTCGCGATCCTGGCGGCGCTGGCCGGCGTCACCGACCACATCGGGCTCGTCGGCACGCTGCAGACGACCTTCAACGAGCCCGTCGAGCTCGCGAAGCAGCTCGCCACGCTCGACCACCTGACCGACGGCCGCGCCGGCTGGAACGTCGTGACGAGCTCGGACGCGTTCCACGGCGCGAACTTCCGCCGTGGCGGGTTCCTCGACCACGCCGACCGGTACACGCGGGCCGCCGAGTTCGTGGAGCTGTCCCGCGAGCTCTGGGACTCGTGGGAGTCGGACGCGATCGTGGCGAACCGGTCGGGCGCCGCCGGGTCGGATGCCGCCGGGTCGGGTGCCGCTTGGTCGGGTGCCGCCGGGCCGCTGGCCGCCGGCGTCTTCGCCGACCGCTCCCGCATCCACGACGTCGACCACCACGGCCCGCAGTTCGACGTGTCCGGAACGTTCCCGGTGCCGCGCAGTCCCCAGCGGCACCCGGTGGTCGTGCAGGCCGGTGACTCCGACGAGGGCCGGGACCTCGCCGCCGGGCACGCCGAGGTGATCTTCTCCCTGCACACCGAGTTCGACGACGCACGGAGCTTCTACGGCGACGTCACCGAGCGCCTGGAGCGGGTCGGACGGTCGAAGGACGAGCTGCTGATCCTGCCCGGCGCGACCTTCGTGCTCGGCGACACGGCGGACGAGGCCGAGGAACGTTCCCGGGCGATCCGGCACGCCCAGGTCAGCCCGGCGACCGCGATCGCGTTCCTCGAACAGGTGTGGAACCGTGACCTGTCGTCGTACGACGTCGACGGGCCGTTGCCCTCGGTCGAGCCGGACCTCGAGGGCGCCGACATCACCCGTGGCCGCGTCCGCCACACCCGCGACGTGCCCGCACTGGTGCAGTCGTGGCGCGACCTCGCCGCGGCCGAACACCTGTCGATCCGTGACCTGGTCATCCGGGTCTCGACCCGCGGCGGCTTCGTCGGCACGCCTGCACACATCGCCGCCGAGATCGACCGGTACGTGCAGGAGCGCGCCACCGACGGGTTCGTCGTCGTGCCGCACACCAACCCGTACGGGCTCGACGAGTTCGTCGATCGGGTCGTCCCGCTGCTGCAGGAGCGCGGGGTCCACCGGCAGTCGTACGACGAGGGCGCGACGCTCCGGCAGACGCTGGGCCTGCCGGGCCGGGTCCTGGACCGGCAGCGAGTCCTCGCATGAGCCGCGTCCCGCTCTCCGTCCTCGACCTCGTGCCGGTGAGCAGCGGGTCGACCCCCGCTGCAGCCCTGGCGAACACGGTCGACCTGGCTGTCGCCGCGGAACGTGCCGGGTACGCCCGCTACTGGCTCGCCGAGCACCACCTCAACCCCGGTGTCGCCGGCAGCGCACCGACGATCGTCATCGGGGCCGTCGCCGCCGCCACCTCGACCATCCGGGTCGGCAGCGCCGCGACCCTGGTCGGCAACACCCGCGGGCTGCAGGTCGCCGAGACCTTCGGCACGCTCGCCGCGCTGTACGGGCCGCGCATCGACCTCGGGCTCGGCCGCTCAGGAGCACCAGCACCCGGCACCCCGAAACCGCCGTCGCTCGCGCCGAGGACCGACCAGGTCGTCGACGGTCTGCTCGTCCCCGCGCCGTTCGAGTTCCGCATCGCGCCGGGGAGCAGGTTCGCCCTGCAGGGGGAGCTGCTCGGCCGGGTGCCGGGCGACGTCGAGCGGTTCGTGGACGATCTCGACCTGATCCGGGGCCTGTTCGCCGGCACCTGGTCGCGGGACGGTGCGGTGATCGAGGCCCCACCGGCCGCGGGCGCCGCCGTCGAGCTGTGGGTCCACGGGTCCACCGGCGGTGAGAGTGCCCGGATCGCCGGCGCGCTCGGACTGCCGTACGGGGCGAACTACCACACGTCCCCGGGCACGGTCCTGGCGTCGGTGCAGGCCTACCGCGATGCGTTCCGCCCCGGGGTGCTCCGGGCACCGCACGTCATCGTCTCGGCGGACGTCGTCGTCGGGCGCACGGAGGCCGAGGCCGCGGAGCTGTCGCTCGGGTACGCCCAGTGGGTGCACTCGATCCGGTCCGGCGTCGGGGCGATCGAGTACCCGACCCCGTCCTCGGCACGTGCCGCACCGCTCGCTGCGCCAGAGGCGTCGTCGGTCGCCGATCGGCTCGCGACGCGGTTCGTCGGCGACGCTGCGGCCGTCGCGGACCGCCTCGGGGTCCTGCAGCGGGCGACCGGCGCAGACGAGCTGCTGGTGACGACGATCACGCACGACCACGACGCCCGGGTGCGTTCGTACGAGCTGCTCGCCGCGGAGTGGGCGGCGCGCACCGACCTGCGGGAGCCGGCGGCGGTCTGACGCGGCCCGCTTCGGACGGGAGGCGCGGTGCCAGCCGGCACCGCGCCTCGCGTCACGTGGTCTGCGCGCTGCGAGCGCCGGTTCAGGCCGACGCGTCGGTGTCCGAGCGCATCCAGAACGGCGAGTAGTGGTAGCCGTCCGGGTCGTCGAACTGGCGCTGGTACATGAACGGGTACTCGTCGGTGTCGCCGATCCGCCCGCCCGCTGCGCGGGCGCGTTCGACGAGTTCGTCCACGGCCGCACGGCTCGGGAGATCGAACGACACCGTCACCTTCGACGGGGTGTCCGGTCCACCGATGAGGTCCTCGGTGCCGCCGACGCTCGCGTACGCGGTGCGGGAGCTGAGCATGAGGTACTGCTCCGGCGCGATCGCGACGCAGGAGTTGTCCGGGCCGGACATCGCCGCGTTCCGGGTCCACCCCAGTGCGGCGTAGAAGGCGGTCGCGCGCTCGACGTCCTCGACGGGGCAGCTGATGAAGAGGCTCATGCCGCCGATGGTGCTCCGTGTGGCTCGTCAGGTCAACACCCTCGTGGCCGACCTGCGCACGCCTGCGCCCCCGGCTGCCGTCGGACAGCGGGGGCGCAGGCAGCGGGGCGCGCCGGATCAGCTGTTGTCGAGCGGCAGACCCTCGGGGTTCACCTCGGACGTCTCCACGGCCTCGTTCGACAGGTTGTAGGCCGCGAGCCACTTCGCGTAGATGCCGTCCTCGATGAGCTCGTTGATCGCCGCCGCGACGGGCTTCGCGATCCCGCTGCCCTGCTTCGTCGTCGCGGCGATGAGCCCCTGCAGTGACGAGCCGGCGCCGGAGTACGTGCCCGCGGTCTTCGTCGGCGTCGCGGTGCCCTTGCTCTGCGTGTTCTGGTAGGCGATCGTCGGGTTCGGGCCGAAGTAGGCGTCGATCTTGCCCGAGTCGAGCGCGAGCTTGATCGCGTTGCCGTCCGGGTAGTACTTGATCGTGAAGTCCTCGCCCTTCGCCCGGAGTTCCCTCTGCCACTCGAGCAGGATGTTCTCCTGGTTCGTGCCGGAGCTCACGGACAGGGTCTTCCCCGCGAGCACGGACGGGTCGCCGTCGAAGCGCAGCGAGCTCGACGCCGGCACCTGGAACGCCAGGTTGTCCTGCCGGTACGAGGCGAAGTCGTACTTCTCCTTGCGCTCCTCGGTCACCGTGACGTTCGAGAAGCCGGCGTCGTACTTGCCGCTGTCGATGCCGACGAACAGGTTGTCCCACGTGGCGTTCTGCACGTCCGCGCGGAGTCCGAGCTTCGCGGCGACGAGCCGTCCGAGGTCGGGCTCCGAGCCGGTGATCGTCTTCTGGTCGTCACCGGTGAAGGCGAGCGGCGGGAACCCGGCGGGCAGGGCGCCCACGCCGATCGTCAATCTGCCGGACTTCCGGACCGCGGCGGGGAGCGCGTCGTGCAGCTTCGTGTCCTCGGTGACCTCGAGGGTCGTCTCCTCGGCCGCCCCGTTCGAGGCGGCGCCGATGGTGACGGATCCGTCGGGTGCGCCGCTCGTGTCGGCGGAAGCGCCCGCGGAGCACCCGGCGAGGGCGACGACGACGCCGGCTGCGAGGACGAGGAAACCGGCGCGGTTGCGCCAGCGGGACGGGGTGGTCCTGGACATGGTTCTCCTTGGGGTGCGTGTGGGGATCAGGGATCAGGGTTCAGGGGTCAGCGGACGCGGGACAGGAAGTCGCGCGTGCGGCTGTGCAGCGGGTGGTCCAGCACCTGGGCCGGGGGCCCCTGCTCGACGACCCGCCCGTGGTCGAGGAACACGACGTGGTCGGCGACCTCGCGGGCGAAGGCGATCTCGTGGGTGACGATCACGAGCGTCGTGCCGGACTCGGCGAGGGAGCGGATGACCCCGAGCACCTCGCCGACGAGTTCCGGGTCGAGCGCCGAGGTCGGCTCGTCGAGCAGGACCACCGACGGCTCGAGCGCCAGGGCCCGGGCGATCGCGACACGCTGCTGCTGCCCGCCGGACAGTTGCCGGGGGCGGGCGGAGCCGCGGTCGCCGAGTCCGACCCGATCGAGCAGGGTCCGTGCCCGCGCTCGGGCCGTGGCGACGGGGACCCCGGCGGCGATCGGCCCCTCGGCGACGTTCTCGAGCGCGGTGAGGTGCGGGAACAGGTTGAAGTGCTGGAACACGAACCCGATCCGGGCACGCTGCCGCAGGATGTGCCGCTCGGGCAGCTCCTTCCAGCGGGGGACCCCGTCGCGGCCGGTGCGCAGGCGGACGCCGATGGGCTCGTCGCCGACGGTGACGACCCCGCGGTCGAGCGGTTCGAGGTGGTTGATCGCCCTGAGCAGCGTGGACTTGCCGGAACCGGAAGGGCCGAGGACGACGGTCACGCTGCCGGACGGCAGGGACAGGTCGATGCCGTCGATGACGACGCTGTCCCCGAACGCCTTGACGGCCCCGTGGATCGCGATGGCGGCGCCCATCAGATGCTCCTGTCGTCGATGGTGGAGGCAGGCCCGGACGCGACCGCGCGCTCGGCGGCGGCTGCCTGCGTGCGGCGACCCGCGCCTCCAGGCCGTCCCGGACCACGTCCGGTGCCGCCGCCTCGCAGCACCTTCCGCACCCGCTGCCACGGTGTCGGCGGCAGCGCACGGACCGACCCGCGGGCCGTCCATCGCTCCACGTGGTACTGCACGATCGAGACCGCGCTGGTGAGCACGAGGTACCAGATGGTGGCGACGACGAGCAGCGGGATGATGTCGCCCGGGTACGTACTCGACAGGTTCTGCACCACGCCGAACAGGTCGAGCAACGACACGTAGAACAGCAGCGACGAGGCCTTCAGCAGTCCGACGACCTGGTTCACGAACGCCGGCACGATCGACCGCAGGGCCTGCGGCATGATCACCCGCACGAACTGCCGGCGACGGGGGAGCCCGAGTGCCTGCGCGGCCTCGTGCTGGCCGTGGTCGACGGCGAGCACCCCGGCGCGAACGATCTCCGACGCGTAGGCGATCTCACTGAGGCTCAACCCGATGACCCCGATCGCCAGGTCCCCGAGCAGGTTCGCGGTCGGCACCTCGAACTGCGGCCCGAAGGGGATCCCGATGCCGATGGTCGGGTACAGCGACCCGAGGTTGTACAGGAAGACGAGCACCAGGATGAGCGGCACCGACCGGAACAACCACACGTACCCCCACGCGAGCCCGGACAGCACCGGGTTCCGCGACAGCCGTGCGATCGCGACGACCACGCCGCCGGCGAAGCTGATCACAGCGCTCAGCGCGGTGGCGGTGAGCGTCAGCTGCAGGCCGGCCAGGACCGCCGGGCTGAACAGCCACTTGCCGACGGCCGGCCAGCCCCACTGCTCGTTCGTGAACAGCGTCTCGCCGAAGTTCAGCAGCACGACGAGCACGAGGGCAGCGGCGATCCACCGCAGCGGGTGCCGCAACGGTACGACGGAACGGTCGAGTGCGGCGTGTCCGGCCGCGTCGATGGTCGCGGTGCCCGGCCTGGAGGCGCGGCTCGCCCCGGCCGTCCGGCCCGCGTCGTCGACGCTGGTCGCCTCCCACTGCGGGGCCCTGGTGGTGTCGGTCATGTCGCGACCGTAGGAGGGCCGGGCGCCGCCGACAACGCCTCGCGCAACACCCCGCCACGCGACGAAACACCCGGCCATGCGGCGCAACGCGGCGTCACAGAACGGTGTCCTCGGTGACGTTCCGTGACGGCCGACGGAGCGCTACCGTTGCGCCATGGCAGCGCATCGTGTGACCGCCCCGGCACCCCCGGCGGACGGGACCAAGGTGAAGGGTCCGGCGTCGTACTTCCCGAGCATCGAGACGACGTACGGGCGCCCGGTGCAGGAGTGGCTCGACCTGGTCGCCGACCGGCTCGAGGACCACCAGCACATGGAGGTCGTCGGGTGGCTCAAGGCCGAGCACGGCCTCGGGCACGGGCACGCGAACGCCCTGGTCGCCTACGTGAAGCAGGCGCTCGCCTCCTGAGCGGACGCGGCGCTCGCCTGTGGTTCGGCGGGCGTCGGTCGCGCTGCTGGCCGCATGGTGCGGCGGGTGTCGGTGGTCGTTCCTAGCGTGGGGGCGTGGCTGAACCCGTCGATGCGTGGTGGCGCCGCCGACAGTGGTCGCGCGGCGAAGCGGTGCCGTACGCCGTCGGACAGTTCCGCGCCGACTGGGCGCCGTACCCGGTGCTCATCCGGCAGTACCACCCCGACTGGAACCACGGCGTCGTCCTGACCCAGGTCCCCCCGGCGGCCGAGGTCCTGCTCACCTGGGAGTGCGACGTCGGGCACGTCTTCGTGGCGACCCCGTCCGAACAGCGGTCCCGCCCGGGCCGTGAGCGCCGCCGCTCCGTCTGGTGCCCCGAGTGCGCGGTGCAGGCCCAGCCGCAGCGGTGGCCGGTGCTGCCGTCGGACTGGCCGCAGGCCGTGCCGGTGCCGCAGCGGGTCGTCCGGAGTGCGGGACGACAGACCCTGCCGGCGGCTCCGGTGCGCGGGGTCCCGGCGGGAGCCGTCGCGTCGAGCCGTTCCCGGTCCCGTCGGCCCGTCGCCGGGTCGGCCGGTGGGGCGCCACGGCGGAGCGCTCAGTCCGTTCCCCGCACGATCTGTCCGAAGACCCCTCGGCTGCCGTCGGGTGAATCGTTCACGAGCGTCTGCGCCCCGGCGACGGCCTCGGCGGTCGAAGCCGAACTCCGGGGCATGCTGTCCGAGCGGTTCGCGTTCACGTACGACCACTCCGCGATCCGACTCGACCGCCCGTTCTTCGACCACGTCGAGGCCTGGCCGGACATCATCCTGCCCGAACTCCGCGTCGCCATCGAGTACGACTCCACGGGTCGGCACGGGCTCGAGCACGTCGGTCCACGGCAGGAGACCGACCGGAGGAAGGACCGAGCCGTCCGTGCCGTGGGGTGGGAAGTCGTCCGCATCCGCACCGGTCGGCTGCCGGCACTCGGCCCGCACGACCTGCAGGTCTCGGGTGTCTCGGGCCGGACCGTCGACCGGCTGGCGGACACCCTGCGCGAGCTCCGGGGCGCGTTGTTCGTCGACGCGTACGCCCGGTGACGCCGTCGATCGGGGGACACGCACGACCCGCCGGGGTACAGCCCGGCTGGGAGCGATCGCGCACGACGGGTAGGTATACATGGTGACCACCGTCTTCTGTCTCCACGCCCTCGGCGCGAGTTCCGAGGAGTTCGCGCTGCTCCGCGCCGAACTCCTCGGCGACCTCGACCTCATCGGCATCGACCTGCCCGGCTTCGGCCGGAGCCCGGCGTCGTCCGGCACCACCGTCGAGGAGATGGCCGTCCTGGTGGAGCGCGCGATCGGCGCGAGCGGCTCGACGGAGTGGATGCTCCTCGGGCACTCGATGGGCGGCAAGGTCGCCACGGCGGTGGCCGACCGCACGATCACCGGCGCGAACGGCCTGTTCGGGCTGCGAGCCGTGGTGCTCCTCGCCGCGTCCCCGCTCGCTCCCGAGCCGATGGACGACGACCGCCGCCGGACGATGCTGTCGTGGGCTGCCGGTGGCCCGATCGGCGTCCAGGACGCCGAGGAGTTCGTCGGCGCCAACACCGCGGGACCCCTGGCGCCCGCGCGCCACATCGCGGCGGTGCAGGACGTCGAGCGGACCGACCCCGCGGCCTGGACGGACTGGCTGTCCCGCGGCAGCCGCGAGGACTGGTCGGACGCCGCGCCGAACCCGGTGCCGGCCCTGGTGCTCGCCGGTGCCGAGGACGGCGACCTCGATGCCGACGCCCAGCGCCGCCTGACGCTGCCGCACTGGCCGAACAGCGAGCTCCACGTCGTCGATGGCGCCGCCCACCTGCTGCCCTGGGAACAGCCGGAGGCGGTGGCCGAGCGCATCCGCGACTTCTGGCAGCGCCGGGTCACGGGGTCGCCGGTCGTCCCCGTGGAGCACGCCCGCGTGATCGCCTCGCCGCGGGTCAGTGCCCGCACCCGATGCCTGCTCGCCCAGCGGGCACTGCCCGACGACCCGGCTGCCGCACCCCACGCCTTCACGCCGACGCAGCTGGACACCCTCCGTGCGGTCGCGCGGATCGTCGTCCCGCAGCCCGGCCCCGACCAGGTCGACCTGGCGCTTCGGGTCGACGCGCAGCTGGCCGCCGGGCTCGGCGACGGCTGGCGGCCGGACGGCCTGCCGGTGGACGCCGAGGCCTACCGCGCCGCGCTCGACGTCCTCGCCGCACCCGCCCGCGACGGCGTGCTCGACCAGGCCCTCGAGTCCGTGGCGGCCGGGCGGTACCGCGCCGACGGTGCCCTCGACGCCGAGCAGCTGCGCGCCTGGTTCGAGGACGCCAGCGTCGACCTCGTGAAGCACTGGCTCGCACACCCCGCCACCATGGCCGCCATCGACTTCGACGGCTACGCCAACGGAGGTGACGGCGTCCGCAAGCAGGGCTTCCAGCTCCTCGCTGCCGACGAGCGCGAGGCCTGGGAGCCCGAGGCACCCGACGGCCCCCGTCCCACCGCCACGATCGACCCCGCACCGACGACCGGAGCAGCACGATGAGACTCGACGGACAACGCACGTACGGCACGGACGACGTCGTCGACGTGGTGGTGGTCGGCACCGGGGCCGGGGGAGCACCGCTCCTCGCATCGCTGGCGCGCCGTGGCCTGACGGTCGTCGCGCTCGAAGCCGGCCGCAACACCGAGCCGGGCGACCACGTGCCGGACGAGGTCGCCGCCCCCGGGGACATCAACTGGATGGACGAGCGGCTGAGCGGCGGTGGAGCCCCCACGGCCTTCGGCCCGAACAACAGCGGCACGGGCGTCGGCGGGTCGACGCTGCACTGGGGCGCGTTCACCCCGCGGCCGAGCGAGCACGACCTGCGACTGCGGACCGAGAGCGGCGCGGGGCAGGACTGGCCGATCAGCCACGCCGAACTCACCGGCTGGATCGAGCAGGTCGAGCACGACGTCGGCGTCGCCGGCCCCGAGTACTACCCGTGGGACCCGTCCCGCCGCTACCGGATGCGCCCGCCGGCCCGGAACGCCTCGTCGGACATGATGATGCGCGGCACCGCGGCGGCCGGGATCACCGCGACGGACGCCCCGGTCGGCCTGACCACCGAGGACCGGCACCAGGAGCACCACGGGCTGCGCCAGGCATGCGTGTCCTGCGGGTCCTGCCACCAGGGCTGCCGGAACGGCGCGAAGGTGTCGATGGACACGACCTACCTGCCCGCCGCGGTGGCGTTCGGTGCCGAGATCCGTCCGGAGTCCTTCGTGCACGGCATCGAGCTCGACGCGGCGGGACGCGTCGAGGCGGTCCTGTACACCGCCGACGGGCGCGAGCACCGCCAGCGCTGCCGGACCCTCGTCCTCGCCGCGGGCGGTGTCGAGACGCCGCGGCTGCTGCTGCACACCGGTGTCGCGAACGGCAGCGGGCAGGTCGGCCGGAACTTCACCGCGCACGGAGCCACCCAGGTGTGGGCGCGGTTCGACGAGTCGATGCGCTCCTACCGCGGGTACCCGTCATCGATCATCACCGAGGACTTCGTCCGACCGGCGGACGCCGACTTCGCCGGCGGCTACCTCATCCAGAGCCTGGGCGTGCAGCCGCAGACCTTCGCGACCTCCCTGGTCCGGGGCGGCGGACTCCGCGGTGCCGAGCTCGTCCGGGCGCTGCAGGACTACCCGTTCTCGGCCGGCGTCGGCATCAACGCCGAGTGCCTGCCGTACGACGACAACCGCCTCGAGCTGACCGACGAACTCGACGAGCACGGTGTCCCGCGTGCTCGGGTCTCGTTCACCCCGGGTTCGAACGAGGAGGCGATCCGCCGGCACGCGGTGCGCACGATGACGACCATCGTCGAGGCTGCCGGCGGCCAGGACGTCCGGGTGCTCGAACGCACGGCGCACACCATCGGCACCGCGCGGATGGGCACGGACCGCGAGACCTCCGTCGTCGACCAGGACGGCCGCTCGTGGGAGGTCCCGAACCTGTGGATCGCCGACAACTCGGTGTTCCCGAGCGCGGTCATCGCGAACCCGGCGCTGACGATCATGGCGCTCTCGCTCCGCACCGCCGACCGCATCCTGCAGGCCGCCTGAGCAGGCACTCCGACCAGCTGGGCACGGGATCCGACCGCCCGGTCGCGGCTCAGCCCCGCAGCGCGAGCGCCTCGCTCGTCCACCGGGCGTGCAGGTCCCACGGATCGTCGACCCCGGCAGCGACGGTGTCCACGTGGGCCAGGAGTTCCGGCGTCGCCCGGAACCACTCGGTACCCGGGTAGCGGCTGGCGGCGAAGGTGGCGTGCCGTCGGCGTTCGAGGGTCCGGTCACCGCGCTCGAACGCCAGCAGGTCCTGGTGCGGGATCGCCGCGAGCCGCTGCCGGGGGTTCATCGTCGTACCGATCTTGATGCGGTCACCGAAGTCGTCGCGCATCCGCAGGTAGTAGACGACGTCGACCCGAGGGGGAGCGAGGTCGCCGTCCGGCACCTCCCCCCAGCGCCACTCGCACCGGGCGCACACCACGCCCGAGGGGTACCGCACCCCGATCCGAGACCCGCACGCCGGGCACGGACCGGGCAGCGCGTCCTCGATGCCGGCGTGTTCGGCCGCGAGGTCGGCGACGAACGCGACGTGCGCACCGCACAGGGGGATGCCCGCGAGACCATCCGCGAGCACGCCTGCGCAACCCGGCACGCAGCACGAGGAGGAGACCATGCCCCGAACGCTAGCCCGACCCACCGACGTGCCCCGGGCCTCCCGGCCGCTGCGCGCGCGGGGCGTACCGGGCGTACCTGGCGCACCTGGTCGAATCGGGCGTACCTGGTCGAATCGGGCGTACCCGGTCTGTTCTTCCGACCAGGGACGCCCGTTCTCACCAGCCATCGCGCGCGTTCTGGAAAGGACCGGCCAGGCAGGCAGGCAGGCCGCCGTCAGTCGGTGAAGATCACCCCGACGGGCTCGCGCTTCTCCTCCTGGAACTCGTCCTCGCCGCGACCGAGCGCCCAGTACGCCGACAACGACATCTCGCGCTTCTCCAGCCCCCAGTCGTCCTGCAGCAGCCGACGGATCGCCTTCATCGCGGTCCGCTCGCCGTGCGCGAAGACCTGGACCGGCCGGGAGGCACGCGGCAGCCCGCGGGCCGTCTCCAGCAGGAGCGTGCCCGGCTGGGCGCCGGTGGCGTCCCGGTGCAGCCACCGCAGGTCGACCCCGGCCGGGTGCCGGAGGTCCTGCTCGTCGGCGGGCCCGGCCACCTCGACCAGGGCGACCCCAGTGGCGGAGTCGGGCATCGACTCGAGTGCTGCGCCGATCGCGGGCAGGGCGCTGTCGTCACCGAGCAGCACGTGCGTGACCGCCGGGTCGGTGGTCGGCGCGTAGCCACCACCGGGCCCGGACAGGGCGAGCCGGTCGCCCGGCTGTGCGGACGCTGCCCAGGGACCGGCGAGGCCGTCGTCGCCGTGCACGACGAAGTCGATCGCGATGGTCCGTGTGGTGTGGTCGACCGCGCGCACCGTGTACGTGCGGCGGGCGGGGCGGTCGTGCTTCGGCAGGGTCTCGCGCAGGGCCTCGAGGTCGTACGGCGGCACGAGTCCGAGCGACGGCTTCGCGAGCAGGAGCTTGACGTACTTGTCGGTCGCGCCGAGCCGGTCGGGGTCGGCCTGGGCGACGAAGTCCTCGAAGGCCGAGCCGCCCAGGTGCACGCGCACCATGTGGGGCGAGAGCCGTTCGGTGCGGTCGACGACGAAGACGTGCTGGGGGCGTTTGGGTTTCGAGCTCATCGTGGGGGAGCTTCCTCTCGCGGGTTCGGCGCCACCTGGGTGATCCCTGCTTGACGCGCGCATCACTAAGGTTAGCCTTACCTCATGGACTCGACCGTCATCCCGTTCTCCGAGCTGCTGCGGCGTCGCACGCGGCGCTCGCACGGTGCCTCGGCCACGAGCGGCTTCATGCAGGACCTGCTCGGCGGCGACTGCGACGTCGCCGACTACGCGGACCTGCTCGGACAGTACGCCTTCGTGTACGACGCGCTCGAGCGGGCGGCGGAACGCATGGCCGACCACCCCGTGGCGGCACCGTTCGTCACCGCGCAGCTCACCCGGATGCCGGCGATCCGTGCCGACCTCGAGTACCTGATCGGCCCGGACTGGTCCGAGCTGGTGTGCCCGCTGCCCGCGACGACCGCGTACGTGCGACGCCTCAACGAGGTCGCGGCGGAGTGGCCCGGCGGCTTCGTGGCGCATCATTACACGCGGTACCTCGGCGACGTGTCCGGCGGGCACGTGATCGGCCAGGTGCTGGCAGAGCGGTTCGGGTTCGACACGAACGGCGTCCTCTTCTACATCTTCGACCAGGTCGCCGACCCGAGCGACTTCGAGCACACCTACCGGGCCCAGCTCGACGCCGCGCCCTGGACGGCCGGGGAGCAGGAGCGGGTGATCGCCGAGGTCGAGCTCGCCTACGAGCTGAACCGGGGGCTGCTCGCCGGCCTCGATGCCCGCCGTGCGCCGTTCCGTCAGGAACCGGACAGCGCCTCCGTGCCCGCCTGACCCCGCGCCAGGCAGTACCCGGAGCGGGGCCGCGTGTGGGACCGCGCGGACCCGGCCCCGCGTGGACCCCGCCCCGCGTCCGTCCGGACCCCGCCCCGCGTCCGTCCGGACCCTGCCCCGCGTCCGTCCGGACGGTCGACGTCACGTGCCTCCCGGTGCCGATACGCTGCTGGGACCCGGGACCAGCCTCCCGGACGACCCGGAAAGGACTCCATGACGGCGATCGACGGATCTGCACGCCACGAGCGCGCGCGGGACGACGTCAGCGGTGCGGTCGACAGCGACCTGCGCGCCGACGTCCGGTACCTCGGCAACCTCCTCGGCCGGGTGCTGCGGGAGAACGGGGGCGACGAACTGCTCCACGACGTGGAGTCGTTGCGCGCCGCCGTGATCGACGCCTACGAGGGCGACCACGCCGAGGGCGCAGCGCGTGCCCAGGCGATCGTCTCGGGCATGTCGGCCGAACGCGCCGAGGCCGTGGCGCAGGCGTTCACCACCTACTTCCACCTCACCAACCTGGCCGAGGAGCACCACCGTGTGCGGGTCCTCCGCCAGCGTGGTGACGACGGCGGCGTGGCCGGCGACTCGTTCCCCGCCACCTACGCCGAGCTCGTCGCCGAGGTCGGCGAGGCCGAGGCCGCCGAGCGCCTCCGCACCCTGCGGTTCCACCCGGTGCTGACGGCCCACCCGACCGAGGCCCGCCGCCGCGCGGTCACCACGGGTGTCCGCCGCATCACGGACCTCATCGACGAGCGCGACCGCGCCCGGAACGCGACGGCCCGCGCCGAGAACGAGCGCCGCCTGCTCGAGGAGATCACGACCCTCCTGCGCACCTCGCCGCTCCGGACCACCCGGCCGACCCCGCTCGACGAGGTCCGCACCGCGATGAGCGTGTTCGACCAGACCCTGTTCGAGATCGTCCCGCAGGTCTACCGCCTGCTCGACGACCGGCTGCAGGGCGACGACGCCGGTCGTGCATCCGTGATCGCGCCCGCGTTCGTGCGGTTCGGCACCTGGATCGGCGGCGACCGCGACGGCAACCCGCACGTCACGGCCGACGTCACCCGTCAGGCCGCCGAGATCGCGGCGGAGCACATCCTGCTCGGCCTCGCCCGTGCGACCACCCGCATCGGCAGCGCCCTGACCCTCGACGCCAGTGACACCCCCGCGGACGCCGGACTCACCGCCCTCGTGGCCGCGCAGGAGTCCCTCGACCCGGGCATCGCCGAGCGCATCGGCGTCCGCGCACCGAACGAGACCCACCGTCGTGCGCTCCTGTTCGTGGCCGCGCGCATCGACGCCACCCGGACCGGCACCACGCCGCTCGCCTACGACGGCCCCGAGGCGCTGCTGGCCGACCTCCGCACCATCCAGACGTCGCTCATCGCTTCCGGTGCCGTCCGCCCGGCGAACGGCGAACTGCAGAACCTCGTCTGGCAGGTCGAGACCTTCGGCTTCCACCTGGCCGAACTCGAGGTCCGCCAGCACTCCCAGGTGCACCGCACGGCCCTCGCCGAGATCCGCGCCGGTGGCGAACTGAGCGAGACCACCGAAGAGGTCCTCGCCGTCTTCCGCACGATCGCCGGGCTGCAGTCCCGCTACGGCGTCCGCGCGGCGAACCGGTACATCGTGTCCTTCACGCAGTCGCCGGCGGACCTGGCGAACGTGCACGAACTCGCGGTCGCCGCACTCGGGTCCGCCGAGGCCGCGCCGGTGCTCGACGTCATCCCCCTGTTCGAGACCTTCGCCGACCTGCACGCCAGTGTCGACATCCTCGACGAGGCCGTGCGCACCGAGGCGTTCCAGCGACGCCTCGCCGCAACCGGCCGTCGGCTCGAGGTCATGCTCGGGTACTCGGACTCGTCGAAGGACGTCGGCCCGGTGTCCGCGAACCTGGCGCTGTACGACGCGCAGGCCCGCATCGCCGACTGGGCCCGCGACAACGACATCGAACTGACCCTGTTCCACGGCCGGGGCGGTTCGCTCGGCCGGGGTGGCGGACCCGCCAACGAGGCCGTCCTCGCGCAGCCGCCGGGGTCGATCGACGGCCGACTCAAGCTCACCGAGCAGGGCGAGGTCATCTTCGCCCAGTACGGCGACCAGGACATCGCCGCACGGCACCTCGAGCAGATGGCCTCGGCGACGCTGTTCGCGTCGTCGCCGTCGAACGAGGCGCGCACCGCGGCCGCGGCCGCCCGGTTCGCCGACCTCGCACAGCAGCTCGACGACGTCTCACGCGTCGCCTTCTACGACCTGGTCAAGGCCGACGGCTTCGCGCCCTGGTTCGCCCGGGTCACCCCGATGGAGGAGATCGGCCTGCTGCCCCTCGGCTCCCGCCCGGCCCGACGTGGCCTGTCGGTGGAGTCGCTCGAGGACCTCCGTGCCATCCCGTGGGTGTTCTCGTGGACGCAGGCGCGCATCAACCTCGCCGGTTGGTACGGGCTCGGCTCTGCGCTCGAGGCCGTCGGTGACGTGGACGTGCTCCGCGCCGCCTACGCCGAGTGGCCGCTCTTCGCCGCGATGATCAAGAACGTCGAGATGTCGCTCGCGAAGACCGACGAGCACATCGCCCGCCGGTACCTCGAGCTCGCCGACCGTGACGACCTCGCCGCGAAGGTGCTCGACGAGATGGCCCGCACCCGCGACTGGGTGCTCCGCGTCTCCGGCGGCAGCGACGTGCTCGAGGACCGACCCGTCCTCGCCCGCGCCGTGCGCCTGCGCAGCCCGTACGTCGACGCCCTGTCGCACCTGCAGCTCCGGGCGCTGCGCGCCATCCGCACGTCCGGCAGCACGGATCCGACGGACGCCGACCACCGGCTCCTGCTGCTCACCGTCAACGGGATCGCCGCCGGCCTGCAGAACACGGGCTGACGCCCCCACCCGACGGACGGGAGGCCCGGTGCCAGCTGGCACCGGGCCTCCCGTCCGTCCGCGCGCACGTCTCGTGCTGCACCGCCCAGCGGTCACGATGCGTCGGCGGCGCCTCGCGCCGTCGGTCGGCCTGAGCGGTCGGGACACGTCGGGCGGCCCCGGCCGAGTGGTCACGAAGCGTCGGCTGCGCCGTCGCCGGGCGACGGAACGCGACCACTCGGTGGACGTGAGCGGGTTGTCGTGACCGCTCGCGGCGCCGGACAGGAGGCCCGTGACGGGCCCGCACCGGGCTTCCCGTCCGTCCGCGCGCACGTCGCCCGCCGCGCTTCGGCAGCAGGAACGGTCGCGTCCGGCACCGCGAACCGACCGTTCCTGCTCACGAAGTGCTCGTCGAATCGATTCGGGGACGCGTAGCGTGTCCGAGGTGACGACGGAGCGCAGGACGGGACCGACGACGACCGTGCTGCCCCCGATCGTGCCGCTGGCGCTCATCGTCGGGGTCTCGCCGTTCGCGACCGACATGTACATCCCCGCGCTCCCGGCCATCGCGCGCGACCTCGGCACCACGCCCGGCGCGGTGCAGCTCTCGCTCACGGCGTTCCTCGTGGCCTTCGCGGTCGGCCAGCTGCTCGTCGGACCGGTGAGTGACGGGATCGGTCGTCGGCCGATGCTCGTCGTCGGGACCGCCCTGTTCGCCCTCGCGTCGGTCGGCTGCGCGCTCGCCCCCGACGTCGTGACGCTGGTGGTGGCCCGCGTCGCCCAGGGACTCGCCGGAGCCGCGGGTGCCGTGGCCGGCCGGGCGATGGTGTCCGACGTGACGAGCGGCACCCGGATGGCGAAGGTGTTCGGCACGCTCGCGGCCATCAACGCGATCGGACCCGTGGTGGCACCGCTGGCCGGGGGAGCGGTGCTGACGGTCGGCACGTGGCGGCTCATGTTCGTCGTGCTGGCCGCGCTCGGTGCGGTGTTCTTCGTGGCCGTGGTGCTGCGGTTCCGCGAGACCCTGCCGCGGGAGCGACGCGGCGGCGTCGGGTTCGCGGCCAACGGGCAGCGGATCCGCGAGCTCCTGGCGATCCCGCGGTTCCGGGCCTACGTGCTGAGCGGCGTGCTGTCGACGGTGGGGTTCTTCGCCTACATCGCGACGAGCTCGTTCGTGTTCCAGTCGGAGTACGGCTTCTCCGAAGGGATGTACACCCTGGTCTTCGCCACGAACGCGTCGATGATGATCGTCACGACGGTGCTGTTCGGTCGGCTCGTCGGACGGTTCACAGAGGACGCTCTGCTGTCCCTCGGCCTGGCCGTCGGGACGGTCGGAGCCACGGCCGTGCTCGTGTCGGCGATCCTGGGGCTCGGGCCGGTGCCGGTGTGGTGCGCGCTCGCGGTCGTGACGGCCGCGTGGGGCTTCGTGCTGCCGGCGGCGATGACCCGCACGCAGCACGTCGGCTCGGCGCACCCGGGCACCGCGGCCGCGCTGCAGGGCGGGCTCACCTTCGGCATCGGCGGTCTCGGCACCCCGCTCGCCGGCGCCCTCGGTGGCACCGCACTGGCGATGGGCGGGGTGATGGCAGTGCTGATGGCCGCAGCCGTCGTGGTGCAGGTGACGGCGACGCGGCGAAACCGGTCACACAACTGAGGGTCGGAGCCGGTAGGTTGCTGGTTGCAAGGCGCACCGATCTGAGGAGACCCACCGAGATGGACATCGTCGTACACGAGGCGGAGACCGACACCGCCGTCCTGGAGTGCAGCGGCCGGCTCAACATGGTCTCCGCGCCCACGTTCCGCGAGACCGTCGCCCAGATCGTCGGCAACGGGCGATCGCGGCTCGTGGTCGAGCTCTCCGGGGTGGAGTTCATGGACTCCTCCGGCCTCGGCGCCCTGGTCGGCAGCCTGAAGACCGCGCGGCAGGCCGGCGGCGACCTCCGCATCGCGGCACCGTCGGAACAGGTGCAGATGGTGCTCAAGCTCTCCAACATCGACAAGATCCTGCGGACGTACCCCGACGGGGACGCCGCGGTGACCGACTGGTGATGACCGCCCCCGTCGCCGAGCACATGCTCGCACTGGCGTGCCCCCCGGACGACGTGTCCGCGGTGCACGACTTCCTCGCGGGCGTGTGGCAGGACGAGCCGTCCGTCTCCGCCGAGGACCGCATGGCCCTCGAGCTCGCCCTCGTCGAACTCACCTCGAACGTCATCGAGCACGGCGCGCGTGCGGACGGCGTCTCCTGCGAGCTCCGGCTCGAGATCGGCGACGAGCGCTTCCAGGCGCTCCTGTCGGACGACGGCGTCGCCGCGACGGTGGACCCCGATGCCGCCGTGCTGCCCGACGACTTCGCCGAGGGCGGTCGCGGACTCGCACTCGTCCGCATGGTCGTCGACGACCTCCGGTACGAGCGCGTGGCGGACCGGAACCGGTGGACCGTGCTGCGGGACCGGCACTGAGCACGACCGGTCCGGCAAGGCGCTGCGGTGCCCGTGATCCGTCCGGCGAACTCGACGAGCCGGAATCCGCAATGCGGCTCGGTCGATTGCTGCGCATCACGGACACTGTGTGACGATCTGCGCGATGAGTGCTGAGCCCGATCCCCGGATGCGGTTCGAGACGTCCGGGACCACGCTCGACGCGGCCGTGCGGCTCTACGAAGAAGCCTACGAGAGCACCGGGTTCTCGGCGTCCCGCACCGATCGTCCGTTCGGGTACCGGTTCCAGGTCGTGGGCGACGACACGATGACGTTCCGATCCACTCGGTTCGACGGACGGATGCAGGGCGAGGTCGAGGTCCCCGACGAGTACGTCGTGATGTGGACCTCGGACGGCGGCGGACGCGTGGACGTCGGTCGGCAGGAGGTCGACCTCGCGCCCGGCACGCCCCGGGTGTTCCCGACGCGTCGCCCCTTCGTGTTCGATCTCCAGGAGGTCCGACAGAGCCTCGTCCAGTTCGACCGCACGTACCTGGAGCGCGTCGCCGCCGAGGTGCACGGGACCCGGACCGGGCCCCTCGTCTTCGACCACACCGCAGCACCCCGACCGGAGGACCTGCGCGCCTGGAACGCGCAGGTGCAGCGTGCGGCAGCGATCGTGCTCGGTCCGGCACCGCTCACCGAGCTGGCCCTCGCCGAGACGGTGCGCGAGACCGCCCTGGCGTTCCTCGACACGTTCCCGCACGAGACGATCGCCCCCGACGTCGCACTGCCCCAGGGAGCCACGGGGCGCGTCCGCGAGGCCGTGGAGTTCATGCACGCGTTCGCCCACACGCCGATCACGACCACGGACGTCGCGGCGCACGTCGGCCTGAGCGTGCGGGGCCTCCAGCAGGCGTTCCAGCGGCAGGTCGGCACCGCGCCGAACGCCCTGCTGCGGGGGATCCGACTGGACCGCGTGCACGAGGAGCTCCGGCGCGCGTCGGCGGGAGACCTGACGGTGGCGAGCGTGGCGCTGCGCTGGGGCTTCGCGCACCTCGGTCGGTTCTCGGCGGCGTACGCATCCCGCTTCGGGCAGTACCCGCGCGACACACTGCAGCAGCCCCGAGGCGCGGTCCCGCAGCCCTGACCGGGCGGGAGGTCGGCGTCACACCCGGGATCGGTGCGACGCGGTTCGCTACGCTGCCCCGGTGAGCAGACCGCGACCGTGGGTGATCGTCCCGGGCATCTGGAACTCGGGCCCGGACCACTGGCAGTCCGTCTGGGAGCGGGAGCAGCAGGACGAGCACGACGAGCGCGATCGGCGCGACCACCGGCAGCACGCCGCCGTCCGCATCGCCCCCACCTCGTGGAGCGACCCGGATCCCGACGACTGGCGCGCCGCGATCTCGACGGCCGTGGCCTCGTGCGCGGAGCCCCCGGTCCTCGTCGCCCACAGCCTCGGCGTCCTGGCCGTCGCCGACTGGCTCGCCACCACGGCGCATGCTCCCGCGCTCGTCGCCGGTGCCTTCCTCGTCGCCCCGCCCGACCCGCTCGGTGACTCGTTCCCGGACGAGGCACGGGGCTTCGTGACACCGCGCCAGGCGCCCCCGGCCCAGCGGGTCCCGACGCGCCTCGTCGTGAGCGACGACGACCCGTACTGCAGCGCGGACCGGGCCCTCCTGTTCGCCGAAGCGATGGGCGCAGAGGTCGTCCGTGTCGGTGCCCTCGGGCACGTGAACGTCGCCAGTGGTGTCGGTGCCTGGCCCGCGGGACGGGAACTGCTGCGGGTGTTCGAGGACGGCCTCCGCCCACATCGGTGATCACGGGGCGCGACACGCCGCTCAATTCCGCTCCGATATGGCAGGCGGTGCAGCGACACTCCGGCGATGTCCCGCGTTCCTGCCCGCGCGATATTTATGCTTCGGACATGGAGACCCAGTCCGGCGCACGCACCCCGCTCGTGGACCCGTTCGGCCGCGAGCTCGAGGAGTGGCTCCGCGACGCACCAGCGACCCGTGCCCCGTACGTGCCGGACCTCGTCGTCCCGCCCGTCACCGGTCCGGTGCAGCGTCCCGGCCATGCCGCGATCACCGCCGACGACGCGCCCGCGACTGCCGCCGTCTCCGCCGACGTGACCGCCGCCGCGACGACCGCTCCCGCGCACGTCGCCAGCCCGGCACCCGCCGACGAGACGACCCGGTCGGCGCCCGTCGCGGCTCCGGCGTTCCGCCGCGATCGCGCCCGCCACGCCGCCGTCTGCGCCCCGTCGTTCCCGGAGCCGCCGGAGCGTCTGGCCCTGCGCATCGAGGACCTCGCCGTCGAGGTGTCGTCGTCCACGGGCCGCAGCACCATCGAGCGCATCGTGCTGCTCGAGGCCGAGGTCCGCCGCCGTGACGAGGACCTGGCGCGGCTCGCCGCGTGGGAGGCCACCGTTGCCGACTCCGACGACCCCGAGGTGACCGCCGCCCGCGCCTTCGCCCACACCGTCTTCGCCGACCTGCTCACCGACGCCGCCGCCGAGGCGGACCGACGTGACCGCGCCGCAGCCCGCCGCGCAGCGGCCGCGCCCGTGGCGCCCGTCACCCGGCCGGCGTCCGTGCCGAGCCGCACAGCACGGAACGTCCCCGCAGCAGCGCAGGCACCCGCACCGGAAGCCGCGCCGGTGGTGGAACTCGTCACCCCGGAACGCGACGAACCCGTCCGGCCGGTGCTGGGCCTCCCCGCCGTGTCCCCGGTGTCGGCGGCCACGCGACCGACCCCGCTCGTCCTGCCCGCCACCGGGCCGACGGTCATCGACCGTGCGGCGTTCGCCGCCGCGCTCACCGCGCACCAGGGCGTCACCGCCAGCACGCCGGTCGTCCTGCCGGACGCCGTCGCCGCACCGGTCGTCCCCGCCCCCGTCGCGGACGCGGCAGAAGCCGACACCGACACCGACACGTCGGCAGAGCCGGCCCCGGCCGGCTGGTGGTCGCGACTCGTCGACCGGCTGCTCGGCCTGCTCGGTCGTCGCTGACGGCTCGCGGGTGCCCCGTGCGGGGCGGTCGCCTCGGTACACTGACGGGATGCCGACGCTCCGCGAACTCCAGGCCGTGATCGAGGACCTGTGGCCCGCCGCCGGTGCCGAGTCGTGGGACTCCGTCGGGCTCGTCGCTGGGGACCCGGACGCAACTGTCGAGCACGTGCACCTCGCCGTCGACGCGGTCCCGGCCACCGCCCGTGAAGCCGTCGAACTCGGCGCCGGGCTCCTGCTCACGCACCATCCGCTGCTGCTCCGCGGGGTGACGACGATCGCGGAATCGACCTACAAGGGCAGCGTCCTCGCGACCCTCGTGCGTGGCAGCAGCGCCCTGCTCGCGGCGCACACCAACGCCGACGTCGTGACGACCGGCACCTCGGCCGTCCTCGCCGACCGCCTCGGGCTCACCGAGCAGCGACCGCTCGACGCCGCAGCCGACCCCGACACGGGTATCGGCCGAGTCGGGATGCTGCCCGAGGGGACGACCCTCGGCGCCCTCGCCCGGAAGCTCGTCGACCTGTTGCCGCCCACCGCGACCGGCGTCCGCGTCTCCGGTGACTTCGACCAGCACGTCCGCACCGTGGCGCTCTGCGCGGGTGCGGGCGACTCGCTGCTCGGCCATCCCGCCGTGCTCGACGCCGACGTGTACATCACGAGCGACCTGCGGCACCACCCGGCCTCGGAGTTCCGCGAGCAGGCGCTGCTCGGCGGCGGGCCGGCGCTCATCGACACTTCGCACTGGGCCACCGAGTGGCTCTGGCTCGACGTCGCCGCAGAGCAGCTGCGCACCCGGGCCGGGGTCCGCGTCAGCGTGAGCGACCTCCGCACCGACCCGTGGGACTTCGCCGTCCTGCCGGCCGCCGAACCCACCACCCCCACAGAAGGAGCCTGACCATGAAGGCAGCACCCGAGGACCAGGTCATCCTCCTCGACGTCCAGCGTCTCGACAACGACGTCACCCGCATCGCGCACCGCATCACGTCGTTGCAGAAGGGCGACCAGCTGACCGAGCTGAGCAAGCAGGCCGCGGCGCTCCGGAGCGAACTCGTCGCCGCCACCGGCGAGGTCGAGGACGCCGAGCGCGACCTCGCACGCCTGGAGTCCGACACCGCTGTGGCGCAGGCGCGCGTCGAACGCGACACCACGATGCTGCAGAACGTCGCCAACGCGAAGGACGCGGCCGGACTGCAGAGTGAGCTCGACTCGCTGCAGCGGCGCATCGGCGGCCTCGAGACCGCCGAACTCGAGATCATGGAGAACCTCGACGGACTCCGCGCCCGGGTCGGTGACATCGAGGCGAAGCTCGCCGACGTCGAGGCCGCTCGCGGTGGTCTGGTCGCCGAGCGCGACACCGAGATCGCCCGACTCACCGCCGACCGCGAGTCCGCCGAGCAGGCCCGCGCCGACGTCGCCGCCAAGGTGCCGGCCGAGCTGCTCGCCCTGTACGACCGGCAGCGTGCGCGGTACGGCTTCGGTGCCTCGCTGCTGCAGGGCGGCGTGTCGACGGCGTCCGGCGTGGCGCTCAACAACTCCGACCTGCAGACCATCCGGCGGGCTGCGCCCGACGACGTGGTGCTGTGCCCCGACAGCGACGCGATCCTGGTGCGGACGGCCGAGTCCGGGCTGTAGACGCGAGCGACGTCCGGACAGGAGGCGCGGTGCCCGACGGCACCGCGCCTCCTGTTCGTTCGTGGGCTGGTCGCAACGCGTCGCGCGCGTGGCGCCGAGCGGTCACGAAGTGTCGGCTGCGGACGTGCTGGCCGACGGTCGGTGACCACTCGGCGAACCTGAGCGGGGAGTCGTGACCGCGGGCGCCGAGCGCCCCGGTGCGAGCCAACGTGGCGAGGAGAAGGGGCGAATGGGCCGGCCGTACGCCGGGTTCTGTCCCGCCGCTTGCACGGCGGTGACGGCCATCTCTCTCGGACCGACGTTGCCGTCGGCCTCCAGCGGTCTACCCGAGGACTCGGCGAGCAGCCTCAACGTCCTCTGTCTGACCTTGCTCCGGGCGAGGTTTACCGAGCGGATCCGGTCACCCGGACCCCTGGTGGTCTCTTACACCACCGTTTCACCCTTACCGACGTTGCCGCCGGCGGTCTGCTTTCTGTGGCACTGTCTCGCGGATTGCTCCGGGTGGGTGTTACCCACCGCCCTGCTCTGTGGAGCCCGGACGTTCCTCGGCGCTCCCGGGGGAGCGACGCGACCGTCTCACCGACCCATTCGCTGGAGCGAGTCTACCCGGCTGCGCGGTGCCCGCTGCGAGGGGAGCCCCTCGCCAGGCGTACCTGATGAGAACGGGCGTCCCTGGTCAGAAGTTCCGACCAGGGACGCCCGATTCGACCAGGTACGCCCGACCAGCGCTAGACGCTGCGCGCTGCCAGGGTCGCGGCGCCGATGATGCCGGCGTTGTTGCGGAGCGTCGCGGGGATGATGTCGGCCTGCAGGTCGAGCAGCGGGAGGAACTCCTCGTACTGCTTCGAGACCCCGCCGCCGACGACGAAGAGCTCGGGGGAGAGCAGCGCCTCGAGCGTCGAGTAGTACTTCTGCAGGCGCTTCGCCCAGTGCTTCCAGGACAGGTCGTCGCGCTCCTTGGCGGCGAACGAGGCGCGCGACTCGGCGTCGTGCCCCTCGATCTCCAGGTGCCCGAGCTCCGAGTTGACGATGAGCACACCGTCGTTGATGAGCGCGGTGCCGATGCCGGTGCCGAGCGTCGTCACGATGACCAGGCCGTCCTTGCCCTTGGCCGCACCGAACTGCTGCTCGGCGAACCCGGCGGCGTCGGCGTCGTTGACGAAGTGGATGGAGCGGCCGAGTTCCTTCTCGAACAGCGCCTCGGCCTCGAAGCCGATCCACTTCTTCGACACGTTCGCGGCGGACATCGTCTTGCCGTCCCGCACGATCGCCGGGAAACAGACCCCGACGGGGACGTCGTCACCGGGCGCGAGCTCACCGATGATCTCCTTGACCACCGCCGTGATGTCCTGGGGCTTCCCGCCCTCGGGCGTGGCCTTCTTGATGCGGTCCGTGGTGAGGGCGCCGGACGCGACGTCGACGATCGCGCCCTTGATGCCCGTACCACCGATGTCGACGCCGACTGCGAGGGAGGTCATGAGGTTGTCGTGCCTTTCGGTTGCCTGCCGGAGGTGTCCGGTCAGGAGACGGTGAGGAGCTCCGCGCCGCGTTCGGTGACGACGAGGGTGTGCTCGAACTGCGCGGTCCACGACTTGTCACGGGTCGAGACCGTCCAGTCGTCGGACCAGATGTCGGCGTCGATGCCGCCGAGCGTGAGCATGGGTTCGATGGTGAACACCATGCCGGGTTCGATCACCGTGTCGTACTGCGGTGCGTCGTAGTGGGGGATGATCAGGCCGGAGTGGAACGCCCGACCGACGCCGTGTCCGGTGTAGTCGCGGACGACGCCGTAGCCGAAGCGCTTCGCGTACGCCTCGATGGCGCGACCGATCACGTTGACCTGCCGCCCCGGTGCGACGGCCTTGATGCCGCGGCGCAGTGCCTCTTCGGTGCGGGTGACCAGGTCCGACACCTCGGGCGCGGCGTGTCCGACGACGAAGGTGCGGTTCGTGTCGCCGTGCATGCCGTCCTTGTAGGCGGTGATGTCGATGTTGACGAGGTCGCCCTCCTGCAGGACGGTGTCGTCGGGGATGCCGTGGCAGATGACCTCGTTGAGGCTCGAGCACAGCGACTTCGGGTAGCCGCGGTAGCCGAGGGTGGAGGGGTAGGCGCCGTGCGCGACGACGAACTCGTGCCCGATCCGGTCCAGCTCGTCGGTGGTCACACCCGGGCGGATGGCCTCGCCGACGGCGTCGATGGCCTGCGACGCGATGCGTCCGGCGACCCGGATGCGCTCGACCTCGTCCGGTGTGTAGGTGTCACCGAGACCGTGCTCGTGGGGCTCGACCTTCCCGACGTACTCCGGACGCTCGATGTCCTTCGGCACGGCGCGGTGCGGGGAGATGCGGCCGGCGGTCAGGTGTCCGTGTTCGTCCCGGGGCATGCGGACCACTCTAGCCGCGGCGCGACGCGCCGAACGCAACCGCCCAGGGCGCGGCCCGACGCCGGTGATGTGACTGCCTGGAGGCCCGGTGCCGGTCCGCCGGACCGGCACCGGGCCTCCAGGCGGTTGCGTGAGTACGGTGGGCGGCATGAGCGAAGAACGCATCGAGTCCCAGTGGTGGTTCAACGACAAGACCGGCCAGGTCGAGCAGGGCCCGCAGTCGCCGCAGCGCGACCGGATCGGCCCGTTCGCGACGCGCGAGGAGGCGCAGCACGCGCTCGACCGCATCGCCGCGAACAACGAGAAGTGGGACGCCGAGGACCGCTGAACACCGTGGCCGGCGCCCCGGTGACGGCGCGTCGCACGGCCCCGCGCACACCGCCGGACCACTAGCCTGGGACGAGGCCCGCCAGCGGCCACCCGATACACGGAAAGGTCGTGCATGGACAAGCAGACGGACTTCGTGCTCCGCACCATCGAGGAGCGCGGCATCAAGTTCATCCGACTCTGGTTCACGGACGTCATCGGGACGCTGAAGTCGGTGGCGATCGCCCCGGCCGAGGTCGAGGGCGCGTTCGCCGAGGGCATCGGGTTCGACGGCTCCGCGATCGAGGGCCTCACCCGTTCGTACGAGGCCGACGTCCTGGCGCACCCGGACCCCTCGACGTTCCAGATCCTGCCGTGGCGCGGCGAGATCGACCCCACCGCGCGGATGTTCTGCGACATCACGACACCGGACGGGCAGCCCGCCGTGGCGGACCCCCGCAACGTGCTGAAGCGCACCCTGGCGCGGGCGAGCGACCGTGGGTTCACGTTCTACACGCACCCCGAGATCGAGTTCTACCTGCTGAAGAGCCGCGAGTGGAAGGACGGCGGCCCGCAGCCCGTCGACCAGGCCGGCTACTTCGACAACGTCCCCGGCGGCAGCGCGCACGACTTCCGCCGCCGGTCGGTCCGGATGCTCGAGGACCTCGGCATCTCGGTCGAGTTCTCGCACCACGAGGCCGGCCCCGGGCAGAACGAGATCGACCTCCGCTACGCCGACGCGTTGACGATGGCGGACAACATCATGACCTTCCGCACCGTCGTGAAGGAGGTGGCGATCGAGCAGGGCGTCTACGCGACCTTCATGCCGAAGCCGATCTCGGGCCAGCCCGGTTCCGGCATGCACACCCACGTCTCGCTGTTCGAGGGCGACCAGAACGCCTTCTACGAGGCCGGCGGCCAGTACCAGCTGTCGCAGACGGCCAAGCACTTCATCGCCGGCGTGCTCAAGCACGCGCCGGAGATCACCGCGGTGACGAACCAGTTCGTCAACTCGTACAAGCGGCTCTGGGGCGGCGACGAGGCCCCGTCCTTCGTCACCTGGGGCCACAACAACCGCTCGGCACTGGTGCGCGTGCCGCTCTACAAGCCGAACAAGGGCCAGTCCTCACGGATCGAGTACCGCGGGATCGACTCGGCAGCGAACCCCTACCTGGCGTACTCGCTGCTGCTCGCCGCCGGCCTCAAGGGCATCGAGGAAGAGTACGAACTCCCCGCCGAGGCCGAGGACAACGTGTGGAGCCTCAGCGACTCGGAGCGTCGTGCCCTGGGCTACAGCCAGCTGCCCGCGAGCCTCGACCACGCCCTGAGCCTCATGGAGGACTCGGAGCTGGTGGCCGAGACCCTCGGCGAGCAGGTGTTCAACTTCGTGCTGCTCAACAAGCGGCAGGAGTGGAAGCGCTACCGCGACCAGGTCACCCCGTTCGAGCTCGACACCAACCTCGGCGCGCTCTAGAACCGAGCGCCCTGACCCCTCGGGAGCACGTTCCACATGACCGGTCGGACGACGACGTCACGTTCGGAGCTGGCCCGTCTGGGGTTCGCGGAGCTGTCGGAGAGCCTCGAGCGGGCTGCCGACCTGGAGGCCCGGTTCGGCCCCGACCTGCCGCTGCCGGTCGCCGGGTCTGCCGCGCTCTGGGGCGGCACCGCTGATCCGGACGGTGCCCTGCGGATGCTGGAGCGGCTGCTCGAGCGCGCGCCGGACGAGCTCCGCCCCGTCCTGACGGACGACGCAGCGACCGAGCGTCTGATCCGCCTGCTCGGTGCCTCGATCGGCCTCGGGGAGTTCCTGCACCGTCGTCCGGCCGAGCTGGCACTGCTGCTCGACCCGGTCGGCGAACCGTGGTCGCAGGAGCGGTACACGGCGTCGCTGACCGAGGCGGTCGACGGCGCCACGGGTGAGGACGCCCGGATGCGCCTGCGTGTGCGCTACCGCCGGCACCTGGCCCAGATCGCCCTGTTCGACGTGCTGCACCCCGTGCCGACGGACGCGTTCCCGGCGGTCGCGGCCGGCCTCGCCGACCTTGCCGGAGCCACCCTCGACGCCGCGGTCGACATCGCTCGGCGCGAGGTCCCGTTCCCCGCGGCCGACGTCGCGGCGACCCCCCTCGCGGTGATCGCCATGGGCAAGGCCGGCGCACGCGAACTCAACTACGTCAGCGACGTCGACGTCATCTTCGTCACCGAGCCCACCGACGACGTCACCACCGACCGGGCGGTGCTCGTCTCCACCCGCATCGCGATCGCCGCGATGCACGCGATCACCGACCTCGCCGCCGAACCGGCGCTGTGGGAGGTCGACGCGAACCTCCGGCCCGAGGGCAAGGACGGCGCACTCGTCCGCACGCTCGACTCGCACGTGGCGTACTACGAGCGCTGGGCGAAGGGGTGGGAGTTCCAGGCGCTGCTCAAGGCCCGCCCGATCGCGGGGTCCGCCGACCTCGGCGCCCGGTACGCCGAGGCCGTCGCGTCGTTCGTGTGGACCTCCGCCACCCGGCCGGGGTTCGTCGAGTCGGTGCAGCGCATGCGCGAGCGGGTGACCGAGCACATCCCCGACGCCGACGTCGACCGGCAGCTCAAGCTCGGCCCCGGTGGCCTGCGGGACGTCGAGTTCACCGTGCAGCTCCTGCAACTCGTGCACGGCCGTGACGACCCGTCCGTCCGGGTGCGGTCGACGCTCGAGGCCATGGACGCCCTGACCGACGCCGGGTACGTCGGGCGCGCCGAGGCCGCTCGGTTCGGGCCGGACTACGCCCTGCTCCGGGTGCTCGAGCACCGCATCCAGCTCCGGCGCCTGCAGCGGACGCACCTCATGCCCTCTGACGAAGAGGAGTTGCGGGTGCTCGCCCGGTCGAGCGGTGTCGCGGCGTCGGCCCCGGCGCTCGAGGCCCGTTGGCGTGCCGTGAAGCTCGAGGTCCGCGGGCTGCACGAGCGCCTGTTCTACCGGCCGCTGCTGTCGGCCGTGGCCTCCACCGAGGACGAGATCGTCTTGACCAACGACCAGGTCGTCGATCGGCTCGCCGGTGTCGGGTTCGTCGACCCCGCCGGTGCCGTCGGCCACATCCGCGCCCTGACGCAGGGCACGAGCCGGCGCGCGGCGATCCAGCGGAACCTGCTCCCCGTGCTCCTGCGCTGGATGGCCGAGGGGCCGGCACCCGACCGTGCGCTGCTGGCCTTCCGCCGGCTGAGCGACAGGCTCGGGGAGTCGAGCTGGTTCCTCCGCATGCTGCGCGACTCGTCCGGCGCCGCGCACTCGCTCACCACGGTGCTGTCCGAGTCGGCGTTCCTGTCCGGGCTGCTCGAGCGGTTCCCCGAGGCGGTGGCCTGGCTCGACGAACCCGAGGCGCTCCTGCGTCCGCGGCCGATCGACGCCCTGCTCGCCGAGATGACCGCGACCACCGCCCGGCACGGCGACGACGTCGACGGCTCCGCGGCGCTGCTCCGGTCGGCTCGACGTCGGGAGACGCTGCGGCTCGGCATGGCCGCCGTGCTGGGCTCGCTCGACGTCGACGGCCTGGGCCCGGCCCTGAGCGACGTCACCGAGGCCACCCTCGCCGGCGCCCTCGCGCTCGCCCGCCGTGACGCCCCCGAGGGCTTCGAGTTCGGGATCATCGCGATGGGCCGGTACGGCGGGCGGGAGCTCGGCTTCGGCTCGGACGCCGACGTGCTGTACGTCTACCGCGCATCCGAACTGGCCCCCGAGGTCGCGTCCCGGACCGCCCAGACCATCGTGCGTGAGCTCAACCGCCTGACCGAGGACACCATCCACCCGCTCGACCTCGACATCGACCTGCGCCCCGAGGGCAAGAACGGTCCCGTCGCGCGGACGCTCGAGTCCTACGGCGCCTACTACGCCCGCTGGTCGCTCACGTGGGAGGCGCAGGCGCTCCTCCGCGCTCGGGGGGCCGTCGGTGACGCGCAGCTCCTCCGTGACTTCGAGCACCTCGCCGACCGCACCCGGTACCCGGAGCGGATCGACGACCACCAGGTGCGCGAGGTCCGTCGCATCAAGGCCCGCGTGGAGTCGGAGCGGCTGCCCCGCGGTGCCGATCCGGCACGACACCTCAAGCTCGGCCGGGGATCGCTCAGCGACGTCGAGTGGTTCGTCCAGCTCCTGCAGCTGCAGCACGCGCTCGAGATCCCGTCGCTCCGGACCACCTCGACGCTCGAGGCGCTCGACGCCGCGGTCGACGCCGGACTCGTCGGCGCCGAGGACGGCGAGCGGCTCGGGGCCGCCTGGCGCTTCGCGTCGCGCACCCGCAGCGCCCTCGTGCTGTGGTCGGGGAAGACCACCGACGTCCTGCCCGTCGACCGCGTCCAGCTCGAGGGCGTCGCCCGTCTGATGGAGTACCCGCCGGGTTCTGCGAGCCACCTCGAGGACGACTACCTCGGCGTCACGCGGCGCGCCCGACAGGTGTTCGAGCGCGAGTTCTACGGCGCCTGACCCGCCCGCGACGCCGCGTCCGACCCGCCGGCGACGCCGCGTCCGACCCGCCGCGGACGCAGCGCCCGACCGCCGCCGACGCAGCGCCGAGCGTCTCGCGACACGCCCGAGCGTCCGCGGACGGACCCGACCTGAGCAGCCGTCGAAGGTTAATTCTCCGTGTCGCACGACGTCCCCCGACGACACCCTCTTCGTACCCCTGTTCGAAACGGAGCCCGGCTCGTTACCGCGCCGTGACCGAACTCCCACCGGACCGCCAGGGGACCGTTTCCGACGCCCCCCGACACGCCGTGCGATCCCGTGCTGACCGGGGATTTCTGTCGGAGCCGACCCGTGCCTCCAGGCCGCACCTGTCGCCCATCCGACCGAGCAGGCGTCGAGGGGTGGTCCGCAGGAGTGCTGTCAGCACCACGGGGGACCGCTCCGACCGGTCGAGCGGGGGACCGGTGTGTACCCCGTAACGCGCCCGTAACGCCCCCGGACGGGGGCCGCGTTGCGCGCGCGTTCAGGTTCTGCATCAATTGCATCACCCGAACCGGCCCTGATTCCCCGATGAAGCGGAATCTCCACCTCGAACGTTGAAGCAGGGATCAGTGTTCACCTTCATTCTGCAGATCAGGCAGATGGTCGAAGGGCACCCCGAGTTCTACCTGTTCGCCGTGTACTCCGCGGTGATCTGGTTGCTCTGGTTGCTCAAGGTCGTCATCTCCGCCCGCTACCGCCCCTTCACCGGCACCTTCGTCGGTACCACCAGCGTCGTCGTCCCCGTCGTGGACGAACCGCTCGACCTCTTCCGCGACGTCATCGGACGCATGGTCGAGCAGCAGCCCGGCGAGATCATCGTCGTCATCAACGGTGCTCGCAACGAGGCGCTCGAGGAGGTCTGCGACGAGTTCGCCCCGCTCGTCCGCTGGACCCACACGCCCATCCCGGGCAAGCGCAACGCCGTCAAGGTCGGCACCGAGATGTCCAACGGTGACATCACCGTGCTGGTCGACTCGGACACCGTCTGGACCCCCGGCGCGCTCGAGGAACTCCTCAAGCCGTTCGCCGACGAGTCCGTCGGTGGCGTCACGACCCGGCAGCGCATCCTCGAACCGGAGCGCAGCTGGATCACCCGCTGGGCCGACTGGCTCGAGAACTCGCGAGCGCTCTACTCCATGCCGGCACAGAGTGTCCTCGGGCAGATCGGCTGCCTGCCCGGGCGAACCATCGCGTTCCGCCGGAGCATCCTCATGCGGGTGATGGACCGGTTCATGCACGAGAAGTTCATGGGCGTGTTCCTCGAGGTCTCGGACGATCGGACGTTGACGAACCTCACGCTCAAGGAGGGGTACCGGACGGTCTACCAGTACACGTCGCTGGTCTACACGGATGCCCCGCTGCAGGTGAAGAAGCTGTTCAAGCAGCAGCTCCGCTGGGCCCGCGGCTCGCAGTACAACACGCTGCGGATGCTGCCGTGGATGCTCGGCCACGCCCCGGTCCTGGCGGCGTTCTTCATCACCGACATCATCCTGCCGTTCATGCTCTTCGGCGTGATCGCAGGCTGGATCTACCGTGCCTTCACCGGCCAGGGCGAGAACCTGTACCAGGGCATCCTGTCGCAGTACGGCTTCTCGACCGGGTTCGTCTACGTTGCGGCGCTCATGGTGATCTCGAGCGTGCTGAGCATGGCGATCCGCCAGATGCGGCACCTGTCCGAGAAGCCGAGCGACTTCTTCCGCCTGCCGATGTTCATCATCGTGTCGACGTTCTTCCTGATGCCGATCCGGCTCAGCGGTTTCTTCCGCCTGGCGCACGCGTCCGGCTGGGGGACCCGAGCCGGCGCCTACGCCGGTGGTCCGATGCAGGAGGACCCGGCGGACGCCGTCCAGCCGCTGTCCGCCACGGCGCAGATCCCGGTCAGCCCGATCGACGCCGAACGCGCCCGCATCAACGGTGCGGACGCAGGTTCGGCGGGCTCGGGGTCAGGTCTGCCCGCCCCGCTCGAGACCGTCGACCAGGTGGCCGTCGACCGTGCGTTCGACGAGCTCTTCGGCGCCGACGCGGCGACCAACTCCACCACCACCGTGCTCGCCACCCGCCGCGAGGCCGCTGCCGCGGTCGCGCAGCAGGAGGCCCAGCGAGCAGCCGCGCCGGCCTCCGCCCGAGCCCGCCGGTACAACCCGTACGCAGCGATCCCGTACGTGATCGGCATCGCGATCTTCGCCCTGGAGGCGTTCCTCATTGTCTGACATCATCCGTTCCTCGAGTGCTTGGTGGGCGCAGTCCAGCAAGCACGCCCGCCGGACGGCCATCGGCACGACGGCCATCGTGCTGGCGCTCGGCCTCATCACCTGGTCGGTGTGGATCTCGCCCACCGGCCCCGTCTCGACCGCCGTGCACCAGGCACTCGGCGTCGAGGCGCCGAAGGCCAAGAAGGTGTCCGCCGCCGAGCTGCAGACGCAGCTCGACGCCGCCCAGGAGCGCATCTGGTCGCTCGAGGGCAAGCTCGACTCCCGCACCGCCCAGGCCGGGTCGCGCGGCGACCAGATCTCGGAACTCAAGGCGCAGATCGCGTCGCTGCAGTCCCGGCTCGGTGCCGCGAAGGGCTCGGGAGGCTCGTCCGACGTCAACGCCGCGGGTTCCGGCAGCGGTGGCTCGGGTTCCGGCGGGCCCGGTGCCGCGTCGGCAGGTGGGTCCGGTTCGGGTTCGGGCTCGTCCGACAACGGGTCCGGCAGCGGCTCGGGTTCCGGCAACGGATCCGGGTCTGGTTCGGGCAACGGTGGCGGCTCGAAGCCGAACCCCGGTCCCTCGACCGACCCGGGTACCACCCCGGTCGTCACGCCGACCAAGGCCGAGATCCTCGGTCAGCAGTCTCGCTGGTACGGCCTGTACACCGCGCAGTCCCCGTTCAACTGGGCCGAGTACGACGAGGTCTCCCGTCAGGTCGGCACCGCGTCGAACATGACCGGCTTCTTCCAGGGCTTCGACCAGGAGTTCAACGCCAGCGCGGTGCAGCGCTCCTGGGCCAACGGTCGCGTCCCGCTCATGACGTGGGAGACGGTGCCGGCGCAGACCGGCAACGACCAGAAGTACGTCCCCGGGTACACCAACGAGGACATCTCCGGCGGGTCGTTCGACGCCTACCTGACGAAGTACGCGAAGGCGCTGGCGGCCAACGGGCAGCCGATGGTCATCCGTCTCGACCACGAGATGAACGGCTCCTGGTACAACTGGTCCGAGGGCGACGCCCAGAAGAACCCGGCCGGCTCCTACAAGAAGATGTGGCAGCACGTGCACGACGTCTTCCAGGCGAACGGTGCGAACAAGTACGTCATCTGGGACTGGTCCCCGAGCCGCATCGACAAGCTCGGCAACCCGAAGTACCAGACGCTCGACTACATGCAGCAGTACTACCCGGGTGCGGACTACGTGGACTGGGTCGGCATGAGCGGCTACTACCGCGACGCCACCGAGCAGCCGACGTTCGCCACGACCTTCGGAGCGACGCTCGCGCAGCTCCGGCAGATCGCGCCGGGCAAGGGCATCATGCTCAACGAGATCGGGGCGACCGAGACCGGCACGAGTGTCGCGAACCCGCAGAAGACGCAGTGGATCAACTCGCTCTTCGATGCCCTGGCGGACCCCGCCAACAAGGACATCGTCGGCTTCGCGTACTTCAGCGAGACGGCCACCACCATCATCGACGGCAAGCGCACCACGAACGACTGGCGTCTCAACTCCCGCGCCGATTCCCTGAAGGCCTTCGCCGAGGGCATCAAGCGCAACGACATCGACTACGACCTGCAGGAGGTCACGCAATGAGCGAGTCCAAGAAGTCGACCGCATCGGCCGACACCCGCCCCGCACCCGTCATCAGCGTCATCGGCACCGGCTACCTCGGCGCCACCCACGCGGCCGCCATGGCCGAGATGGGCTTCGAGACCATCGGTGTCGACATCGACCCGTCGAAGCTCGCCGCGCTGTCCGCCGGTGAGGTCCCGTTCTTCGAGCCCGGGCTGCCGGAGCTCATCACGAAGCACGTCGCCAGCGGCAAGCTCCGCTTCACCGCCGACATCGCCTCGGCCGTCGCCGCTGCGGACGTCCACTTCGTCTGCGTCGGCACCCCGCAGAAGGCCGGGTCGCACGCCGCGAACCTGGCCTACGTCGAGAGCGCCACGCGCGGCGTCGCCGAGAACCTCACCCACCCGGGCCTCATCGTCGGCAAGTCGACGGTCCCGGTCGGGACGGCATCGCGACTCCGCGGCATCGTCCGCGAGTTCACCCCCGCCGGCATCGACGCGGAACTCATCTGGAACCCCGAGTTCCTGCGTGAGGGCAAGGCCGTCGAGGACACCCTGCACCCCGACCGTCTGGTCTGGGGCGGAGCCTCCGAAGCCGCCGACGCCGTGATCCGCGAGGTCTACGCCGCGCCCATCGGCGAGGGCACCCCGGTCATCACCACCGACCTCGCCACCGCGGAGCTCGTCAAGGTGAGCGCCAACGCGTTCCTCGCCACGAAGATCTCGTTCATCAACGCGATCTCCGAGATGTGCGCGATCACGGGAGCGGACGTGTCCACGCTCGCCGACGCCCTCGGCCACGACGCCCGTATCGGCCGGAAGTTCCTGAACGCCGGCCTCGGCTTCGGTGGTGGCTGCCTGCCGAAGGACATCCGGGCCCTCATGTACCGCGCGAACGAGATCGGCGCGGGCCAGGTCGTCGGCCTCATGCAGCAGGTCGACGAGATCAACATGGGGCAGCGCCAGCGGGTCATCGACATGGCGATCGACTCGGCCGGGGGATCGGTGCTCAACCGTCGCGTGGCCGTCATCGGTGCCGCGTTCAAGCCCCTGACCGACGACGTCCGGGACTCCCCGGCGCTCAACGTCGCCGCCGCGCTGCACCTCCGCGGCGCCCAGGTGACGCTCTGGGACCCCGAGGCGATGGAGCCCGCGAAGCGCTCGTTCCCGACGCTGAGCTACGCCGCCTCGATGACGGACGCGATCGAGGGCGCCGACGTCGTCCTCGTGCTCACCGAGTGGGACGACATCATCACCGCCGACCCGGTCGCCCTCGGTGACCTCGTCGGGCGCCGCGTCGTCATCGACGCGCGCAACTGCCTCCCGGTCTCCGACTGGGTGAAAGCGGGGTGGACCGTCCGTTCCCTGGGACGTCCCACGCCGGTCACGGGTGCACCCGTGAGCGTCGCAGCGGGGACGAACGACGCGTTGGCCACGAGCCGCTAGTCACCGTTCGCGAGACGGGGTCCGTGCCGGGCGGCGCGGGCCCCGTTCACGTGCGCCCGGGGAGTGCCTCGTCGATCCGGGCGCACCTGGTCGGATCGAGCGTACCTGGTCGGAAGTTCTGACCAGGTACGCCCGATCCCACTTCCCAGTCCAGCTGCGATGGGAAGGAACGCGCGTCGCGACCGCCTGGAGGCCCGACGCCCGCCCGCCGGACCGGCACCGGGCCTCCAGGCGGTCGCGTCCGCACCCCGCGTGCACGGTGGCAGCGTCCCCTCGTGAACGCGACAGGATCCCGCGGAACGTTCGCGACGTTCTGTCGCTCTCGCGAGTGCGAGCGCCCAGGCCGTCAGCGCGCTGTCGCTCCGGCCACACGCACGAAGGGCCCCGCACCGGACGGTGCGGGGCCCTTCGTGTGGTTGTCAGCGAGACTCAGACGCCGAAGTACAGCTCGTACTCGAACGGGTGCGGGCGCTGGGCCAGCGGGAGGATCTCGTTCTCGCGCTTGTAGTCGATCCAGGTCTGGATGAGGTCCTCGGTGAAGACGTTGCCCTTCGTGAGGAACTCGTGGTCCGCCTCGAGCGCGTCGAGCGCCTCGTCGAGCGAGCCGGGGACCTGGGGGATGCCCTTGGCCTCCTCCGGGGGGAGCTCGTAGAGGTCCTTGTCGACCGGCTCGTGCGGCTCGATGCGGTTCTGGATGCCGTCGAGGCCCGCCATCAGCTGCGCGGCGAAGGCGAGGTACGGGTTTCCGGAGGCGTCGGGCGCGCGGAACTCGATGCGCTTGGCCTTCGGGTTGGTGCCCGTGATCGGGATGCGGATCGCCGCCGAGCGGTTGCCGGCCGAGTAGACCAGGTTGACCGGGGCCTCGAAACCCTTGACCAGACGGTGGTACGAGTTGATCGACGGGTTGGTGAAGGCGAGCAGCGCCGGGGCGTGCTTCAGGATGCCGCCGATGTACCAGCGGGCGAGGTCCGACAGACCGCCGTAGCCGTTCTCGTCGTAGAAGAGCGGCTTGCCGTCGGACCAGAGCGACTGGTGGGTGTGCATGCCCGAGCCGTTGTCGCCGAAGAGCGGCTTCGGCATGAACGTGGCGACCTTGCCCCACTGGTCGGCCGTGTTCTTGACGATGTACTTGAACTTCAGGATGTCGTCCGCGGCGTGGACCATCGTGTCGAACTTGTAGTTGATCTCCTGCTGGCCGCCGGTGCCCACCTCGTGGTGCGAGCGCTCGAGCTCGAAGCCGGCGTCGATCAGCTTGAGGGTGATGTCGTCGCGCAGGTCGGCGGTCTTGTCGACCGGCGACACGGGGAAGTAGCCGCCCTTGTACGGGGTCTTGTTGGCGAGGTTGCCGCCCTCTTCGTCACGACCGGTGTTCCAGGCGCCCTCTTCGGAGTCGACGGCGTAGAAGGATTCGTTCTGCGTGACCGAGTAGCGGACGTCGTCGAAGATGTAGAACTCGGCCTCGGGGGCGAAGAACGCGGTGTCCGCGATGCCCGTCGACGCGAGGTACTTCTCGGCCTTCTTCGCGACCTGGCGCGGGTCGCGGCCGTAGATCTCACCGTTCCGCGGGTTGTAGATGTCGAAGATCATGATGAGCGTGCGCTCGGCGCGGAACTGGTCGACGTACGCCGTGGTGACATCGGGGATCAGCTGCATGTCGGACTCGTGGATCGACGCGAACCCACGGATCGAGGAGCCGTCGAACAGCTGGCCGACCGAGAAGAAGTCCTCGTCGACGGTGGATGCCGGGATGTTGAAGTGCTGCTGCACACCGGGCAGGTCCGTGAAGCGGATGTCGAGGAACTTGACGTCGGTGTCCTTGATGAAGGCCAGGACCTCGGAGGAATCGCTGAACATGGGGCCGATCTCCAATGGGTTGGGTGATGTCGGAGGCACCGGTCAAGGCACCTCCGACGAGGCTATTGACACGGGGTTTCCCGGACATGACTGGTTTGTTTCGGGCGTGTTACGCCCGGACCGTCGCCTACGCTGGGGACCATGGCCCGCAGCACTCCCAGTCCGTCCGCGCCCTCCGAGCACCCGGACGGATGGCCGGGGAAGGACCTCAGACTGCCCGAGTCCGGGCCCCGGAGCGTCGGGCGGATCGGCCGGCGGGTCGTCGCGCTGCTGATCGACGGAGCGCTGGCCGACCTGGTCGCCTACGTCACCGGTGTGTGGTCGCCGGTGAACGGTTCGGGCGACATCGCGCACTCCTGGGTGCAGATCGCCATCTTCGCGGTGCTGCAGATCGTCTTCATCTGCCTGCTGTCCGGGTCGTTCGGGCACATCTGCGTCGGACTCCGGGTCGTGCCCATGCGCGGGGGCTACGTGGGGGTGTGGCGGCCGATCCTCCGGACGGTGCTGCTCTGCCTGGTGGTCCCGGCGCTCATCATCGACCGCGACAGCCGGGGCGCGCACGACCGCATCGCCGGGACGGTACTCGTCCGGCGCTGATCGGGGCTGGCCGGGGTGCGGCGAGCGGGCCGTGCCTGTCGTCCGCGCCGTCGCACCGTGCGAGGTTGCTCATCCGGTGCGAGCATGCCCGCCCGGTGCGCCGTCGGAGTCCTGCACCGAGCCGACAACCTCGAACGGTTCTCCGAAGGTCGCACGGCGCAGGCCTCGCGAACACCGACGCCCCGCGGTCACTCCACGCTCAGACACTCCACGCTCAGACGACGACGCCCCCGACCGGATCTGGTCGGGGGCGTCCTGGTGTACGGAGGGCTCGGGTCAGCGCGGCCGTCCGGCGCGAGCCCGCATCGGGTCCATCCCCTTCGGGATCGAGGCCGCAGGGCTCTGGGTCAGCGAGTCGAGACGGTTCGCGACCGCCAGCACCTCGTTGCGGTTGAGCGACTTCTTGAGCTTGTTCATGGCACGGGGCAGCTTGTGCAGCGTCAGGCTCTCACCGGTGCCGTCACCCACGTGCAGCACGTGCACGGCGACGTTCGGGACGATGCGCTGGACCTTGCGGCGCTCCTCGTCGACCTGGCGGTTGAGGTTGCCGCGCTGGCCCTCGGTGATCAGGACCACTCCGGGGCGACCCACGGCGCGGTAGACCGCTGCCTGCGAGCGACCGTGCACCGCGACGGGCATCTCGCTCGAGCGCCACTGGCGACGGAGCGAGTTCGACAGCACGGCACCGACCGCGCCGGGCTGGCCTTCGATCTGGGAGTACGCGGCACGCTCTGCGAGGCGGCCGAGCACGATGAGGAAGAGCAGCACACCGAGCAGCACACCGGCGACGATCCACAGGACGATCGCGAGCCAGTTCTGCCCCGGCAGGAGCAGCGCCAGCAGGACACCGAGGACGACCGGACCGACGAAGGCGAGGGCGAACCACCAGACCGACGACGGATCGGCCTTCCGGGTCATCTGGAAGACCTGGAACATCTGCTTGAGACGCCCCGGCTCCTTCGCCTTCTTGTCTGTGGAAGAGCTGCGTGCCATGCGAACAGGATACGGCCTCCGTGCGCCAGGGGAGACCGTCGCGTGTCCGGCTGTGCGCGAACACGTCTTGTCCACAGTTGGTGCAGGAGAGCCTGGAGGCCCACCGCGCCACGGCCACGCTGGTCACCATGGAGACGAGCACCGACCACCACCCGGATCGCTGGATCGCGACCGGCAACGAGCACGACGAGCACGAGGTGCTCACCTGGGTCGCCGACCGCTCCGCGGCCGCCGAGCGGCACCTCGTCCCGGTGGCCGCGGTCGGTCGGACCGCGACGGGGCGTCTCGTCGTCGACCTCGACCGGCCGACCGGTACGTCGCTCGTGCCGGCGCTCGACCGGCTCGGCACCCCGACCACCGGGGCCGCGGTGACCCTGACGGTCCCGCTCCTCGAGCTCCTGGTGGCGGTGCACGACGGCGCGGTCCTGTTCGGTCCCGCCGGCATCGACGACGTGCTGGTGGACGACTCCGGTGCCGTCGTGCTCTGCGACCGCCCGACGAGCGCGACGAACCCGACCGTTCAAACCGACGCGACGACCCCGCCGCGCCCCGCGCACCCGGCGGATGCGACCCGGACCCTCGTGCTCGCGGCTCGGACCGTGTGGGACCGTGTCGACCCGGCCGACCCTGCCCAGGCCCCGGTGCTCGGAGCGTTGCAGGACGCCCTCGACGGTGACGGGCCGAGCGCACGAGCAGCGCTCGACGTCGTCCGTGCCGCCGCCGCGCCCCGGCCGTTCCGCTGGACCCCTGTGCCGAGCGACCTCGTGTTCGCCGAACCGCCGACACCGGACGGGCAGGACAGACTGCTCGAGCGTCTCCGCGACGTGGTCGAGCACGGGGTCCCGCTCGGAGCCGATCGACGACTCCCGCTCCGCCGTGTGCTCGTGGGGCTCGTCGTCGCCGTCGGGTCGGTGGTCGCCGCCCTGACCCTGCTCGGCGGTGGGTGACGCGGTGGGTGACGCGGCGGGTGACGCGGTGGATGACGTCGCCCCCGGAACGGGAACGGCCCCGGCTCCCACGAGGGGAACCGGGGCCGTCGGCCGTGCTGCTGGGATCAGTACCCGAGGTTCGGGGCGAAGTTGCCCTCTTCGAGACGGTTCTTCACCGCGACGAGGTACCGCGAGGCGTCCGCGCCGTCGATGATCCGGTGGTCGTACGACAGTGCCAGGTAGACGAACGAGCGGATGGCGATGGCCTCCTGGCCGTCGACCTTCACGACCGCCGGGCGCTTCGTGACGATGCCGGTGCCGAGGATCGCCGACTGCGGCAGGAACACCACGGGGGTGTCGAACAGCGCGCCACGCGAACCGGTGTTGGTCAGCGTGAACGTGCCGCCGGCCAGCTCGTCGGGCTTCAGCTGGTTGTTCCGGGTGCGCTCGGCGAGGTCCGCGATGGACTTCGAGAACTGCGCCAGGTCCAGCGAGGCCGCGTCCTTGATGACCGGGGTCAGCAGGCCGCGCTCGGTGTCCACCGCGATGGAGACGTTCTCGGTCTCCGGGTAGACGATCTCGTCGCCCTCGACCGTGGAGTTGATCTTCGGGTGGGCCTTGAGCGCCTCGGACGCCGCGAGGGCGAAGAACGGCATGAAGGAGAGCTTCGAGCCGGTCTTCTCGAGGAACTCCGCCTTGTGCGCATCGCGGAACTGCGCCACCTTCGTGACGTCGACCTCGACGACGCTCGTGAGCTGCGCGGTCGAGGTCATCGACTGCACGGCACGCTCGGCCACCACCTTGCGCAGGCGGGTCATCTTCTCGCGGGTTCCGCGCAGCGGCGAGACCTCGGCGACGAACGGGCCGGACGCGGTGGCGGGTGCTGCTGCAGCCGGGGCGGCCGGGGCCTTCGCAGCGGCGGCGAGGACGTCCTCCTTGCGGATGCGCCCCCCGACACCGGAACCCGTGACCGTGGACAGGTCGACTCCCTGCTCGTTGGCGAGCTTGCGCACCAGCGGGGTGACGTAGCCGGAGGCCGCGCCGTCCTGCGTGGGGTTCGGCACCGCGGCGGCGGCGGTGGCGCTCGGCGCGGAAGCCGGAGCCGGCGCGGCTGCCGGAGCGGCCTGGGCCGGCACGGCTGCCGGCGGAGCGGCTGCGGGCGGCGGGACCGGCGCGGCGGCCGGGACCGGCGCTGCCGCGGGCGGGGCGGACGGTGCCTGGGGGGCGGCGGGCTGCGTCTGACCGGCGGGAGCGGGCTCGGGCTCCGTGGGCTCGGGCGCGGGGGTCTCGGCCTCCTGCTCCGTGCTCGGAGCGGCCTCGGGCTCCTCGGCGTCGGCAGCGGCGGCGTTCGTGTCGTCGGCGCCGGAGTCGGACGAGTCCGAACCGCCGTCCGACGAGCCGGAGCCGTCACCGATCTTCACGAGGGCGGTGCCGACCTCGACGGTCTCGTCCTCCGGCACGAGGATCTCCTCGACGACGCCGGCGATCGGCGACGGGATCTCGGTGTCGACCTTGTCGGTCGAGACCTCGAGCAGCGGCTCGTCGACCTCGACCCGGTCACCGACGTTCTTCAGCCATCGGGTCACCGTGCCCTCGGTGACGCTCTCGCCGAGCGCCGGGAGGTTGACGGATTCGCTCATCGGGTGGACTCCTCTTCGCGGGGGATTGCAGTGGTTGTTGGTGTGGTTGTCACAGTGCGCTGACCGGTGCCGGTCACAGCGCGTGCAGCGGCTTGCCCGCGAGGTGCAGGAACGCCTCGCCGAGGGCTTCGTTCTGGGTCGGGTGACCGTGCACCAGGGGAGCGATGTCCTCGGGGTAGGCCTCCCAGTTCACGGCGAGCTGGGCTTCGCCGATGAGCTCGCCGACGCGGGCACCGATCATGCTGACGCCGACGACGGGGCCGTCCACGACGCGCACGACCTTGACGGAACCGGAGGTCCCGATGATGTGGCTCTTGCCGTTGCCGGCCAGGTTGTACTCGTACGAGTCGACCTTGTCGGCGCCGTACTGCTCTTCGGCCTTGGCCTGCGAGAGCCCGACCGACGCGACCTCGGGGTCGGAGTAGGTGATCTTCGGGATGTTCTTGTCCTCGATGACCACCGGGTTGAGGCCGGCGATCTCCTCGGCGACGAAGATGCCCTGCTGGAAGCCGCGGTGCGCGAGCTGCAGGCCGGGGACGATGTCGCCGACGGCGTAGACGTTCGGGATGTTCGTGGCGAGACGCTCGTTCGTGGTGACGAACCCGCGGTCCATCGCCACACCGACCTCGTCGTAGCCGACGTTCTGCGTGACCGGGCCACGGCCGACGGCGACGAGCAGGACGTCCCCGTCGAAGGTCTTGCCGTCCTCCAGCGTGACGACGACGCCGTTCTCGTGCTGCTCGACACCCTGGAACCGGACACCGAGCGAGAACTCGATGCCGCGCTTGCGGAACGCGCGCTCCAGCTGCTTCGACATCGACTCGTCCTCGGCGGGGACCAGGTGCGGCAGGCCCTCGACGATGGTGACCTCGGCCCCGAAGGACTTCCAGACGCTGGCGAACTCGACGCCGATGACGCCGCCGCCCAGGATGACGACCTTGTTCGGGACGTAGTCCATGCGGAGCGCGGTCTCGCTGGTGATCACGCGGCCGCCGATCTCGAGCCCGGGCAGGGACTTCGAGTAGGAGCCGGTCGCGAGCACGATGTTCTTGCCGGTGACGGTCTGGTCGCCGACCTGCACGGTGTTCTGGGAGGTCAGACGACCCCAGCCCTCGACCACGGTGATGCCGCGGGCCTTGATCAGGCCCTGCAGGCCCTTGTACTTGGAGTTGATGACGCCCTGCTGGTAGTCGATCACCTTGGGCACGTCGACCCCGGCGAACTCAGCGATCACACCGTACTTCTCGGCGTCACGCGTGCCGTCGGCGATCTCCGCGGCGTGCAGCAGCGCCTTGGTCGGGATGCAGCCGCGGTGCAGACACGTCCCTCCGAGCTTGTCGCCCTCGATGAGCGCGACGCTCATGCCGAGTTCGGCGGCCCGGAGCGCAGCGGCGTACCCACCACTCCCGCCACCGAGGACAACGACGTCGTAAGTCTGTTCCGTCACCTGGTGCAACTCCCTCGTGCGTGTCGGGCCGATCGGGCCCTACGTGGACACCGCGGAGGGCGGCGTCCGACGGTCGGACCGCGTGGTTCCGGTCCCGTCCCGTGCAGTACCGGTGGGAGGCGCGTCGGTGCGCCGATCCCACCGGTACCAAACCTACTACTCGGACTGGAGGTCTTCTGCGAGAGCGATGAGCGTCCGGACCATCACGCCCGTCGCACCCTTGCCCAACCAGGCGTACCCGCCGCCCTTGTTCTCCGACGGACCCGCGATGTCGAGGTGCGCCCAGGGGACACCCTCGCCGGCGAAGCGCTCGAGGAACTTGCCCGCGAGCAGCATGCCGCCGGCCGGGTTGCCCACTGTGGCGTTGACGATGTCGGCGACGTCGCTGGACAGCCGGGCCTCGAGTTCCTCGGGCAGCGGCATCGGCCAGATCGGCTCCGCGACGCCGTCGGCGACGGCGCGGACCTTCGCGACGAGGTCGTCGCTGCCCATCAGGCCGGTGGTGCGGTCGCCGAGCGCGACGACCTGGGCACCGGTCAGCGTGGCGACGTCGACGAGCGCGTCGGGCTGCTCGAGCGACGCGGCGGCCATCCCGTCACCGAGAACGAGGCGGCCCTCGGCATCGGTGTTCGTGACCTCGACCGTGGTGCCGTTCTTCAGCGTCAGGACGTCGCCCGGGCGGGTCGCGGTGCCGGAGGGCATGTTCTCGGCGAGGGCGAGCCACGCGGTCACGCGCACGTCGAGGCCCAGGCGGGCGGCGGCGACGGTCGCGGCGAGCACCGTGGCGGCACCGGTCATGTCGGTCTTCATGCCGAGCATCGACGCCGCCGGCTTGAGCGAGAGGCCGCCCGAGTCGAAGGTGATGCCCTTGCCCACGAGGGCGAGGTGCTTCGTGGCGGACTCCGGCGAGTACCGGACGACGACCAGGCGCGGGGGACGCGCCGAACCACGGCCGACGCCGAGGATGCCGCCGAAGCCCTGCTCCTCGAGCGCCTGCTCGTCGAGGACCTCGACGGTGAGCGGCAGGTCGGAGGCGAACCCGGTCGCGACGTCGGCGACGTCCTGCGGCCCGAGGTCGCCCGCGGCGGTGTTCACGAGGTCGCGCACGAGCGACGCGGCGTCGGCGACGATGGCGGGGCGCACGGCGGCGTCGGCGGCGACGTCCGCGGGGGCGACGACCTCGATGCGCTGGTCGCCGCGGGCCGGGGCCTTGGTGCCGGCGCCCTTGTGCCGGGTGAAGGCGTACGCACCGAGCGCCGCGCCCTCGAGGGCGGCATCGACGAGCTCGGCCGAGTCGGTGGGCAGGGCGAGCGTGATCGAGTCGACCCGGGGGAGCTGGCGGACGGCGCTGCCGGCCGCAGCACGAATCGCCGCGGCACCCGTGGCGGACCCGAGCCCGATCAGCGCGACCGACTTCGCACCGACGCCGGTGGCGGGCAGGCGGACGAGCTGGTCCTTCGCGCCGGTGACCCCGATCGCGGCGAGGTCGAGGCCGGCGAGGGCGTCGAGCGCGCCCAGGGCGGTGGGAGCGAGCACGGCGGTGCTGTCGGCCTCGCCGGACGAGCCCGGACGGACCCCGACGACGAGCACGTCGGCGGTGGTGGCCTCGGGTGGTGAACTGGTGGTGGAGAGCGTCGGTCGGACCATGCTCCAACCCTACCGACGGCCTGTTCGCTGTCGGCGTGGTCGTCGCGCACCGGTGACGTCGGAGGCCCCGCCTAGCATGGGGACGGTGAACCACCCCGAGGAGCTCTACACGTTCGACGCGGACGCCCCGACCGTGCCAGCAGGGTTGCACCTGATCGCCGGGCTGACCGGCTTCGCCGATGCCGGATCGGCGGTCGCGCAGGTGACGAACTCCGTCCTCGAGGACCTCGACTCCGAGCTCGTCGCCGAGTTCGACCCCGACGTGCTGCTCGACTGGCGGGCCCGTCGCCCGGTCATCACCTTCGAGCACGACCACATCAGCGCCGTCGAGCCGCCACGGTTGGCGCTGCACCTGGTGCGCGACGAGATCGGCCAGCCGTTCCTGTTCCTGTCGGGCTACGAGCCGGACTTCCAGTGGAACCGCTTCGTCCGCGCCGTCACCGGGCTCGCCGCCGACCTGCAGGTGGCCGACACCACGTGGGTGCAGTCCATCCCGATGCCGGTCCCGCACACCCGTCCGATCGGCCTCACCGTCTCCGGCACCCGGGCCGACCTGGTCGAGCAGATGAGCGTCTGGAAGCCCGAGACCCAGGCGCCGGCGAACGTCCTGCACCTGGTCGAGCACCGCCTCGCCGAGACGGGCGCGCAGGTCACCGGGCTCGTGCTGCTCGTGCCGCACTACCTGTCCGACACCGAGTTCCCCGACGCCGCCGTCGCGGCGCTCTCCGGCATCGCCGCCGCGACCGGGCTCATCTTCCCGACGGACGCCCTGCGCGAGTCGGGTCGCGAGTTCCTCGCCCGCGTCGAGGAGCAGGTGGCCGGGAACCCCGAGCTGCAGCGCCTGGTGTCCGTGCTCGAGGAGCGGCACGACACGTACATGGAGGGCAACCCCGTCGCGTCGCCGCTCACGGGCGTGGACGGCGAGGTGCCGACCGCCGACTCGATCGCGGCCGAGCTCGAGCGCTTCCTCGCAGACCGACGCACCCAGGGCGACGCGACCGATTGACCGTCGCGGGATCCGGACGTCCCCCCAGGGCGGCCTGGAGGCCCGTGGCGGCCCCGCACCGCGCCTCCAGGCCGTCCCCGGGTCGCCCGCACGACGTGACCCGCGTCGACGACGCTCGTCGCGCATCGACGCGGGGAGGCGTCGGTAGCCTGGTCCGGTGAACTCCCGTCGTGCCTTCCTGATCTGGGGCGTCGCGGTCCTCGCGTACGTCCTCGCCGTGGTGCAGCGGTCCTCCCTCGGGGTCTCCGGAGTCGACGCGCAGGACCGGTTCGCCGTCTCCGCCGCGGTCCTGTCCACCCTGGCCGTGGTGCAGATCGCCGTCTACGCGGGGCTCCAGATCCCGGTGGGGATCGCCCTCGACCGCGTGGGCCCGCGCCGGCTGGTGCTCCTCGGCGCCGCGCTGCTGGTCGTCGGACAGGCGATCGTCGCGGTGTCCCCGTCCATCGGGCCGGCCATCGTGGGGCGGGTGCTCGTCGGTGCCGGTGACGCGATGACCTTCATCTCGGTCATCCGTCTGGTGCCGATGTGGTTCAGCGGCCGGATCCTCCCGCAGATCTCGCAGTGGACGGGCAACCTCGGGCAGATCGGCCAGATCCTGTCGGCGTTCCCGTTCGCGGTGCTCCTGCACACGGTGGGCTGGACGCCGGCGTTTGGCGTCGCGGCCGCTGCCAGCGCCGTGGGCCTGGTGCTCGCAGCGGTCTTCGTGCGCAACGGTCCCGTGCCGGTGCGGACGGACACGATCCCGCTGCCGCACTCGTGGGGCGCCGCGTTCCGCACCTTCGGGCACGCGCTCCGGCGCCCGGGCACGCAGCTCGGGTTCTGGTCGCACTACGTCACGCAGTCGTCGGGCACGGTGTTCTCGCTGCTGTGGGGTGTCCCGATGCTCCGGGGGCTCGGGTACTCCCCGGGTGAGGCGGCGGGCTTCCTCACGATCATCGTGGTCGTCGGGTTCGTCGCCGGTCCGGTGCTCGGCGTGCTCTGCGCGCGGTTCCCGATGCGCCGGTCGAACCTGGTGCTCGGCGTCGTCGTCCTGCTCGCGGTGCTCTGGACGGCGATCCTGCTCTGGCCCGGGCACCCGCCGACGTGGCTGCTCGTGCTGCTCGTCGTCGCGATGGGGATCGGCGGGCCCGGTTCCCTGATCGGCTTCGACTTCGCCCGGTCCTTCAACCCGGTCGGATCGCTCGGCTCGGCGAACGGCGTCGTGAACGTCGGCGGGTTCCTGGCGGCCTTCGTGATGATGTACCTGATCGGCGTCCTCCTCGACGTCGCTGCGCGGGCGTCGGGCACCGAGGTGTTCGCCTGGGAGAACTTCCGGATCGCCCTCACCGTGCAGTACGTCGTGGTCGGTCTCGGTGTCGGGATGCTCCTGCACGCGCGCCGTCGGACCCGCCGGGTGCTGCACTCGGAAGAGGGAATACGCGTCGGGCCGCTCTGGGTTGCACTCGTTGCACGCCTGCGGAAGCGGCACGTGCAATAATGATCACGGACCCGTTCGGGCCCCCTGTCTGTCGGAACACTTCGGTGCGCCGGTGAACCCGGGGGACTTGACATGGGTCCTAGTGCTGCCCGGAACGGTAGGACTCGTACGACGCGGGGGACTGCGGCGCGGGACCTGGGCGGCGAGGGAGGCCACGACCCCACGAACGTGGCACGACGAGAGAGGTGATCGCATGGCTGCCCGGAGCACGACGATCGATCCCACGAAGGACACCGAGCCCGAGGGCGCCGTGGCAGAGGACGCCACGGACACCGAGGGCACCGCAGCGCCGAAGAAGCGTGCCACGAAGGCCCCCGCCAAGAAGGCGCCCGCCAAGAAGGCAGCACCCAAGGCGAAGAAGACCGACGCCGTCGACGAGGCGATCGCCTCCGACGAGCCCGTCGAGGAGCCGACCGACGAGGCCGACGACACCGACGACAAGACGGCCAAGCCGGACGCCGCTGCCGCGGTCGCCGCCGGTGCGCTCGTCATCTCGCAGACCGACGACGACGAGGCGCCGGTCTACTCGACGACCATCACGGGCGCCACGGCCGACCCGGTGAAGGACTACCTCAAGCAGATCGGCAAGGTCGCCCTGCTCAACGCCGAGCAGGAGGTCGAGCTCGCGATGCGCATCGAGGCCGGCCTGTTCGCCGAGGACAAGCTGCAGCACGCGACGGGGCTGTCGAAGCCCGCCGAGCGCGAACTGCGCTGGGTCGCCCGTGACGGACAGCGTGCGAAGTCGCACCTGCTCGGCGCGAACCTCCGCCTGGTCGTCTCGCTCGCGAAGCGCTACACCGGTCGTGGCATGCAGTTCCTGGACCTCATCCAGGAGGGCAACCTGGGCCTGATCCGTGCGGTCGAGAAGTTCGACTACACGAAGGGCTTCAAGTTCTCGACCTACGCGACGTGGTGGATCCGTCAGGCCATCACCCGTGCCATGGCCGACCAGGCCCGCACCATCCGCATCCCGGTGCACATGGTCGAGGTCATCAACAAGCTCGCCCGTGTCCAGCGGCAGATGCTGCAGGACCTCGGTCGCGAACCCACTCCGGAAGAGCTCGCCCGCGAGCTCGACATGACCCCGGAGAAGGTCGTCGAGGTCCAGAAGTACGGCCGCGAGCCGATCTCGCTGCACACGCCCCTGGGTGAGGACGGCGACTCGGAGTTCGGTGACCTCATCGAGGACACCGAGGCGGTCGTGCCGGCTGACGCGGTGGGCTTCACGATGCTGCAGAAGCAGCTCGAGAGCCTGCTCGACTCCCTGTCCGAGCGCGAGGCGGGCGTCATCCGCATGCGCTTCGGCCTCGGTGACGGCCAGCCGAAGACCCTCGACCAGATCGGTGACACGTTCGGCGTGACGCGTGAGCGCATCCGTCAGATCGAGTCCAAGACGATGGCGAAGCTCCGCCACCCGTCGCGGTCGCAGTCGCTGCGCGACTACCTCGAGTAAGCCGGCATGCGCTTCTTCATCCCGATCCTGATCGGGCGGATCCTCCGTGCCCTCGCCCGCGCGAGGGGCGGCGGGTCCGCCTACCCCGGGTACATCGTCCTGAAGCTCGTGCCGGACTTCCTGCAGCACGTGACGAAGCAGTTCCCGAACGGCGTCGTCTTCGTGCTCGGGTCGAACGGCAAGTCGACGACGACGCACATGATCTCCGACATCGTCCGGGCGCACGGGCTGCGGGTCTTCACGAACCCGTCCGGCGCGAACCTGCCGCAGGGCATCGCGTCGGCCCTGCTGTCCGAGGTGTCGCTGACCGGCCGGCTCAAGGCCGACATCGGCATCCTCGAGGTCGACGAGGCCTTCGCGGTCGAGCTCGCCGGCATCCTGTCGCCCTCGACGGTGACGATGCTCAACGTGCAGGTCGACCAGCTGTACCGGTTCTTCGAGACCGAGCGCGTGGCGACGATGATGCTCGACACCGCCGCACTGTCGACCGCGAACGTCATCACGAACCACGACGACCAGTTCCTCGATGGCTACTCCGGCACCCCCGGGCAGCGCGTCCTGCGGTTCGGTGCGAGCGACGAGGTCATCGCCGCGGCACCGAACGGCCTGCAGAACGCCGACTCGTTCGACGCCGGTGACCGTGCCCAGCACACCGCCGACGCCGAGGTCGTGGCCCACACTGGCGACGGCGCGACGATCCGTTTCGACGGCGCCGAGATCCCGGTCCGGCTGCCCGCCCGCGGCCTGCACTACGCGGTCGACGCCGCTGCGGCCACCGCGACGGCCAGTGCGGCCCTCGGCGCGCAGTTCCGTGCCGACGCCGTGACCAAGGCCTTCGGCGCGATGAAGCCCGCCTACGGCCGCGGAGAGCGTCTGCCGATCGCGGGTGAGTCCGCCGAGTTCACGATGTTCAAGAACGCTGCGAGCCTGCAGCTCAACCTCGACGCCCTGCCGGACCAGCCCGAACAGGTCCTCATGGCGATCGACGAGGGCACGCCCGACATCTCCTGGATCTACGACATCGACTTCTCGAAGCTCGACCACGTGGACGTCGTCTCCGGGGACAAGGCGTGGCAGATCGCGATCGCACTCGAGCACGCCGGTGTCCGCATCGGCCGGGTCGAGCCCGACGTCGAGGCAGCCATCAAGCACATGGAGCAGCTCGGCTCGACGACCCGCGGGACGAAGAACTTCATCGTCAACTACGAGATCATGATGATCGCCCGCAAGGCACTGGGCCACCCGGACATGGAGAAGACCGCATGACGGCCGACCGGCTGACCATCCTGCACGTCTACCCCCGGCAGATGGGCGTCTCTGGTGACCGCGGCAACGTCGCGGCCCTGGTCCGCCGTGCGGCCGCCGCGGACATCGAGACCCAGGTCTTCGAGTACGCGCCGGGTGACGAGCTTCCGACCATGGCGGACGTCGTCGTGATCGGCAACGGACCGCTCAGCGCGATGCGCTCCCTGGGTCACGACGTCACACGCATCGGCGGCGCGCTCCGTGCGTTCGCGACCGATGGTGTGCCGGTCATCGCGGTCGGCGGTGGGTTCGACCTCGCGACGAACGAGGTCGTGCCGACCGAGGGCGCACCGGTCGCCGGCTTCGGCGTGTTCGACGCCCGTGCGGTCCGAGGTGCCGAGCGCCGCGTGAACTACTTCGTCCTCGAGACCCGGTACCCGCTGCTCCCCGGAGCACCGAAGCGTCTCGCCGGCTTCGAGGACCACGCCACCACGATCGAGCTCGCGGCCGGGGTCAGCCCGTTCGCCGACGTCGTGTCCGGTGGCGGCAACCAGGCGGGAGCCCCGGTCGAGGGCGCGATCGTCGGTACGTCGTTCGGCACGCACACGCAGGGTCCGATCCTGCCGCTCAACCCGCAGCTGACCGACGGTGTCCTCGCCGCGGCCACCGCACGGCTGGGCCGCGAGTACGCGCCGGACCCGGAGCAGACGGCGACCATCGACCAGTACGCACGCGAAGCGCGCGCGACGATCGACCGCTACGTCGACAAGGCGTTCAAGCGCATCGCCTGACGGCGGTTCGCCGTGGACGTCGAGCGCGTCCACGCAGAGACGGGAGGCGCGGTGCCAGCTGGCACCGCGCCTCCCGTCTTCGTGTCGGTCGCGACTACTTCGACTCGTAGAGCCGGCTGCTCTCGTCGTGCCACTCGATGGCGGTCGCCGCGAGCTTGTCCTTGAACTCGGCGCCGTGGTGGGCGCAGAAGTAGAGCTCGCCGCTCGACATGGTGGCTCGGATGTAGGCCTGCGCCCCGCAGCTGTCGCAACGGTCGGCGGCGGTCAGCTGGTGGTTGCTGACTTCGTCGATGGAGGGGTCCTGCACGGTCTGGGTCATTGCTGTGCTCCTCACGGATCGCAGGTGGTGCCGGGTGGTTGCACCATTTCAACACGTGATGCCTGAGAGCGACGCATTGTCGGGGCCTGTTTCGCTCAGCGCGGATCGCTTGGCCCCAGTGCGAGTGTCCACACGGTGCTGTCGGTGCCGCTCGGTAAACTCCGACGGTGAGCTCCGACTACTCCGCACGCCATCTCTCCGTCCTCGAAGGGCTCGAGGCGGTCCGGAAGCGGCCGGGCATGTACATCGGCTCGACGGACTCCCGGGGCCTCATGCACTGCCTGTGGGAGATCATCGACAACTCGGTCGACGAAGCCCTCGCGGGGCACGGCGACGAGATCGGTGTCGTGCTGCACGCCGACGGCTCGGTCGAGGTCCGGGACACCGCGCGAGGCATCCCCGTCGATGTCGAACCGAAGACCGGTCTGACCGGGGTCGAGGTCGTGTTCACCAAGCTGCACGCCGGCGGCAAGTTCGGTTCGGGGTCGTACGCGGCCTCGGGCGGCCTGCACGGCGTCGGCGCCTCGGTGGTGAACGCGCTGTCGGAGCGCCTCGACGTCGAGGTCGACCGGGCCGGCAAGACGTATGCCATGTCGTTCCACCGCGGCGAGCCCGGCATCTTCGACGACAGCAAGGGCATCGGACCGGACGCTCCGTTCGCGCCCTTCACCTCGGGCAGCGAGCTGCGAGTGGTGGGCAAGGTCAAGAAGGGCGTCACCGGTTCCCGGATCCGTTACTGGGCGGACCGCCAGATCTTCACCGCCGACGCCCGGTTCAGCACCGACGACCTGGTCACCCGTGCACGGCAGACCGCGTTCCTCGTGCCCGGCCTCGGCATCACCATCACCGACGAGCGCGCGGCGTCGATCGACGCCGCTGCCGCCCGGGCCGAGGCGACGGGCACCACGGTGGCCGCCGGGCCGGTGGTGGAGCGCTTCCGGTACGAGGGCGGGATCGGTGAGTTCGTCGAGCACCTCGCCGTCGACAGCCCCCTCACCGACGTCTGGCGCGTGCAGGGGACCGGCACCTTCACCGAGACCGTGCCGATGCTCGACGACAAGGGCCACATGGTCTCCACCTCGGTCGAGCGCGAGTGCGAGGTCGACCTGGCGCTCCGCTGGGGCAGTGGCTACGAGACCGTGTTCCGCAGCTTCGTCAACATCATCGCGACGCCGAAGGGCGGGACCCACCAGGCCGGGTTCGAGTCCGGCGTCGTCAAGGCGGTCCGCGCCCAGGTCGAGGCGAACGCCCGCAAGCTCAAGGTCGGGCAGGACAAGCTCGACAAGGACGACGTCCTCGCCGGCATGACCGCCGTGCTGACCGTGCGGTTGCCGGAGCCGCAGTTCGAGGGGCAGACGAAGGAGATCCTCGGCACCCCGGCGGTCCGGAAGATCGTCGACCAGGTCGTGTCGAAGCGCATCACCGAGATCCTCACCTCGACGCAGCGCACCGAGAAGGCACAGTCGGCGGCCCTGCTCGAGAAGGTCGTGTCCGAGATGAAGACGCGCATCTCGGCGCGGGCCCACAAGGAGACGCAGCGCCGCAAGAACGCGCTCGAGAACTCCTCGCTGCCGACGAAGCTCGCCGACTGCCGCTCGCAGGAGACCGAGGGCACCGAGCTCTTCATCGTCGAGGGCGACTCGGCGCTGGGCACCGCGAAGCTCGCCCGCAACAGCGAGTACCAGGCACTGCTGCCGATCCGCGGCAAGATCCTCAACGTGCAGAAGGCATCCGTGTCGGACATGCTCTCGAACGTCGAGTGCGCATCGATCATCCAGGTCATCGGCGCCGGTTCGGGCCGGACGTTCGACATCGACCAGGCCCGCTACGGGAAGATCATCATCATGTCGGACGCCGACGTCGACGGTGCCCACATCCGCACGCTGCTGCTGACGCTGTTCTTCCGGTACATGCGGCCGATGATCGAGCAGGGCCGCGTCTTCGCCGCCGTGCCACCGCTGCACCGGGTCGTCGTGGTGAACCGCGGCAAGCCGAACGACACGCTGTACACGTACTCCGAACAGGAGCTGCAGACGGTGCTGAAGAAGCTCGAGAAGACGGGCAAGAAGTACCAGGAGCCGATCCAGCGGTACAAGGGCCTCGGCGAGATGGACGCGGACCAGTTGGCCGAGACCACGATGGACCGCGCGCACCGCACCCTGCGCCGGGTCAACGTGACCCATGCCGAGGGCGCGGCGAAGGTCTTCGAGTTGCTCATGGGCAACGACGTGGCACCGCGCAAGGAGTTCATCCTGGCGGGCGAGGGCCTGGACCGCGACCGCATCGACGCGTAGCGCGCGGCGGAAGCGACACCGCTCGGCCGACGCACGCGGTCCATCCCGCAAGAGCGACAGAACCCCGCCGACCGTTGGCGGGGTTCTGTCGCTTCTGCGACGGCGGACCGGAGGCCCGTGGCGGTGCCGTCCCGCGCCTCCAGGCCGCTCGTCTGCGTCCTCAGGCGCGGGGCGACGCGCCACGGGGTGCCGAGCGCGTGAGGTGGTGTCAGGCGCGGAACGTGGCGGACGCCAGCGCGCGCCTACGCCTCGCCTGCGGTGCCGTCGAGCGTCGCGGCGCTGCCACCGATCGAGCCGATGACCGCCTCGAGCGGGGCGCCGGACCCGTCGCGCTTCGACAGCCAGTCGGGCAGGGTCCGCGCGGCGCCGTCCGTGCCGACGGCGTGCGGCGGCGCGATGCCCGCCCATCCCACGGTGAGCCCGTCCTCGCCCTTCAGGAACGCGTGCGCCCGGACACCCTGGGTGGCACGGCCCTTCGCCGGGAACTCCGACAGGGCGGAGACCTTGGCACGGCCGGCGTCGGTGCCGGGCAGGGCTGTCGAGGTGGTGGACACCGTGGCGACCACGGCGTCGTCGGATCGTGCGACCGAGCCGAACCAGATCACCGAGGCACCGTCGGCGAGGGCCATGCCGGCCACTCCACCGGCGGGCAGCCCCTGCGCGCGGACGACGGACGCCGGGAACCGCAGCAGCTGCGCGTTCGAGCTGATGAACACGAGATCGTCGGACTCGGGCGCCTGCGCGGCACCGACCACGTGGTCGCCGGGCTTCAGACCGATCGCGACGAATTCGGGCTTGTCCGGCCAGACGCCGGGGACGACGCGCTTGACGACGCCCTGCGCGGTGCCGATCGCCAGCGAGTCCGACGACGCGCCGGACAGGTCGACGATCGCCACGACGGTCTCGCCCTTGGTGAGCGCCAGGAAGTCGGTGACCCGGACGCCGGCGTCGAGCCGGACCGCGGCGGGCGGCACGGCGGGGACGTCGACGGGGGAGAGTCGTAGGACCCGACCGGTCGAGGTGATCGCGCCGACCTGCCCCCGCACCGTGCTCACCACGGCGGAGCGGACGGCGTCGTGCTTGGAGCGCTTCGGCACGCGGACGATGCCGAGTTCCGACGTCGGGATGTCGACGCGGATGAGCCGTCCGGTGGTCGAGAGCAGCACGCGGCAGGGGGAGTCGGCGATCTGCAGGGACTCCGGGTCGACCGCGGCCTTCCGACCGCCCTTGACCGGGGCGTCGGCCTCGGTGAGCAGCGTGCGGCGCGGGGTCGCGAACCTGTCGGACACCTCGGTCAGCTCGAGGGCGACCTGCGCGCGCAGCCGCTCGTCGGATGCCAGCAGTTCCTCGAGGGCGGCGATGTCGGCGAGCAGCTGGTCGCGCTCGGCCTCGAGCTCCATCCGCGAGAACTTCGTCAGGCGGCGCAGGCGCAGCTCGAGGATGTACTCGGCCTGCACCTCGGACAGGTCGAAGACGTCGCGCAGGCGGTTGCGCGCCGCCTCGGAGTCGTCCGAGGTGCGGATGACCTGGATGACCTCGTCGATGTCGAGGATCGCGATGAGCAGGCCCTCGACCAGGTGCAGCCGTTCCTTGCGTCGTGCCAGCCGGTACTGCGACCGCCGGGTGACGACGTCGAGCCGGTGCTGCACGTAGACGTCGAGCAGCTCACGGAGCCCGAGGGTGCGCGGTGACCCGCCGACCAGGGCGACGTTGTTGATGCCGAAGCCGTCCTCGAGCGGGGTGTGCTTGTAGAGCTGCTCGAGCACGGCGGTGGGGTTGAAGCCGCTCTTGATGCCGATGACGAGCCGGAGCCCGTGGTTGCGGTCGGTCAGGTCGTTGACGTCGGAGATGCCGACGAGCTTCTTGGACTGGACGCCGTCCTTGATCTTCTCGATGACGCGTTCGGGGCCGACGAGGTACGGCAGCTCGGTGACGACGAGCCCGACCTTGCGCGGCGTGAGGTTCTCGACGCTCACCTTCGCGCGGGTGCGGAACGAACCACGGCCGGTGGCGTAGGCGTCGCGGACCCCGGAGAGCCCGACGATCGTGCCGCCGGACGGCAGGTCGGGGCCGGGCACGAACTCCATGAGCTCTTCGAGGCTGGCCTGCGGGTTCATGAGCAGGTGCTTCGCCGCCTCGACCACTTCGCCCAGGTTGTGCGGCGCCATGTTCGTCGCCATGCCGACCGCGATGCCCGAGGCACCGTTGACGAGCAGGTTCGGGAACGCCGCCGGCAGCACGCCCGGTTGCATGATCTGGTTGTCGTAGTTCGGGACGAAGTCGACGACGTCCTCGCCGAGGCCCTCGGTCATCGCCATCGACGGTTCGGCGAGCCTGGCCTCGGTGTACCGGGCGGCAGCGGGGCCGTCGTCGAGCGAGCCGAAGTTGCCGTGGCCGTCGACGAGCGGCACGCGCATCGTGAACGGCTGGGCCATCCGCACCAGCGCGTCGTAGATCGCGCCGTCGCCGTGCGGGTGCAGCTTGCCCATCACCTCGCCGGTGACGCGGGCGCTCTTGACGTGTCCGCGGTCGGGCCGCAGCCCCATCTCGGCCATCTGGTACAGGATGCGACGCTGCACCGGCTTCAGGCCGTCGCGGGCGTCGGGCAGCGCCCGCGAGTAGATGACGGAGTACGCGTACTCGAGGAAGGAGCCCTGCATCTCCTCGGAGACGTCGACGTCCTCGATGCGCTCACCGTCGGGCAGGCCGACTACGTCCGTGCGTGCCATGGCACCTTTCTGGAGAACCGGAGTCGTCTGGGAGACTCGTGGGATGGGAACAAGCGTACCGACGGCCCCCGACGCCGTCGCGAACCTCGCCGACGTCTTCCCGAGTTGCCTCGTGGCGCTCGGCGCTGCGGATGACGCGTGGTTGCGGAACGACGGCCTGGAGGCCCGGATCACCCTCCGCCCCGCCCGCTCGGCGATCGTCGTGCTGGTCGACGGCCTCGGTTCCGCCGCGCTGGCGGCCCGCGCCGGGCATGCCCGCTGGCTGACCGGCGCGAAGGGCACCGGCACCGCGAAGAAGCTGCGGAGCGGGTTCCCGACCACGACCGCGGCCGCGCTGAGCACCCTGACCACCGGCCGGTCGCCCGGCACGCACGGCGTCATCGGCTACAGCGGCTGGAACCCGGACACCGGTGCCGTGATGAACCTGCTCGGCGGCTGGGACACCGAGGTCCCCGCGGACTGGTTCCTGACCCGGACCCTGTTCACCCGGGCCGCGGAGCTCGGGCTCGACCCCGTCGTCGTCGGGCCGGACCGGTACCGCTCGTCCGGGATGACCGCGAACGTGCTCGGCGGCGCACGGTACGTGTCGGCGGACACGATCCCACAGCGCATCGACGCGGCACTGGCCGAGACCGCCACCGGCCGCTCGCTCGTCTACCTGTACGTGCCGGAGCTCGACTCCATCGGACACAAGCACGGCTGGCAGTCCGACCGGTGGACGGCTGCCCTCGAGCTGCTCGACGGGGAACTCGTCCGCCTCGATGCCCGGACCGCCGCCGACGTGGGGGTCCTGGTGACGGCGGACCACGGTGTGCTCGACGTGCCGGACCACGCGAACATCGCCATCGACCCGCTACTGCTCACCGACGTGGTCGGCGTCGCGGGCGACCCTCGCTGCCGCCAGCTCACCGTCGCACCCGGCACGGACGTCCGCGCCCTCGTCGGCGCGTTCCGGGCCCGCTACGGCAAGAAGGCGTACGTCGCCAGCCGTGCCGAGGCGATCGAGGCCGGGTGGTTCGGGCAGGTGTCCGACCAGGTGCTGCCGCGGATCGGCGACGTGCTCGTCGTGGCGCGTGGCTCGTGGGCGTTCAACGACGACCGTGCCCTGCGCGAGGACGAGACGCCGAAGCGCATGGTCGGCCAGCACGGGGCGATGACCGACGAGGAGACGATCGTCCCGCTCCGGCTCGCCGGCGCGTTCTCCCACTAGCGTCGCCAGCGCCCGCGCGAGGCGTCAGCGCCGACGGTCGGTGGGCGTGCCGGTCAGGCCGGGTCGTCGTCCGGACGGGTGCCGAAGACGATCTCGTCCCAGCTCGGCATCGAGCGGCGGTTGCGCTTCTTGCGTTCGCCGCGGCTCTCGGGCTCCGGCGCCGAGGCCGGGCGGGCGTCGGACGACTGCGGTGCGGTGTCGTGGGCGCCGCCGTCCTCGAAGCCCTGCAGCGGGATGTCGACGACGCTGATGGAGGTGCCGCGGGCTGGCTCGTCGCGCTGTTCGCCGAAGGACGCTGCTTCGCGCTCACCCCGGCGACGGCGGAGCGCCTCGAGCAGGTCGGCGGTCTCGTTGCCGGGAGCGCGCTCTTCCACAGCGGCCTGGCCGATGCGGGGCAGCGGTGCACGGAGCGGCGCGTGCTGGGACGGCTCGGGCTCGGCGGCCGGCTGCTCCGGCTCGTCGACGCGGAAGGCGCCGGAGTCGAACCGGGTGCCGTCGTCGTCCTGCTGCTCGAACTCGACCGCACGCAGCCGCGGGGCGATGCCCTCGTCGTCGGTGTGCGACAGCCGGTGTGCGTCACCGTTGTCCGGCGCCAGGGTCGAGGTCTTCGGGTCGAAGTGCCACTGGGCGTCGTGCTCGACCTCGCCAGCGGTGTAGCGGACGCGGACCTGCCAGCCGCTCTCCGGGTGCTTCCAGGAACCCCAGGTGATCGCGGTGGCCTCGCCGGCCTCGAGCTTCGCGGTGATCGCGGGGCCGAAGGTGTCGGGGGCCTCGTCGTCGACCGGGGTGACCGGCACGCGGTGCGAGGCGTCGAGGATGAAGGCACGCTCGGCGAGGACCGGGCCCTCGAAGCGGCGGACGTACTCGACGTCGACGTCGAGCGCGGCGGCCACGTCGGCGGCGTCGGCGCCACCACGGATGCGCGCCTGGACGTCCTTGGGGGAGACCCGCTTCTGCGGACCGGCGTCGGGGTTCGCCTGGCGCACCTGGCCTGCCAGCGACGACGTGATGGGCAACCGGAACTCGGTGCCGCCGTCGGTCGCCAGGAGGAGTGCGCCGGACTCGACTCCGATGACTCTCACGTCTTGCATGGTTCCGCCTTCCCAGCGTCGCGTACGGTCCTGCTGTCGTACCCCGTGAGTATGCAGGGACGACGGGCGGTTTCCGGGGAGGCGCACGGGCGTGCCGCGGACATCCGCACGGCTGATCCCGGGCACACGGCGCTCCGGCAACGGGTGTCGGGAATGTCCGGTTCCGGCCCTGGGTTGCACAGCCAGCACGACCCGCTGCAGCACTCGGTTTGCGCTCTGGCGGGGCGTGGTGCAAACTGTCGCCGCCGATCACCCGGCGACGACCTCTCGATACGAGAAATGGATGGGCATGGCCACCGATTACGACGCCCCCCGGAAGACCGACGACAACTCTGACTCAGAGTCGATCGAGGCCCTCAAGGAGCGCGTTCCCGACAAGATGTCGGGGGTCGTCGACGATGATTCCGACAACCCCGGCAGCTTCGAACTCGCCGGACAGGACCTCAGCGACGTCGACCTCGACGTCGTGGTGCTGCCCCCGCAGGTCGATGAGTTCACCTGCGTCGAGTGCTTCCTCGTGAAGCACCGCTCCCAGCTCGACCACGAGTCGAAGCTCGGACCGGTCTGCGCGGAGTGCGCCTCTCTCTAGCGAGCACAGCCGCGTCGCTCTCGACGCAACGATCAGCGAAGGCCCCGCATCCTCCAGGGATGCGGGGCCTTCGTCGTGTGCTGCGCGGCGGGGCCGAGCCGCGCCTCCAGGCCGTGGGTCGTGGGCCGTCAGGACCGCAGCGCCTCGACGACCTTGCCCGGGTGTCGGACGCTGACCAACCAGTAGGGGGTCGGGTCCGCGTCATCGCGCACCTCGACCTTGACGACCCCGCGCACGTAGCCGCGGAAGAGGGTCCAGGCGCGGGCGTCGAGTGCCGGCCCGCGCTGCTCGGTGGCCGCTGCACCCTCGAACGCCTCGGTCGTGCCGACCAGCGTGCGGGGGAGGTGTGCCCTGCCCGCGCGGAACTCGGTGTCGGTGACCTCGATGGTGGGTGCGAGTGCCCACAGGAGGACCAGGACCCCGAGCTCCATCCCGATCGCCACGAGGACGCCGGCCAGGACGCTGATGGGGAGGAAGACGAGCAGGGTGGCGGGGATGACGAGCGCCGTCGCCAGGTAGAGGGCGGGCGGGGCCCAGAGTCGTTCGCGGTACAGGGTCACGGGTCCATTCGATCACGAGCGAGCGAGGTCACGGAACGGTCACGGCTGCACTACCCTCGTCACGTGACCGAACCAGTCGACGTCCTCTGGACCGGGGAGCACGCTCCCGGCCACGCCCACCCCGGCGACGCGGGTGCCGATCTCGTCTCCACCGAGGCCTTCGTGCTGCAGCCGGGCGAGCGACACCTGGCCGCCACGGGGCTGCGCATCGCGCTGCCCGAGGGGTACGCCGCGTTCGTGGTCCCACGGAGCGGCCTGGCGGCGAAGCACGGCATCACGATCGTGAACAGCCCCGGCACGGTCGACTCCGGCTACCGCGGGGAGATCAAGGTCGCCCTGCTCAACACCGACCAGACGGAACCGTACGAGGTGCACGTCGGCGACCGCATCGCCCAGTTGATCGTGATGCCGGTGCCGCAGGTGACCTACACCCGGGTCGACGACCTGCCGGACAGCGTCCGCGGACAGGGCGGGTTCGGCTCGTCGGGCTACGGTGACCGGAGCGACGCCGTGACCGGTGCCGCCGCAGACGCTCAGGAAGGAACGCGCGCATGAAGTTCGGCCGACGCAAGCGGGACGAGGTCGAGGTGGCGGACGCCGTCGCCGACGACATCGAGGTCGCGGACACGTCCCCCGAGGTCGACATCGCGACGGATGCCGACGCGGACCTCGACGAGGTCGACGCGGTCGCCCCGACGGACAAGTCCGCCCCGGAGGACCGCGCCGAGAACGGCCCCCACGACGAGACCGAGGCGAACCTGGTCCGCCCCTACGTCGACCTGGGCGGGGTGAAGGTGCTCCCGCGCGAGGGCCTGCACCTGCGGCTCGAGGTCGAGGAGGGCTCGCAGCGCGTCGTCGCGGTCGGGCTCGACTACGACGAGTCCACGCTGCAGGTCCAGCCGTTCGCGGCGCCCCGGTCCACCGGCCTGTGGCACGAGATCCGCGCGCAGATCGCCGAGCAGATCGAGCGCCAGGGCGGTGTCGTGACCGAGGTCGACGGGCCGTTCGGCCCCGAGCTCCGCGCGTCCGTCCCGGTCGCGGTGGACGGCGACGGCGGCACGGCCGGCTCCCGTCCGGCCCGCTTCGTCGGCGTCGACGGCCCGCGCTGGTTCCTCCGCGGCGTGATCGCCGGCAAGGCCGCCGAGCAGCCCGACGACGCGAGCGAGATCGAGGAGCTGTTCCGCAGCGTCGTCGTCGTGCGCGGCACGACGCCGATGCCGCCGCGCGACCTCATCCCGCTGCACATGCCCAAGTCGACGCAGACCGCGATCTGACGGACTGACGACCAACCCCGCCTGGAGGCACGGTGCCGGACCACGACGACACCCCACGACCCGAGACGGCTGGCTCCGACCCCGCTGCACCGGCGGTTGCGTCATCGGCGACGCCGTCGGCCGCGCCGTCCTTCTCCGCGCAGTTCCGCGACGCCGTGCAGAACGCGGGCATCGCCCGCGTCGCGCCCGGTGAGGCACCGTCCGGCCGCGCGCTGCTCGGCGCGGTCGGCGGGGTGCGCGGGCTCGCCGAGTCGGTGCTGCCCGGGTTCGCGTTCCTGGTCGTCTACGCCATCACGAAGGAGCTCGTGCCGAGCGTCGTGATCCCGGTGGCCGTCGGCCTGGTGTTCGTGGTGCTGCGGCTGCTGCAGCGGCAGTCGGTGACGATGTCGTTCGCGGGCATCCTCGGCGTCGCGGTGTCGGCCGGTCTCGCACTGATCACCGGCCGAGCGGAGAGCAACTTCATCCCCGGGATCGTCATCAACGCGGTCTGGCTCGTCGGGCTGCTGATCACGCTGGCGATCCGCTGGCCGCTCATCGGGCTCGTCGTCGGGTTCCTGCTGCCGGCGAACGAGGACGGCTCGCACGTCGACTGGCGCGCGGATCCCGTCAAGCGTCGCGTGCTGACGGTCGCCACCTGGATCTGGGTCGGGCTGTTCGCGGTCCGGCTCGCGGTGGAGGTCCCGCTGTACCTGACGGCGCAGGTCGAACTGCTCGCCGGGCTGAAGCTCATCCTCGGCGTACCGCTGTACGCGGCGGTGCTCTGGGTGACGTGGCTGCTGGTCCGCACCGTGTTCGTCCGACGCGACGACGTCGCCCCGGTGTAGAGTTCTCTCGACATCAAGATAGTTCTCGCAGGGCGCGCACGCGTCCTCGGGATTAGGTTTGCCTTGCTGGTGGGACGGTCCACGGCCCGCGAGGATGAGGGCAAACCGATCAGTAGGGAGGCGGCACGGTGGCTGCAGTCAATAGCTTCGGCTCGAAGGACACACTGTCGGTTGGGGGTGTCGACTACGCGATCCACCGGATCGACTCGGTTCCCGGGCACGAGAAGTTGCCCTACAGCCTGAAGGTGCTGCTCGAGAACCTCCTCCGCACCGAGGACGGCAAGAACGTCACCGAGGGACAGATCCGGGCGCTCGGTTCCTGGCGGCCCGACGCGGAGCCCGACACCGAGATCCAGTTCTCCCCGGCACGCGTCGTCATGCAGGACTTCACGGGTGTGCCGTGCATCGTCGACCTCGCCACCATGCGCGAGGCCATGGCGGACATCGGTGGCGACCCGAACAAGATCAACCCGCTGTCGCCGGCCGAGATGGTCATCGACCACTCCGTCATCGCCGACCTGTTCGGCAGCACGGACGCCCTGCAGCGCAACACCGACCTGGAGTACGAGCGGAACGGTGAGCGCTACCAGTTCCTCCGCTGGGGCCAGACCGCGTTCGAGGACTTCAAGGTCGTCCCGCCGGGCACCGGCATCGTCCACCAGGTCAACATCGAGTACCTGGCGAAGGTCACCTACACGCGCGACTTCGACGGCGAGACCTACGCGTACCCGGACACCCTGGTCGGCACCGACTCGCACACCACGATGGTGAACGGCCTCGGCGTGCTCGGCTGGGGCGTCGGCGGCATCGAGGCCGAGGCCGCGATGCTCGGCCAGCCCGTGTCGATGCTCATCCCGAAGGTCGTCGGCTTCAAGCTCTCCGGTGCGATCCCGGCCGGCGTGACCGCGACCGACGTGGTGCTCACCATCACGCAGGAGCTCCGCAAGCACGGCGTCGTCGGCAAGTTCGTCGAGTTCTACGGCGAGGGCGTCGGCGCCGTCCCGCTCGCCAACCGCGCCACCATCGGCAACATGTCGCCCGAGTTCGGTTCGACGGCGGCGATCTTCCCGGTCGACGACGTCACGCTGGACTACCTGCGACTGACCGGTCGCGACGAGGCACAGATCGCCCTGGTGGAGGCGTACTCCAAGGCCCAGGGGCTGTGGCACGACGCCACGGTCGAGCCGAACTACTCCGAGTACATGGAGCTCGACCTCTCCACGGTCGTGCCCTCCATCTCGGGCCCCAAGCGCCCGCAGGACCGCATCGAGCTCACGAACGCGAAGAGCCAGTTCGAGCTCGACCTGAACAACTACACGACGCCGTCCGAGCAGACCGACCTCGACGACGCGGTCGAGGAGACGTTCCCGGCCTCCGACCCGATCGCCGCCGGCTCGACGAGCGAGGACACGGCGCTGCACGAGCACGTGCACGTGTCGAGCGCACCGTCGACCGCCTCGGCGCCGACGAAGGTCGCGATGGACGGGGCCGACCCGTTCACGATCGACCACGGTGCCGTCGCGATCGCCGCCATCACGTCGTGCACGAACACGTCGAACCCGTCGGTCATGATGGCCGCCGGCATCCTCGCCCGGAACGCCGCGAAGAAGGGCCTCACCGCGAAGCCCTGGGTGAAGACCACCCTCGCGCCCGGGTCGAAGGTCGTCACCGACTACTACGAGAAGGCCGGTCTCACCACCTACCTCGAGCAGCTCGGCTTCTACACGGTCGGCTACGGCTGCACCACCTGCATCGGCAACTCGGGCCCGCTGCCCGAGGAGATCTCGCAGGCCGTGCAGGACAACGACCTCGCCGTCACCGCGGTGCTCTCGGGCAACCGCAACTTCGAGGGCCGGATCAACCCCGACGTCAAGATGAACTACCTGGCGTCCCCGCCGCTGGTCATCGCCTACGCCCTCGCCGGGTCGATGCACTTCGACTTCGACAAGGACGCCCTCGGGCAGGACCAGGACGGCAACGACGTCTACCTGACCGACATCTGGCCCGACGCGGCCGAGGTGCAGCAGGTCATCGACACCTCGATCGACACCGAGATGTTCACCCACGAGTACGGCTCCGTGTTCGAGGGCGACGACCGCTGGAAGAACCTGCCGACCCCGACGGGTGACACCTTCGAGTGGGACCAGGAGTCGACCTACGTCCGGAAGCCCCCGTACTTCGAGGGCATGACGATGCAGCCCGACGCGGTGTCGGATATCTCCGGCGCCCGGGTGCTCGCTAAGCTCGGCGACTCGGTCACGACCGACCACATCTCGCCGGCCGGTTCGATCAAGGCCGACAGCCCCGCCGGCCAGTACCTCGCCGAGCACGGCGTCGACCGCAAGGACTTCAACTCCTACGGCTCGCGTCGCGGCAACCACGAGGTCATGATCCGCGGCACGTTCGCGAACATCCGTCTGCGCAACCAGCTGCTCGCGTCCGCCAACGACGGCGCTGGCGTGGAGGGCGGCTACACCCGCGACTTCACGACGCCCGACGGTGCCCAGTCGTTCATCTACGACGCCTCGCAGCACTACCAGGAGCAGGGCATCCCGCTCGTCATCTTCGGCGGCAAGGAGTACGGCTCCGGCTCATCCCGCGACTGGGCGGCCAAGGGCACGAACCTGCTCGGTGTCCGTGCGGTCATCACCGAGAGCTTCGAGCGGATCCACCGCTCGAACCTCATCGGCATGGGCGTCGTCCCGCTGCAGTTCCCGGCGGGGGAGACGGTCGAGTCCCTCGGGCTCGACGGCACCGAGGTCGTCTCGATCTCCGGGCTGACCGAGCTGAACGAGGGCCGCACCCCGAAGACGGTGCACGTCACCGCGACGCCGAGCGAGCACTCGCCGGCCGGCAAGCAGCCGGTCGAGTTCGACGCGGTCGTCCGCATCGACACCCCCGGTGAGGCCGACTACTACCGCAACGGCGGCATCCTGCAGTACGTGCTCCGTTCGCTCGTCTGACCGACGGGCGCACGGGCCGCTGACGCGACCACACACCGGACGGGAGGCCCGTGGCGACACCGCCACGGGCCTCCCGTCCGTTGTCGGTCCCCGAGAATAGAGTGGGCCGACAGCCCCACGAAAGGAGCGCTCGTGAGCCTGCTCAGCAGCATCACGTCGCCGCGCGACCTGAAGCGTCTGTCCGACGCGCAGATGACCGACCTCGCCGCCGAGATCCGGCGGTTCCTGGTCGCCGAGGTCGCGAAGACCGGTGGGCACCTCGGGCCGAACCTGGGCGTCGTGGAACTGACGCTCGCGATGCACCGCGTGTTCGACTCGCCGAACGACCCGTTCGTCTTCGACACCGGGCACCAGTCGTACGTGCACAAGCTCGTCACCGGGCGCCAGGACTTCTCGAAGCTGCGCGAACGCGGCGGCATCGCCGGCTACCCGCAGCGGAGCGAGTCCGAGCACGACATCGTCGAGTCATCGCACGCGTCGTCGTCCCTGTCGTGGGCCGACGGCATCTCCCGCGCGTTCGGGCAGACCAGGCAGACCGACCGCACGGTCGTCGCGGTGGTCGGTGACGGCGCCCTCACCGGCGGCATGACGTGGGAGGCGCTCAACAACATCTCCGACGACAACGACCGTCGCCTGGTCATCGTCGTCAACGACAACGGCCGCTCGTACGCCCCGACGATCGGGGGTATGGCACGGTTCCTGAGCTCCGTGCGCACCCGGCGCGAGTACCGGGCCCTGTACGAGGGCACGCAGGCCGTGGCGGCGCGGTTCGGTGCTCCGGGTCGTGCGGTGTACCGCGGCATGCGCGGCGGCCTGCACGGCTTCCTGTCACGGCTGACGAACAACGAGGCGCTGTACTCGAACCTCGACATCAAGTACATCGGCCCGGTGAACGGGCACGACCAGCAGGCGATGGAGGCAGCACTCCGGCAGGCCAAGGAGTACGGCGCGCCCGTGATCGTGCACGCGATCACCGAGAAGGGCCACGGCTTCGAGCCCGCCCTGCGCGACCAGGCCGACCAGTTCCACGCCGTCGGGCACATCGACCCGGAGACGGGGGAGTCGCTCGACGCGGCGTCGGGTCCGTCGTGGACGTCGGTGTTCGCATCGTCCCTGGCCGAGGCCGGTGATGCGGACCCGCGGATCGTCGCCATCACGGCGGCGATGCTCCGGCCTACGGGACTGCACCTGTTCCAGGAGCAGCACCCCGACCGGGTCTACGACGTCGGGATCGCCGAGCAGCACGCCGTGACGACCGCCGCGGGCCTGGCGTACGGGGGACTGCATCCGGTCGTGGCGCTCTACGCGACGTTCCTGAACCGTGCGTTCGACCAGGTGCTGATGGACGTCGCCCTGCACCGGGCCGGCGTGACGTTCGTGCTCGACCGGGCCGGGATCACCGGTCCGGACGGCCCCTCGCACCACGGCATGTGGGACCTCGCACTGCTGCAGGTCGTGCCGGGGATCCAGATCGCGGCGCCTCGTGATGCCGCGACCCTGCGCGAGGAGTTCCGCGAGGCGATCGCCGTCGACGACGCCCCCACCGTGCTGCGGTGGTCGAAGGGCCAGGTCGGGCCGGACATCCCCGCGGTGCGCCGGCTGTCCGACGGAGTGGACGTCCTGCACGAAGCCGCCGACGCCGTCGAGGACGTGTTGCTGGTGGCCGTCGGGTCGATGGTGCCGACCGCGCTCGAGGCCGCTGCGCTGCTCGAGGCGCAGGGCATCGGGGTCACCGTCGTGGACCCGCGCTGGGTGGTGCCGATCCCGTCCTCGCTCATCGAGCTGTCGCGGACGCACCGACTGGTGATCACCATCGAGGACGGCGTGCGGGTCGGCGGCGTCGGGACCCGCCTGCGGCAGGACCTGCGCGCTGCCGGGGTCGACACCGGGGTGAACGAGCTCGGGCTGCCCGACGCGTTCATCGACCACGCGACCCGGTCGCAGATCCTCGCCGACGCGGGGCTGACGGCGCAGGCCATCGCCCGCGACGTCATCGACCAGGTCGTCGGGACGAAGCTGCCGCAGGCGAAGCCCGCGCGGTCCCGCGAGTCGGCGGCGTCCGACCGCTGACCGCGCGGCCCGGGCCGGCCCGGGCCCGGACAGCAAAACACCGGTGTTCGCGCTCCACTCCGCGGTTTGCGGGTGTTCGGTGCGCGAACACCGGTGTTCTGCGTACTGGGCTCTAGCGGGAAGCCGGCCCCACGATCCGCGGGTCGTGGAACGTGCCGCCGAAGACACGCTCTGAGGCCCCGGAGCGGTCGAGGTACGGGCTGATCCCACCGGCCTGGAACGGGTAGCCGGCACCGAGGATGAGCCCGAGGTCGATCTCCTCGACGTGCTCGACGACCTGGTCCTCGAGCATGCGGTGCAGCTCGTCGGCCAGGGCGTCCTCGAACCGGCGCTGCATCTCCGCGGCGTCCACCGGCTTCGCGTCCTTCTTGGACGGCGCGACGAGCTTCACGGCGGCGGGGTCGTACCCGGTCGCGTTGCCCTTCTTGTCGCGGGTCAGGATCGTCCCGTGCTCGGCGATCTTCTTCAGGCCGTCGCCCGGGTAGAAGCGCTCGGGCCAGGCCGCGTGGTGCGAGTCGAGCACGTGCGCGCCGACGGGCAGGCCGACGAGTTCGAGCAGCTCGAACGGCGACATCGGCAGGCCGAGGGGCGCGGCACCCTGGGCGACGGTGTCGAACGAGGTGCCCTCTTCGACGCCGCGCATCGCCTCGCCGAGCACCCGGGCGAGCACCCGGTTGACGACGAAGCCCGGCTGGTCTGCGGTGATGATCGCGGTCTTCTTCAGGGTCTTCGCGACGGCGAGGGCGGTGACGAGGGCCTCGTCCGAGGTCTTCGCCGCGCGCACCACCTCGAGCAGCGGCATGACCGCGACCGGGTTGAAGAAGTGGAAGCCGACGAGCCGCTCCGGGTTCGTCAGGACCGACGCCATCTCGTCGACGGAGAGGGACGACGTGTTCGTGGCGAGGATGGCGTCCGGTGCGATGACCTGCTCGATCTTCCGGAGGACCTCCTGCTTGACGGTCATCTCCTCGAAGACGGCCTCGATGACCCAGTCGGCGTCGGCGAAGGCGTCGTAGGACACCGACCCGCTGACGAGCGCGGTGATGCGGTTCGCGTCGTCGGGGGAGACCCGGCCCTTGTCGAGCAGCTTCGCGACCTCGCCGCGGATCCGCTCGACGCCGGCGTCGACTCGGGACTGGTCGACGTCGGTGATGACGACGGGGACGCCCAGACGTCGGGCGAACAGCAGCGCGAACTGCGACGCCATCAGCCCGGCTCCGAGGACGCCGACCTTCGTGATCTTCTTCGGTTCGACACCCTCGGGAGCGCCGACGGGCTTCTTCGCACGCTTCTGCACGAGGTCGAAGGCGTACATCGAGGCCGCGAACTGGTCGCCCGAGATGAGGTCGGCGAGGGCCTCGTCCTCGTCGGCGAAGCGCTCGTCGAGCGAACCCGACTTGGCGGCGGCGACGAGGTCGAGCGCCCGGAACGGCGACTTCGGCACGGTGCCGATCTTCGAGGCGACCTGCCCGCGGGCGACCTTGACGACGGTGCCCCAGGCGGCCTTCTCGAGCATGCCCGGTTCGTTCTTGCGCACCACCTTGGTCGTTCCGCTGATCACGCGGTCCGCCCACGCCACGGACGAGGGCAGGAACGTGACGGACGGGACGAGCACGTCACCGATGCCGATCTCGACCGCGGCCGGACCGTCCATCAGGCGGTTGTTCTTGAGCGGGTTCTCGACGATGACGCGGAGCGCGCGCTCCGGACCGATCAGGCGGGGGAGCAGCGTCGCGCCGCCCCAGCCGGGGATGATGCCGAGGAACACCTCGGGCAGGCCGATGCCCTGCGCCGCGGACGAGAACGCCCGGTACGTGCAGTGCAGCGCGATCTCGAGCCCACCGCCGAGCGCCAGGGTGTTCACGAACGCGAACGAGGGCACTCCCAGGTCCGAGAACTTGCGGAGCGTGGCGTGCCCGAGGGCGGCCAGGTCGTGGGCGGCCTCGCGCGACGGGACCGCCGCTGCCTGGGACAGGTCGGCCCCCGCGGCGAAGCAGTACTCCTTGCCGGTGATCGCGACGCCCTGGATCGTGCCGGCGGCGGCCTCGGTCTTCAGGGTGTCGAGCACGCCGGACAGCTCACGGAGCGTCCGCGGCCCGAGGGTGTTCGGCCGCTTGTAGTCCTTGCCGTTGTCGAGCGTGATGAGCGCCAGCGTGCCGCCCGAGGGCATCGTGACGTGCTTGACGAACGAGTGCGTGACGACCTCGTCCTCGCTGAGTTCGGCCAGTCGGTCGTTGTCGACGATGGTCATGGTCACGCCCCCTTCCGAGCCGAACGCTCGGCCGACTTGCTGTGGTTCGGGTTCTCCCAGATGACGGTGCCGCCCTGGCCGAGCCCGATGCACATCGTGGTGATGCCGTACTTGACGTCCGGTCGCTCGGCGAACTGTGCGGCGAGCTGGTTCATCAGCCGGACACCACTCGACGCGAGCGGGTGGCCGACGGCGATCGCGCCGCCCCATGCGTTCACGTCCGGGGAGTCCTGGGCGATGCCGTAGTTGTCGAGGAACGCGAGCACCTGGACGGCGAACGCCTCGTTGATCTCGAACAGGCCGATGTCCTCGATCGACAGGCCGGCTTTCGCCAGGGCCTTGTCGGTCGCGGGGACCGGCCCGACGCCCATGACCTCGGGCTCGACGCCGGCGAAGGCGAACGAGACCATGCGCATCTTCGTCGACAGTCCGTGCTGCTTCGCACCGTCCTCGGACGCGAGCAGACTCATGGTGGCGCCGTCGTTCAGGCCCGCGGCGTTGCCGGCGGTGACCCGTCCGTGGGGCCGGAAGGGCGTCTTCAACGCGGCCAGGGCCTCCAGTGTGGTGCCCGGACGCGGCGGCTCGTCCGCCGAAACGATGTCCCAGCCGTCGCCCTTGTTGACCTCGACCGGGATGACGTCCGGCTGCAGCTTGCCGTTCGCCCAAGCGGCGGCGTAGCGCTGCTGGGACTGGACGGCGTAGGCGTCCGTGCGGTCCTTCGTGATCGCGGGGAAGCGGTCGTGCAGGCGTTCGGCGGTGGCGCCCATGACGAGGGCGTCGCTCGAGACCATGCGCTCCGCGACGAAACGCGGGTTCGGGTCGGCGTTGAAGCCCATCGGGTGCCGACCCATGTGCTCGACACCACCGGCGATCGCGATGTCCGCGGCGCCGAAGGCGATGGCGCCGGCGAGCGTCGTGACGCTCGTCATGGCACCGGCACACATCCGGTCGATCGCGTAGCCGGGCACCGACTTCGGCAGACCCGCGAGCATGCCGACCGTGCGCCCGAGCGTCAGCCCCTGGTCACCCTGCTGCGTGGTCGCCGCGACGGCGACGTCGTCCACCGCTGCTGTGTCGAAGGTGTTCCGGTCGAGCAGGCCGCGCATCGCGTGCACCGCGAGGTCGTCGGACCGGGTCTTCCAGAACACCCCCTTCTCGCCGGCTCGTCCGAACGGTGTGCGAACGCCGTCCACGAACACGACGTCTGATGCCTTTGGCAATCCGGGCCTCCCAGATCCTCATCGATCGGGCCGGAACGCAGGTCGCTCCGGCCTGGCCGGGCCTCGCCCGGCGACCCTCCCGACGCTATGCCCCCAGCCTGGGCGGCCGCATGCCGGTTGGGTGGTTCCTACGACTCGTCGTCGTTCGTCGCTGCGGGCCGCTGTGCGGCAGCGACAAAGGCCGACGCGATGATCGACGCGAGTTCCTCGACCTGCCACGGACGGGCGTCGTGCTCGGCGAGGGCGGCTCCGACCAGCTCGGTCGACGGCGGCGACGGCGGGGCCCACGACACGAGCCGGAGCGTCTCCGGTGTGAGCAGGTTCTCGAGCGGGATGTCGAGCTCCTCGGCACGCTTCGTCACCGCGGCACGTGCGGCCTTGTACCGGCGGTCGGCCGCCGGGTTGCGGTCCGCCCAGGCGCGGGGCGGGGGCAGCGTCGCCTCGCCGGCACCGCGCAGACGGGGGAGGTCGTCGGTGGTGCGACCTTCCTCGACGGCGGCCCACCAGCGGTCGAGCTCGGAACGGCTGGCGCGACCCGTGAAGGCCTTCAGCGCACCGAGTTCGGCGCGGGACTCGGGTGCGGCGGCGGCCGCGGCGACGATGGCGGCGTCGGGGATGGTGCGCCCGGGGGCGATGTCCGCCTGTCGGGCGTACTCGTCACGAGCGAGCCAGAGCGACCGGGCGATCGCCAGGGCTCGCGCCCCACGGAGCGCGTGCATGCCGGACAGTCGACGCCAGGGCTCGGCTCGGGCGGGCTTCGGCGCGCGGTGCAGGACCGCGTCGAACTCCTCCTGGGCGATCCGGGTCTTGCCGGCCTCGTCGAGCTTCTCGGCAAGGGCGTCGCGGAGGTCGGGCAGCAGCTCGACGTCGAGCGAGGCGTAGATGAGCCACGACTGCGGCAGCGGTCGGGTCGACCAGTCGGCCGCCGAGTGCGCCTTCGCGAGGGTGATGCCGAGCAGTTGCTCGACGACGGCGCCGAGGCCGACGCGCGGGAACCCGGCGATCCGGGCGCCGAGCTCGGTGTCGAAGATGCGCGTGGGGACGAGGCCGACCTCCTGCAGGCACGGCAGGTCCTGCGAGGCGGCGTGGAACAGCCACTCCTCGTCGACGATGGCGGCCTGCAGCTCCGAGAAGTCGCCGATCGGGATCGGGTCGAACAGGAAGGCACCGGCACCGCGGCGGAACACCTGGATCAGGTACGCGCGCTGCGAGTAGCGGTAGCCGCTGGCTCGTTCGGCGTCGACTGCGACGGGGCCGTGGCCGGCGGCGATGGCGGCGACTGCCTCGAGGTAGTCCTCACGCGTGTCGATGACCTTGACGGCATCGTGCGAGGCCTCGAAGGCGGGGCCGGCAGCGGCGGCCGGAGCGGCCGAGCCGGCAGCTGGAGCGGCCGAGCCGGCAGCGGGGCCGGCGGCGTCCTGGGGAGCGGGGTCGGTCACTTGGCGAGCCTCCTCGGGGCCAGCAGGGTCACGCCGTCCGATGCGGGAGGCAGACCGGCGAGCATGGCGACGATGTCCTGCCAGGCCCGGACGTGTGCGGTGAGGTCGTCGCCGCGTGGTGTCCACGACGCGCGGAGTTCCAGCTGGGCGCCGTCGCCCTGTGCGGCGAGGTCGCCGTAGCCGCGCGAGATGATCTTGGTGGCCGTGCCCGAGGCGTGGTCGTACGTCGCACCGTGTGACTCGAGCGCGTCGACGAGCCAGCTCCAGGTGACGTCGGCGACGAACTCGTCGACGCCGATCTCAGGCTCGAGCGGCGCCTGCGCGAAGGAGACGACACGGAACGCGCCGCCCCAGCCCTCGGGCTCTTCCGGGTCGTACAGGGCGATGAACCGGCCGGTGCCCAGGTCCGACTCGACGCCGTGCGCGGTGCCGGACACGTCCGCCGCCAGGGCGATCGAGAACGGTGCGATCCGGGTCGGCGAGGGGATCTCGGTGACGGTGGTCTCGGCGCGGCCGCTGCCGCCGGACACGAACGCGCGGAGCCGCGCGAAGGCGTCGGGCTCTCGGGATTCGGACACACATGCAGACTAGGCTCCGGGCCATGTCCCGATCCGCGCGACCCGCCGAGGACGTCGTCCAGGAGACCGCTCGATCGGCCGGGTTCATCGCACTCGGCGCCGGCCTGGCAGCTGCCGCGGTGGGGACGGCCGTCATCGGTGGCTTCGTCGCCGCCGTCGCCCGTGCCGTCGTCACCCCCGACCGCAAGCGCAACGAACGCGTCCCGATCCACGCCGTCGACCCCGTCCGGAAGACCGTCACGATCGAACGCACGGCCGACACCGAGCTGCAGGGCCGCTACTCGCTCTGGTTCGGCGGCGGCACCGGCCACATGCGCGTCGGCGAGGTGCTCGGCACGACCGAGACCACCGTCACGCGCCGCATCATCGCGATCGACGCCGGCGACGCGACGGCCGCCCGCCGCGGTCGCTGGGGCGGCTGGTTCTACCTGACGCCCGGCGAGCTCGACGTGCCCGTGGAGGACGTCGACATCCCCACCCCGAACGGTCCCGCCCCCGCCTGGGTCGTCCGCGCCGACGACCCGGCAGCGCCGTGGGCCGTCCTGGTGCACGGCCGTGGCGTCACGCGCGCCGAGACCATCCGCGCCGTCCCGGTCTTCCGCGCCGCCGGCTACTCGGTCGTCCTCGCTTCGTGGCGGAACGACGGCGTCGCCCCGCCGAGCGTCGACGGCCGCTACGGCCTCGGCAGTACCGAGTGGGAGGACGTCGACTCCGTGCTCCGCTGGCTCACCGCGCAGGACGCCCAGAGCGTCGTGCTGATGGGCTGGTCGATGGGCGGCGCCGTCGTGCTGCAGACCCTGCTCCGCTCGCGCTTCGCCGGCCTGGTCGACGGCGTCGTGCTCGAGTCACCCGTCGTCGACTGGCACGCCGTCCTGAAGTCGCAGAGCCAGCTCCTGCGCCTGCCGCGTCCGGTCCGCAAGGTCGCCCAGCGGCTGCTCCGCACCCCGGTGCTGCACCGCCTCGCCGGCCTGCAGCAGCCGGTGGACCTGCGGGAGCTCGACATGGTCACCCGGTCCGCCGAGCTGACGGTGCCGATCCTGCTGCTGCACAGCGACGACGACGGGTTCGTGCCGTCCTCCGCGTCGCACGACCTGGCCCGCGCCCGACCCGACCTGGTCCGGCTCGAGGTGCAGACCACGGCCCGACACACCAAGCTCTGGAACCACGACGCCGACTGGTTCGACGCCCGCATCCTCGCGTGGCTCACCGAGGTGGTCCAGCGGCGCGGGGCGGCCAGCGCGCGGTAGACGCGACCGAAGGGCGGACGGGAGGCGCGGTGCCAGCTGGCACCGCGCCTCCCGTCCGTCGTTGCGTCCGTTCGGTCGCATCGTGAGCAGAAATGGTCGGGTCGCGATCACGCGCTCGACCATTCCTGCTCACGAAGGGGGTGGTCCGGCCGGAACGTCACGGTCTTCATCCGCTCGCTCTCACGGATCGATCACTTCGTCGAAGAGCGCGGACGAGCGCTCATCTCGTGGGCGTACGCATCTGCTTCGGTCTTGTAGATCTCGCCACATGCAATGCTCGGAGGCATGGCACGGACAGGCGGATCGACGTCAGGGAGACAGATCTGCACGAAGTGCGGGAATGTGGGGAAGGTCCAGAGGTCTTCGTCCTCGAAGCGACTCCAGAGCAACAGCTCCCCGACACCCAGCGGGTGGCCGAGCTCCTGACCGTTCAGCGGCGGATCGCAGCTGACCATCAGCGCATGGTGACCGTTCGTGAGCTCGATCGGTCGTTCCACTTCGCACCGGAAGACGGACGAGAACCGCTTGCTGTCCATGGACGAGAGGAAGAAGACTTCTTGCATGTCAGAACTCCGGGTTGACGCCGCTGACGCGACCGAGCTGGGTCGCTCCCTTCTCGATGCCGTTCGGGAGGGGCCGCGCGACGTTCCTTCGAGCAGGAACTGCCCCGATCCCACGCGGTGATCGGGCGCGGTCTTCGCTGACGGTAGTCCTGCGACGTCGCGGTGGTTTGCAACAGGGTAGGACGGCGACCACGAGGCACCGGTCGCCTGGGCATCTCCGCCGGAGACACGACGCCCGGATCCTCGCGTGGCTCACCGAGGTGGTCCAGCGTCGCGGGCGGCCAGGCTGCGGTAGACGCAAGAGCAGACGGACGGGAGGCGCGGTGCCAGCTGTCACCGCGCCTCCCGTCCGTCCATGATGCCGTCTGCGAGACTCGAACCATGTGGCCGTTCCGCAACCGCCCCGAGCCGGTGCCCTCGTTGCCGACGAACCCCGTGCTGCAGCAGATCGTGCTGCGGGGCGGCGACCTGTCGGAGCCGCGTGACTGGGTGCACTTCGTGTACTTCCCGGACGAAGGCACCGCCAGGGCAGCCTCCGATCAGATCGCCGCCGCCGGGTGGAACGTCGCAGTCAAGCCGTCGGGTGCGGAGTGGTACGTCGCCGCCGATCAGCAGAACGTGCTCGTCGACGACGCCCGACTGGGTGAGGCGGTGCAGTTCTTCGCGAGCATCACCGCCGAGACGCCCGGCGCGCAGTGGGACGGCTACGAAGCGAGCATCTAGAGCGTCGGCTGCTGTCGCGGCCCGAACTCCTCGAGACGAGTCGCCGGTCGGCGCGGCTGCGCTGGGCCGTGCGTCAGGTCGGAGGTCATCCGGTCTCCTGTGTCGGGCGTGGACCCGGCGAGAGCCCGCCCACGCTCATGGCAGCGAGGACGTCAGTCCTGCCGGGCGCGAACGCCGTTATTCCGACCGAGGTGTCAGCCTGCACGATGCAGAGCCCCAGCTGCTCGTCGCCGAGCGGCACGAGCGCACGGGCGAACCCGTCGAGTCCGCGCACGTCGAAGCCCTTTTCGGCGGCCATCGTGTACTTCGTCAGGAAGGTCCGTGCTGTCGACAGCGCGCCCTGTTCGAAGATGCGGACCCGTTCGTCGGCCGGACACTGCGATACCACCTCGAGCGCCAGTCCCGCCCCCGGAGCGTCCGATGCGCGGAGCCGCGAGCACAGTTCCTGGACGGTGATGTGGACGAGACCCACGGATCGGTCGATCGCCGTGGCCGCCACGAGCGTTCGGTCCCTCGCACGCAACACGACCGTCACGAGTTCATCGCCGTGCTCGACCTGGCAGATCAGGACGAGTTCGTCCCCGAGGGCTTCGAGCGGGTCGATGAACGGTACGAGGTTCGGTTGCTTCTTCGAGTAGGTCCGCCGGATGACCGCTGCGAACGACCGTGCGGACACGTCGTAGACGAGCACATTGGTGTCCGGACCGACAGCGGCGAGGATGTCGACGACACGGTCCGGGAGCTCCACGGTCGGATCGTTGGTGACCGCTCGGAGATGACCGATCGAGATGTGCGGGGGAGCGCTTGTCACCGTCGGACCTCCGCGGACGACGGGCTGTGTCGGTACTGCACGTCGCCGTCGGGCAGGGCGTCGATGTCGACCCGTGCGCGCCCCGGTTCGCTGTAGTGCCAGGACGGACCTCGGCGGTTCGGCCAGCCCTCGAGCAACGCACCCGAGGCGAACCGAATGGCGATCCGCCCGCCCGTCACTGCACCGTCCGACACGACCTCGGTGTGCAGCGCGAGGAGGCCGAGCAGGGACGGTTTGTCACCGGGATCGAGGAACTCGTGCTCCCCGTCAGAGCCGGTCAGCGCGAAGTCGGTCTCGAACCGGAGCGACGCACCGTTCGAGAAGCGGATCGTCACGTCGGATTCGAGGCCGATGAAGTCGACGGTGTCGCCGGCGATGTCCAGCGCGAAGGGTTGGCGCGGAACGCCGCTCATCCTCGATCTCCTTCCGTACCTGTGCTCGTCCTTCCGGTCGGCGGATCGACACGAACCGGGCGACCCTTCGGCTCCGAGACGTGCCAGGACTCGAACTCGGCGTCCGGACCAGCGACGAGGGTCGCTCCTTCAGCGAAGACCAGCGTGAGCGTGTCGCCCTCGACGGATCGCCGAACGAGTTCTGTGCCGAACAGCCGCAGGATGGGGAGCAGCGAGTCCTTCCGCTCCGGATCGACGACCACGCTGCCCCCGGATCGGTCCGTGACGGTGAACGCAGATTCGAGCTGCACGCCGGAACCGTCGGTGAAGCGCAGCTCGAGCCGGAAGTCGACGCCGATGAAGCCGAGCGAGTGCGCGCCTTCGACGGCCGTCTCGACCCCGGGCATCACCGTGTCAGCGACCACGATCGTCCCCTCGTGCGGATTGCCGTTCAGGAGCTGCCTTCGATGAGTCTGCTCGAGCAGATCGCGGTTCTCCGAAGAGTTCCAATGACGTCGGCGTCGAGCGGTACCGGAGGTCGTCGTACACCGCCAGCCACGGTTCCAAGCCGTGGTGGGCACGAACCGCTTTCTCCAAGACCATCGGGGAGTCGATGGTCAGATGTGGAACGCGGCGGGCCTCGTCAGCCGTCGGCCTCCGCATCCTCGACCCTTCGAAGTTCGTGACGTGCACCCCGTCGTAGTCCTCTGATCCGTGGCTGAACGCGGGCAGGAACCGGCGTTGATCGGGAACGCTGTTCCCCACGATCTGCCACATGCGCGGTCGGAATCGCGCATCGAACGTCATCCGCGCGAGAAAGGGAGCCGCTGCCGTCACCTCGCTGATGCGGAGGCCGTGTACTGGGCTCACGGGCACCACGAGGTCGAAGATGGTGACGTAGAGCGCCTTCGTGTACCTGCCGATCACCTTTCCGAGCGCCACCTTCCCGTCATCGAGCGGCACGGTGAAGACATCACCGACCGCAACTGGGTGAATCTGTTGCTGTGAACTCACCGTCGTCCTCTCAGGATTCGGTTGCACACGTCGCAAGTGCGATCGCGGGGCGCATCGTCCCAAACTTCGATTGGCTGAGCACGAGCCTGACGGGTGATGCTCTTCACGGATGGGGAGCCATCATCGCGTGCACCAGGGGGCTCAGGAATGCACGTTTCGACCTGATCGGCCATCCGGGCTCTTCGCGCTCCTGGCTTGCGACCGCGCGATGCGGGTGGTCATCGCCGGCACTCGCAATCCCGACCCGAACACCCGGGCAAATTCATCCCGAATTCCGACCCGATCTGTGTCGATGATGATCGTCCACAACGACCCGTCACTCATGTCGAGGCGGATGGCTGCTTTGTTGATCACACCGACATCGGATGGGTGGAATCCGACAAATTCGCCCTCGATGAACTGATGTGTGGCTTCGGCGAGTCGCGCGAACGAGGCACTGTCGAGTACCGGATTTGGCAAGTGGGGCGCGCTAGACACTTGCTCCAGTTCCGCGACGTCCAGTCCGGGATCTGTCGATACGTTGACGAATATGTCCTCAGCCGTCCATGAAAGCTCGGGCAGATGGAGGGAGGCCACAACGTCGGCGAGGTCGAACCATTCGGTCTCGCCCTGCTTGGATTCATGGGTAAAAAGTCGCAGCATCGGATCCGATTCAGCTAGAAGAGAGGCAGAGCGGTCTTACTGTGAGTGTGTTTTCCGCCCGTCGAATAAAGCTGCCGAGAAGTTCTTCGCATCATTCCGGGAACAGTTCAGCGGACGAGGGAGTGGGATGGTAACGAACTTTTTCGAGCACATCGAGCCAAGGATCGACGCCTGCATTCGCTCGGAGGAATCGTTCGATCAGCGCGGGAGACCGTAGCGTCTTCTGGGGGATGCGGGCGGCTTCCTCTGCGGAAGCCATGCGGGTTCGCGAACCTGAAAAGTTCGTCACGCGTACTCCACCCGTCGCTGGCAGCCCCCAGGTGAAAGCAGGCAGGAGTCGTTGAGTATCAGCTGGGGCCTGACCGATCACACTCCAGGCGTCCGGTCGGAAGCGCTCGTCGTGGGTCCAGCTCGCAACGAGCGGTTCCGCGACAAGGGCGTCTGATACGTCGGTCAGATCCACGCTGTCGCTGATCGGGAAGTCGAAGATCACGATGAACAGTTCGTCACCGTCGGTCGTCAACACTTGGCCGACGTACGAGCTTCCGTCTGTCACCGGGACAGTAAAAACGTCACCGGGTCGAATGTTCGCCTTGCGGCGCTTCGGTGTCATTCGAAATCACCCCCTGCGTTATCATAGCGCTGTTGGTTCATCTGATGCCGCTTGTTGGCAAGACCGCCATCCGGGTTGCTTTTGTTCGTCGGTCCGCCGTGCATCCGAATGTAGTACTCCTCGCGGCGATCAAGATCCTCACCAGGGTACCCACGATCGAGTTGGCGGAACTCGTACTCGGCCTCTGGATTCGCTCTCCTGTGTTCGGATCTTCTCGTCTTGTAGCGATCATCATTGATGGCTTGACCAACGTAAGGCTTCTCGTCACCGAGAGAGTGCTCGCGGAGGTACACGTGCCCGGGCGGCTTGGGAAGTTCGTCCCCGAGCTTGTTCACGGACGTCGGCAGGTTCACCTTCGACATCGTGCCGCCGGTGGCCGCCGACGTCGCGGCACCTTCGGCCGCGTTCCGGAGCAGACCACCGGGGGTCACGGGCTGGCCACTCACCGCGTAGTTGGCGACGTTCTCGGCCGCACCTTCTGCTGCGTTCTTGACCAGCTGCTTGCCGATCAGGGCCCTGGCACCACCGCCGGCAGCGCCGAACGCCCCGCTGACGGCGACCTGCCCCCAGTTGACCTCGCCGGTGGTGGCCTTCTGGATGATGGTGTCGGCACCGGCACCGATGAGCATCATGCCGACCGGACCGCCGACGCCGGTGGCGACGAGCACACCGCCGGCGACGACCATCGCGCCACCGGCGACGTACTCCCAGTTGTCTGCGAACCAGTCACCGGTCGCGGCTGCGGCACGGGCGAGCGGCCCCTGCTGCACCGCCGCGTAGGCCTCGAGCTCCGCGTCGGTGATCGGCGCGAGGCCGAGCGGGTCGATCGCGTGCAGCGGGTCGTTGCCGGCGAACGAGTACGGGTTGCCGGCCCAGGCTGCTCCTGCTGGCGCGCTGACCGGGTCGACCGACAGGAAGCCGCGCGACGACGGGTCGTAGGCACGCGCCCCCATCCACTCGAGGCCGGCGACCTGCAGCGAACCGTCGGCGCCGAGTGCGATGCCGCCGGGCAGGCCGGAGCCGCCAAGGTCGACGAGCGTCTGCCACGGGTCGGCGTCGTCGGCTGCTCTCGTGGTGCGCCGACCGCTGGCGATCCAGCGGTCGTCCACCCCGATGAGGCCGCCGGGAGCGCGGAGCACCGGCTCGTCACCGACGGCCAGGAGCGTCGGTGCGAACGCGGCGGTGTCCCAGTCGATCGGGACGCCGTCGACCTCGGCGAGTTCCCCGAGGGCGTCGACGTGCAGGTCGGTCGTGGTGCTGGCTGCCGCCGTGGTCTCCGCCACCCCGATGAGGCGACCCTGCGGGGTCCAGCGGTACGTGGTCGCGACGCCGTCCGTTCGGACCGTCTGGACCCGTCGACCTGCGCCGTCGTAGGCGTACTCCGCCTCGGGCGCCCCGTCCGGAGCGTCGACCCTGGTCAGCTGTCCGGCGGCGTCGTCGAGAACCGTCGGGCCCCGGAGTCCGTCCGTTCCTCGGCCAGACGGCCAGCGACGTCGTAGACCCAGTCCGTGCGACGGGCTTCCTGGACGGACGCCACCAGCTGCGCGGCATCGTCGTGCTCGTAGGTGGTGCTCCCACCGGGTCCGTCGACCCGGGTGATGCGCCCGTCGGCATCGCGTTCGATCGTGCTGGCGTTCGTGCCGTCCGCGTCGATGCGCGCGTGCCGGACCACGTGTCCGTTCGCGTACTCCCAGGTCTGCAGCTGATCGCCGGCGCGGGCCTGCAGGAGCCGCCCCGCCGCGTCGTGCTCGTACCGGACCTCGCCGAAGGCCGAGTGGTCGACGCGGACGACCCGTCCGGTGGCGTCGTGCTCGTAGCGGGTCGTGGACCCGTCGGGGGACTGCACCGAGGTGCGGAGTCCGTCGGCATCGTGGGTCCACCGGATCTCGCGCGCGCCGGTGGCACGGCGGACGAGCTGGCCCAGTCGGCTGAACTCGAGGACGTGGGTGGCGGGGGAGTCGGGACGGGTCCTGTCGGTGATCGTCACCGTGCGAGCACGCGCATCGCGGCCGATCAGCCGATCGCCGGCGTACTGCGCGGATTCGCGCCCGGCCGCGTCGTACTCCCACCGCAGGACGGCCTCATCCTGTCACGGCGCGAGCGTGAGGTACCAGAGGACGGCCTGCGTACCGACGGCGTGACGGACGGGAGGCCCGTGGCGGTGTCGCCACGGGCCTCCCGTCCGTCACCGGGTCGCGTCTACGCGACCGCCGCCTGCACCTGCCGCTGCACGCGACCGAGCATGCCCACCATGCCGCGGATCCGCAGCGGGCTGACCGCTTCGGACAGGCCGATGGTCAACGGGTAGTCCGTCGGGACGGCGAGCACCTGCTCGACGGTCAGGCCGGACAGTCCCTGCGCCAGGATCGAGGCGAAGCCGCGCGTGGTCGGCGCCTCGCGCGGGGCGGTGGCGTGCATGCGGACGACGTCCGGGGCGTCGCCGTCCTCGCCCACCGTCACCCTGATGAAGACGGGGGACTGGCACTCCTCGACGCGTTCGAGCTCGTCCTCGTGCCCCTGCAGGCGTTCGGGCAGCGCGGGTAGCTCGTTCGAGAACTCGAGCAGGAGCTGCAGGCGGTCCTTCTGCCCGAGGGCGAGGAAGTCGTCGCGGATCTCGGCGAGGGTGGCGGGGAGTGGTGCGTCGGTGCTGGCGTTCATCGGTTCGGAACAGTACCCGGCTCGGATCCCTGCACGATGGGGACGCGGACGGCGCTGCCCCACTCGGTCCACGAGCCGTCGTAGTTGCGGACGTTGTCGTAGCCGAGCAGGTGCTGCAGGACGAACCAGGTGTGGCTCGAGCGCTCACCGATGCGGCAGTAGGCGATGACCTCGTCGGCGTCACCGATGCCGGCGCCGTCGCGGTAGACGGCGTCGAGCTCGTCCCGCGACTTGAACGTGCCGTCGGCGGCTGCGGCCGTCGCCCAGGGGATGTTCACGGCCGTGGGGACGTGGCCGCCGCGCAGCGCGCCCTCTTCCGGGTAGTCGGGCGCCGTCGTGCGCTCCCCGCTGTACTCCGGGGCGCTGCGGACGTCGATGAGCGGCTTGCCGAGGTGCGCGAGGACGTCGTCCTTGAAGGCACGGACGGTCTCGTCGTGGCGCTCGACGACGGGGTAGTCGACCGCCGTGACCGGGGTCTCGTCGGTGGTCAGGGCGCGGTCCTCGGCGATCCACTTGCCGCGACCGCCGTCGAGCAGGCGGACGTCCTCGTGGCCGAACAGGGTGAACACCCAGAGTGCGTACGCGGCCCACCAGTTGTTCTTGTCGCCGTAGATCACGACGGTGGTGTCGCGGCCGATGCCCTTGCCGCCGAGGAGCTCGGCGAACGCGGCACCGTCGATGTAGTCGCGCTGCACCGGATCGTTGAGGTCGGTGTGCCAGTCGACCTTCACGGCTCCCGGGATGTGCCCCGTCTCGTAGAGCAGGACGTCCTCGTCGGACTCGACGACCACCAGGTCGGGCGCGCCGGCACCGGCGTCGAGTTGCTCCTGCAGCCAACCGGTGGAGACGAGGCGCTCCGGGTGCGCGTAGGCGGCGAACTTCTCGGACGGGTCGACCGGTGCGGTCATCGGGGGTACCTCCAGGGGTGCGGGGGAGCGTGGTGCGGGGCGAGCGTGGTGCCCGGTGCGAGCTGCCGGCGCCGGACTAGGATCGGGCGTTGGTGCCTGTGGGCAACGGTACGCGGACGTACCGTTCCCCTGCCGCAACGTGACACCCCACGACATGCTTCCCGGAAGGGTTCCCCGATTGCCCGCTCACCTCGTCGACCGTGATCCCCAGGTGACCCCGCAGCAGATGGCTGCGGCGCTCGTGCCCCCGCCGCAGTTCACGGACGCGTCGTTCGACTCGTACCGGCCGGACCCGGACTACGACTCGCAGGCCTCGGTCCGCGATGCCGTCGCCGCGTTCGTGGCCGCCGGCCCCGCCGAGGCCCCACGGCGCGGGCTGTTCGGGCGCCGCAAGCAGTCGGCGGAACCCGCGGCGAAGTCCGGTGTGTACCTGGACGGCGGGTTCGGTGTCGGCAAGACCCACCTGCTCGCAGCCGCCTACCACGCGGCGACCGGCCGGAAGACGTTCGGCACGTTCATCGAGTACACCGCGCTCGTGGGGGCCCTCGGGTTCCAGGGGACCGTCGACCTGCTCCGCGGCACCGCACTGGTGTGCATCGACGAGTTCGAGCTCGACGACCCGGGCGACACGATGGTGATGACCCGGCTCATCAAGGAGCTGACCGAGACCGGCACCCGCTTCGCCGCCACGTCGAACACGCCCCCGGGAGCCCTGGGCGAGGGTCGCTTCGCCGCGCAGGACTTCCTGCGCGAGATCCAGGCCATGTCGGACCGCTTCGACACCATGCGCATCGACGGCCTGGACTACCGCCGACGTGCCGTGGACGAGTCGGCGCAGGTCGTGTCCGACGTGCCGGCCGCGCTGCCGTCCGGCACCGTGACGCTCGACGACTTCGGTGCGGTGATCGCCCACCTGGGTTCCGTGCACCCGTCGAAGTACGTCGCCCTGGTCGAGGACCTCGACGCCGTCGGGCTCACCGACGTCCGGGCGTTCACCGACCAGACCGACGCGCTGCGTTGGGTCGCACTGGTGGACCGCCTGTACGACGCACAGGTGCGGATCGTCGCCTCGGGGACCCCGCTCGACCAGGTGTACCCCGACGCGATGCTCGAGGGCGGCTACCGCAAGAAGTACCTGCGCGCGGCGTCCCGCGTGGTGGCGCTCACCCGGGCCTGAGCCTCCTTCGCCGTCAGACGGATCTGTCCACGGCGGTCTCCTGCCCCTCGCGCAGGGGACATCGGGCCGGCGGAAACACGACGTTTACAAACGGCGCGGTCGCGTTACACCCGCGAAACAGTTCGTGCTCCCTCGTGAAACCTCGCCTCGCCAGACTCTGTGACACCCGAGGCGGTCCAAGAGCCGCTCGTGCAATCGAGAGGTGAGCAGATGCTTGATCAGGGCAACACGACGTTCGTGTTGGTGATGGCTGCGCTGGTGTTGTTCATGACACCCGGCCTGGCCTTCTTCTACGGCGGTCTGGTGAAGGCCAAGTCCGTCATCTCCATGATGATGATGTCGTTCGGTGCGATCGCGCTCGTGAGCGTGCTCTGGGTGGTCTACGGCTACGCGATCGCCTTCGCCAACCACGGCGACGGCACCGCGGTCTCCGGCGTGGTCGGGTTCTTCAGCATCGACTGGAACCAGATCGGCCTCGGCCAGGCCTTCGAGGAAGCACAGTCCTCGGACATCCAGGCGGCGTACCCGTCGATGGCCTTCGTCGGGTTCCAGGCGACGTTCGCGATCATCACCGTCGCGCTCATCTCCGGCGCCATCGCCGACCGCGCCAAGTTCGGCGCGTGGATGGTCTTCGCCGGCGTGTGGGTCACGGTCGTCTACTTCCCGGTCGCCTCGTGGGTCTTCAACCTGACCTCCGGCTGGGCCGCCACGTGGGGCGTCATCGACTTCGCCGGTGGCACCGCGGTGCACATCAACGCCGGTGCCGCGGGTCTCGCCCTGGCGATCGTGCTCGGCAAGCGCGTCGGCTTCGCCAAGGGTGCGCACAAGCCGCACAACCCGCCCTTCGTCCTGCTCGGTGCCGCCATCCTGTGGTTCGGCTGGTTCGGCTTCAACGCCGGCTCCGAGGGCGCCGCTGACGGCATCGCCGCGATCGCCTGGGTGAACACCCTCGCCGCCCCGGCCGCCGCCATCCTCGGCTGGCTGCTCATCGAGAAGCTCAAGGACGGCAAGGCCACCTCGGTCGGTGCCGCATCGGGCGCCGTCACCGGCCTCGTCGCGATCACCCCGGCCTGTGCCGCGCTGACCCCGGGCTGGGGCATCCTGCTCGGCTTCCTCGCCGGCATCGTCTGCTGCTTCGCCATCGACTGGAAGTACCGCCTGGGCTTCGACGACTCGCTCGACGTGGTCGGCGTCCACCTGGTCGGCGGCATCTTCGGCACGCTGTTCCTCGGCTTCTTCGCCAACGACACCGGACTGATCTACTCCGGCTCGTTCGAGCAGCTCGGCAAGCAGGCCGCAGCGGCCCTCGCCGTCGGCGTCTACTCGTTCGTGCTCGCCCTGGTCATCGGGTTCGTGATCGAGAAGACGATGGGCTTCCGCGTCAAGACCGAGGACGAGGTCGCCGGCATCGACACCGCCGTCCACGGCGAAGAGGGCTACGTCCTCTACGAGCAGACCGACGACAGCCCGGTCAGCGTCCGCTAGACACCAGGCACCACCCGCACGACGACGGGCCCCGCGCACACAGCAGCGCGGGGCCCGTCGTCGTCTCGCTGGTCGCGTCCTGGTCGTGACCACGGACTGGAGGCGCGGGGGGGGGGGGGC